>JAYNVG010000002.1:0-190818 GCA_038100295.1 Thalassospiraceae bacterium
AGCCTCCGTTAAATCAGGCGATCAACTGGCCCAAAGATTTTGATGACGGACAGTCCCTGCCCGTGCCTAATACTGAGACATCAACCTGGTTCAAACTCCAAGACCGTTTGATCAAATGCTAATGACGCGTAATCTACATTGGACCAAGGACCGAAGTTTTTACCGCCCTGGCGGGCAACCGCGAACGGCGGGAATATGGACGGAGTAGACGCGGATAGTGGGGACGCGGGGCGCTAGCCGCCGAGGTTTTCCCGGAGCCGTGCCCGCAGCGCGCGGTCGCGTTTCAGATACCACTCCCGGCTCAGCGCGTCCGAGCGGGTTTTGTAGCGCTCGGCATAAAGAAGCCGCCACTGGCGCCCGCGCGTCGACCTGGCGCCGGTCCCCGCGTTGTGCTCGGCCAGGCGCTTGTCGATGTCCGTGGTCCAGCCGACGTAGGTGCGCGGCCGGGCACCGCCGATCTCACCCAGTATGTAGACGTAGCAGTATCGCATGCCTCACCGCTGGCGGCGGCGCCCCTACACGTCCAGGTTGGCGACCTTCAGCGCGTTTTCCTGGATGAAGTCGCGGCGCGGCTCCACGACGTCGCCCATCAGGGTCGAGAAAACCTCCTCGGCCTCATCGACGTGGTTGACGCGGACCTGCAGCAAAGAGCGCGCCTCGACATCGAGCGTGGTTTCCCAAAGCTGTTCCGGGTTCATCTCGCCCAGCCCCTTGTAGCGCTGGATCGAAATCCCCTTGCGGCCCAGCTCGGTGACCTTGTCGACCAGCGCCACCGGCCCGGTGATCGGATAGCTCTTGTCCTTGTTTTCCAGCGTGCCGTGCTTGGCGTAGTTCTTCTGCAGCTTGCCGGCCATCTCGTCGAGCTGGCGCGCGTCCTTGGAGCGCATGATGGCGCCGTCGATGACGTGGGTCTCGGCGACGCCCCGCAGCATGCGCTTGAATTCCAGCCCGCCGTCATCGAGTGCGATGCCTTTCCAGCCGCGTTCGTGTTCCGGCGCCAGCGCATCGAGCCGCTTGGCGATGTATTCGGCGACCTGCAGGCCGTACTCGGGATTGGCGAGGATTTCCGGGTTGAGCGCGCCGAGGATCGCCGCCTGTTCGAGGATCGACACCGGCACGTGGTTCGACAGCCGCTCCAGCAGCGTCTTCACGTAGCGCGCTTCCTCGGCCAGGGTGCGCAGGTCCGGCCCGGCGATCTGGTGGCCCTCGAAGTTGATGAACACCCCGCCCTCGTCGATGGCGGTGTCGAACAGGTAGTTCTCCATCTCGCGGTCGCCCTTGAGATAGACCTGGCTGTTGCCGCGCTTGGCGCGGTACAGCGGCGGCTGCGCGATGTACAGATAGCCGCGCTCGATCAGCTCCGGCATCTGGCGGAAGAAGAACGTCAGCAACAGCGTGCGGATGTGGCTGCCGTCGACGTCGGCGTCGGTCATGATGATGATCTTGTGGTAGCGGCACTTGTCGATATTGAAATCCTCGCGCCCAATGCCGGTGCCGAGCGCGGCGATCAGGGTGCCGATTTCGTTCGACGACAGCATCTTGTCGAAGCGCGCGCGTTCGACGTTGAGGATCTTGCCGCGCAACGGCAGGATCGCCTGAAACGCCCGCTCACGGCCCTGCTTGGCCGACCCGCCTGCGCTGTCACCCTCGACGATGAAGAGTTCCGACTTGGCCGGATCCTTTTCCTGGCAGTCCGCCAGCTTGCCCGGCAGCGACGAGATATCGAGCGCGCCCTTGCGCCGCGTCAGCTCGCGGGCCTTCCTGGCCGCTTCGCGCGCCGTCGCCGCGTCGACGATCTTGGTCAGCACCTTCTTGGCCTCGGCGGGGTTTTCCTCGAACCAGCGGTCGAGCCCCTCGGAGACCAGGTTTTCGACGATCGGACGGACTTCCGACGAGACCAGCTTGTCCTTGGTCTGCGACGAGAATTTCGGGTCCGGCACCTTGACCGACAGAATGCAGGTCAGGCCCTCGCGGGCATCGTCGCCGGTCACCGAAACCTTTTCCTTCTTCGACACCAGCCCCGACGACATGTAGTTGTTGATGGTCCGGGTCAGCGCGCCGCGGAAACCGGCCAGGTGCGTGCCGCCGTCGCGTTGCGGGATGTTGTTGGTGAAGCACAGCATGGTTTCGTGATAGCTGTCGTTCCACTGCATCGCGACCTCGACGGTGATGCCGTCCTTTTCGCCGGTGACGGCGACCGGGTCGGTGATGATCGAGGCCTTGGAACGGTCGATGTACTTGGCGAAGGCGATCAGGCCGCCCTCGTAATGCATGTCGACGACGACCGGCTGCGGATTGCGGTTGTCGACAAGGCGCAGCGCGACGCCCGAATTCAGAAACGCCAGTTCGCGCAGGCGGTGTTCGAGCGTCGCCAGATCGTATTCGGTCTTGGTGAAGGTGTCCGACGAGGCATGGAAGGTGATCACCGAGCCGGTCAGGGGCTTGCCCTTGTCGGTCATCGGCGCGTCGCCGACGATCTTCAGGGACTCGACGGTTTCGCCGTGTTCGAAGCGGACGAAGTGCTCCTTGCCGTTGCGGTAGATCTTCAGTTCCAGCCAGTCCGACAGCGCGTTGACGACGGAAACGCCGACGCCGTGCAGACCGCCCGACACCTTGTAGGAATTCTGGTCGAACTTACCGCCGGCATGGAGCTGGGTCATGATGACCTCGGCCGCCGACACCCCTTCCTCGGCGTGGATGTCGACGGGAATGCCGCGGCCGTTGTCCGACACGCTGACCGAGTTGTCGCCGTTCAGCGTCACCTCGACCAGGTCGCAGTGCCCGGCCAGCGCCTCGTCGATGGCGTTGTCGACGACTTCGTAGACCATATGGTGCAGCCCCGAGCCGTCATCGGTGTCGCCGATGTACATGCCGGGCCGCTTGCGGACCGCGTCGAGACCCCGCAAAACCTTGATCTGGTCGGCGCCATAGGCTGCCGGATCGACACCCGGCGGCACGGGAACGTCCGCTTCGGGACCGGTTTCGTTTTCGATTTCGTCGCTCATGGTCTTGTACTTTCCGTTCTTCGTTTCCACCCCGCCAACAGCGCGGGGATCGTTCTTGCTTTAACTTCCTCAGGCTTCTGCCCGGATCGCGCCGTCGGCGACCGAGTAGAACGTCGCCCGCCCGCGCATGCCGTCGAACAGGCCGGGATCGGTGCCGGTCAGCCAGGCTTGCGATTTCAAACCGTCGATCAGGTCGAACAGCGCCTTGCGGCGCTCCGTGTCGAGATGCGCCACCACCTCGTCGAGCAACAGGATCGGCGCCGCACCCCGCTCCACACCCTGCATCCGCGCATGCGCCAGCACCAGGCCGATCAGCAGCGCCTTCTGCTCGCCGGTCGAACACTGTGCCGCCGGACGCTGCTTTTCCGCATGGCGGACCTCCAGGTCCGTGCGGTGCGGCCCCGAGCGGGTGCGCCCGTCGGCGGCATCGCGGCGGCGGTCGTCGGCAAGCTGCAGGCGCAGTCTTTCCTCGGCGGCCAGCGCCGGCATCTCGTCGAGCCAGCCTTCCGGTCCGCCGCCGAGCGCCAGTTCGGCGCCCGGAAACAGGGTCCCGGCATCTTCCGTGCCGGCGTCGATGAATGCCGCCAGCCGGCCGACCATGTCACGCCGGGCGGCGGCCACGGCCATGCCCTTTTCCGCCATCGTCGCTTCCAGCGCGTCCAGCCAGACGGCGTCGGCGTTGGCGCCGTATTCCGACAGCAGCCGGGCACGTTCGCGCATCGCCTGTTCGTAGGCACTGACCCGTCCCGCGTGCGCCGGATCGGCGGCATAGACGAGACGGTCGAGAAACCGTCTGCGTGCGCCCGGCCCTTCGATGAACAGGCCGTCCATCTGCGGCGTCAGCCAGACCACGGCCAGATATTCCGCGAGCGCGCTCTGCGCCCGCCCTGCCTCGCCGTCGATACGCACCACGCGGCGTTCGCGCACGGCCCCGGGTTCCGGATCGAGCCCGGTGCCGATGGTCACCGGACCGTCGGGGCCGTCGATATCGGCGGCGACCGCCCAGCTCCGGCCCTCAGTGGGGGCATCAGCGCCGGCGTCGGTGCGCGTCACTTCGCCCAGCCGTGCCCGGCGCAGACCGCGCCCGGGGGCCAGGAACGAGACCGCTTCGAGAATGTTCGTCTTGCCGACGCCGTTGAGGCCGGTCAGCACCAGACTGCGGCCGTCGGAATGCAGGCGCGACGCAGCGTAATTGCGGAAGTCGGTGAGCGTCAGGCGCATGACGGCGACACGGTGCCGCGGCGCATTATTCGGCGCATCTGCAGGGACATTTTCACCGGCCGGCGCCGCCTCGGCGCCCGCGTTCCGGGGAATGGCCGCTATACCTGTCAAAACTGCCCGTCCACGCTGTTTGTCATCAAACCCGCATCGGCATCAGAACATAGATGGTCCCGGCATCGTCGGCGCCGCGGATGATCGTCGGCGAGGCCGCGTCGGCAAGCTGGAAAATCGCCGTGTCGCTGTCGATCTGACGGGCGATGTCCAGCAGGTAGGCCGAGTTGAAGCCGATCTCGATGGCGTCGAGACCGTAGCCGATTTCGATTTCTTCCTGCGCGGTGCCGTTCTCGGGGCTGGACGCGGACAGCGACAGGGTGTCGCCGCCGATGGCCAGCTTGACGGCGCGAGACTTCTCCGACGAGATCGCCGACACGCGGTCGACGGCGTCGGAAAGCGCCTTGCGGCTGACCGTCATTTCCTTGTCGTTGCCGGTCGGGATGACGCGCTGGTAATCGGGGAAGGTGCCGTCGATCAGTTTCGAGGTCAGCACCGCATCGTCGAAGGAGAAGCGGATCTTCGCCTCCGACAGGGAAATTTCCACGTCGTCGCCGGTTTCGTCGATCAGCTTGCGGATTTCGCCGACCGTCTTGCGCGGCACGATCACGCCGGGCATGCCCGCCGCACCGTCCGGCAAAGGCAGCTCAACGCTGGCCAGGCGGTGGCCGTCGGTCGACACCGCGCGCAGCATCGGCGTGCCGTCACGGTCGAACACGTGCAGATAGATGCCGTTCAGGTAATAGCGGGTTTCCTCCGTCGAGATGGCGAAGCGGGTACGGTCGATCAGTTCCCTGAGATCGCCCGCGGCCAGCGAAAACGTGTGCGCATACTCGCCGCCGGTCATGACCGGAAAATCCTCGGTCGGCAGGCACGACAGGGTGAACCGCGAACGGCCGGCACGGATCGTCAGCTTGCCGTCGCCCGGCGCTTCAAGTTCGATCTGCGCGCCGTCGGGCAGCTTGCGGACGATCTCGAAGAACGTCAGCGCCGGCGCCGTGGTGGCGCCCGGCGTCGAGATATCGCAGGCGACGCTCTCGACGATGTCGAGATCCATGTCGGTCGCGTTGAGGGACAGCTGCTCGCTGTCGGCCTCGATCTTGACGTTGGACAATATCGGGATCGTGTTGCGGCGTTCGACCACGCTTTGCACATGCCCGAGGGAGCGTAAAAGATTGGTCCGTTCGATCGTCAGTTTCATACCCAAAAGCCCACATTTCTATCCGGTGCGGCGCGCGCCGGCGCCCATCACAGTTCAATTTCAACGCCCTGATAATTCCGCTTGAAGATTCCGAGGGAAAATCGGCAAAAATGGCCCGGAAAATCATAAAAACCGGCGAATTTTCCAGGTGCCAAAAGGCGTCAGCAAGTATAGCAGACGTTAACCATGACCCAAGACTTTTAACGGCCCGCCGGGCCGCCAAATCGGCTTTTAATTCACGTTTATTTTCAATGACTTGGAAGGCAGCCACCGGCCTCACGGCGGGGCCGGGCCGTCAGCCTTCGAGCATGCGCCGCAAAAGCTCGATATCTTCCGCGAATCCGGGATCCATCGACTTCAGTTCCTCGACCTTTTTCACCGCGTGCATCACGGTGGTGTGGTCGCGGCCGCCGAACTTGCGGCCGATTTCCGGCAGCGAGCGTGCGGTCAGCTGCTTGGCTAGGTACATCGCCACCTGACGCGGCCGGGCGACGGAGCGCGCGCGCCTTGCCGAATGCATGTCGGAGATGCGGATGTTGAAGTGGTTCGCCACCTGTTTCTGGATTTCCTCGATGGTGACGCGGCGGTCGTTGGCACGCAGCAGGTCGTGCAGCACTTCCTGGGTCGCCTCGATGGTGATGTCGCGGCCGATCAGCTGGGCGTGCGCGACGACGCGGTTCAGCCCGCCTTCAAGCTCGCGCACGTTCGACGTAATCTTGTGCGCCAGGAATTCCATCACCTTGGCCGGAATGTCGGCGCGTATCTGCGCCGCCTTGGACTGCAGGATGCTAAGCCTGAGCTCGTAGGTGGTGGCGTGAATGTCGGCGACGAGGCCGCAGTTGAGCCTGGAGATCAGGCGTTCTTCCATGCCCACCAGGTCCGACGGCGACTTGTCCGCGGAAATCACGATCTGCCGCCCCTGATCGACCAGGGCATTGAAAGTATGGAAGAATTCTTCCTGCGTGGATTCCTTGCCGGCGATGAACTGGACGTCGTCGATCATCAGCACGTCGACCGAGCGGAACTGGTTCTTGAAATCCATCGTCGTGCTTTCGCGGATCGCCTGCACGAAGCGGTGCATGAACTTTTCCGCCGACAGGTAGATCACGGTCCGCTCCGGCGCGGTCTGGCGGATATGCCAGGCAATGGCGTGCATCAGGTGGGTCTTGCCGAGCCCGACGCCGCCGTACAGGAACAGCGGGTTGAACGGCACCCGGTCGGCCTCGGCGACGCGGCGCGCGGCGGCATAGGCGAACTCGTTGGACTTGCCGACGACGAAATTGTCGAACACGAAACGCGGATCGAGCGCGGCGCTCAGGCCCTGGCGCCCCCCGGCGATGTCGTTCTGGCTTTCGCCGGCGGCCGGTGTCTGGCGGCGGATGCCTTCACGCGGCTGCGTGGGCGAGCGGTCACTGCGCACCGACACTTCCAGCGAGGCCACTTCCGGCGCTTCCGACTGCCACAGCGTGGCAATCCGCTCGGCATAGTGCGCGACAACCCAGTCACGCATGAAACGGGTCGGCACGGTGACGTGGACCACGCCGTTCTCGATGGCGCGGATCTTCATCGGTTTGATCCAGCTCTGGAAGGCTGCCTCGCCGATCTCGTCGCGCAGTTGCGCGTTCACGGTGTTCCACTGGGCGAGGATCACGTCCTTGTCCGCGTCTTGCGGACCGTCCTCGGTATTTGATGTCGCGTCGAATGACGTCGCGTCGATCATGCGTCGGTTGCCCCCCTTGAACAGGCGATTCTTTGATGCCCCCGGCCGAGACCGGAGCGTTTATTTCAACCTAGACGAATGACGAAGAGCGGTGTTCCGGACTCGCGCCCAAAACGGCAAAGAGACTTCATGTAACGAGCGTTACGACATCACCCGGCGTTTCCCTCATAAAAACCAACCGGATGATTTCAGATGAGTTGCTCTGCTTCACGCACGACACGCCAAAGCAAAAGCCCATCCCCCCTTTGCAAATCCTTTCTTCATTCGTCTCGACAAAATTAAATAACAAATAAAAACGGCAACGACAGATGCATAAAAGCACAATAAAAATTTAACGGTTTATAAGAAAAAGCGGCGATGAATATTTGCTAGATTGTTCCCCTGAATTCCGGTTCGCATTCCAGGGTCGCTTGGGGTCCGGCCCCTCTTCCCCTGCTCGCCTCGACGGGTCAGATATTACGAACCTCGTTCTCTGCTGACAACATGATCGAAAGGGGAACAGGGAAAAAAACTTAAATAAAAAACTTGACTCTCGTTACCTGCCTGAAAGCGCGGCATTTTTGTTGGAACCCATGGTGAGCGCGGGTTTCAGGGGGTATTCGGGTATTCGCACCGGACTCGAAAAATGCACGGCGCGAACGTGAAAAAGCCGCAAGCGCGAAAGCTTGCGGCTTATCAATACCTTGCCTGAAAAAGGCGAAGGAAAGGCTTAAGCAGCCATTCCCTTGATGCGGTGCGACAGGCGCGACAGCTTGCGCGAAGCGGCATTGTCGGCGAGAACATTTCTCTGCGCGCCACGTGCCATCAGCGGCTGTGCCGCGAGCAGCGCAGCCTGGGCTGCAGCCTTGTCGCCGCTCTTGATCGCTTCTTCGACTTTACGCACAGCCGAGCGGATCTCGCTGAGGCGCGCACGGTTGACTTGCGTACGCCCAACGGTCTGGCGGATACGTTTTTTCGCGGAGGCGTTATTGGCCATCTCTAAACCTCTTGATTCAACCCTTAATTCGTAGGACCGCGAGCTTATATAGACCCTTCCGCCCTGCGTCAAGCGGCTGTGGCGGTGCCCGGCTAGCGGGTCAGCGGGCTGACCGAGAAGCCGACCACCGCGCCGCCGTCGCCGTCGGCCTCGATCGCCAGTTTCAGCCGCTCGCGTTCGCGCTGGTAAAGCCCCGGCGACACCACCGTCCAGCCCAGTTGCGGCAGCACGCCGGCATAAAATCCCATCACCGCCTCGGGGCTGGCGTTGCCCCGGGCCTCGGCCTCGGCGATGCGCCCGCCCGCGGTCTCAAAGGTCACGGCGGCGTTTTCGTTTTCGATCAGGCCGTCCATCAGCGGCAGGTCCTCGATCACGGAAACGAAGCGCTCGGCGCCCGAAGCCTGGGAAATGCCGCCGGCAAGAACCAGCATACAAAGGAACAGTGCACGTATCATATGTGTGCTTCTAGCATCAGCGCTGGCGTTTGGCACAATAAAATGTCGAACGGCCGCCCTGCACGATCTGCCGCACCGCGCCGTCGCAATCGCACCCCGGACATTTTTCCCCGCCCCGTCCGTAGACCTTGAAGCGGTGCTGGAAATAACCCAGCTCGCCCGAGGTCTGGCGGTGATCGCGGAGCGACGAGCCGCCGGCGTCGATGGCCTCGTTCAGCACGTCGCGGATCGATTGCGCCAGCTTGTCGGCGCGCCCGCCCTTGACCGTTTTCGCCATGCGCTTCGGCGAAATCCCGGCCCGGAAAAGCGCTTCCGAGGCATAGATGTTGCCGACCCCGGCGACCACGCGCTGATCCAGAATCGCCACCTTGATCGCCGAACGCCGTTCGCCGAGCCCGGCCGCCAGCGCCGCACCGTCGAAGGCGTTGGACAGCGGCTCCGGCCCCAGACCCGCCAGCAGCTTGTGGGTTTCCATTTCGGAAGCGGGGAACAGGTCGACGAAGCCGAAGCGCCTGGGATCGTTGTAGCGCACCGTCACCCCGCCGTCGGTGACGATCTCGATGTGATCGTGGGTCTCGAGCGGGGGCGGTGCCGCGGCATGGATACGGTAGCGGCCCGACATGCCGAGGTGCGACAGCAAGATCAGATCGCCGGCGAGACGGATCAGCAGGTACTTGGCGCGGCGTTCGACACTTATAATACGCCGCCCGCTCAGCCGTTCGGCGAAATCCGCCGGGATGGGGAAGCGCAGATCGGGCCGAAACGCCCGGGCATGGGTGATCACGGCCCCTTCCAGGACCGGGGCCAGCCCCCGCCGGACGGTCTCGACCTCGGGCAATTCGGGCATAACGGATTCCTCGGTAAAAAGCGCCAACGAAAAAGCATCGAACAATGCGCCTGCAGCGTAGCGTCTTCGGCGGCGTTCGGCTATTGTCGCCTCCATGGTTGAGCAAAAACAATCCAATACCGGCCCCGACGGTGCCGCCGAGAAGGTTTCCTTCGGGTTCAGGGACGTCCTGCCCGGCGAGAAAACCGAAATGGTGCACGGCGTATTCGCCTCGGTCGCCGGCAAGTACGACCTGATGAACGACCTGATGAGCCTCGGCATCCACCGTTTGTGGAAAAACACCATGCTCGACTGGCTGGCGCCGCGCCCGGGGCAGACCCTGGTCGATGTCGGCGGCGGCACCGGCGACATCACCTTCAGATGGCTGCAACGCGGCGGCGGTCCGGTGCAGGTCGTCGACTATTCACCGGAGATGATCGCCGTCGGGCGCGACCGTGCCATCGACCGCGGCATTCTCGACGGCATCACGTGGACCGTCGGCAATGCCGAGGAACTGCCGATCGAAACCAGCTCGGTCGACGTCTACGCCAGCGCTTTCTGCCTCAGGAACGTCGCCCGGCTCGACCGCGCGCTGGCCGAGGCGAAGCGCGTTTTGAAACCGGGCGGGCGCTTCATGTGCCTGGAGTTTTCGCACCTCATCATCCCCGCCCTTGTCGAGGCCTACGACGCGTGGTCGTTCAAGGTGCTGCCGGCATTGGGCGAGCGCGTCGCGGCGGACCGCGAGTCCTATGTCTATCTGGCCGAAAGCATCCGCAAGTTCCCCGACCAGGATACCTTCGCCGCGATGATCCGCGACGCCGGCCTGGAACAGGTCAAGGTCCGCAACCTGTCCGCCGGGATCGCCGCGCTGCATTCCGCCTGGCGGCTCTGAGGCCCTTCATGCTCCGCTCGCTCCGGCATATTCAGCGTCTCCTTTCGCTTGCGCGGCTTCTGGCCCGCCACGATGCGCTATTCGCCCTCGAACTGGCCGGTGTTTCGCCGGCGCTGCTCAGGCTCGCCGCCGTCGGTGTGCGCGCCGACCGCTCGGGCCGACCCGGCGAACGGCTGGCCCGGGCGCTGAACGAAGCCGGCCCCAGCTTCATCAAGCTGGGCCAGGCACTGTCGACCCGCTCCGACATTCTGGGCGAGGAACTGACGGCGGACCTGTCGCAGTTGCAGGACGACCTGCCGCCCTTTCCTTCCGAAGACGCCCGCGCCGCCATCGAGGAAGAACTGGGCGCGCCCGTCGACGACCTGTTCAGCGCCTTCGACGACACCCCGGTCGCCGCCGCCTCCATCGCCCAGGTGCACTTCGCCGAAACCCACGATGGGCGCGAGGTCGCGGTCAAGGTGCTGCGTCCCGGTGTCGAGGAGGCGTTCCACCGCGACGTCGACCTGCTGCGCTGGATCGCCGAGATCGCCGAACGCACGCAGCCGCAGTTGCGCCGACTGAAGCCGCTGGCCTCGATCGAAACACTGGCCGACACCGTCGAGCTGGAAATGGATCTGCGTTTCGAAGCCGCCGCCGCCGCGGAACTGCGCGAGAACTTCGCCGGCGATCCGGATTTCCAGGTGCCCGACGTCGACTGGCAACTCACCGCGCGCCGCGTGCTGACCACGGAACGCCTGATCGGCGGCATCCCGCTCGACGACAAGGACGCCATCGTAACCGCGGGCATGGACCCGGTGGAAGTGCTGACCAAGGCCGCCTCGGCGTCGTTCCGCCAGGTGTTCCGCGACGGCTTCTTCCATGCCGACACCCACCCCGGCAACATGTTCGTGATGCCCGACGGACGTATCGGCGTCGTCGATTTCGGCATCATGGGCAGGCTCGACCTGAAGACCCGGCGCACCATCGCGGAAATGCTGGTGGCGTTTTTGAACCGCGATTACCGGCGCGCCGCCGAGATCCATTTCGAAGCCGGCTGGGTGCCGCGCGACCGCTCCGTCGACAGCTTCACCCAGGCCTGCCGTTCCATCGCCGAGCCGATCCTGGACCGGCCGCAGAACGAGATTTCCATCGCCCGGCTTTTGGCGCAGCTTTTCCGGATCACCGAAACCTTCAAAATGGAAACCCAGCCGCAGCTTCTGTTGCTGCAAAAGACCATGCTGGTCGCCGAGGGTACGGCCCGCAAGCTGGCGCCCGACGCCAACATGTGGTTCCTGATCCGCCCGCTGATCGAGGACTGGATGTACGACAACCTGGGGCCGGAAGCGAAGGTCCGCGACGCCATCCAGAACCTGCAGCAGGCGCTGGAGCGTCTGCCCGAGATGGTCGAAAGCGTCGAGCAGGGCTCGCGCATGCTGGCGCAGGGGAACTTCAAGCTGCACCCGGACACCATCCGCGCGCTCAGGGGCGAGGACACCGGCCCGCGCCGTCCGGCACGCGGTCTGTGGCTGATCGCGCTGGCGCTGCTGGTGGTCTTCGTCGCGATTATCTTCGACTGAACGGTCATACAAGGCACCTGTTTCCCGGCCTTGAGCCGGGACCCACCCTTGAAACACGCCAAGCCCATCCATGGGTCCCGGATCGGCGTACCGCCGTCCGGGAATACGATGCGGTGTATCTTCGAATTCAATAGATCACGTCATTCCGGCGCAGGCCTGGGGTGTTCTTCCCGGCATTCGCCGGGGTGACGGACCGGGGTGTTATTCCCGGCGCACCGCCGTCCGGGAAATGATGCGCCAAGGAAGCTCACGCCGTCTCGATCACCGCTTCGACGTCGATTTCCATCAGCATCTCGGGACGGGCCAGGCCGTTGACGATCAACCCGGTCTGACAGGGCCTGACACCCTTCAGCCATTTTGCCAGCACGGAAAAGACCGGGACCCGGAATTCACGGTCCGTCAGATAAACGGTGACCTTCACGATATCGCTCAGCGAGGCCCCCGCTTCGCGCAACAGCGTGTCGGTGCAGCGCATGGCGGTTTCCGCCTGTGCCACCGGATCGCCTTCGCCGATGAAATTGCCGTCAAGATCGAGGCCGGTCTGGCCGCGCACCCAGACCCGGTTCCCGGCCCGAACCGCCATCGCCAGTTCATAATCGTAGTCCTCGCCGTTGTGGCTGAGGCTGTGCTCGTAAGGGCGGTAACGCTGATGCGGCATAAGGGTCTCCGTTGTCTGTTAAGGGGGATCGTTCACGGTATCGTCTGTTCATCCCATGACCGAAATCCCCGCCTACGTGTCCTCTTCCCCGCCTTCGCCCGGCGCCTTCATGTGCATCGCGAACGATTTCAGGCGCAGCTTGGTGCGGTGTTCCTCGGACGCCTTGGCGCCGTCCGGGTGATAACCCCGGTAATAGTCCTTCTGCCATTTCTGGCTGCGCGCCGGGGAGTCCGGGTTCAGAAGATCGGCGTTGAAGGTGTTGCGGCTTTCCGACCACGCCTTGTGGCGTTCGTTGGTTTCCTTGTCGCTTTCGAACGGCTCGACCACCGGCCGGACCCCTTCCAGCATGGCGGGATCGGCGGGAAACACGTGGCAGAACGGCTCGTCGCGCTCGAAGCGGACCGGCGTGTCGGCGCGGGTAAACATCCAGTTCATGGTATTTGTCGACCAGTCGGTTTCGATCAGCCCCGACAGCGGACTGATCGCGTCCTTCGGGCGGTTGACCGGACCCTGCGCCATCATGCTGATGCCGGGTTCGGTGCGAAACAGATAGCCGACGTGGAACGTCAGGATGCCCGAGCCGAAGTGCGACGTCGGCATCAGCCCCTCGTCGTCGCTGGTAATGGAGATGTCGGCTTTGGTGATGCCGCCGTTCCAGACCGCTTCGAAGGCCACCGGCGAGCAGATTTCCCAACCTTAGGCATTGGCCATGGTCAGCGGCAGGCAGCGGTACGCGTAGGCTTCGGGCAGCGCGTCCATCCACGCCCGCCCGGACGGGGCGGGGCGCAGCTTGGGCGGGTGGGCGACGGTCGGATAGGCGATGATCTTCACGAAAACCTCTTTTTCCAGAAGGATGTTAGCCCACGCGCGGGGTTGCATAAACCTCGCAATAAGCCGGTTTTGATTGCGAAAACGGCCCGGATACACTATTTACAGTGCGGTTTCGTGATTTAATCCGCATTTACATCAACCCCGACGAACACGGCTGAACACATGCAGGGCAAACGGGTTTTACTGATCGTCTCGGGCGGTATCGCCGCCATCAAGATTCCGGAAACGATCCGCCGTATCCGCGAGGCGGGCGGCCTCGTGCGCTGCGTCCTGACCGAGGGCGGCGCGCAGTTCGTCACGCCGCTGAGCCTGTCGGCGCTGTCCGAGGACAAGGTCTATACCGATCTGTTCTCGCTCACCGACGAGCACGAAATGGGCCACATCAACCTGTCGCGTGATGCCGACGTCTTGATGGTCGCGCCGGCCAGTGCCGATCTGCTGGCCAAGATGGCCGCCGGCATGGCCTCCGATCTGGCGACGACGGTGCTTCTGGCCACCGACAAGCCGGTGATCTGCGCGCCGTCGATGAACGTGCGCATGTGGGAACACGCCGCGACCCAGGCCAACGTTGCCACCCTGAAGGCGCGCGGCATACGTTTCGTCGGCCCGACCGAGGGCGACATGGCCTGCGGCGAATACGGCATGGGACGGATGTCGGAACCGGCGGAGTTGGTGGCCGCCCTCCGGGATTTTTTTAGCCGGGATCATAATCAGGCGCCCGGCCCGCTCGCCGGACGCCACGCCGTCGTCACCAGCGGCCCGACCCATGAGCCGATCGATCCGGTGCGCTATATCGCCAACCGGTCCAGCGGCAAGCAGGGCCACGCCATCGCCGCCGCGCTGGCCCGGCTCGGCTGCCGCACGACGCTGGTCAGCGGCCCGACCAACCTTCCCGATCCCGCCGGCTGCACCGTGATCCGCATCGAAAGCGCGCGCGACATGCTGGCCGCTGCCCTCGCCGCACTGCCCGCCGACATCGCCGTCTGCGCCGCCGCCGTCGCCGACTGGCGCACCGCCGAGGCGCCCGAACGGAAGATCAAGAAGGAAGCCGGCAGTCCGCCCCCCGCGCTCAGCATGGTCGAAAACCCGGATATCCTGGCGACGGTTTCCGCCGCCGGCAACAAACGACCGGCGCTGGTCATAGGCTTTGCCGCCGAAACCGGCGACGTGGTCGACAACGCCGTCGCCAAGCGCGCCCGCAAGGGCTGCGACTGGATCGTCGCCAACGACGTGTCGCCGGCCACCGGCACCTTCGCCGGCGACGACAACACCGTGCATCTGATCACCGAAGACGGCACCGAGAACTGGCCGCGCATGAGCAAGACCGGCGTCGCCGAGCAGCTGGCGCAACGCATCGCGCAATACTTCGAGGCCGCCGAATGAGCGATGTCCGCGTCGACATCGTGCGCCTGGCGCATGGCCGGGACCTGCCTTTGCCGGGCTATGCCACGGCGGACAGCGCCGGCATGGACCTGCTCTCCGCCGAGGACGGCGACGTCATCCTGGCGCCAGGCAAACGCGCCATGGTCTGCACCGGCATCGCCATCCAGCTTCCGGCCGGCTTCGAGGCACAGGTGCGGCCGCGTTCCGGTCTCGCCGCCAAGCACGGCATCACGGTGCTGAACAGCCCCGGCACCATAGACGCCGATTACCGGGGCGAAATCAAAGTCATACTGATCAATCTGGGGGAAGACCCGGTGACCCTGTCGCGCGCCGAGAGGATCGCGCAGATGGTGATCGCACCGGTGACGCAGGTAAGGTTGCACGAAGTCGAGACGCTGCAAGACAGCGCGCGGGGAAGCGGCGGCTTCGGATCGACCAGACGAAAAAGCTGAGCGGGGGGATACGCGGCTATGTTACGGATTACCAAGAAAATGCTGTTCGCCATCGAGGCGGTTCTCGATATCGCCTACCATTCCGGATCGGAACCGGTGCAAAGCCGGGAAATCACCCGCCGCCAGGGCATCCCGAAACGCTATCTGGAACAGGCCCTGCAGCACCTTGTCCGCGACGACATCCTGGTCGGCGTGCGCGGCCCGCGCGGCGGCTACCAGCTGGCCCGCGAACGGCGCCGCATCATGGTCGGCGACATCGTCCGCTCGGTCCGCAAGATGGAAACCGCCGAAGACCCGCTGCAGACCGAAGACGGTTCCGATCTCGGCCAGAAGGTCGTGCGTCCGCTGTGGTCGCTGATCCAGGAGGACGTCATGAAGCGCCTCGACGCGACGACCATCGACGACCTGTGCAACAGCGCCATCGAAGCGGGCATCGAAAGCGAAGGCCGCAAGAACCTGGACTTCATCATATAAAAGACAACCCGGAGGAACGCCTATCATGAGTGACAGCAAGACGCACCCCCACGAAATCCGCGGCAAAATCTACGACAGCATCGTCGACACCATCGGCGCCACGCCGCTGGTCCGCCTGAGCCGCCTGATGAACGACGCGGGCGTCAAGGGCGAGATCCTCGGCAAATGCGAATACTTCAACCCGCTGGCGTCGGTGAAGGACCGGATCGGGCTGGCCATGATCGAAGCCGCCGAACGCGACGGCCGCATCAAGGAAGGCGCGACCCTGATCGAGCCGACGTCCGGCAACACCGGCATTGCGCTCGCCTTCGTCTGCGCCGCCAAGGGCTACCGCCTGATCCTGACCATGCCGGAAAGCATGTCCATCGAACGCCGCAAGATGCTGTTGCTGTTCGGCGCCGAACTGGTGCTGACGCCAGCGCCGCTCGGCATGCGCGGCGCCATCGAAAAGGCCGAGGAACTGGTCAAGGAAATCCCCGGCGCGATGATGCTGCAGCAGTTCGAAAACCCGGCCAACCCGGAAATCCACCGCCGCACCACGGCCGAGGAAATCTGGGCCGACACCGCGGGCAAGGTCGACTGCATCGTCTCCGGCGTCGGCACCGGCGGCACCATCACCGGCTGCGCCGATGTCATCAAGAAGCGCAACCCGGACGTGCGCATCGTCGCCGTGGAACCGGAAGACAGCCCGATCCTGTCGGGCGGCGCACCGGGGCCGCACAAGATCCAGGGCATCGGCGCCGGTTTCGTGCCGGGCATTCTCGACCGCGGCCTGATCGACGAGGTATTGCAGATCGGCAACGAGACCGCCTTCGCCATGGCCCGCAAGGCCGCCAAGCTTGAGGGTCTCGCCGTCGGCATCTCGTCCGGCGCCGCACTGGCCGCCGCCGTCGAGGTCGCCGAGCGTCCGGAGATGGCCGGCAAGAACATCGTCGTCATCCTGCCGTCGTTCGCGGAGCGTTATCTGTCGACGGCACTGTTCGAGGGTCTCGAATAAACATGACCGACTTCACCGACGCCCAGGTCGAACGCTACGCGCGGCACATCCTGCTCAAGGAAGTCGGCGGTATCGGCCAGGCCAGGCTGATGGATGCCAAAGTCCTGGTCGTCGGCGCCGGGGGGCTCGGCTCGCCCGCCATCCTGTACCTGGCGGCGGCCGGCGTCGGCACCATCGGCATCGTCGATGCGGATACCGTCGATCTGTCGAACCTGCAACGCCAGGTCGCGCACACCACGGACCGCATCGGCATGTCCAAGGTCGAAAGCGCGGCGCTGACCGCGAAGGCGATCAACCCCGAGGTCGAGATCGTGCCGATCAACACCCGGCTCGACGCGTCGAACGCCCTGGAGATCATTTCCGGCTACGACATCGTCGCCGACGGCTCGGACAATTTCGAAACCCGGTTCCTGATCAACGACGCCTGCTATCTGGCGAAGAAGACCCTGGTCTCCGCCGCGATCCTGCGCTTCGACGGGCAGATCGCCACCTACAAGGCGCATGTCCATGACGAGGACGGCAACCACGGCCCGTGCTACCGCTGCATCTTCCGCGAGGCGCCGCCGCCGGGCCAGGTCGCGAGCTGCGCCGAAGCCGGCGTGCTGGGCGCGCTGTGCGGCATGATGGGGTCACTGCAGACGACCGAGGTTTTGAAGGAAATCATGGGCATCGGCGACAGCCTGTCGGGGTCGCTGATCGTCGTCGACGGTCTCGCCACGGAATTCCGCAAGATCAAGGTCAAGGCCGACCCGGGTTGCCCGCTGTGCGGCAATAGCCCGAGCATCACCGATCTCTCGTCCCACGAAAACACCGTCACACAGGGGTGCGCCGTCAATGGCTGAAGAAAGCAGGCATATCACGAAACTGTCGCTGGTCGTCGCGTCCGGGACCTATGAAAAAGTGCACTACGCCCTGGTCATGGCGTCGGGGGCGGCCGCGCTCGGCATTCCGGTGACGATGTTCTTCACCATGGGCGCGTGTCATGCGGTGCTCGACGGCGCCGGCTGGCATGAGCTTGTTTCCGAGGTCACCGGCATGAGCGCCCGGCACCGCGACGAGGACTTCGCCGAGAAGAACGTCGCCACCATGGACGAGCTGCTCGAGGACTGCATCGATCTCGGCGTGAAATTCATGGTCTGCGAGATGGGTCTGCACGCAGAAGCCCTGGCCGACCGCGCGCCGCGCGCCGGGCTGGCGCTGGCACGCACCGGCGTCGTCACGTTCCTCGACGATGCCGAACCGGACGGTTCGATCGTTTACGTCTGAAATGGCATGCTTCGAGACGCCCCGGATCAGGTCCGGGGCTCCTCTGCATGAGGAAGTCATCAAGATATAAAAGAAGAGCCTCATCCTGAGGAGGCCGTCAGGCCGTCTCGAAGGATGAACGCAGCCCCCTACCCCTGCACCCAGGGCAGGCCGCGGACCTTCCAGCCGTTGACGGTACCGCGATGGTTGTCGGCGTTCTTGTCGCCCTCGAAGCCCTCGGCGATGTTGTAGCAGTGCGTATAGTTGAGCGCGGTCATCGCCTTCGCCGCCGACGCCGAGCGCACACCCGAGCGGCACAGAAACGCGATCGGCGTGTCCTTGTCCGGCACCGCATCGCGCACCGCGTCCTCGAAATGCGGGTTGCGGTCCATGGCGGGGAACACGACCCACGAAATTTTGTGAAACGGGTTCTTCACCGCCGCCGGGCCCGGCCCGCCGACATAGGCGAACTCGGCATCGGTGCGCACGTCGATCAGCACCGCCTTGGCGTCGCGCTGTAACAGTTCCCAGGTATCCTCGGGCGAGAGATCGCCCGCGTATTCGCCTGCACTCATGTGCCGCGTCCTTCCAGATGATCGATCATGTCGTCGATGGCCGTGAACTTGTGACGCGGCTGCGGCTGTTCGGCGCGCGCGTGCTCCTCGTTCTCGAGCCGTTTCCAGTCCTCGAAATGCACCACGCGCACACCGCGCTCATCGAGCAGCGCCGCGAGCTTGTCACGGCCCGGCTTGGCGCCGCCGGCGGAGAAATCGGCGGCGATGTGTTCCGCCACCTCGACGCCGTCGGGGCGGCTCGACGAGATCACGCCGCTGGGGCCGCGCTTGACCCAGCCGACCGCATACAGACCTTCCGCGATCTTGCCCCGGTCGTTGGGGATGATGCCGCGCGCCTCGTCGTAGGGCAGGCCCGGGATCGGGTCGGCGCGATAGCCGATGGCCGCGACCACCAGGCCGCAGGGAATGTCATAGGTCTCGCCGGTGCCGACGGCCTGGCCGTTCTCGACCCGGGTGCGTTCGATGCGGATGCCGGTGACGTGTTCGTCGCCGAGGATTTCGACCGGCTTGGCGTAAAAGCCGAAGTGCGCCCGCTTCGGCATGGCGTCGGGATCGCGCTCGGCGAAGGCACGCAGCGTTTCCAGATTCTTTTCCGCCAGCCGGCGCTCGCGGTCGTCCATGTCGTCGGGCACGCTCGCGGGCAGGTCGGCGGGATCGACGACGGGCGCGCATTCACTTAGATCGAGCATCTCGCGCAGTTCCACGTTGGTGAACTTGGCGTCGAGCGGGCCGCGCCGGCCGAGCAGGTAGACGTCCCTGATCGGCGACGCGTTCATGGCGCTGCGTGCGTACACGGGCAGGTCGGTTTTGGCACGGCCGGCATCGGAGCGCACCAGCACCCGGCCGATGTCCAGCGCGACGTTGCCGTTGCCGATGACGACGGCGGTCTCGATGTTCAGGTCGGGTTCAAGTTCGACGAAATCGGGATGCCCGTTGTACCAGCCGACGAACGCCGCCGAGCCGTGCACACCGATCTTGTCGGCACCTGGGATCGACAGCACCCGGTCCGCCGGCGCGCCGATCGCGAGGATTACCACGTCATACATTTCCCGCAACTCGTCGAGGGTCACGTCGCGGCCGACCTCGACATTGCCGAAGTAGCGCATGCCATCCTTGAGCGCGGTCTTCTCGAATTTCTTGGCGACCTTCTTGGTCGTCTGATGGTCCGGGGCGACGCCGCCGCGGATCAGCCCGTACGGTGTCGGCAGCCGCTCGATGATGTCGATGATCGGGTTGTCGACGGTTTTGTGGATGGCATCGGCCGCATAAAAGCCCGCCGGGCCCGACCCGATGATTGCGACCGTTATTGCCATCCTGCTCCCCTCTTTATTATGTGCTTTGGCAACGTTGTATCGGCGGTGCTTTACCTGTCGGCAACCGTCCAGGTATGTCCGCCATGCATGATCGATTTCAGATCCCCGCCCTTGGCACGCTTCACCGCCTCGGTCTTCATCTCGGCGACGCCTTCGCCGTAGCTGCGGCCCGGATCACAGAAAATCACACCGACGGCGACCGGCAAATGGTCGTCATCCATCGCCGCCAGCATGCCGGCGAGGATACGGTTGGTTTCGTCGTGCACCAGGACACCTGCGGCCTCGGGACCGTCGGCGCCGACCTCGACCACCTCGATGGCGAGTGTCTGGGGGTTCAGCTTCAGGCCCTTGTCGTTGTCCTTGCCGAACACCAGCGGCTCACCGTGGCGGCAGACCACCTGACGGTCGGCGGCGACGGCCTTTGCCGTGATGTCGTCGAACACGCCGTCGTTGTAGACGATGCAGTTCTGCAGGATTTCGACGAAGCTGGCACCACGATGCGCGTGCGCGCGCTTGAGGATCGCCGGCAGGTCCTTCTGCTGCGCGTCGATGCCGCGCGCGACGAACTTCGCACCGGCGCCGAGCACGAACACGCAGGCCGAAACCGGGTTGTCGACCGATCCCAGCGGCGTCGACGGCGAGCGCGTACCGGCGCGGGACGTCGGCGACGCCTGGCCCTTGGTCAGACCGTAGATCTCGTTGTTGAACAGCAACACCTGCACATCGACGTTGCGGCGGATGACGTGCATCAGATGGTTGCCGCCGATCGACAGCATGTCGCCGTCACCGCCGACGACCCAGACATCCAGCTCGGGATTGGCGAGCTTGATGCCGGTCGCGAACGCCGGGGCGCGGCCGTGAATGGTGTGGAAGCCGTAGGTTTCGACGTAATACGGAAAGCGTGCGGCGCAGCCGATGCCGGACACGAACACCGTGTTCGCGGGATCGGCCTCGATGTCGGCCAGCGTGTTGAGCACGGCGCGCAGGATCGCATAGTCGCCGCAGCCCGGGCACCAGCGGACTTCCTGATCGGTGGCGTAGTCCTTGGCGGCGCGTTTCGCGGGAGGTGTCAGCTCGTTCATCTCAGCTCTCCAGAATGCCGAGGATCGCGTCCTCGATTTCGCGGATCCGGAACGGCTGGCCGGATATCTTGTTCAGGGGCTTGGCGTCGATCAGGTATTCCGCCTTCAGAAGCGTGATCAGCTGACCGTTGTTCATTTCCGGCACCAGCACTTCGTCGTACCCGGCAAGCAGCTCGCCGAGGTTCTTCGGCAGCGGCCAGATATGGCGGATGTGCACGTGCGCCACGTCCTTGCCGCGATGGATCAGGTTGTCGACGGCGCGGTTGATCGGCCCGTAGGTCGACCCCCAGCCGACGACGCAGAGCCGACCCGACGTGTTGCCCAGTTCGACCGCCTGCGGCGGAATGTCGTCGGCGATGCCGTCGATCTTGGCGGCGCGGACCTTTGTCATCTTGTGGTGGTTGTCCGGGTCGTAGGAAATGTGGCCGGTATCGTAGCTGCGCTCAATCCCGCCGATGCGGTGCATCAGTTCCGGCGTGCCGGGCTTGGCCCAGACACGGGCCAGGGTCTTTTCGTCGCGCAGGAACGGGTGGAACCCTTCGGGGTCTTTGCGGAACGTCACCGGGAACGGTTCGTAGGCGTCCAGATCCGGCAGCTTCCACGGTTCGGCGGCGTTGGCGACGTACCCGTCGGTCAGCAGCATCACCGGCGTCATGTACTTGGTGGCGAGACGCACCGCCTCGATGCCGACGTCGAAGCAATCCGACGCCGAGCGGGTCGACAGCACCACCAGCGGTGCGTCGGCGTTGCGCCCGTAGACCGCCTGGTACAGGTCCGACTGCTCGGTCTTGGTCGGCAGGCCGGTCGACGGCCCGCCGCGCTGCGAGTTGACGATGATCATCGGCAGTTCTGCGGACAGTGCCAGGCCGATGGCTTCGCCCTTGAGCGCGACGCCCGGTCCCGAGCTTGACGTGATGCCGAGCGCACCGGCATAGCTGCCGCCGATGGCGGCGCAGGCGGCGGCGATCTCGTCCTCGGCCTGGAACGTGGTGACGCCGAGATGCTGCATCTTCGCCAGCGAATGCAAAAGCGGCGAGGCCGGGGTGATCGGATAGGAGGCGAAAAGGATTTCAAGCGCCGCCAGTTCCGCGCCCTTGACCAGTCCCCAGGCCAAGGCCTCGGTGCCGGTGACGGTGCGGTACAGGCCCGGCTCGATCTCGGCCGGTGCGATGTGGAAACCGTGCACGCCGTCCGGCAGTTCCGCCGTTTCGCCCATGGCGTGGCCGGCGTTCATCGCCGCGATGTTGGCGTTGGCGATTTCCGGACGGTTGGCGAACTTGCCGGTCAGCCATTCCTGGGTCGTCTGGCGCGAGCGCCCGAACAGCCAGTAGACGAAACCGAGCGCCCACATGTTCTTGCAGCGCAGCGCGTCCTTCTTCGACAGTTCGAATTCCTTCACCGCTTCCATGGTCATCGTCGAGATGTCGATGGCGATGACGCGGAACGGATCCAGCGTGCCGTCTTCCAGCGGCGAGGTCGCGTAGCCGGCCTTGGCCAGGTTGCGTTCGTTGAAGGTGCCGGTATCGAGGATCACCAGGCCGCCCTTGCGCAGCCGCGACATCTCGACCTTCAGCGCCGCCGGGTTCATCGCCACCAGCACGTCGAAGTCGTCGCCGGACGTCATGATGCGCCGGGCGCCGAAATTGATCTGGAACGAGGAGACGCCGAACGTGGTGCCGACGGGGGCGCGGATTTCGGCGGGGAAGTCCGGGAACGTGGACAGATCGTTGCCGGCCAGCGCGGTGGCTTCGGTGAACTGACCGCCGGTCAGCTGCATGCCGTCGCCGCTGTCACCGGAAAAGCGGACAACGGCGGATTCCAGCTCGTCTCTGCTTGAGGCGTCGGCCGGGGCGTTGAGAACCTGATCGATTTTTGTCATGTGCACTTCTATCAATGGCGTCTGCGCCATACAGCCGGGCCAAGTCGCCCAAGTTGAATTTCATGCTGCGCCGCAGCACGCAAAACCGCGAAAAACTGCGAAAATATAAGCCGGAGACGTCCCGCCTACAACCCAACGTGTACTAGGGCTATACGTGCGATTCAATCGTCGCCCGAAGGCAGCGAAAACGATGCCGCTGCCCTTACGGGCTGGCCAAACCGGCGGACGCGACCGATATTACCGGGAACGCTGCCTGAAGGAGTGACCGATGCCTGCCCTGCCCGACGATCCCGCCGCGATACTCGAAGACCTGCTTGCCCGCGCCAAGGCCAAAGGCGCCGATGCGGCGGACGCGCTGCTGGTCGAGGGCACGTCGTCGAGCCTGTCGTGCCGGCTCGGCGAACCGGAAGACCTGGAACGTTCGGAAGGTTTCGACCTTGGGCTCCGGGTGCTGATCGGCAAGCGTCAGGCGGTGGTCTCGTCATCCGATTTTTCCGCTCCGACGCTGGACGAACTGCTGGAGCGCGCCGTCGCCATGGCCCGCGCCGTGCCCGAGGACGCCTGGTGCGGCCTTGCCGATCCGGACCAGTTGGCCACCGTCATTCCCGATCTCGACGAATACGACCCCGCCGAGCCAACGGCCGAGCAGATGATCGACATGGCCCGCGCCTGCGAGGATGCGGCGCGCGCGGTCGACGGCGTCACCAATTCCGAAGGCGCCGGGATGAGCTTCGGCAAGTCGACGGTGTACCTTGCCGCGACCAACGGCTTTTCCGGGACGCGGCGCGGCTCCAGGTTTTCCATCAGCGTCAGCGTCGTCGCCGGCGAGGGCACGAAGATGGAGCGGGACTACGACTATTCCTCCGCCGTCTGGCTGTCCGACCTCGACGATCCCGCAGCGGTCGGCACCAAGGCCGGCGAGAACACCATCCGCCGGCTCAATCCCCGCAAGGCCGAAAGCGCGCAACTGCCGATCGTCTACGATCCGCGCGTCGCGTCCTCGCTGATCGGGCATTTCACCGGCGCCATCAACGGCCAGTCGGTGGCGCGCGGCACGACCTTCCTGGCGGGCAGGATGGGCGAGAAGATTTTCGCCGACGGCATCACCATCGTCGACGACCCGCTCCGGAACCGCGGCCTGCGCTCGAAGCCGTTCGACGCGGAAGGCGTGCAGACCAAAACCCGCAACCTGATCGACGACGGCCGGCTGACGACGTGGATTCTCGACCTCGCGACGTCGCGCCAGTTGGGCCTCGCGACCACCGGCCACGCATCGCGCGGCACCGGCGGCCCGCCCAGCCCGTCGGCGACCAACGTGCACCTGGCGGCGGGCAAGGTCTCGAAGAAGGACCTGATCGGTGCCATCGATAACGGCTTTTACGTGACCGAGCTGATCGGCATGGGCGTCAGCAACGTGACCGGCGATTATTCACGCGGCGCCGGCGGTTTCTGGATCGAGAACGGCGAGATCGCCTATCCGGTCAACGAGATCACCATCGCCGGCAACCTGAAGGACATGTTCCTCAACATGACCGCCGCCGACGATCTGGAATTCAAACGCGCCACCAACGCACCGACCGTGCGCGTCGATGGGATGACCATCGCGGGGCGGTGATATACCCCTCACCCCGGCATCAAAAGCGCCAGCGCGGCGGGGGCCAGGGTAATGCGGGCCGGCAGGCTGGCGAGGATGTCGCCGTCGCCCTGCACCGGTTAGGCGTCGACGCGCTCGACGACGATATCGGTGGCCGGCACGATCTTCACGTCCGGCAATTTCCAGAGCCTGCCGAGCGCCATCCACACCGCGTAGCGCATGGTCCTGAGCGTGCCCGGCTTCATGAACAGCACCACGTGCAGGGTCGGGTCCTGCAGCCTGGCGTCCGGCGCGCAGACGAAGGTACCGCCGTAGAAATGCCCGTTGGCGATCACCGCCGAGGCTACGTCATAGCTTTCGCCGTCGACGATCACCCGGTACTATGGAAATTTGAAACAGACCAGCGCCTTCAGCGTCGAGATCACGTAGGCGATCTTGCCGAACAGCTTCTTGATCATCGGCTTGACCTCGGCGACCACGTGCGCGTCGAAGCCGAAGCCCGCCATCATCACGAAGCGCCGGCCGTTGACGATGCCGACCGAGATCGGCTGCGGGCGGCCCCGGGCGATGGTTTCGGCGATTTCGCGGGGCGAACCGCCGAGGCCGATTTCATGCGCCAGCACGTTGGCGGTGCCGAGCGGGATCACCGCCAGCGGCAGTTTCTTGTCGCCGAGACCGTTGACCACCTCGTTGATGGTGCCGTCACCGCCGGCGACCGCGATGGCGTCGTGTTCGGCCGGGTCGGCGGCCCGCGCGAAGGCTTCGGCATCGCCGCGCCTGGTGGTCGGGCGCACGTCGACGTCGACGCCGGCGGCGATCAGCGCACTGAGGATACGCTCGAAGCGGCGACGGCGGCGCCAGCCGGCGGTCGGGTTGTGAATGACCAGAACGCGCCGGTGCGCGCGTTCAGGTAATTGTTCCTGAGAATCTTCAAGGCCGGTCACGGGGTCGGTTCCAGTATGTCGCGTAATGCCAGACGGCTAACCAACATCAAAACTATGTGTAAGTCATGTGACAATAGAATGAAGGTTTTTATCCGTCACAAAAGTAAAATATGCGTCGGTTATTGTCCGGCTACTAAATAATGTGGTTCTCATTTCGAGCCTGGGCAGAGATCGAAAACACCGTGAACGATCTATCCAAAAAGCGGCACCATTACCGCAGCATCTGGATTTCCGATATCCATCTCGGCACACCGGGCTGTCAGGCGGAGATGCTTCTCGATTTCCTCAAGAACACCGAAAGCAAATACCTGTACCTGGTCGGCGACATCATCGACGGCTGGCGCATGAAGCGGTCGTGGTACTGGCGCCAGGCGCACAACGACGTGATCCAGAAGATCCTGAGAAAGGCGCGCAAGGGCACGCGGGTGATCTATATCCCCGGCAACCACGACGAAAGCTTCCGCGATTTCACCAACCACCGCTTCGGCCGCGTCGCCGTGCTGTACGAGACCGTGCACACCATGGCCGACGGCAAGCGCTATCTGGTCCTGCACGGCGACCGCTTCGACGGCGTCATCAAGTACGCCAAGTGGCTGGCGTTCCTGGGCGATCATGCCTACACCGCGGCGATCGCGGTGAACGTGTGGTTCAACCTTTTGCGCCGCCGCCTCGGCCTGCCGTACTGGTCGCTGTCGGCGTTTCTCAAGCACAAGGTCAAGAACGCCGTCGAGTACATCTCCAAGTTCGAGGACGCGGTCGTCGAGGAAGCGCACCGGCGCGGCACCGACGGGGTCATCTGCGGACACATCCACAGTGCCGAAATCCGCGAGATCGACGGCATCACCTACTGCAACGACGGCGACTGGGTCGAAAGCTGCACGGCGCTGGTCGAGCACGAAGACGGCCGCCTTGAAATCCTGCACTGGGCCGAGTTGCAAGGGCTCTCGCTTTTAGGGAAAGACACATGCGAATCCTCATCGTCAGCGACGCCTGGCTTCCTCAGGTCAATGGCGTTGTCCGTTCGCTCGATACTGTAAGGCAGGGCCTTGCCGGGCGCGGCCATACGGTCGAGATGGTAACGCCGGACCGTTTCAACACCATCCCCTGCCCGACCTATCCGGAAATCCGCCTGGCCGTGCTGCCGGGAGCGAAGACCGCCCAGTTGATCGAGGCCTTCCGCCCCGACGCCATCCACATCGCCACCGAAGGCCCGCTCGGCCAGGCCGCGCGCAAGCACTGCCTGGCACGCGGCTATCCGTTCACCACCGCCTATCACACCCGGTTCCCGGAATACATTCACGCCCGCTGCCGGTTTCCGTTGAGCTGGAGCTATGCGCATCTCAGGAAATTCCACAATTCGGGCAAGCGCATCATGGTCGCGACGCAGACCATCGAGGACGATCTGGCGGCGCGCGGCTTCAACAACATCGTCCGCTGGACGCGCGGCGTGAACACCGAGCTGTTCCATCCCCGGGGCAAGGATTTCCTCGATTTCCCGCGCCCGATCAGCGTCTATGTCGGGCGTGTCGCGGTTGAGAAGAACATCGAGTCGTTTTTGAAGCTGAACCTGCCCGGCACCAAGATGATCGTCGGCGACGGCCCAGCCCGCGCGCATCTGGAAAGCACGTACCCGGACGCCAAATTCGTCCGCGCACGGGAAGGCGAGGATCTGGCGCGGCACTTCGCGGCGTCGGACGTATTCGTATTCCTGAGCCGCACCGACACCTTCGGCCTGGTGCTGCTGGAGGCGCTGGCGTCGGGCCTGCCGGTCGCGGCGTACCCGGTGCCGGGTCCGCTGGACGTCATCGGCGATGCCCCGGTCGGCGTGCTCAGCGAAGACCTTGCCGATGCCGTCAACAAAGCCCTCACCATCGATCCCGCACTGTGCCGCACCCACGCCGAGGGCTATTCCTGGGACAAATCCATCGACCAGTTCTTCGCCAATCTGTACCCGTTCCGGGGCGCGGACGCCGTCAAACCGGCGGCTTGAATCTCGTCCTCCCCATCGTCATCCCGGACGTTCGCCGAGCCTGCAGGCTGAAAGCCGCAGGTGCGAGGCTTACGATCCGGGACCCATTTATCCATTCCGCCAAGCCGATCCATGGGTCCCGGCGCGCGCCCCTTACCGGGGCTTGGCCGGGATGACGAATATGGATTGACGGGACCATACGCATTGGCGTCACGACTCCCCGTGTGGTAATGTCCGGGCGTTCATAACAACGGTCGCCAAGCCTTGGAAAATAAAGACGAAAAGAAACCCGGAGCACACCTGCCGACGAGCGTCCTCGTGCGCCGCCTGGCGCGTGAAAACCTGCGTCACTACACGAAACAGCTGTCGCTCGCCGTCCTGTGCATGGCGATCTTCGCCGCCATGACGTCGTTTTCGGCCTACCTGATGAAGCCGATCGTCAATCAGGTGTTCATCGAGAAGGACGAAACCATGCTGTGGTGGGTCGCCGGCGCGGTGATCTCGGCGTTTCTCGTCAAGGGGCTGGCAAACTACGGCCAGTCGATGCTGATGTCGTTCATCGGCCTTCGCATCATCGCCGACAACCAGACCCGGCTTTACCGCCACCTGATCGGCATGGATCTCGGTTTCTTCAATTCCATGCCGACCGGACGGCTGGTGTCGCGCTTCCTGATCGATATCAACCACATGCGGGTCGCCGTCTCGAACGCGATCACCGGATTCGGCAAGGACCTGCTGTCGCTGATCGGACTTGTCGGACTGATGTTCTACAACGACTGGCAACTGGCCTCGATCGCGTTCTTCGTGTTCCCGGCGGCGGTGTATCCGATATCCCGCCTCGGCCGGCGCATGCGCAAGGTGACCGCCAACACGCAGAACGAAATGGGGCTGTTCACCGCCATCCTGGATCAGAGCTTCGCCGGCATCCGCGTCGTCAAGGCCTACGGCATGGAAGCGTACGAGACCTCGCGCGTCTCGGGCCTGGTCGAGGGGATCTTCAAGCTCAACCTCAAGTCCGCCAGCACCCGCGCCCTGTCGAGCCCGATCATGGAAACCCTGGGCGGCTTCGCCGTCGCCATCGTCATCGTCTACGGCGGGTATCGCGTCATTTACCAGAACCTCGATCCCGGCTCGTTCTTTTCGTTCATCACCGCGCTGTTCATGGCCTACGAACCGATGAAGCGGCTCGCCAACCTGAATGCCAGTCTGCAGGAAGGTCTGGCCGGGGCGCAGCGCCTGTTCGACCTGCTCGACACGGCGCCCGGCATCACGGACCGCGACGGCGCCAAACCGCTGGCGGTCCCGGTCAACGGCGACATCCGGCTCAGCGACGTCGGGTTTTCGTACGTCGCCGATCAGCCGGCGCTGAGCGGCGTCACCATGTCGATCCCGGCCGGCAAGACGGTGGCGCTGGTCGGCCCGTCAGGCGCCGGCAAGTCGACGATCCTCAACCTGATTCCGCGCTTTTACGACATCGACCGGGGCACCATCACCATCGACGGCATGGACGTGCGCGACGCCACCCTTGAAAGCCTGTACGCCAACATCTCCATCGTCAGCCAGGAGGTGACGCTGTTCGACGATACGGTCCGCGCCAACATCGCCTACGGACGGCCCGGCGCCAGCGAGGACGAGATCATCGAGGCCGCGCGCCACGCCGCCGCGCTCGACTTCATCAACGACCTGCCGGACGGATTCGACACCCAGGTCGGCGAACGCGGCGTCAAGCTGTCGGGCGGGCAACGCCAGCGCCTGGCCATCGCCCGCGCGATTCTGAAAAACGCGCCTATACTTCTTCTCGACGAGGCGACCTCGTCACTGGACACGGAATCCGAACGCCACGTGCAGAAGGCGCTCGATCACCTGATGAAGGACCGCACCACGCTGGTCATCGCGCACCGGCTGTCGACCATCGTCGGCGCCGACCTGATCTACGTGATCCAGAACGGCACCATCGTCGAGACCGGCTCGCACAAGGAACTGGTCGCCAGGGGCGGTGCCTATGAAAAGCTCTACGCGCTGCAATTCGCCTCGGAAGCGGAAGTGCCGGCCCGCGCCGGGCATGGCTGAGCCGGCGGCGTCGTGCTGAAGGCCCTGTCCAAGAAAGTCGTCAAGAGCACGCCGGTGCGGCGTCTCGTCTGCTGGCTGGCGGCGCAGTATATCCGCCTGGTGTGGATGACGGGCCGCTGGGAGAAAGTTGGCGAGAAACATCTCCAGACCCTTTACGACAGCGGCCAGCCGGCGATCCTCAGCTTCTGGCACGGGCGGCTCTTGATGGCGCCCTATACCTGGAACAAGCCCCGGCCCTTCAAGATGCTGATCAGCGCGCACCGCGACGGCGAGCTGATCGCCCAAACGGTCAAGCACTTCGGCATCAGCTGGGTCAAGGGCTCGTCGTCGAAAGGCGGCGCCGGGGCGCTCCGCGAACTGCTGAAGACGCTCAAGGACGGCGCCTGGGTCGGCATCACGCCGGACGGGCCGCGCGGTCCCCGCATGCGCGCGTCCGACGGGGTGATCAGCATTGCCCGGCTTTCCGGGGCGCCGATCCTGCCCGTCGCCTACGGCATCCGGGACGGCCGGATTCTCGGCTCGTGGGACAGCTTTCTTGCCGCCTTGCCGTTTTCCAAAGGCGTCCTGGTCTGGGGCGAGCCGCTCGAGGTACCGCGCGACGCGGATGGCGACAGTGTCGCCGCGTTGCGCACGGAGCTCGAGAACCGGCTCAACGCCGTCACCCGCGAAGCCGATCTGCTGACCGGCCGGACACCGGTCGAGCCGGCCGATGCCCCGGACGAGGTGGCGGCATGATCGTCACCCTGTACCGTCTCGTCACCACGCTGGGCGCGCCGCTGGTCTCGGTGTTTCTGAAAAGACGCCTCAAGCGCGGCAAGGAAGACCCGGCGCGCTTCAACGAGCGTCTGGGCCGGCCCGCCATGCCGCGTCCGGAAGGTCACCTTGTGTGGATGCACGGCGCCAGTGTCGGCGAGTCGCTTTCCATGCTGCCGGTGATCGAGGAAATCGTCTCGCGCGCCAACGCGCCAAGTGTGCTGATCACCACCGGCACCGTCACCTCGTCCCGGCTGATGCGCGAACGCCTGCCCGAAGGCGCCATTCATCAGTTCGTACCGGTCGACCGGCTGCCCTACGTCAACGGCTTCCTCGATCACTGGCAGCCCGACATCGCGCTGTGGTGGGAATCCGAGCTGTGGCCGAACCTGGTCACGGAAACCCATCAGCGCGGCATTCCGATGATCCTGGTCAACGCCCGCATGTCGCCGCCGTCGTTCCTGCGCTGGCAGCGCTGGAAGAGCCTCGCCGGATCGCTGCTGGCCTGCTTCGACATGGTGCTGGCCCAGTCGGACAGCGATGTCGGCCGCTTCGAGACGCTCGGTGCACGCAACGTGGTGCGCATGGGCAACATGAAGTTCGCCGTGCCCGCGCTGCCCTGCGACGAAGGGACGCTGGCGGAAATCCGCTCGCGGACAGGGCTGCGTCCGATGTGGCTGGCCGCCAGCACCCACGCCGGCGAGGAAGACGCCGCCTGGCAGGTGCACCAAAAGGTCAGTGCCAGGCACCCGGATCTGCTGACGATCATCGTCCCCCGCCATCCCGACCGCGGCGCCGAAATCGCCGAGGCGCTGCGTGGCGCCGGTGCGCGCGTCGCCATGCGCTCCAACAGCGAACCGGTCAATTCCGACACCGATATCTATCTCGCCGACACACTGGGCGAGCTGGGGCTGTTCTTCCGTCTCGCGCCGATCGTCTTCATGGGCAAGTCGCTGGTGCCCGCCGGCGGACAGAACAGCATCGAGCCGGCACGGCTCGGCGCCGCCGTCATCACCGGTCCGCATTTCTGGAACTTCGACGAGATCACCCGGGCAATGGCCGCCGCCGGCGGTCTGGAAATCGTCGACGACGCCGACGCCCTGGCCGAAGCCATTATCCGCGACCTGGCCGAGCCAGCCCGCGCCCAGGCCCGCGCCAAGGCCGCGTATGAATACGTGGAACGGGAATCCCGGGTGCTCGAGGTGTTCATGGATCGCGTCTCGCCGTTTCTCGACGCCGCCGAGGAGAAGCACCGTGCGCGCCCCTGATTTCTGGGCCGGCGGTGCGGCCACAGGCGGCGGGCGCTGCCTCGCCCTGGCGCTCGCGCCGCTCGGCCGCATTTACGGCGCCCTCACCGCATCCAGGGCATCCCGGCCGCCCGTCTGGAAGGCGCCAGTTCCCGTGATCTGCGTCGGCAACGCGGTGATGGGCGGCGCCGGCAAGACCCAGGTCTGTCTCGATCTGGCGCATCGCCTCTCGGCGCCCGGGCGCGCCGTGCATGTGCTGTCCCGGGGCTACGGCGGCAAACTGCCCGGCCCGGTGAAAGTCGATCCCGACGCGTTGGGCGCCGCCGACGTCGGCGACGAAGCACTGGTGCTGGCCCGCCATGCACCGACGTGGATATGCGCGGACAGAACCGCGTCGGCACGGGCCGCCGTCGATGACGGCGCGGCGCTGCTGATCATGGACGACGGCTTTCAGAACCCGGATCTCGGCAAGGACGTGAGCCTGCTCGTCATCGATGCGGGCTTCGGCTTCGGCAACGGCCGGGTGTTTCCCGCCGGTCCGCTCCGGGAAACCGCCGCAAGCGCTTTTGCGCGAACGGATGGCGTCTGCATCATCGGCGAGGCGGATGCGGCCCTGCCGACCCTGCCCGCTGCGATACCGGCCTTTCACGCGCGGATCATGCCCGACCCGTCGCCAAGCAATCTTGCCGGCAGGAAAGTCATCGCCTTCGCCGGGATCGGCCGGCCGGAGAAGTTCTTCGCGACGCTGCGTGACGCCGGCGCCGACATCGTCGCCAGCCGCAGCTTCGCCGACCACCATCCGTTCACAGACGGCGAGCTCGGCGGCCTTCTGAAAAGCGCCGAGGACAACGATTGCGTCGTCGTCACCACGGAAAAGGATCACGCCCGGCTCGGCACGGCCTTCCGCGACCGGATCATGCCCTTCCCGGTGCGCCTCGCATGGGACGACGGCGATGCGCTGCAACGCTTTATTCTCGAGCGCATCGGCCTAAACTGACGCCATGCGCCGCCCCCCGACCCCGTTCGAGAAATATCTCCGCCATCCGCTCGAAGCCGTGGCGGCGATGCTGGTCTGGAGCCTATTCCGGATTTTGCCTGTCGATGCGGCCTCGGCACTGGGCGGCTGGCTGGGACGGACCGTCGGCCCCCGGCTCAGACTTTCCGAGCGCGCCCGCGCCAATATCCGCCGCGCCTTCCCTGACATCGACGACGCCGCGCTCAGGCGCATCGTCACCGAGATGTGGGACAACCTGGGCCGCGTCGCCGGGGAATTTCCGCACATCCGCCGCTTCAGCTACGCAGGCGAGCACCCCCGGGTCCGCGTCCGAGGCCTGGAGCATCTGCTTACCTTCCGCGACGACGATAAACCGGGGTTTTATCTGAGCGCGCATCTCGGCAACTGGGAACTGGCGCCGATGACGGCACACGTTCACGGCGTGCCGTCGGTGTTCGTTTACCGCGAGGCCAACAATCCGCTGGTGCAGAACCTTTATATGGCCGGGCGGCAAAAATACCGCGACACCATGGTTCCGAAAGGCAGCGAAGGCGCCAAGCAGATGATCCAGGCGCTCCGCGAAGGGCGTCACGTCGGCATCATGGCCGATCAGAAAATGAACGACGGCATCGCCGTTGCGTTTTTCGGCCGCGACGCCATGACCGCGCCGGCGCTGGCGCAACTGGCGCTGCGGTACGGCTGCCCGGTGCTGCCGGCCCGCGTCATCCGCGAAAAGGGCGCCACTTTCACGGTCGAGGTTTCAGCCCCGATCCATGCCGAGGACACCGGCGACAAGGCGAGCGACGTGGCCACGTTCATGGCCCGCACGAACGCAATCATCGAACAGTGGGTGCGTGAAAAACCCGGCCAGTGGCTGTGGTTGCACAACCGCTGGCCGGGCGAGACTTGAACAGTAAAACGCGTCAGCTACCCGACGGTTTCGACTGCTTGAGCGTGCTGTCGGCGATGGTCGTCTGTGTCGGGACCGACGCCGTTTTCGTGTGACCGGCGCATTCGGCGAGTACGGGCGTGGCCGCGAACGCGACGAAAGCCGTCAGGGCAAGAGCCAAAAGTCCATGCTTCATGGTGGTCTCCTTTTTCAAACTGCGTCGATGATAGCACGCTTCGGTATTCGGATGTATCACATTTTCATGATCGCCCGGCAGGCGGCTGTCATCCTTCGAGACGCGGCCCGGCGCGTTCATTTCGGCATGTCGCCCAGCACCAGTTCCGGGTCGATCGGCGTGCGCTCCAGTGTCAGACCGAAATGCAGGTGCGGCCCGGTGGCGCGGCCGGTGGCGCCGATGGCGCCGATGACCTGCCCGGCGGCGACCACTTCCCCGGCCTTGACCGAGGTTCCGGACAGGTGGATGTAGACGGAGCGCAGGCCGAGCCCGTGATCGATCAGCACCGTCTTGCCGTTGAAGAACATGTCCGGGTGCACGAAGGCGATGCGTCCCGCCGCCATGGCGCGGACCGGCGTGCCGACCGGGGCGGCGATGTCGGTGCCGTAATGCGGGCGGCGCGGGTTGCCGTTGAGGATGCGCTGCGAGCCGTAGACCCCCGAGATGCGGCCCGTCGCCGGCCACTGGAAACCGGACAGATAATACGCCGCCGCGTCGCTGTGCCGTCTGGCCTGTTCCATCTCGGCCTTTTCACGGTTGATGCGTTCCAGCGCCTTCGGATCCGGCGTGACCTTTTTTCCGGGCAGGCCGTCGATCTTCTCGATCCTGAACGTGCGGTCGGCAACGGTGATCTCGCGGTCGATCTTATCGCCGCCCAGTGACACCGAAAGCCGCCGCACCCCGGCCTCGTCGCGGCCGAAGCCGAGCAGGAAATCACCGTCATCCGATACCCGCACCGGCTGGCCGTCCAGCGTCACCGCCGCGCCCGGCGCCGTCTTGCCGAGCATCAGTCCGCCCTCCGCCGCCTGTCCGCTGAGGTGCAGCGGCACCTCCGCCATCGCAGGACAGGCCAGCATCGCTGCCAGAACAAACAGGATGAACCTCACAGCAAGGACCCCTGCGGATCGTCGTCACCGCCGCCCGCCAGCTTGCGGGGCGCCGGTTTTTTCTGTGCCGCACCGCCGGCGATGCGCGCCGCGGCGATGCCGTCCTTGAGCTTGATGTTGACGTCATCGCCCGGCGTCAGTTGCCGGGCCGAGGTGACGGCCTTGCCTTCGGGCGTGGTCAGCAGCGCGAAGCCCCGGTCCAGCACGCGCTCGTAGGAATAGCTTTCCAGCAACTGCCCCAGATGGTCGAGCGCGCGGCTCTGGCGCTGGACGCGGTCGCGGTATGCCCGCTCCAGACTGCGCGCCGCGCCGTCGAGGCGCTGCGTTGCCTGCGTCAGCGCGCGCCGGGGCGGATTGAGGCGCTGCGGCAGGCGCTGGCGGCGCTGGCGGATGCCGGCCTTGAGGGCATTGCCGAGCCGTTCCGTCCAGTCGTCGAGGCGTTGCGACGCGGTTTCCAGCGTGCGGCGCAGATTCGGCAGACCGCGTGCCAGCGCCGCCACTTCGCGGGCCTTGGCGTCGGTCCTGCGCTTGACGGCGCGGATCAGCCGCCCTTCGCTGTCGGCGACCTGCGCCATCACGTCGTAGCGCACCGGCACCGCCATTTCGGCGGCCGCCGTCGGGGTCGGCGCGCGCCGGTCGGATGCCAGATCGATCAGCGTCCAGTCGGTTTCGTGGCCGACCGCGGAGATAAGCGGGATGGCGCTGTCGGCCGCTGCGCGCACCACGGCTTCCTCGTTGAAGGCCCATAGATCCTCCAGCGAGCCACCACCGCGCGCGACGATCAGCAGGTCCGGCCTGGGCACGGCACCGCCCTGTTCAAGTGCATTGAAGCCCTGGATCGCGCCGGTGATCTGTGCTGCCGCGCCGTCGCCCTGCACCAGAACCGGCCACACCAGCACGTGCCTGGGAAAGCGGTCGGCGAGCCGGTGCAGGATGTCGCGGATCACGGCGCCGGTCGGCGAGGTGACGACGCCGATGACATTCGGTAAAAACGGTAGATCTTGCTTGCGGTCGTCGTCGAACAGCCCTTCGGCGGCGAGCTTGCGCTTGCGCTCCTCGAGCAGTTTCAAAAGCGCGCCTTCGCCGGCCAGCTCCATGCGTTCGATGACGATCTGGTATTTCGAGCGGCCCGGATAGGTGGTGATGCGCCCGGTGGCGATGATCTCCATGCCGTCTTCGGGATCGAGACCGAGGCGGCCCGCCGTGGTCCGCCAGCAGACCCCGTCGATGACGGCGCCGTCGTCCTTGAGTGCCAGATACAGATGTCCCGACGCGGCCCGCTTGAAGCCGGAGATTTCGCCACGGATGCGGACATGGCCGAAGGCGCCTTCGACCGTCGATTTCACCAGACCGGACACTTCGGTCACGGAAAAGACGGGGACGTTATCTCCACTGTTGTGGCCGTTTTTATAGGTAGACGGCGCGTCGCTCATAACTAGACTGTATGTCCCAAGCAGGCGGGGATGACAACCGCCGAATGCCGGGACGTCTGTCCCGCGCGATGAACACCAAGCGACCAGGGGAGTGGCGCAATGAAGGTTTTACTTGTTGGCGGCGGCGGACGGGAACATGCCCTGGCCTGGGCGATGTCGAAATCGCCGAAGCTGACGAAGCTCTATGCCGCCCCCGGCAACGCCGGCATCGCGGCCTCGGCCGAATGCCTTGATATCGATGCCGAGAATATCCCCGCCATCTGCGCCGCCGTCCAGGAACTGAAGATCGACTTCGTCGTCGTCGGCCCGGAAGCGCCGCTGGTGGCGGGCCTCGCTGACAGGATCGACGCCATGGGCATCCCCGTGTTCGGTCCGTCCGCTGCGGCCGCCGAGATCGAAGGCTCGAAGGGCATGATGAAGGACCTGCTCGCCAAGTACGGGATTCCGACTGCCGAGTACGAACGCTTCGACGAGCCCGACGCGGCCAAGGAATACATCCGCATCAAGAACCGCCCGGTCGTCGTCAAGGCCGACGGCCTGGCCGCCGGCAAGGGCGTGATCCTCAGCCACACGGTGAACGAGGCCTATGCCGCCGTCGACCAGATCATGATCGAGGAAGCGTTCGGTGCCGCCGGTGCGGAAATCGTCATCGAGGAATTCATGACCGGTGAGGAAGCCAGCTTCTTCGCGCTGTGCGACGGCACCCGCGCCATTCCGCTGGCCGGCGCGCAGGACCACAAGCAGGTGCACGACGGCGATCACGGCCCCAACACCGGCGGCATGGGCGCCTATACCCCGGCGCCGGTGCTGGACGAGACGATGCAGAAACGCATCATGGACGAGATCATCACGCCGACCGTCGAGGCCATGGCGAAAGAGGGCAAGCCCTACAAGGGCGTGCTGTTCGCCGGCCTGATGATCAATGAGGACGGCCCCAGGGTGATCGAGTTCAACGCCCGTTTCGGCGATCCCGAGTGCCAGCCGATTATGGCGCGGCTGCAATCGGACGCGCTGGACATGCTGCTCGCCGCCGCCCGTGGCGAACTGGACCGGATCAAGCTGAAGTGGGATCCGCGCGCGGCGCTGACCGTGGTCATGGCCGCCGAGGGCTATCCCGGCCACTATGCCAAGGGCAGCGAGATCAAGGGCGTCGATGCCGCCGACGCGATGGACGGCGTCACCGTGTTTCATGCCGGGACGATGCGCGGCGGCGGCGGCGAACTGCTGGCCAACGGCGGCCGTGTGCTCGGCGTCACCGCGCTCGGCGACGACGTGGCGGACGCGCAGAAGAAAGCCTATGCGGCGGTCGACGCCATCGACTGGCCGGGCGGATTCTGCCGCAGGGATATCGGCTGGCGGGCCGTGGGACGGTAAGGCTGGCGGGCCGTGGGACGGTGATCAAACCTTCATCCTTCGAGACGCGCGTTTCACGCGCTCCTCAGGATGAGGGGGGTGTGTTTTTGTATTCCTCATCCTGAGGAGCCCCAGACCTGTTCCGGGGCGTCTCGAAGGATAAGGTTCAACTGGCATAAATCGCCGCGGACGCCTATATCCGCTACAAGGCAAATTACTCCGAGGAAACCATCATGGACGACAAAACACTGACTGAAATTCAGGCCGACGCCTTTCGCGGTCTCGTCAAGCATCTGCAGAAGCGGACCGATGCGCAGAACATCGACATCATGAACACTGCCGGATTCTGCCGGAACTGCCTGTCGAAGTGGCTGGTCGCCGCCGCCGAGGCGCGTGGTGTCGATCTCTCGTCTGACGAAGCACGGGAAATGATTTACGGCATGCCCTACGACGAATACAAGGCCAAGTACCAGGAAAAGGCGTCCGACGAACAGATGCAGAAGTTCGAGGAAACCAAGCCGCTGCACGCCGACATCTCCGGCCACAACTGAGCCGAACCGGCATATGGAAAACCTTCCCCCGCCGATGGCGGCGCGGCAGCCGAACTTCTGGCAGAACAGCGGTTTCCGGCTTCTGAAACGCGACGCGCACGGGCACCTGACGGTGACCGACGACTTCCTGCGCGCCTATCTGGCGCGGCCGGAAATCGCCCCGGTGAAGGAATCCTGCGACAAGGAGCGCGCTCTGCACGCGGCCCTGCTCGACGATCCCAAACGCGCCGTCGGCAGCGCCGAGATTGACGCGCTGGAAGACCCGGACGGACGCGACAACTACCGCGTGCTGATCGACTTCCGCGACCGCCTGGTCGACGCCGGCACCGTCGAGGGCTGCTATCTGAACCTGTTCCGCGAAGGTGAGGTACGCACCGCGCCGATGTTCCTCGATCAGATGGCGCAGGTCATCACCCGCGCCGTGCTGCAAGGCACCGACGACCCGTTCCGCGCGCGCGCCGGAGAAATGCTGTTCCGCGAACAGACGGTGACGATCCACGAAGGCGCGATCCTCGCCGGCGATCTGGCGACCGTCGAGATGCTGGCGCAGACCGGCGGCATGGGCGCCATCGGCGAGTTGCTGGTCGACGGCGGCATCAAGCCGCGCCAGGTCGAACTGGAAGTGATGCAGGCGGAAAACGCGCACAAGTACTGGCAGCGCGACGAACGCCACGACATGGTGCTCGACCTGTCGTTCACACGGCCCGGTCTAGATGCGCTCTGCCGCGTCATGGAAGGATGGATCGAACACTTCACCGGCGCCGCCGTGTCGATTCAGCCGGTACAGAAGATCACCGATGAGAAATGGGTCTGGCACATCGGGCTGGACACGGATTCCACCGCCATCCTCAACGACCTGTACGACGGCAACGAGGTCGACGAAGCGCGCATGGAACGGCTTTTGACCCTGTTCCGCATGGACTTCAAGGACCCCAGCCTGATGGCCCCGGACATCGCCGGGCGCCCGGTCTACATGGGCCTCGCCATGAACGAGAAGAAGCGGCTCAGGCTCAAGCCGCAGAACCTGCTGGTCAACCTGCCGTTGGCACCGGAGTCTTGAGAGTTGAACCACAGAGACACAGAGGCACAGAGGCACAGAGAACAGTGCCGCTTGCACCGCCCGCCATTCCCGCGCACGCGGGAACCCAGGATTCAGGATAGTGATGAACCACAGAGGCACCGAGGACACAGAGGTGTTGCGGCCTGGACCTTCCTATGTGCCTCTGTGCGTCTGTGGTTTTTACCGCCGCGCCTTGAAGAAATCCTTCAGCATTAGCGAAGCCTCGCTTTCTATCAGCCCGCCGATGACCTCGGGTGCGTGATGGCATGTCGCGTGCGAGAACACCCGCGCGCCGTGCTCGACGCCGCCGCCCTTGGGGTCGTAGGCCGCGAACACGAGACGGCGGATACGCGCCAGCGAGATCGCCTGCGCGCACATGGCGCACGGTTCCAGCGTCACGAACAGATCGCAGTCGCCGAGACGCGGCGATCCGGCCTTCGCCGCCGCTTCGCGGATCGCCAGCAGTTCCGCGTGCGCCGTCGGATCGGACAGTTCCTCGACCCGGTTGCCGGCGCTGGCGGCCAGTTCGCCCTGGGCCGTGACCAGCACGGCGCCGACCGGCACCTCGCCCCGCCCAGAGGCCCTGCCGGCCTCGTCGAGGGCCAGCTTCATCCATTCCCTGTCTTTTGCGTTCATGCGCCATTGGTGACGCCCGGCGCGGCCCCGGTCAAGCACGCTTGACTTTCGACAGCGCGGGCGGCACGACATCCCCCATGAGCAAATCCAAGAAGAACCCTGAACAATCCAGCGGCGGCGAACGCATCGCCAAGATCATGGCGCGGGCCGGGCTGTGTTCCCGGCGCGAGGCCGAGCGCTGGATTGAGGCCGGCCGGGTCGAGGTCAACGGCGTCAAGCTGACCACGCCGGCCTGCGTCGTCAATCCCGGCGACACCGTCGTCGTCGACGGCAAGGCGCTGCCCGACAAGGAACCGACGCGGCTGTGGCGCTACAACAAGCCGGCCGGGCTGGTGACCTCGCACAAGGATCCGCAGGGCCGCCCGACGGTTTTCGCCGCGCTGCCGGCGCACCTGCCCCGGGTGATTTCGGTGGGCCGTCTCGATTACAATTCCGAAGGCCTGCTTCTGCTGACCAACGACGGCGAGCTGGCGCGCAAGCTGGAACTGCCGGAAACCGGCTGGACCCGGCGCTACCGCATCCGCGTGCACGGCAACGCCAATACTGATGCGCTGCTGTCGCTGGGCCGCGGCGTCACCGTCGACGGCGTCAAGTACGGGCCGATCACCGCCAACTTCGATAGCCGCACCGGCGCCAACGCATGGATGACGGTGACCCTCAAGGAAGGCAAGAACCGCGAAATCCGCAAGGTCATGGAACACATCGGGCTGACCGTGAACCGGCTGATCCGCACCGCCTACGGGCCGTTCCAGATCGGCAACCTGGCGCAGGGCGACGCCGAGGAAGTGCGGCCCAAGGCGCTCCGCGACATGGTCGGCGCGTTTCTGAAATGAGACCCGCCCGATGCGAATAGTGGCGGGGAAATTCAAGGGCCGGCGCCTGCTGGCCCCGGAAGGCCGCGACATCCGCCCGACCTCGGACCGGGCGCGGGAAAGCATCTTCAACATCATCGAGCACGCCCCCTTCGCGCCGGAGATCAAGGGCGCGTCGGCGATCGACGTGTTCGCCGGCACCGGCGCCATGGGCCTGGAGGCGATGAGCCGCGGCGCCGAACCGGTGACGTTCATCGATCTCGACGATACGGCGCGCGCCTGCATCCTGAAGAACGCCGGCACCATGGGCCAGGGCCGCGCCGTGACGGTGCTGCGCCTGGACGCGACGAAGATGCCGCCGCCGCCGCGTATCGCCCAGTGTCCGGCTGGTTATGCGTTTCTCGACGCGCCCTACGATCAGGACGTTTCCGGCCCGACGCTGTTGTCGTTGCTGGCCCGGGGCTGGGTCGCCCAGGGCAGCCTGTGCGTGGTCGAGACGCCGTCCGACAAAAGCTTCGACGCGCCGCGCGGCTACAGCATGGAAGACCAGCGCAAATACGGCCGCGCGATGGTGAGCTTTCTCTCGGTCGACTGATCCGGGTTTTTCGGCAGCGTCCCCTCTCCCTCGGGAGAGGGACAGGGAGAGGGGCTTAGCGCCGTCCGAACAGCTTTTCGATATCCGCCAGCTTCAATTCGACATAGGTCGGGCGGCCGTGGCTGCACTGGCCGGAATGGGGCGTCGCTTCCATTTCCCTGAGCAGCGCGTTCATTTCGTCCGCCGTCAGCCGGCGCCCGGCGCGGATCGAACCGTGACACGCCATGGTCGCGCAGACCTCGTCGATCTTCTTTTCCAGCGCGATGGCGCCGTCGTATTCCGCCAGGTCGTCGGCAAGATCGCGGATCAGCCCCTGCACGTCGGTTTCGCCCAGCAGCGCCGGCACTTCACGAACAGCCACCGCGCCGGTGCCGAACGGCTCGACGGCAAGGCCCATCGCCGCCAGTTCGTCGGCCCTGGCCAGCACCCGCTCGCACGCGCTTTCGTCCATTTCGACCACTTCCGGGATCAAAAGCATCTGCCGCCGCACGCCGCCTTCGGCCATCGCCTGTTTGATCTTTTCCTGGGTCAGACGTTCGTGCGCCGCGTGCTGGTCGACAACGACGATGCCGTCCGCGGTCTGCGCGACGATGTAGGTCTGGTGCACCTGGGCGCGGGCGACGCCGAGCGGATGATCCCCGGCGGGCACTTCGCCGGTATCGGTTTCGTCGACCATGCGCGCCGAGGGCCGGGCGTCGAAGCCGTCCAGCGGGCGGTAGAATTCCTTAGTTCGGTCGACCAGCCCGTGCCCGCCGGTAACCGCCGTGTCGGGCCGATAGGCGTACCCGCCGCCGCTGCCCCCGCTTTGTCCCCGCCCCAGCGGCAGGCTGCCCGGGCGGAACGCGCCCAAGGCACCCTCGGCGACGGTGGTCGAGGCACGGTGTCCGGACTCGGCCAGGCCGTGCCTGAGCGCGCCGACGATCAGACCCCGCACCATGGCGGCGTCGCGGAAACGGACCTCGGTCTTCGCCGGGTGCACGTTGACGTCGACATGGCGGGGCGGGATGTCGAGGAACAGCGCCAGCAGCGGGTGCCGGTCGGAGGCCAGGAATTCCCGGTACGCGCCCCTGACCGCGCCCAGCAGCAACCGGTCATGCACCGGACGGCCGTTGACGAACAGGAACTGCATCTGCGCGTTGCCCCGGTTCAGCGTCGGCACCCCGGCATAGCCGGTCAGCCGGTAGCCCTCGCGCTCGGCATCGATGGCGAAGGCGTTCTCGCGGAACTCGCGGCCCATGATCGCGCCCAGCCGTTCCAGCCGCGCGTCGAACAGGTCGCCGGATTCCGGCAGCAATTTCATCACGTCGCGGTTGCCGTCGTTGAGCGTGAAGCCGATTTCCGGATGCGCCATGGCCAGGCGCTGCATCACCTCGACGATGCGCGACTGTTCGGTGCGCGCCGTCTTCAGGAACTTGAGCCGGGCCGGGGTGGCATAGAACAGATCGCGGACTTCGATCCGTGTGCCCTTCGACAACGCCGCCGGTTCCGGCGGCTTGATCCGTCCGCCCTCGACGTCGAGCACCCAAGCGCCGTCGCCGCCGGCGCTGCGGCTGGTGATCGACATGCGGCTGACGGCGCCGATCGACGGCAGCGCCTCGCCGCGAAAGCCGAGCGTCGAGATCATCGTCAGGTCTTCGTCGGGCAGCTTCGACGTCGCATGCCGCTCGATCGCCAGCACAAGCTCGTCCGCTGTCATGCCGCGCCCGTCATCGCTGACGATGATCGACGTCTGCCCGCCGTCGCGCACCGCCACGTCGATCCTGCCGGCACCGGCGTCGATGGCGTTCTCGACCAGTTCCTTGACCGCCGAGGCCGGCCGTTCAACCACCTCGCCGGCGGCGATCTGGTTGACCAGCGTTTCCGGCAGGCGGCGGATGGTCATGGGCGGCGCATCCTTTGCAGCACGCCGAGCAGCGGGATCAGCGACGACGGCGCTGTCTCGGTCTGATCCAGAGTATGCAGGATGCTGTCGCCGAGCGACTTGCCCAGCTCGACGCCCCACTGGTCGAACGGGTTGATGCCCCACAGCGCCCCGGCGCAGACGGTCTTGTGCTCATAAAGCGCGATCAGCTTGCCCAGCATGCGCGGCGTCAGGCGGTTGTAGACGATGACGCTCGACGGCCGGTTGCCGGGATAATGACGGTACGGCTGGCTCAGGTTCTCGCGCCCGAAGGCCAGCGCGTCGGCCTGCGCCAGGGCGCCGGAGATCAGCAGGTCGTGCAGGGCGTCGTCGCCGGTCGGCGCCTCGGCGGGCAATAGGATATCGACCGGCGTCGCCGTCATCCCCTGGTGCAGTTGCTGGAAAAACGCGTGCTGCGCGTTGACGCCGATGCCGCCGAACACCACCGGCTGGGTTGCGTAATCGACCGCGGTGCCGTCCTGGGTGACGCGCTTGCCGTTGCTTTCCATCTCGAGCTGCTGCAGGTGGCCGATCAGTCGCTGCAGCCGGGTGTCGTAAGGTACGCAGGCCTCGGCGGCGAAGCCCATGAAGCTGGCGTTCCAGACCGTGAGCAGCGCCATCATCAGCGGCGCGTTGTCGCGCACCGGTGCGTTCATCAGGTGCGTGTCCATGTCGTGGGCGCCGGCGCGGATCTCGGCGAAGGTTTCCCAGCCGAAGGCCAGCGCCACCGGCAGACCGACGGCGGAACACAGCGAATAGCGCCCGCCGACCCAGTCCCACATGGGGAATGTCCTGGCGTCGGCGAGGCCGAATTTTTCCACTTCCTGAACGTTGGCGCTGACGGCGGCGAAGTTGTCGGCCCAGGTTTCGCCGACGGCGGCGTGCATCCAGGCCCGCGCGCGTTCGGCATTGGCCTGGGTTTCCATGGTCGTGAAGGATTTCGAGATCACCACGACCAGCGTCGTCGCCGGATCCAGCCCGTCGCAGGCGCGGCGGAACGCGGTGCCGTCGATGTTGCCGCAGACCCTGACGTCCAGCGTCATCGGCTGCGCGTCGCGGAGCGCGTCGAGCGCCAGCACCGGCCCCAGTTCCGAACCGCCGATGCCGATGGCGACGACGGCGCGGAACGGCGTGCTGGCGGCGGATTTGATGTCTGCGTTATGAACGGCCCGCACAAAGGCCTGCATTTCGGCGTCCGCGGCCCGGCTTTCGTCCTGATGCGCGTTGCCCGTATTGCTGGGCGCGCGCACGGCGGTGTGCATCGCGGCGCGGCCTTCGCTGACGTTGACGATCTCGCCCCGCGCCATGCGCTGCAGGAAATCGCCGACCCCGGCCTGTTCGGCAAGCGCCTCGAGGCCGATCAGCACCTCGGGCGTGACGCGCTGGCGGGAATAATCGATGTACAGATCGCCGAGATCGAGCGACAGGCTTTCGGCGCGCCGGGCGTCGGCGGCGAACAGATCGGCCAGCGACGTGTCCTGCGTCTGACGGCGCAACTGTTGGAGGGTTTTCCAGGTGGCGGTTTCGGAAATAAGCGACATGGGCACTTGTATCAAAAGCCCGCGCCGGGTGCCACCTTGGAAACGCCTTGCGGTAATGGAAACGAAGGCGCGGCTCAGTTGCCCGTCGTCACGCCTTCGGGCTTGCCGGCGATGAAGAATGTCAGCTTGTCGGGCTGGTACAGCCGCGCCGCGACCCGTTTGGCGTCATCCAGGGTGACCGCGTCGATGAAACCGTTGCGGCGGTCGATGTAATCGATGCCGAGGTCTTCCTCCTGCATGCCGACCAGCATGTCGGCGATCGCCGCGGACGAGGTGAAACGCAGCGGGAAGGCGCCGGTGAGATACGTCTTGGCGTCCTTCAGTTCATCCGCGGTCGGCCCGTTCTCGGCGAACTTGCGCCACACGTCGCGGACCGTGGCCACGGTTTCGCCGACACGGGCGTTGGCCGTCCCGGCGCCGCCCATGACGGCGCCCGCCGCGTCGAGCGGCATCAGGTAGGTGTAGACCGAATAGGCGAGGCCGCGCTTTTCGCGCACTTCGTCATACAGCCGCGACACGAAGCCGCCGCCGCCGAGGACGTAATTCAGCACGTAGGCGGTATAGAAATCCGGATCGCTTCTGAGGATGCCCGGCTGCGCGAACTGGATCGCGCTTTGCGGCACGTCGACGTCGATGACCTTGACGCTGCCGTCGAGCTCGGGCGTGACCTTCGCGACCTGCCACGCCGCCGCTTTTTCCGGCAGCGCGCCGAACGCCTTGTCGAGATAGACCTTCAGCGTTTCCGCGTCGATGTCGCCGACGACGCCGATCAGCAGGTTATTCCGGGCCAGGCGGCGTTGCACAAAGCCACGCAGATCGTCGGCGGTGATCGCGGCGACGCTGTCCTCGGTGCCGTCGTTGTCGCGGGCATAGGGATGGCCCTTGAAGGCGGTCTCGAACAGGGTCTGGCTGGCGAGATTGCCGGGATCCTCGCGCTGCTGGCGGATGCCCGACAGGATCTGCGCGCGCATCCGCGCCACCGGTTCGGCATCGAAGCGCGGTTGGGTGAGCGCCAGGCGCAGGTAGTCGAAGGCATCGTCGCGGTACTTGTTCAGGGTACGCAGCGAACCGCGGAAGGAATCGCGCCCGGCACTGAAGCGGAGCGAAATCGAGCGTTCGTCGAGGGCTTTCTGAAAGGTGTTGCTGTCCATGTCGCCGGCGCCTTCGTCGAGGGTCGCGGCGACGAAGTTGGCGAGTCCTTCCTTGCCGTCGGGATCGAGCGCGGCGCCGCCCCGGAACGACAGCTTCATGGTGGTGATCGGGTTCGACGGATCGCGGATCAGCCAGGCTTCGATGCCGCCCGGCGACATGACGCGTTCGACCTGGACGGCGTGCGCCGGCTGCGCCGCCATGAACACGGCGACGAAAAGCGCCACCAGGGGGAGCATCGTTTTCATGCGGGCAAGGGACGGTTTCATGGACTAGCTCTGCGGTTTCGCCAGAAGCTGGGCGGTCACGTGGTGCGTGCCCTGCAGAACGTTCTTCGCCGCCGCCGAGACGTCGGCCACACCGACCTCGCCGATTCTGTCGAGCCAGTTTTCGACCTCGGCGATGGAGCCGCCGCTGGTCAGGGTGGCACCGAATACGCGCGCCGCGGTGCCGAAATCGTCCTTGGCGAAGACCGCGTTGTTGCGCATCCGCTCGATGGCGCCGTCGACCTCGTCCTTGGTGACGCCGTCACGGAGCACACGCTCGACCTCGGCCATCACGGTCTTTTCGATCGTGCTCATGGCGACACCCGGTTTCGGCGCCGCATAGAAGCCGAAAGCCGACGGGCCGAGATCGTCGGCGTCATAGAACGCGCCCGCCGACAGCGCGATGGCGTCGTCGAGCACCAGTTTCTTGTGCAGCCGGCTCGACGGACCGCCGCCGATGATTTCCGCCAGCACCTGCAATGCATAGGCATGTTCCGTCGCGCCGTAACGATAGCTCGGCGCCAGATAACGCCGCGACCAGCCGGGCTGGGTCACGCGTTCGCTTTCCAGTGTCACCACGCGGTCGGCGCTGGCAGGCGGCTCCGTGGTGCGTTCGCGGGAGATGTCCGGACCGCGCGGGATGGCGCCGTAATACTTTTCCGCCAGCGGTTTCAGCTCGTCGACGGTGACGTCGCCCTCGACGATCAGCACCGCGTTGTTGGGCGCGTAGTAGCGTTTGTAGAAGGCGAGGATGCGCTCCACATCGAGGGCGCGGATTTCATGCTCCCAGCCAATGATCGGGCGGCGGTAGGGATAATTCAGATACAGTGCGGCCGAGACCTGCTCGCGGAGCTGCGCGCTGGGATTGTTGTCGGTCCTGGAGCGGCGCTCTTCCAGCACCACGTTCCGTTCCGGCGCGACCTGGGCCTCGCTGATCACCAGATTGGTCATGCGGTCGGCTTCCATCTGCATGACCATTTCCAGACGGTCGCGGGCGATGGTCTGGTAATACGCGGTGTAATCGTAGGACGTGAAGGCGTTTTCCTGGCCACCGTTGCGCGCCACCTGCGCGGAGAACACCCCCGGGCCGAATTTGGCGGTGCCCTTGAACATCAGATGTTCGAGCAGATGCGCGATACCGGATTCACCGGGCGCCTCGTCGGCGGCGCCGACCTTGTACCAGACCATGTGTTTGACCACCGGCGCGCGGTGGTTGGAAATCACCACCACCTGCATGCCGTTCTTCAGCATGAAGGTTTCGGGTTCGAAAATCTGCGCACGCACAGTAGCGGGCAGCAGGACGACGACCGCCGCCAGCAGCGCAAGGGTCCGCGTATGTATCCAGAAAAAGCGCATGGCACGGATATGGACGCGTTCCATCGGCAGATCAATGGAAATCAGGCCCGATCACCAAAAGGTTACAAAGATTTAAAGAAGCGGTGCCGAAACGCGGGCGGCGTGTTCACCGGGCATTTGCCGCTGGGCAGGGACCGCCACGGCATTCTATCCTGTCACCCATGAGCGATGAATACGACGTGACCGACGTGCCGGATGACTGCCTGTGCCGGCGCCTTTTGGACCTGGGCATCGTCGAGGCCGTGGAGCACGCGCCGCACCGCGACGAGATGTTCGCCGCCATCCAGGCCTGCCTGGACAAGGGCCTGTGCAACCGGCGCGACCCGGCCGCCGCGACGGAAGGCGCAGACCAGACACCCGAACAAGATGTGACACCCGAACACGAAGCGGCGCCGGCCACGGCACCGGCGCCGGACGGCGCCGCCTCCAGACGCAAACGTTCGGACCGGCGCTCGGGCGTCGACCGGCGCCAGTTGCAGACCGCCATGGCCCCGGACCGCGAACAGCGTTCCGGCAAGGAACGGCGCTCCGGCGGCGACCGGCGCGGCCTTCTGGCCGGCGAGCAGTACACGCCGCAGCAGGCCGTCCTCAACCTGCGCGCCTGGTGCAACGGCCATTGCCGTGGGCCGTTCGAACTGCATCTGGATACGGAGAGCGGCGAGCTGCGGTTCCACTTCGACGATCCCAATGACCGAGACGGTTTCAAGCGCATGCTGCAGAAATTCAAGGGGCTCGCCGGGGCTTGAAGCCGGAAGTGTCCATCTGCTCAGGCACGCAGATCGGCGCGGTTGCGGTGTTCGAATGCCGATTGAATGAGGGGGCATAATTGCGCCCCGAGTTTGCCGACATGTGAATTCATACGCCAGGCCATGCACACTTCACGCGACAGGTCGGAATCATCGAGATCGAGAACCCGAAGCTCGCGGTCGCTGCGTATCTCGGAAAGAATGTAGAGTTCCGGAAAGAACGAGATACCGACCCCCATACCCACCATGTGGCGCAACGTGTCGAGGCTCGTGCCTTCGTAGTCGTAAAGAATCTCGGCACCGGAAATATCGCAAAGTTCGCGGACCTGATCGTGCAGGTAATGCCCCGGCTCCAGCGTCAGAACCTTCTCTGAACGCAGGTCTGCGATGCTGACGCGATCCAACAGGGACAGCCTGTGATCCGGCGCGCAGACGATCTGCAGCTTTTCCCTGAACAGCGCCTGCACCTCCAGCGCACGGCTGCGTACGGGCAACGGCGTCAGGATGATATCAAGCTCGCCCGACGCCAGGGTTTCCTGAATGCGGAGCGGCGGCGCCTCCTGCACATAGAGCTGAAGTTGCGGATACAGCGCGTGCATTTCGGGAATGACATGGGGCAGCAGGTAAGGCCCCAGTGTCGGCGGCACGCCGAGCTTCAGCCGCCCGGCAAAGCTGGTGGATGCCGAAGCCCCGAGGTCGACCATCGCCTGTACCTCGACAAGTATTCTGCGCGCCCGGTCGACGATCTCGCGACCCAGCGGCGTCACGGAAACGCCGCTCCTGTCACGTTCGATGAGCCGCGCACCGAGCTTGCGTTCTAGCAGGGCGAACTGCGTGCTCAAAGTCGGTTGCGCCACGTTGACCCGGTTCGCGGCGCGGCCGAAATGCCGTTCATCGGCAATGGCCACAAGGTATTCGAGCTGGCGAAGTGTCGGCATCGGGGCTCGGCCATGAAAATATGTGATAGTTTTTAACTATCAAGTATAACCATAACTTTCAATTAGATATATCGAATGCATTAATTCTACACTTCTAATTCGGAAAATAAGGCCTATAAATATCCGGTCAGGGCACGCAAGAAAAAAATACCCGGCCGTGGAGGAACGGAAGATCTTGAGACGCTTGCTGATTTTGTTCGCGGTATGCGCCGCCGGTCAGTTCGGTGCCGTCACCGGCGCTCCGGCGGATAACGCGGCGGCTTTCAAACAGTGTCGAAGCTGTCATCAGGTCGGTGCGAACGCCAAGAACGGCGTCGGCCCGCATCTGAATGGCCTGTTCGGCCGACGCGCCGGCAGCGTCGAGGGTGCACGGTATTCCGACGACATGGTCAGAAGCGGCCAGAACGGTCTCAGATGGACCGCCGAGACGCTGGATCAATACCTTCAAGACCCCCGGAAGCTGATCTCCAGAACGCTGATGTCGTTCCGCGGCCTGAAAAGCGCCGAAGACCGTGCAGCGGTCATTGCCTACCTGCGGACGTTCTCCGACAAGCCGAGCGACATCCCGGAGGCCGCGCCGACGGCGAGCACCACGTCCCACGATCCGGCATTGAACCCCGATATCCTGGCGATCCAGGGCGATACCGAATACGGCGAATACCTGGCTGGCGAATGCGTGTCGTGCCATCAGGCCAGCGGTGCCGATAACGGCATTCCGTCGATCGTCGGCTGGCCGACGGACATCTTCGTGACGGCGATGCATGCCTATCGCAACAAGTCACGCACCCATCCGGTCATGCGCATGATCGCCGCACCTCTGAACAACGAGGAGATCGCCAGCCTGGCCGCGTATTTCAAGTCACTTAAAAACCACTAAAAACAGGAGGAAGCTGAGATGACTATTTCAAGAAGAACATTCGGACTGGGCGCGCTGGCGCTCACCGGCGCGGCTGTCGCGCCGAGCATCATCGCCGCCGCAACCCGGCCCAACGTGGTCGTGATCGGCGGGGGCGCGGGCGGCGGCACCGCCGCCAGATATCTGGCGAAGGCCGCGAAAGGCGACATCAACGTCACGTTGATCGAGCCGACGCGCACGTACTACACATGCTTTTTCTCGAACCTGTATCTGGGCGGATTCCGCGAATTCCAGTCGATCGGCCACAGCTACGGAACGCTGGCCAGCGAATACGGAATCAACGTGGTTCATGACTGGGCGACGGCAATCGACCGCTCGAAAAAGACAGTTCGCCTGGCGTCCGGCGCGGACGTCGCGTATGACCGCCTCGTCGTATCGCCGGGGATCGACTTCAAGTACGAGACCGTTCCCGGCTATGGCATCACCAGCGCCAACAAGATGCCCCACGCCTGGAAGGCCGGCTCGCAGACCCAGCTTCTGAAAGCGCAGGTCGAGAACATGCGCGAAGGCGGCACCTTCGTCATGGTCGCACCGCCGAACCCCTATCGCTGCCCGCCGGGGCCGTACGAGCGCATCTCGATGGTCGCTTATACGCTCAAGCAAAAGAACCCCAAGGCGAAGATCATCGTCCTCGACCCCAAGGAAAAGTTCTCGAAGCAGCCTTTGTTCCAGGAGGGTTGGGCGAAGCATTACCCCGGCATGGTCGAATGGCTGCCCGCCTCGATCACCGGAAAGATCGAGATGGTCAATGCCGAGACGATGGAAATCAAGGCCGGCGGCGAAACCTTCAAGGCGGACGTTGCGAACGTGATCCCCGGCCAGCGCGCCGGCGAAATCGCGATGTCGGCCGGACTTGCGAACCAGTCCGGTTATTGCCCGATCGTCCCCGCGACGATGCAGAGCCAGATGGACGAAAACATCTATCTGGTCGGCGATTCGACCATCGCCGGCGACATGCCGAAATCCGGTTTCTCGGCCAACAGCCAGGCCAAGATCGCAGCAATGGCGATCCGGGCTTCGCTGACGGGATCGAAATTGTTCCCCGCCCGCTTTGCCAACACGTGCTGGAGCCTGATCGCCGACAATGACGGCGTGAAGGTCGGCGCAAAGTATGAAGCCACTGCCGAGAAGATCGCCAAGACAGAGGGCTTCATCTCGAAAACCGGTGAAGACGCACAGCTTCGCAAGGTGACTTACGAAGAATCAATCGGATGGTATGACGGTATCACCAAGGATATCTTCGGATAATGGTAGCCTCCCCCCTTGGGGACTGCCTTCACTGTTCTGATCGACAAAAAGCCCGGGCTTCGGCCCGGGCTTTTCCATGCGATGGCAGGCAGGCAGAACTCAAGGAGCCGGCGGCGCCGGGGTGACATCCCGGCCCCCTCTCTTTCATTCTCATCCTTCGAGACGCGCTTCGCGCTCCTCAGGAGAGGGAGACAGTTGAAACCCCCCCCCTGCCTCATGCTGAGGAGGATGCGCAGCATCCGTCTCGAAGCATGGATGGGATCTGAACCGCGTTTGGACGCGCCTAGAACTCGAGCAGGCCCTTGCTGCCGCGGACCTTCTTCACCTGCGGCGTTTCGCCTTCGGTGATCGGCTTGCCGAGCGCCTGGTTCTCGCGGATGCGCTGCTGTTCCTTCTCGGCGTCGACGATGGTGCCTTCATAAGGCTTGTCGTCGACCCAGAAGATCATCTTGTCGGCAAGACGCTGGTCTTCCTTCGACAGCAGCGTCGTTTCGGCGTTCACCACCTCGCGGATCGCCGGGTCGGCATTGCTGGCACCGGTCTTGGCCATCAGTGCGTTCAGGCCGTCCGACAGGTTGGGATCGCGCGCGGCAGGTTTCTGCGCCTGCACCGATTGCTGCATGAGCGCGGCGCGGGCCTGGTCCGTCGGCGAGATCGCCTGCGGGCCGGACTCGCTGTTGCCGGGTGGGCGCAGCGAGAACTCGGGCGGCAGGCTCAGCGGCGGCCGCTGGTAGACGACGAATTCATCGGGCGCGTCCTTGGACTTGCTCATGATCTTCTTCGCCGACTCGCACGCGCTCAGCGTGATCGCCAGGGTCGCCAGAAGGATGATGCCGGTCGTGCGTCGAAACATGTCTAAACGTCCGTTGTCAGCCGTCAAATACCGGAAACCCGAGTCTATGACGTTTCGCCTCGGGTAAACAAGGATTCCAATACCAGTATCGCCGCGCCGACGCAAACCGCGCTGTCGGCGATGTTGAACGCCGGCCAATGATAACCTGCGGCGTGAAAATCGAGAAAATCCACCACCGCGCCGAAGCGCACCCGGTCGATGACGTTGCCCGCCGCGCCACCGATGATCATGCCGAGGGCGAGGATGGACGCCGCCGTCCGCGCCCGCCACAGCCACACCGACAGGGCGATGATGATGACGACGGCAAGACCGGTCAGCAAAAGCGGACCGTGGTCGCTCGCCTGGTTGAACATGCCGAAGCTGACACCGCGGTTGCATGTCATGACCAGATTGAAGAACGCGGTCAGCTCGTTGACGAGGATGTAGCGATCCGGGCACCGCTGCGCGCCGTCGAACACATGGTTCAGCATCGCGATCTTGGTGATCTGATCGGCGATCAGCGCCGCGGCGGCAACCGCCACGCCGGCCTTGCGGGTGGCTAAGAACGCAGGCCCGCTCACGCCGCCGCCGGTTCGAAGTGGCGCACAGCGTCGGCGCAGCGTCCGCACACCGTCGGGTGTTCGGCGTCCGTGCCGACCTCGTCGAGGACCTTCCAGCAGCGCTCGCATTTCTCGCCCGAGGCCTTTTCAACGACCACCGCGATCCCCGGCACGTCTTCGTGGCGATAGGCATCCGCGGGCGCTTCGCCGTCGCTGAGGGTGATCCCCGAGGTGATGCAGAGATCGGCGAGATCGATGGATTGTTCGAATTCCCCGAAATCGGCATCCACATAAACGACGGGATGCGCCTGCAGGCTGGCGCCGATGACCTTGTTCGCGCGCGCGATCTCGAGCGCCCCGGTGACGGCGCGGCGGAACGTGCGCAGGCGGCCCCATTTTTCGGCCAGCGCCGGATCGGCCCAACCGGACGGCGCGTCCGGGAAGGTGCGCAGATGCACCGAATTGCCGGCCTGCTTTTCCGGATGGCGGGTCAGCCACGCTTCCTCGGCGGTGAAGCAGGTGAACGGTGCCAGCCATGCCGTCAGGTGATCGAACAGGGTGTCGAGCACGGTGCGCACGCCGCGCCGCAGGTCGCCGTCGGGGCGGTCGCAGTAAAGCGCGTCCTTGCGGATGTCGAAGTAGAACGCCGACAGGTCGACGGCGCAGAAAGTGTGCAGCTCGGCGAAGAACGGCTGGAAGTCGAAATCGTCGCAGGCCTTTCTGAGCGCCGCGTCCATCTCGAAGATACGGTGCAGCACCCAGCGCTCCAGTTCCGGCAGCGCCGCCGTGTCGGTGATCCGCTCGTCTTCGCTGAAACCTTCCAAGTTGCCCAGCAGATAACGCAACGTGTTTCTGAGCCGGCGGTAGATGTCGGCCTGCTGCTTGATGATTTCCGGGCCGATGCGCAGATCCTCGGAATAATCCGAGTTGACGACCCAGATGCGCAGGATGTCGGCGCCGTACTGGTCCATGACGTCCTGCGGGGCGACGATGTTGCCCAGCGACTTCGACATCTTCTGGCCGTCCTCGGCCATGACGAAGCCGTGCGTCAGCACCGCCTCGTAGGGCGCGCGGCCGCGCGTGCCGCAGCTTTCCAGCAGCGACGAATGGAACCAGCCGCGATGCTGGTCGGAGCCTTCGAGGTACAGCGACGCCGGCCACTCAAGACCTTCCCACGGCCCGTCCTCGAGCACGAAGGCGTGCGTCGAGCCACTATCGAACCAGACGTCGAGAATGTCGGTGACCTGTTCAAAGTCGTCGGCGTCATACTCGTTGCCGAGGAAGCGCTGCGGGTCGGAAGCGAACCATGCGTCCGCGCCTTCTTCGGCGAAGGCGGCGACGACGCGGTCCTGCACCGCCTGATCGCGTAGCGGCTCGCCGGTTTCCTTGTTCACGAACACCGTGATCGGCACGCCCCAGGCGCGCTGGCGCGAGACCACCCAGTCCGGGCGTTCGGCGATCATGCCGCGCAAGCGGTTCTGCCCGGATGCGGGGATGAAGCGGGTCTCGTCGATGGCCTTCAGCGCCTTGTCGCGGAGTCCCGTGGTTTCCATGGAGATGAACCACTGCGGCGTGTTGCGGAAGATCAGCGGCTTCTTGGAGCGCCACGAGTGCGGATAGCGGTGCACCAGTTTGCCTTTGCCGAGCAGCCCGCCCGCGTCCTTCAGAACCTCAGCGACGTGATCGTTGCATTTATAGACGTGCAGACCTGCGAACAGCGGCACGTGCTCGAAATACGTACCGTCCTCGCCGACGGTCTGCGGCACCTCGATGCCGTTGGACATGCCGAGCACCCAGTCGTCGGCGCCGTGGCCGGGGGCGATGTGGACGATGCCGGTACCCTCCTCGGTGGTGGCGAAGTCGGCGGCCAGCGCCGGCACGTCGAAGTCGTAGCCCTGCCCGCGGAGCGGATGTGCGCAGACGGTGCCTTTAAGCTCGGCGCCCTTGAACTCGGCCTGTACCGTGCTTTCGGTGATGCCGCACTGTTCGGAGAACGCGTCGAGCCGCGCCCTGGCGACGACCAGCTTTTCACCGACCTGCGCTAGGCTGCCTTCAGCGACGGCTTTCACCTCGATCACCACGTAATCGATCTTGTCGCCATAGGCGACGGCGCGGTTGCCGGGCATGGTCCACGGCGTCGTCGTCCAGATGACGATGGCAGCGCCCTCGACGGCCGGCACCGATGCGGTGACGACCGGGAACCTGACGAAGATCGTCGTCGAGGTGTGATCGTGGTATTCGACCTCGGCCTCGGCCAGCGCGGTCTTTTCCACCGGCGACCACATCACGGGCTTGGAGCCGCGATACAGCGAGCCGTCCATCAGGAACTTGCCGATCTCGTTCGCGATGGTGGCCTCGGCGGCATACGACATGGTGGTGTAGGGATGATCCCAGTCGCCCATCACGCCGAGGCGCTTGAATTCATCGCGCTGCACGTCGATCCAGTGTTCGGCGAACTCGCGGCATTCCTTGCGGAACTCGACGATCGGCACGGCGTCCTTGTCGAGCTTCTGTTCGCGGTACTTTTCCTCGATCTTCCATTCGATCGGCAGGCCGTGGCAGTCCCAGCCCGGCACATAGTAAGCGTCCTTGCCGAGCATCTGCTGGGTGCGGTTGATGACGTCCTTGAGGATCTTGTTCAGCGCGTGACCGATGTGCAGGTGGCCGTTGGCGTACGGCGGGCCGTCGTGCAGGATGAATTTCTCGCGGCCCTTCGAAATCTCGGCGCGCGTCTTCTCGAACCCGGTCTCGGCCCAGTGCTGGAGCAGTTGCGGCTCGCGTTGGGGCAGGCCGGCCTTCATCGGAAAGTCGGTCTTGGGCAGGAAAATCGTCGCTTTGTAATCTACTGTCATCGGATCAGGCTTCACTTGTTTTTCAGAATGTCGCGCGCTTTATCGCAGTCGCGGGCGATTTGTGCCTTCAAAGCGTCCAGTCCGTCAAATTTCTTTTCCGCCCGGATCATTTCCAAAAGCGCCACGTTGACGCGCATATCGTATATATCCTCGGCAAAATCGAACAGATGCACTTCCAGCCGGGGCGCGGTGCCGTCGAATGTCGGGCGCAGCCCCAGGTTGGCGACGCCGTCGACGTCACGCCCATCGGCCAGTGTCATGCGCACCGCGTAGACCCCGAACGCCGGACGAATATACCCGCCGAGCGCCAGGTTCGCCGTCGGAAATCCGATGGTGCGGCCGCGCTTGTCGCCGCCCTGGACACGTCCGGAAATGCTGAACGGACGGCTCAGCACGGCCTCGGCGCCGTCCATGTCGCCGGCCGCGATCAGCTCGCGGGTGCGGCTCGACGAATACAGCCCGCCGCCGTCGTCCGACGCGGCGGCGACGACCGTGAAGCCGAAGCCCAGTTTCTGGCCTTCGGCCAGCAGCGTCTCGCAACTGCCCTGGCGCTTGTGGCCGAACTTGAAATCGTAGCCGGCGACGACATGATGCACCTTGAGCGTGCCGACCAGGTAATCCTCGACGAAATCGGCGGCGCTCTGTCTGGAGAAATCCAGATCGAATTTCTGCGCGATCATGAAATCGACACCGAGCCCGGCGATCAGCTCGGCCTTGGCACGGAACGGTGTCAGGCGGAACGGCGCGACGTCGGGCTGGAACACGTTTCTGGGATGCGGCTCGAACGTCAGCACGCCCCACGGCAACCCGGCGGACGCGGCGATGCGCCCGGCTTCGGCGATCACCGTGCGGTGGCCGCGATGCACGCCGTCGAAGTTGCCGACGGCGATGACCGCGCCCTTGTGCTGCCCCTGCAGCGATTTCGCCTGTCTGTAGATACGCATGGCAGTGGAAAGTGTCTTATGGCCCGGAAGTGGTCAAGTTTGTTGCTGTGTAATCCGCTACTGTCACCCCGGCGCAGGCCGGGGCCCAGGGCGACGGCCACCTGATTCGATGAAGCTATCGCCAATGTACTGGATTCCGGCTTTCGCCGGAATGACGCTGAATGGCACCAAACGAAAAAGGGCGCAGGTCATGCCCACGCCCTTCTCCAAAAGTATCGGAAAGACGTCAGGCGCCGCGCGACGGCACCATGATCGTCGCTTCGCCGTCGACGACGACGTTGCCGGCGACCTTGCACTGGGTCAGCAGCGTGATGAATTTCTTTCCCGGGATCAGCTCGGTGATCGTGCAGTGCGCCTTGACCGTGTCGCCGGCCTTGACCGGTGCCTTGAACTTCAGGCTCTGCTTGACGTAGATGCAGCCCGGCCCCGGCAGCTTGGTGCCGATCACCGTGGAAATAAAGCTGGACGTCAGCATGCCGTGCGCGATACGACCCTTGAACATGGTGCCGAGGGCGAATTCCTCGTTCAGGTGCACCGGGTTGGTGTCGCCCGACAAGCCCGCGAAGATGACGATGTCCGACTCGGTGATGGTTTTCGAAAACACGTCGGTCATGCCGACTTCAAGGTCCTCGAAGTAATAGCCATGAAGGTCGTCGGAGGGATTGGTCAGTTGGTCCATCGGGAATTTCCTTTTACCATATCTTGTCGCGTGTTCGGTCGCTTCGCGTCTGCAAAATCTGTTGCGATGCAATATACAGCGCATGAACTGCCACAGCAAGCAAGGCTTTAACGACATATGCACAGCAACATGAAAGACCTTGGAATCACCAGCCAGGCTGACTGTTCGCAGATGCGGAATGCGTTGCTGGGCCTTGTTTTCGCGGTTTTCTCCGTGTTCGCGGGCAGTGCCATGCCGGGCCGCGCGTGGGCCCAGCCCCCGGAACTGTCGCTGCCCGTCGCGTGCGACCCCGGCCGGACCTGCTGGCTGGTCAATCTCGTCGATCACGACCCCGGGCCGGGGGCGCAGGATTACCGCTGCGGGCGGCTCAGTTACGACACCCACAAGGGTACCGACATCGCCATCGCCAACGACGCCGTCATGAACAGCGGCGTCAACGTGCTGGCGGCGGCGCCGGGCCGGGTGCTGCGGGTGCGCGACGGCGAGCCGGATTCAACCAGGGCCGACCTGCAGAGCGGCACCGCGCTGCGCGGCCGCGAATGCGGCAACGGGCTGCTCATCGACCACGGCGACGGCTGGACGACGCAGTACTGCCACATGAAGGCCGGTTCGCTGACCGTCGGGCCGGGTGAGCAGGTGTCGCGCGGCGCCGTGCTGGGCCGGATCGGCCGTTCCGGGCGCACGGAATTTCCGCACATCCACATCACGCTGCGCCGGGACAAAACCGTGATCGACCCGTTCACCGGCGACAGCAGTCTCGGCGTCTGCGATACCGTAGGCGGCAGACAAGGATTGTGGGCGCCGGACGCGGCGGCGGCCCTCGCCTATCCCGGGCCGCAGCCGTTCCATCTGGGTTTCGCCACCGGGCGCCCCAAGAACGACGACATCGAGGCCGGGCGGCTCACTGACAGCCGCTTCGGCGCGGACGTGGCGGCGCTGGTGTTCTATGCGGAAGTATTCTCGCTCACGCGCGGCGACCGGATCATCCTCAGCCTGAGCGCACCCGACGGCAGCCTCATCGCCGACAACCGGGTCGAGATCGACCGCCCGCTGGCCAAGTGGCACGGCTTCACCGGGCGCAAGAAGCGCGGCGACGGCTGGACGGCGGGCACCTATACCGGGCGCATCAGCGTCACGCGGGGCGGCGCCGTGGTCGAGAAATCGGCAACGGCGGTGGTCGAGTAACGGCAGCACGCCGGCGTTGTTTCCCTTCATGCCGAGGAGGCCGCAGATATAATCTGAGGCCGTCTCGAAGCATCGGGCCGGATAAACCTAGACCCTTTTCCGTCTGACCAGCTTAGGCGTGACGCGGAGCGAGCGGTGCTTGGCCGGCGCGGTGTCGCGGGATTGGCGTTTGCGGGGCATCTTCGGGTTCTTTTGCGGGGTTTTGGCGTCGAGGAAGTCCTCGGCCTCGAACAGCGGCGCCACCGGCTTGGTCTTTTCTTTGGACTGGCGCTTCCTTGCCTCGGCGCGGTGCCGCACGCTGTCCAGCGTGCGCTGGACCATGGCCGTGCGGTCCGGGCGGGTGCGGCGCTTTTCGAAGTGCATCTGGCCGATCTGATCGACGTGGCGCCTGAGTGCATCGTAGCGCATGGCGCTTTCGACAAAGCGGATATAGGCGGCCAGCGTCCACGGGTTGGCCGGCGCCGCCGCCAGCCCGCGTTCGTCGCACCACGCGCTGAACGCGTCCCAGCTTCGGATTTTGCCCAGTGCGGCCACGTAATCCACCCTTTCAAAGCGGCGCCCGGCCCCATATTAAAGAGGTCCGTATTTGCAAAACCGCCGTCACGACAAGGAACCAGAATACCATGAGCAAGCGTGTCATCAACATCGCCGCCATTCCGGGCGACGGGATCGGCCCGGAAGTCATCGATGCCGGGATGGAAGTCCTGCACGCCGTGGCCGAGCGCGACGGCGGCTTCGAGATCAAGTCGGAGCGTTTCGACTGGGGTTCGGAACGGTATCTGAAGAAAGGCGACTTCATGCCCGACAACGGGCTGGAAACGCTGCGCGCCTTCGATTCCATCCTGTTCGGTTCCGCCGGCGACCCGCGCGTGCCCGACCACATCACGCTGTGGGGGCTGCGCCTGAAGATCTGTCAGACGCTGGATCAGTACGCCAACGTGCGCCCGTCGCGTCTGCTGCCGGGCATCGAGGGGCCGCTCAAGGGCGTCACCGCGAAGCAGCTCGACTGGGTCATCGTGCGCGAAAATTCAGAGGGCGAATACGCCGGGGTCGGTGGCCGCGTGCACCAGAGCCTGCCTGAAGAGGTCGGCATGGACGTCGCCGTGTTCACCCGCCGTGGCGTCGAGCGAATCCAGCGCTTCGCCTTCGAGCTGGCACGGTCCCGGCCGCGCAAGAAGCTGACGCTGGTCACCAAGTCGAACGCGCAGCGCCACGGCATGGTGTTCTGGGACGCGGTGTTCGAGGAGATCCGCGGCGATTACCCGGACGTCGAGACCGACAAGATGCTGGTCGACGCCATGACCACGCGCATGGTGCTGAAACCGGAAAGCATCGACACCGTGGTCGCCACCAACCTGCACGCCGACGTGCTGTCCGACCTGGCCGCCGCGCTGAGCGGCTCGCTCGGCATCGCACCGACCGGCAACCTGCGCCCGGAACGCGACGCGCCGTCGATGTTCGAGCCGATCCACGGTTCGGCGTTCGACATCATGGGCAAGGGCATCGCCAACCCGCTGGGCACGTTCTGGTCCGGCGCCATGCTTCTGGAGCACGAGGGCGAAGTCGCCGCCGCGGCCAGGCTGATGAAGGCCATCGAACGGGTCACCGGCGACGGCAAACACCTGCCCCGCGATCTCGGCGGCACGGCAACGTCGCGCGAGGTCACCGACGCGGTGCTGGAAGCGATTGCCCAGGCGAACGATTAGGCGAACGATCAGACTTATAAAGTAACAAGGCGCGAGCGCCGTCCGCCCTTCGCCGGAATGACTGTTCCTGGCTGGAAGCGGACCGGCCAGAGGCCACGCATGGCGTCTGTTTCAGGTCTTCAAGCGAGCCTTTGGCGCGCGCCGACGAATGGGCGGCAAGGTGCCGGAAGGAGATACGTCCACCGGTGCCTGTCTCGCCGCAATGCCGCCCGTCATCAAACCGGCGGGGGAAAATTCAACCCCCTGCTAAGCTGATTTTCCGGCCGCGATCAGCAGGGCCGTCATCTCGAACAGAACCAGATTGGCCAGATAACAGGTCAGGTCACGGACGTCATAGGGGGGCGAGACCTCGGTCAGGTCACACCCGACAATATCGAGTCCCTTCAGGGCGCTGAAGCAAGCGAGGGCTTCCGCGCTGGTCGGCCCGCAGGGTTCCGGGCTACCCGTTCCCGGCGCATGGGCCTGATCGACGAAGTCCATGTCGAAGGTCACGTATACTTTATAACCTTCCAGGCGTCTGAGCTGTTCGCTCAAGCCTGCGGGACCCATTTCCTGCAAAGCCTCGACGCTGATGACCTGGATGCCGTGTTTGTCCTGAAAATCGAAATCCGTTCGGCTATACGTCTTGCGGATGCCGATCTGAACGAACTTATCCGGATGAATGAGCCCTTCCTCGACGGCATGGCGAAACATCGTGCCATGGGTAAACCCGCCTTCGAGGGTGTCCGAATGGGCATCGAAATGCACCACCGCAACCTTGCCGTGGACCCGGTGCATGGCATGCAGGATCGGGTAGGTGATACCGTGATCGCCACCGACGGCGACAGGTGTGATCCAGGCTGCCAGAAGATCCGAAATTTCGTTGTCGATGGTCTGCAGCGCATCGGATACACGCATCGGCGAAATCAGCATGTCACCGCAGTCGACAACCGAATTCTGCTCGGACAAGGCAACGTCGAGGTCCGGATGGTATTCGGGCGAACGCCAGCAGGCATTGCGGATACCGCGCGGTCCGAAGCGTGTGCCCGGTGTGCGTGCAACCCCGCCATCATAAGGAACGCCGACGATACCGATCGTGGGCTTCTCGACGCTATCGATCAACGGCAGGCGTAAAAACGTCGGAATGCCGACAAACCGCCGCAGATCGTTCGTGGTCACCAGACCGCGTTTTCTGTATCGGCCCAGACTGTGGGGGGTATTCAGGTCGCCTGATTTGTCGTCCGAGTACATGAAAATTACCCCCTGCCCTCGCCGGGGACATCAATCCAGGCTCAGGTTTCACCAATCGAGATAGAAGAGGACGTTAACAGCGGCGTGGATACCCGTCATCCACATTTCGTCGGCATGAACGGCGGTCGTGCAGCCATGATCAATGTCTGCACATGGCTAGAAGCGGACATAGTTAGAAGTTATCAAAAACGTCTGCTAATGACCCCAAGCGGACAAAACCCATTATGGCAACGCTCAGGGCGAAGTGTGCAGTCCGCAAAACTCCATGCACTCCCCAGTTTTAAGTGAATCAAACCAGCTGTCTCTTTCGGCATCGCTTTGGCACCAGATGATAAGGTTGTAGCGTTCGCCTGAGGAAATCTGATTTACGTGGTGTCTGTTCTTCCCCGGATGGACAACCATTAAGCCTTTTTTGTGTTCGATACAGAGTTGCTCTTCCGCGGATGAACCGGTGTCAACATGGATTGGACAACGCTCCCCAGAAAAAACCAACTCTGACCCTGTGAAACCGTCGTTCAAGCAAATGTTGAGCGTCAAAAAACTATCGTCGACGTGAAAGCCGAGATTCTGGTCCCACAACTGACCATATCTAACGACGTATCCATGTAAGGAGTCAGCAGGAAGCTGAAGTCGTTCCGGAAGAATATATGGCGATATCTCACGGTCAAAAAACGAAACGAAAGAATGCACCATAGGGTCAATGCCAAGCTGTTTGGTTGTTATCGCATTCCAATGCATCGAGTTTGCGGTTTCCGGCAGGTCGGTTTCGCGTTCGTTTTCGAAATTCCTAACACGTTCTAGTACGAGGTCACAGAAGTCATCCGTGAACACGTTCGCGCAATAAACTCCATCGGCTAATTCATCAAATTGATTTTGATTGTCGGCAAATGGAGTCCTGAATGAACCCATCAAGTAGTCTGGATCGAATGCATCCATGGATTGGAACCGTTACCTTGAGCACTTTTTTTCTCTACGAGTATGTTTACTTTCTGGATTAGCCCAAACTTCAACTAATGGCTATAAGCGGCTGTACACCAGCAGAGCCGATCTTGGCTGCTCTTGCTCTGAAAACAGTCCTTCGTCGGGGTAACGCAAAACGGATATTTGGATGCGAAGCCTAACCCCAATCGACGTCGGCTTTATCATTGCAAGTCAGTGGCGGCGAGGTCACCGATGCAGTGCTGGAAGCGATTGCCCAGGCGAACGATCAGGCGAACGATCAGGCGAACGATCTCAGGTCCTCACCGGGGTTTGACTTGCTCCCGGGCCGCCTTGGCGGCTTAGTTGTGTCATGAAGCCGCTGCTTCCCCTGCTGGCGCTGTTGCTCCTGGCCCCCGGCCCTGCCGATGCCGGCGGCACGGTGCCGGTGCGCCCGGACCTGCAAAGCGCCGGGTGGGAGATGCTGAGTTTCCGGGGTCTTGCGGATACGTCGTTCCGCACGCGCGCCGACGGCGCCGTCGAGGTGCGGGCCGAAGAAAGCTCCAGCGTGCTGTATCTGAAAATCGCCGACGACCCCGTGCCCGCCACCCGGCTGAGCTGGGACTGGCAGGTCGTCGACGGGGTCCCGGCCAGCGATCTTTCGCGGACCGACGGCGATGACCGCAGCCTGTCGGTCTATGTCGCGTTCTCCGACGGCTCGATGGCGTCGAAGCTGAAATCGATGGTGTCGCCGCTGGCCGCCGGCCGCGTGCTGAACTACGTCTGGGGCGGGGACGCGCCGCTCGATATCGCGCATCCGCACTTCCCCACCAGCGGCCGGCTGATCGTCAGGCGCACCGCCGATACGCCGAGCGGTACGTGGATATCGGAAAGCGTCGATCTGGCTGCGGACTACCGGCGCGCGTTCGGCGAAGCGCCGCCGGGCATCCTCTATATCGGTATCTCCGGCGACAGCGACGACAGCGGCGTCACCGCGACCGGCCTGATCCGCAATCTGCGCTGGGAGTGATCCCCGCATCCGGATGACGGGTGGCGGTTTACTCGGTGCCGTTCAGCGACCAGTGGTAATGGTATTCATCAATCGACGTCGCTTTTTGCAGCGCCTCCTTGCGCCCACCCGTGGCGTATTGCAGCAGGTGTTCGATGACGCCTTTTTCCGTGCCGCCGAAATCCTCGGCGAACCAGTCGTAGATTTTCGAGGCGACGATACCGCCGTCGGCGCCGGCGTTCAGCATCGTTTCCATGTTGGCCGGCGTGTAGGCGCGGGGCGCCAGGTCGGGGCAGCCGACCGAGGCGCAGTTGACGGCGTAGTGCAGTCGCGGGTCGTTCCACAGCGGCCGCAGGATGCGGTGCTCGATGTCGTCGAGGCTGACCTCTTCGCCCTCGATCGTTATCAGCTTCCTGCCCCACGGCCCGTCGCTGAACAGTCCCGGCGAGATGTCGATGTCGCGGATCGACTTGACCGGATAGTGATCCAGGATCACCTGCACCGTCAGCGCGTTATAAAGATTGATCCAGTAGGCCTGCTGCTCGGCGCGATTGAGGGATGTGACTGGTGCCCGGGCGAGCTGTTTCAGGTAGCTTGCGAGGGCGGCCTTGTCGGCGTCCGTGACATGGGCGTAGTCGACACGGTTGAGACCGGCCGGATCGTCCCGGACATAGGCGGCGAGAAAACGGTCCCACGGGCCGTGATCCACCGAAAGCGTCGATTCCGGGCTGTTCTGCGCCCAAACGGGCCAAAGTTCCTTAACGGGCGCGGCCGAAACCGGAAATGCTGCAGGCAGGAACAGGAATATGCAGGCGATGGCGGCAAGGCGTCTCAAACGGAAAATCCTTCATGCGGTTCACGGCGACCCGGCGATCGGCAGCGCGGTACGGTACACGACCTGCTTCAACGCGAAGCTCGACTTGATCGAACTGACGCCCGGAAACTTCGTCAGCTGCTGCATCAGAAACCGCTCATAGGCTTGCAGATCGCGGGTTACGACCCGCAGTAGATAGTCGCTGTCGCCGGTCATCAAGTAACACTCCATCACTTCCGGGAGAGCGCGGACCCGCTCCTCGAAGATCTCCAGCGCCTGCTCGACCTGCTTCTCCAGACTGACCATGACGAACACGCTGACCGGCAGCCCGACGGCTTCCTGATCGACCAGTGCCGCGTATCCCTTGATGATTCCTTCGTCCTCGAGTGCACGGACACGGCGCAGACACGGTGACGGCGAAAGACCGGCCTGATTGGCAAGCTCGACATTGCTCAGCCGGGCGTTGCCCTGCAGCGCGGACAGAATTCGCTGATCGATCGCATCCAGGGCCATTTTTAGCATTTTCGTTCATACTCTAGTTTATAATATTACGAATATTGCGCAGCGTAGCCCGTTTCCAGCGCACATCGCAATGACCTGTTTGCCCGGATCGGCTATAGTGCGGGCACAGGAGAAAACATATGGCCCCCTTTGACGAACCCGCAGCTAACGACCCTGCGCACAAACTGCAGTGCATGGAAGACCTGGCGCAGAAGATTCTGTGGCTGTCCACTTGGACGATCCACCATGCCAACTATATCCGCGACAAGAAGGACGGCCTCAAGGTCGGCGGCCACCAGGCGTCGTGCGCGTCGTCGGTGGCGATCCTGACCGCGCTCTATCTGTCGGCGCTGCGCCCCGAGGATCGTGTCGCCGTCAAGCCGCATGCCAGCCCGGTGTTCCACGCCATTCAGTATCTGCTCGGCCATCAGACACAGAAAAACCTGGAGAATTTCCGCGCCTTCGGCGGCGCGCAGAGCTACCCGTCGCGCACCAAGGACGCCGACGACGTCGACATCTCGACCGGTTCCGTCGGCATGGGGCCGGCGATGACGGCGTTCCTGTCGATGGTGCAGGATTACGTACGGCGCCATATCGACAGTGTGGCCGAAAAGGATGCCGGTCGCATGGTGGCGCTGGTCGGCGACGCCGAAATGGATGAAGGCAACATGTACGAGGCGCTGTGGGAAGGCTGGAAACACGGCCTTCGGAACTGCTGGTGGATCGTCGACTACAACCGCCAAAGCCTCGACGGCGTGGTCCCCGACCAGATGTTCCGTCTGATCGACCGAGTGTTCCGCACCACCGGCTGGAACGTCATCACCGTGAAGTACGGCAAGCGCATGATGGAAGCGTTCGAACGCCCCGGCGGCAAGTCGCTCCGCCGCTGGATCAACGACTGCCCGAACGATCTGTACGCGGCGCTGACATTCCGTGGCGGCGCCGCCTGGCGGGTGCAGTTGAACAAGGACTTCAACGGCAACGCGGATGCACTGCGGCTAATCGAAAGTTACGACGACGACGCGTTGCAGAATCTGATGACCAATCTCGGCGGGCATTGTCTGGAAACCCTGATGGAGGCCTTTGACGAAGCGGCGAAGGACGAAACTCCGACCTGCTTCATCGCCTACACCATCAAGGGCTGGGGTCTGCCGCTGGCCGGCCACAAGGACAACCACGCCGGCATACTGAACGCCGAACAGGTCGAGGGCTTCCGCACCAAGCTTGGCATCGGGGAGGGCGATGAGTGGAAACCTTTCGCCGGGCTCGAGGATCGTTCGGACGAATTGAAGCGTTTCCTCGCACAGGTCCCGTTCAACCGCGACGGCCGCCGCCGCTTTGAAGCGGACAGGATTCCGGTACCGAAAACCCTGGCATGCCCGGTCCGCGATACCGCCTCGACCCAGGAAGCCTTCGGCAAGATCCTCTATGAACTCGCCGGCGACAAGAATTCGCAACTGGCGGCGCGCATCGTCACCACGTCACCGGACGTGACGCAGTCCACCAACCTCGGCGGCTGGGTCAACCGGCGCGGGCTGTTCGCACGCGAGGACAAGGCCGACACCTTCCGCGCCCAGCAGGTGCCCTCGGCACAAAAGTGGGAATTCAATTCAGCCGGACAGCACCTCGAACTCGGCATCGCCGAAAACAACCTGTTCGTGATGCTGGCGGCGCTTGGCCTGTCGCACTCGATCTTCGGCGAGCGTCTTCTGCCCATCGGCACGCTCTACGATCCGTTCATCGCGCGCGGCCTCGATGCGTTGAATTACGCCTGCTATCAAGATGCCCGCTTCATGGTCGTCGCCACACCGGCGGGCATCACGCTGGCGCCCGAGGGTGGTGCTCACCAGAGCATCTCGACACCGCTGATCGGCATGGGGCAGCCGGGCCTGACCTCGTTCGAGCCGGCGTTCGCCGACGAACTGGCCGAGATCATGGCCTGGGGCTTCGAGCACATGCAGGCCGACGACGGCGGCTCGGTCTATCTGCGGCTGTCGACCCGACCGCTGAGCCAGCCGCAACGCGACATGACGCCCGAGCTGAGCGAAGGCATCCGCAAGGGCGCCTATTGGCGCCGGAAACCGGCCAACAAAAACGCACCTGTGATCGTCTATGCCGGCGCCATTGCGCCTGAAGCCGAGGCTGCTGCCGCGGCAATCAAAGGCGCCGGACTGCTCGCTATCACGTCAGCCGACCGGCTCTTCGCCGACTGGCGCAGACACCGCGACACGGCATGGATTGCCGAACTTCTCGACGATGCCCCGAAGGGCGAGCCGCTGGTGACGGTGCTCGACGGCCATCCCGCCGCGCTGGCGTGGCTGGGCTCGGTCGACGGGCGGCGCGTCGAGCCCCTTGGTGTCGACGAATTCGGCCAGTGCGGTGATTTGCCGGCGCTGTATGAACGTTACGGGATCGATACGGATGCGATTACAAAGGCGGCGAAGTGACCGGTCAGTCTGACAGGTAAACCTCGATCCGTTCCTTGCCGGCGCCGATGTTCTTGCGCTTGAGCGAGATCGCCCCGACCTCGCCAGTTCGCTTCAGGTGCGTACCGCCGCAGGGCACTTCACCGAAGCCTTCGATCTTCCAGTAGCGGCGTCCGGTAGCTTCGTCGCTGAAGGCGCTTTCGATGGGCAAGTCGTTTTCGACGATGCGGTTGGCTTCCCCCGCCAGCACGTCGAAGTGCTTACTGATGTTTTCATCCAACGCGAAGTCGATGCGCGCCTTGTCTTCGGCGATATGCGCGCCGATTTTTCGGATACCGGGTAGGTGCCTGTAGACAAGCTCCAGCACGATTTCGGCGGCGAAGTGCAGCCGCATCAGCCGGAACCGGCGCGGCCAGTCGATCTCGACATGCACGGCATCGCCGGGGGCAAGGCCGTGAGCTTCGGGCAAGGTGTAGATGATATCATCCTCAAGGGTCCGGGCGTCGCGCACAAGGTGTCCGCCGATCCTGCCGGTGTCGCTTTCCTGACCGCCTGAGAACGCGAAAAAGATCGTTTCGGAAAGGGTGACGCAATCACCGTCAACATCGGCAATGTGCGATTCGAGTTCCGTCAGGTAAGGGTCGTCCCAGAAAACCTTCCGGAGCATCGCACCCTCCGATACGCTCAGCCGTTCCAGTCGAGCGACGTTTCCAGACGCGCATGCAGCGTCTGCCAGATTTCGACTTCTTCCGGATCGGCGTCGGGATCCTTTTCGTCGATCAGAGTTTGCTCGTGCGCGATGTGGTCCTCGACCAGGCGGAGGACTTCCTGAATATCGTCCTTGGGCACATCCTCGAATTTGACCTTGCCGTCGAACAGCATGTCGGCGCGATCCATCATGTCGAGCTTCTCGAGTTCCTTGTCGAGGTCCTGATAGCGCTTCTTCCACTTGTGCCAGACGGACGTTGCGGGCACGCCGCCGCCGTCGCGGACACGCTCGTTCAAAATTCCCATCAGGGTCACGAATTCGTGGACGGTAAACTGGATGGTATCCATATCTGGCTCGCTCTCGGTTTGAATTGCCGCCCTTATAAAAGAATAGGACGGCGGGATCAAACGGCGCAGTGCTCGCGGACGAACCCGGCGATGGCCGCGTTCATTTCGGCCAACAGGGCCGCCGTCTCGGGGTACATGTCGGTTTTACGGACGGCCACCTCGTCCATATAGAAACGCCGGTTGACCTCGATCTGCAGGCTGTGGCGGTTCTCGTCCGGGCGGCCATGGCGGCGCACAAGCTCGACCCCCTTCATCGGCCAGTTGATCGCAACGTCATAGCCGCGCCCCGCCAGGAACGCGCGGACCGCCTCGGTGAAGGCTCCGTCACAGGTTGTCCCGTCACGGTCACCGAGGATGAAATCGGCGCGCTTTACCGGCCCGTCCTCGGTGTGGACATTGCCCATCGACGTCGTCGAATGGCAGTTGATGTGCCAGACAGCGCCGAAATCCCCGTGCAGCCTGTCCAACTCCGCCTGCAGTGTTTCGTGGTACGGGCGCCAGTAATTGTCGATGCGGCGCTGCACCTCGGCGACGCTCAGCTTGCGGTCGTAAATTCGTTCCTCGCCGTGCACCTTGGTATAGATCAGCCCGGCGCCGCGTTTGGTCTTGACCGAATTGTTGACCGGCCCCGGCCAGTCGCCGTCGAGCGCGGCGATCTCGACATCCTCTGTCGAGCGGTTGGGATCGACATAGGTGCGCGGAAACGTCGCCTTGACCAGAACCGCGCCCAGCACAGTGACGTGGCCGAACAGTTCGTCGATGAAGGCATCCTCGTTCTGGCGCAGGATGGCCATCGGCACGACGGGCTTCATGTCGTCGGGATAATCGTGCCCGCTGTGCGGGCTGTCGAAGACCAGCGGCAGGGGCGGTGTGCCGGCGGATGGCCTGCTAACAATCACCGGTTCGTGCATGTTTCAGGTTCCATCGTTGAGATGACAAGCCGACCAGCGTTTCGGTGCGATTTCGCGGAGTTGCGGTCGCTCGGCCTTGCAGCGGTCGGTGGCATGCGGACAGCGGGGATGGAAATGACACCCGCTGGGCGGATCCAAGGGTGAGGGAATCTCATCTTCGACCGGCTTGTAATCCAGACCCCGCTGATCGACGCGCGGCACTTCGTTCAGCAGCGCCACCGTATAGGGATGGTTCGGCGCGTCGAACAGATCGTCGGTTTCGGCGATTTCAACGATGCGCCCCAGATACATGATCACGACCCGATCCGAGATATGCTCGACCACGGAAAGGTCGTGACTGATGAACAGGTATGTCAGATCCAGGTCTTCGCGCAGATCCATGAACAGGTTGATCACCTGCGCCTGGATCGACACGTCGAGCGCGGCGATCGCCTCGTCGCAGACGAGGAATTCCGGTTTGACCGCCAGTGCGCGGGCGATGCCGATGCGCTGGCGCTGACCGCCGGAGAACTGGTGCGGATAGCGGCGCCGGTAATCCGGGTCGAGGCCGACACGGCGCATCACGTCGCTGACGTAATCCTGCATCTCGGAAGGCTTGATGAAACCGTGCGCGACCGGCGCCTCGCCGATGATGTCGATGACGCGCATGCGCGGGTTGAGGCTGGCGAACGGGTCCTGGAAAATCATCTGGATTTCCAGCGCGGCGCGCTTCGCCTCGAGCGGGTTCATGTCCGTCAGCGCCACGTCCTTGTAGACGATCCGCCCGGACGTCGGCGGCAGGATGCCGGCGATCATGCGCCCCAGTGTCGACTTGCCGCAGCCGGATTCCCCGACCAGCCCGACGACCCCGCCCTTGTCGATAGAGAGCGATACCCCGTCGACGGCATGCACCACTTCCTCGCGGATGTCGGCACCGAGCTTTTGCGCGATGCGCCCGGCGAGATCGAGTTTCTTGACGAAATTCCGGGTCAGGTTGTCGATCTGCAGCATGGTCTGGCTCATGCGCCGATCTCCTCATCCTGATCCAGATGCGGGTGGAAGCATCGTACGGCGCGGCCCGGCACCGGCTCGGTGATCGACGGTTCAACGCCGCAGGCGGCATCGGCGCGCGGACAGCGGGCCTGAAAAGCACAGCCTTCGGGCAGGTTAAGCAGCGACGGCGCCATGCCGGGAATCTGATAAAGCCGCTGGCCGCGGGTGTTGTGACCGGGCACCGAACCGAGCAGGCCCCGCGTGTAGGGGTGCACCGGATGATCAAGCACATCGTCGATCCCCCCCTGCTCGACGATACGGCCGCCGTACATGACGCAGATCTTGTCGGCAAGGCCGGCGACGACCGCCAGGTCGTGGGTGATCCAGATCATCGAGGTGCCGGTTTCGCGACACAGCTTCTGCGCCTCATAGAGAATCTGCCCCTGTATGGTGACGTCGAGCGCCGTCGTCGGCTCGTCGGCGATGATCAGGTCCGGCTTGTTGAGCAGCGCGATGGCGATGGCGACGCGCTGGCGCATGCCGCCGGAAAACTGATGCGGGTAGGACCGCAGCCGTTCGTCCGGCGCCGGGATGCCGACCTGGCCCAGGGCATCGCGGGCACGTGCCAGGGCGTCTGCCTTGCTGACCGAAGAATCGTGTGCACGGATGGTTTCCACCATCTGCGTGTCGACGCGCAGCACCGGGTTGAGCGTCATCATCGGGTCCTGGAAGATCATCGCGATACGGTCGCCGCGCAGCCTGCGCATCTGCTCCGGGTCCAGCCCGATCAGGTTCTGGCCCTTGAACAGGACCTCGCCGGACACCACGCGGCCCGGCGGATCGACGAGACCGATGATGGAAAATCCGGTCACCGACTTGCCCGATCCGGACTCGCCGACAAGGCCCACCACCTCGCCCTTGCCGACGGTGAAGCTGACGCCGTCGACGGCGCGGGCGACACCGGCCTTGGTGAAGAAGTGCGTTTTCAGGTCGCGCACGTCGAGGGTCGCGGCGGGCGTCGTCATTTCTGCAGCCTCGGGTTCAGGACGTCACGCAACTGGTCGCCGACCAGATTGATCGAGACGATGGTGATCAGCAGCGCGATGCCCGGGAAGAAACTCACCCAATACAGGCCGCTCAGCATCACCTCGAAGCCGTTGGCGATGAGCAGGCCCAGGGACGGTTCGGTGATCGGTAGGCCGACGCCGAGAAAGCTCAACGTTGCTTCCAGCGAGATCGCGTGCGCCGTCTGCACGGTGCCGACGACGATCAGCGGCGGCAGGCAATTGGGGAGCAGATGGCGGAACACGATGCGGTTGTTGCCGAGGCCGAGACAGGTCGCGGCCTCGATGTATTCCTTGTTGCGTTCGACCAGCGCCGAGCCGCGTACAGTGCGCGCATAGTAAGCCCACTGCACCAGCACCAGGGCGATGATCACCTTGTCGATGCCCTTGCCGAGCACCGAGATCAGGATCAGTGCCACCAGGATCGCAGGGAACGACAACTGGATGTCGACGATGCGCATGATCAGGGTGTCGATCTTGCCGCCGTAATAGGCCGCCATCAGTCCGATCGCACTGCCGATGCAAAGCGCAATCACGCCCGACATCACGCCGACGCCGAGACTGATGCGCAACCCGTAGAAGATCGAGCTGAGCAGATCCCGCCCGGCGCTGTCGGTGCCGAGCCAGAAGGTCACACCGTCCATGCTTCTGGTGCCGGGTTCGAGCTTGCCGTCGAGGATGCTGACCTTGGCGAGGTCGTAGGGATCGGTCGGTGAAATCCACGGCGCGAACAACGCGATGAAGATGATGATCGCCAGCACCACGGCCGCACCGACAGCGATCTTGTTGTCGCAGAAGTCGGAGACGAAACGCTGCAGCGGCGTTTCGACCTTGAGCGGCTCGGCGGCCGTTGTCTGTATCGTGTCGCTCATTGACCGGCATCCTTCAGCCGCACCCGCGGGTCGAGCAGGGAATACATGATGTCGACCAGCAGATTGATGATCACGAACACCAGCACGATGATCATCAGGTAGGCGACGATGATCGGCCGGTCCAGATTGTGCAGCGAGTCGATCAAAAGCTTGCCCATGCCGGGCCATGCGAACACGGTTTCGGTGACCACCGAGAAGGCGATCAGGCTGCCGAACTCGAGACCGAGAACGGTGACCACCGGAATCATGATGTTCTTCAACACATGCACCATGATGACGCGGGTTTCGCTGAGGCCCTTGGCGCGGGCAAACTTGACGTAGTCCTGGTGCATCGCTTCGCGGGTCCCGGCACGCGACAACCGGATAACCAGCGAGATTTTCAAAAGTGCAAGGTTAAGCGCCGGCATCAGCAGGTGGCGGAGGCCGTCGAGCGTGAGAAAGCTGAGTTCAATACCGAGCACCGAAACCGTGTCGCCGCGCCCGGTCGACGGCAGCCAGCCCAGCATCACCGCGAAGATCATGATCATCATCAGCCCGACCCAGAACGTCGGCAGCGAAAAGCCGAGAATGGAACCGGCCATGATGGTCCTGGACGAAATTGCCGTCGGCCGCATGCCGGCATAGACGCCGAGCGGCACGCCGATGAAGACGGCCATGACCAGCGCCGTCAGGGCCAGTTCGAAGGTCGCCGGGATGCGCTGGACGATCAGTTTCAGCGCCGATTCGCCGAACACGAAGGATCTGCCGAGGTCGCCCTGGAAGGCGTTCTTGACGAAGTACAGGTATTGTTCGTGGACCGGCCGGTCGAGGCCGAGGTCGCGGATGACGCGGGCGATTTCCGCCTGGTCGGCTTCCGGGTTGATCAGCATGTCGACGGGGTCGCCGACGATGTTGACGCCGACGAACACGATCAGCGACATCACCGCGACCACGATCACGCTCTGCAGCAAACGCCGGATGATAAATACGGACACCGCGACCTCCAGCTACGCCGAAAACGCTGCCGGGACAGTCATCCTGCCCCGGCAGTTCACGTCAGTGGGTGTCAGTTCTTGACGACGCCCATCGCATAGGTGCGTTCATCCGTACGGGCATTGTACTTGAGGCCCTTTTTAGCCGCCCAGGTATTCACCTGATAGTGCAGCGGGATGATGCCCTGTTCCTCGCCGATGCCGATGTCGGTGGCCTTGGCAAGGAGCGCGGCGCGCTTGTCGTCATCGACCTGGGACAGCGCCTCGTTGAGAACGGCATCCATTTTGGCGCTGGAGTGACGCCCGCGGTTCGAAGACCCCATGCCCTTCGACTTGTCATAGGTCGCGAGCAGGGATTTGAGCGGCGAGGATGCTTCACCCGTGCCCGAGCCCCAACCGACCAGCACGAAGCTGAACTCCGGCGTCTTGTCCGGCCCGCCCGAGGACGCGCGCTTGAAGAACACCGATTTGGTCATGGTCTCGACCGAGGTCTCAATACCGATGCGCGAGAACATCTGCGCCACCGCCTCGAGGATCTTGGCGTCGTTAAGATAACGGTCGTTGGGGCCGTGCACCTTCATCTTGAAGCCGTTCGGATAACCCGCCTCGGCGAGCATCTTCTTGGCGCCTTCCGGATCGTAGGGTTCCGGTTTCAGATTCGCGCTGACGCCGAAGAAACCTTCGGGCAGCAACTGGCCGGCCGGGATCGCAACGCCTTCCATGACCCGCTCGACGATCAGATCACGGCTGATGGCCTTGGACAGCGCCTTGCGGACGCGCACATCAAGCAGCGGGTTCTTGATCTTCGAGCCGTCCTTGGCGGTGATGTCGGGAGTATCCTCGCGGAACTGATCCATGTGCAGATAGATGATGCGGTTGGAAATGCCCTGGCTGAGCGACAGCTTGGGTTCTTTCTCAAGCCGCTTGATGTCGATCGTCGGCACATTATCGATGAAGTCGACATCGCCCGCCAGCAGCGCCGCGACACGCGACGGGCCGGACTTGATCGGCTTGTAGACGACCTTGTCCCAGATCGGCTTGGTGCCGTAATAGCCTTCGTTGCGCTCCAGCACCAGACGGTCGCCGGGCACCCATTCGACGAATTTGTAGGGACCGGTGCCGGCGGTCGCCTTGCCGGAATTGAAATCTTCCGTGGTCGCGTCGGCCGCCTTGTCGGAAATGATGTGAATGGTCGAGATATCGACCGCCATCAGCGGATAGGGAGTCTCGGTCTTGATGCGGATGGTGTAGTCATCAACCTTCTCGACGGTCTTGCCCTTCAGATACAGCGCGAAGCTGGACGGCGAGTTGGGCACGTTCGGCGCACGCTTGACGGTGGCTAGGACATCGTCGGCATTGAAATCCGATCCGTCATGGAACTTCACGCCCTTGCGCAGCTTGAATTCCCAGGTCAGGTCGTCGACCGGCTTCCACGACGTCGCCAGCCCCGGCGTCAGACGCTGCTTTTCATCCTGTTCGATGAAGCGCGAGAAGATGTGCGCTGCCAGCGAGTTGTTCGGCGTCAGGTTGTGATAGTGCGGATCGATCGAGGACGGCTCGGCGCCGGAACCGATGGTCAGCGTTTCGGCATTTGCCGACAACGGCATGCTGAGGAACGCGGACACCGCCGCGAGAACAGCAATCTTACGAATTCTCATGTCAAAGTCTCCCTGGTTGGTCGTCGCGGGCACGGATCATTGCGATCTCTGCCGCCCGGCGGTGAAAAAATCGTAACCGGATTCCGAGCATGCTTACAAGGACGCATAACGCGGCGCCGATAAATGTCATGGTCGGGTGGACTCTCCGTTGATCGGCCGGGCAAAAATGCTTAACTGAAAGCAACGCAAGCCAAAGGGAACCCGGTGCATGGCCCAGACAAACCAACCGTCCGTCAGCAACGAATATCCGATCGAGATTTCCGCCCCGGATATTTCACCATATAAGACGGGTAACACCGGGCTAGAATATGTCAGCACCTTCGATTCCGGCGCCGCCGGACCGCATGTGCTGGTCACCGCCGTGGTCCACGGCAATGAAATATGCGGCGCATTGGCACTCGATTACTTCTTCAAGACCGGCCTCGGGCCGCGCGCCGGCAAGCTGACGCTGGCGTTCTGCAACGTCGAAGCGTTCCTGAGCTTCGATCCCGCCGATCCGACGGCGTCCCGGTTCATCGACGAGGATTTCAACCGGCTGTGGTCGGAAGACGTGCTCGACGGTCCCCGCCGCTCGCAGGAACTGAGCCGGGCCAGGGCCTTCCGCCCGTTCGTCGCCGAGGCCGACTTCCTTCTGGATATCCATTCGATGCAGAAAAAGACCGAAGCACTGTTGCTGTCCGGGCCGCTGGCTAAGGGCCGCGACCTGGCGCGCGGCACCGGCGTGCCCAGGATCGTCGTTTCCGATCACGGTCACGCGGCGGGCAAGCGGATGCGCGATTACGCAGACTTCATCAACCCCGGCAGCCCGAAAAACTCGCTGCTGGTCGAATGCGGCCAGCACTGGGAAAAGGCCAGTGAGACCATGGCCCGGGAATCCCTGTTTCGCTTTCTGGCACACACCGGCACCCTCACGGCAGACGACATCGCGCCGCACATCGGCGAGGCGCCACCGACCCAGCAGTTCATCGAGGTGTCCGGGCCCGTCACCATCAAGTCCGACAATTTCCGCTTCGTACAAGAGTTCCAGGGCTTCGAGGTCATCGAGAAGGCGGGCACGATCCTCGCCTATGACGGCGACGAGGCGGTGAGCACGCCTTACGACAACTGCGTGCTGATCATGCCGTCGAAGCGGCTCGGCCCGGGCGGCTCGGCGGTTAGGCTGGGACGCTTCATCGAAGGCTGATTTCCCGGCCCGGCTGCCCTTAGACATTGGCATCGGGGCGGACGGGACTGTATGATTGCGCATCGCTGCGACGGAGGAAGACATGGACGACGAAACGATTGAGGTGGAAACCATGACGGTGGCCTGTGACGGCGGCAGCGGCCCGCTCGGACACCCGAACGTCTATCTGCACCTCGACGACGACACCCTTGAAGTCGTCTGCCCCTACTGCTCCAAACGGTTCGTTCTGAAAGAAGACGCCCACGTCGCCGCCGGCCATTGATCGGTCAGGGCTGACGTGGCGGAACCCGATCGAGAACACCTATTCCTGATTGACGGCTCTGGATTTATTTTCCGGGCGTACTTTGCCGGCATGGCCAACCGCCGCGGACAGATGACCCGCTCCGACGGCACGCCGACCAATGCCGTCTACATCTACACGCGCATGTTGCTGAAGCTCATCGATGACACCGAGGCCGATTACGTCGCGGTGATCTTCGACAAGGCGCGCAAGACGTTTAGAAACGACATCTATCCGGAATACAAGGCGCACCGTCCCGATCCGCCGGAAGACCTGATCCCGCAGTTCGCGCTGGTCCGCGATGCCACCGAGGCAATGAACGTGCCCGCCGTGCAGATGGAAAACTACGAGGCCGACGACCTGATCGCGACCTATGCACTGCAGGCCGCCGAACAGGGCATGGACGTCACCATCGTGTCGTCGGACAAGGACCTGATGCAGCTCGTCAACGAGCGCGTCACGCTTTGGGACGGCATGAAGGACAAGTCCATCGGCCCCGACGAGGTGGTCGAGAAATTCGGCGTCGGCCCGGACAAGGTGATCGAGGTGCAGGCACTGGCCGGCGACAGCACCGACAACGTGCCCGGTGTGCAGGGCATCGGCATCAAGACCGCGGCCGAACTGATCAACGAGTACGGCGATCTGGAAACCCTGCTGGCCAGGGCGGAAGAGATCAAACAGCCGAAACGCCGCGAGAAACTGATCGAACAGGCCGATCTTGCGCGGATATCGAAGCAACTGGTGACGTTGAAGACCGACGTGCCCATCGATGTCGAGCTGGCCGCCTTCCGCAAGCGCCAACCGGACCCGGAAAAGCTTTTGACGTTCCTCAGGGAACAGGAGTTCAAGACCCTTATCGCATCGATTTCCGCCAAGCACGGCGTCAGTGCCGGCGATGCAGCGTCCGATGTCGCCGACAAGGCGCCGGCCGATGCCGAATACACGCTGGTGCAGAAAATCGATGATCTGAAACCGTGGATCGCCGCCGCCGAAAAGGCCGGCATCGTCGCGGTCGATACGGAAACCGATGCGCTTTCCAGCATGCAGGCGGGTCTGGTCGGGGTCTCGCTCAGCGTCGAGCCGGGCAAGGCCTGCTATATCCCGCTGGCCCATGTCGGCGCCGGAGCGCAGGGCGCCTTCGATCTTGGTGACGGCGATGGTGCAGGGGATGCCGACGCACCGGAACAGATCCCGATGCAGGCGGCGCTGGACCTGCTGAAGCCGATGCTGGAAGACCCGTCGATCCTGAAGGTCGGCCAGAACATCAAGTACGACATGCAGGTACTGGCACGTTATGGCATCACCGTCGCCCCGGTCGACGACACCATGCTGCTGTCGTACGTGCTGGAAGGCGGCCTGCACGGGCACGGCATGGATGAACTGTCGCTCCGCTTCCTCGAACACGACACCATCAAGTTCAAGGACGTCGCCGGATCGGGAAAGAACGCCGTCAGCTTCGACAAGGTGCCGCTGGAAACCGCCGGCCCCTATGCCGCCGAGGACGCGGACATCACGCTCCGCCTGCACCGGCTGATGAAGCCGCGCCTGACCCGCGAACACATGGTCGGCGTCTATGAACGGCTGGAACGCCCGCTGGTCTACATCCTCGAACGCATGGAACGCACCGGCATCAAGGTCGACGCCAAGAAGCTGAAGGCCTTCTCCGCCGACTTCGAAAAGCGCATGGGCGAGCTGGAAGCGCACGCCCACGAACTGGCCGGACACGAGTTCAATATCGGCTCGCCCAAGCAGGTCGGGGAAATCCTGTTCGACGAAATGTCGCTGGACGGCGGCAAGAAGGGCAAGACCGGCGCCTACTCCACCAGCGCCGATGTGCTGGAGGATCTGGTCATCCAGGGCCATGAACTGCCGCAGACGATCCTTGACTGGCGCCAGTTGCAGAAGCTGAAAAGCACCTATACCGACGCGCTGGTCGAAACCATCAATCCCGACACCGGGCGCGTGCACACTTCTTATTCCCAGGCGGTGACGTCGACCGGGCGGCTGTCATCGAACGATCCGAACCTGCAGAACATCCCGATCCGTTCCGAGGAAGGCCGCAAGATCCGCCAGGCCTTTATCGCCGACAAGGGTCATGTCCTCATGTCGGCGGACTATTCACAGATCGAGCTGCGCCTGCTGGCCCACGTCGCCGATATCGAATCACTGAAAAAAGCCTTTGCCGAAGGTCAGGATATTCACGCCATCACGGCGAGCGAGATGTTCGGCGTGCCGATCGAGGGCATGGACCCGATGATTCGCCGTCAGGCCAAGGCCATCAACTTCGGCATCATCTACGGTATCTCCGGGTTCGGCCTGGCGCGCCAGTTGGGCATCCCCAGAGGCGAGGCGCAGCGCTACATCGAGGCCTATTTCGAACGCTACCCCGGCATCAAGGACTACATGGATCGAACCAAGAAGCAGGCCCACGATCAGGGTTATGTGGAAACCGAGTTCGGTCGCAAATGCCATATGCGCGGCATCAACGAAAAGAACCAGGCGCTGCGCGGCAACGCCGAACGCGCCGCCATCAACGCACCTATTCAGGGCGGGGCCGCGGACATCATCAAGCTGGCCATGACCCGGGTGCCGGCCGCGCTGGAAGACGCCAAACTGGGCGCCAGAATGCTATTGCAGGTCCACGACGAACTGATCTTCGAAGTCCCCGAAGCCGAGATCGAAAAGACCAGGGCCGTGGTCAAGGATGTGATGGAAAATGCCGCCGTCCTCAGCGTGCCGCTGGAAGTCGATATCGGCACCGGCACCAACTGGGACGAGGCGCACTAGGGAAACGTTACGCCCTTGTCATCCCCGCACCTGTTTTCCCGTCACCCCCGCAAGGTGGGTGCGGGAATGACGGCGTTGGCAGAATGTCTGTTAGGTTCTCGCCAAAAGTCTCGCCATTCAGGATAAGCGGCGCCATTCGACTTGATCCCGACCTGAAGGGGCGTCACGCTCGCTTTGGGCACTGCCGCGGTGGCAGTGTGAACCGTTATATTCTTATCGAGAAACCATCCGATGGCGCTCCCCGTTTCCCGCCCGGCCGGCCTTGAGGACGAGAACGTGCCGCGCGGCATCGCGCTGATGTTGACGACGACCCTGTTCTTCATACTGATCGACACCTGCGGAAAGTACCTGATGGAGACGCAGTCGCTGACCCAGGTGGTATGGGGACGGTTCTTTTTCCATTTTCTCGCGGTTGTCGTTCTGCTGGGGCCGCGTCTCGGCCACATCTGGCGTACTGGGCGGCCGATGTTGCAGGTATTCCGCTCCACCCTGCTGCTCGTCACCACGTTTCTGTTTTTCGCCGGCATCCGCGAGTTACCGCTCGCCATGGCAAGCTCGATTATGTTCCTGTCGCCTATTCTGGTGACGGCGCTGTCCGTTCCGCTACTCAAGGAATCGATCGGACCGAGACGGACCATCGGCGTCTTCGTCGGCCTGATCGGGGCGCTGATCATCGTCCGCCCTGGCCTTGGTGAGGTGCCGCTGGCGGCGCTCTATTTCGTCGCCGCCGCGGTGAGCAATGCGCTGTATCAGCTCACGACACGGATGCTCCGCGAAACCGACGACGCCTTCACGACGCTTTTCTATACGGCGCTGGTCGGCACGGTACTGGCCACCGCCGCCGTACCGATTGAATGGCAGACGCCGACGACTGTCGGCTGGGCGGTAATGGCGGCAATGGGGTTCTGCGGCGCGCTCGGTCATTTCACGCTGATCCAGGCATTTCGCTCGGCACCGCCCTCGGCGTTGATGCCGTTCGCCTATTCGGGTCTGGTCTGGGCGACGCTGTTCGGTTTCCTGTTCTTCGCCAACCTGCCGGACGGGTATACCGTTCTGGGTGCCGCCATCATCGCCGCAAGCGGCTTTTACATCTTCCGCCGCGAACAGCAACTGGCGCGCGAGATCAGGACGTCAAGCGGCGCCTGAGCGGTTCAATGGCCCGCACCGCCATCAGCGCGGCGAACACCGCGCCGTAAATCATCGGTTCGTACTGCAGCCCCTTGCGCATCATGAAAAAATGCAGGCACGCCGCCGCACCGGCGATGTAGACCGCCTTGTGCAGCCGGTTCCAGTTCCGCCCGCCCATGCGCTTGATCCAGCCCTTGGTCGAGGTCACGGCGAGCGGGATCAGACACAGCAGCGCTGCCATGCCCACCGTGATGTACCAGCGTTTGACGATGTCCTGCCAGATCGCCGTCCAGTCGAAGAACTGGTCGAGCACGACATAATTGGCGACATGCAGGGCCACGTAAAAGAATGCGAACAAGCCCAACAGACGACGCAGCCGCACGACCTGTTTCCAGCCGGTAAGAATACGCACCGGCGTCACCGCCAGCGCCAACAGGAGTCCCCTGAGCGCCCAGTCGCCGAGATAGCGGTTGATGAATTCGACGGGGTTGGCGCCGAGCCCGCGGCCGCCGAACAGGGCCGTATCCGCGACCAGCCAGCCGAGCCACGCCAGCGGCGCCAGGCACAGCACCCATACAACGGGTTTGACGATCCACACCATGGGGTCGCGCCGCCGTGCACGGGCGGCACGGGGCGCTGCGGCGGCAGCGCCCGCATCCATTGCCGTTTCAGAGGTCGTCATGCGCCGGCGCGGCCCCTAGTGCCACTTGCGGAGATCCATGCCTGCATATAGATCGGCGACTTCTTCCTGATAGCCGTTGAACATCAGCGTCTTGCGCTTGAACAGCTCGCCGATGCGGCGTTCCGAGGCCTGTGACCAGCGCGGGTGGCTGACGGCAGGATTGACGTTGGAATAGAACCCGTATTCCCGCGCCGCGGCCTCGTTCCAACTAGTCGGCGGCATTGCCTCCTGGAACTTGATTTTGACGATCGACTTGATGGATTTGTAGCCGTACTTCCACGGCATGACGAGCCTGAGCGGGGCACCGTTCTGGTTCGGCAGCACCTCGCCGTAAAGACCGACCGCGAGCAGCGACAGCGGGTGCATCGCCTCGTCGATCCTGAGGCCTTCCTTGTACGGCCAGTTCAGCACCGGGGACCGTTGGCCGGGCATCCGTTCGGGATCGAACAGGGTTTCGAAATAGACATACTTGGCGTCCGCCGACGGTTCGAACCGCTTCAGCACATCGGCAAGCGGGATACCGACCCAGGGGATGACCATCGACCATGCCTCGACGCAGCGGAATCGGTAGACGCGCTCTTCCAGGGTGTGCGGCTTGATCAGGTCGTCGAAGGAAATCTTGCCGGGTTTGGCGCAGGCGCCTTCGACGCTGATCGACCACGGCTCGGGCTTGAAGTCCTGGGCGTTTTCCTTGGGATCGCGCTTGCCGGTGCCGAATTCGTAGAAATTGTTGTAGCCGGTGACGTCCTCGTAATCGTTGATGGGATTGTTTTCCAGCAGGCTGTCCGCCGACCACTTGGTTTTCTGGACGCCTTCGAGCTTTTGACGCGCGGCAAAAGCCGGCAGCGACGGCAGTGCGCCGGCGGCCAGGCCGACCCCTGCCAGCGCCGCCGTTTTCAGAAACGTGCGGCGGTTGTCGAAAACCGATTTCGGCGTGATTTCAGACCCCGGAACATCCGAAGCCTTGCGGTGTTTGATTAACATGATGCGCTCCTGTTCACGCTCGGTTCTGGTATTGTCATGCCCGCCAAAGCAATCTGCAAGCAGCGGACGGTTGCCATCTATCCCTTAGATAGCGTATTCGATGGTTCGGGCGCCACTAACGACCGTTCACGATTTCGCCAGCAGGCGTTATCGCTGAAATTGTTCAGGGCCGTTGTCCGGGCGCCAGCCGTCGGAAGTACTGCATGCGCGTTCTGTATCATCTCTGGCTTTCACCCTTTTCCCGAAAAGTCCGCATCGTGCTGGGCGAGAAGCGTATCGACTTCGAAATGAAGGCCGAGAACGTGTGGCGCCGGCGCGAGGAGTTCCTCGCCATCAACCCGATGGGCGAGGTGCCGGTGCTGGTCGAACCTGACGGCACGGCACTGTCCGGCTCTCAGGTGATTTCCGAATTCCTCGACGAGATGCATCCCGACCCGCCGCTGCTTGGCCGCCAGCCGTTCCATCGCGCCGAAGTGCGCCGCCTTGTCGACTGGTTCGACCGCAAGTTCAACGTCGAGGTCACGGAAAAGCTGGTCGGCGAAAAGTTCATGAAGCGGTTCCTGGGGCTGGGTGAACCCGACTCGGCGCAGGTTCGTGCCGGGCACAGTAACATCCACACCCACATGGATTACATTTCCTATCTGGTGGAGCGCCGTAAATGGCTCGCCGGCGACGACCTGTCGCTGGCCGACATCGCGGCGGCGGCACACCTGTCGACACTGGATTACATCGGTGACGTGCCGTGGGCCGATCACGAAAGCGCCAAGGACTGGTACGCACGGATCAAGTCCCGGCCGAGCTTCCGCCCGCTTCTGTCGGACCGCATCCCGAGCGCCCCGCCGCCCAAGCATTACGCCGATCTGGATTTCTGATTGCTTGATTTGGTGCCGGTAGACGGCGGCTTGGCCAACCCGGCCATCCCCAAGCCGCCTGCTTAGTTTACCTTCACATCCATTTTCTCGATATTGGCACGGGCCAGGCGCCCTGCCTCGCTGTCGGGGTCGAGCTCGAGCACCCTCAGCCAGTCGGCGCGCGCCGCATCGTCGTTGCCTGCGAGCCGGAACAGGATGCCGCGTTCCAGCAACGCCGGCGGGTCGTCCGGCGCCAGAATAAGTGCGGTTTCGATGTCAGCCCTGGCCTTGCCCAGCTCGTCTAGATAGCGGTACGCGCTGGCGCGGAAGATGTAGGCATCGACTATCTTCGGATCGGCGGAAATGGCGTTGGTCAGGTCCTCGACGGCCCCCTTGTAATCGTTCAGCGCGGCGCGGGCCTCGGCGCGATCGATCAGGACCGCCGGGCGGCCGCGCAGCAGCTTGACCGCCTCCGTCAGCACCGCCTCGGCGCGCGGCGCATCGCCGTGCAGCAGCCACGCCTGCCCGGCCTGGGCAAGAATCTGACCCTTGAATTCTGGCTCGGCGACGATGGTTTCGGCCAGAACTTCGAGCCGGCGGGCGGCGTATTCCGTCTGCCCTGAATATAAAAGCGCGACGGCAGCGCAGTGCTCGGCGGCATCACCACCGCCCAGCCCCTTCCAGGCAGACGCCATCTCGAAAGCCTCGTCGGGCTTGGTCGGGGCCAGCTTCATGCAGCGCGCATATTCCCTGGCGTGATCGAGTTCGGCGGCAATTGCAGGCATCGGCAGACAGGCCGCAAACAGGACAATCTGGGTCAAAAAAATAGCCGGATAGCGCATAGAGGTCATCGCGCAACTTCGCCTTTGCGGTTATAATCTCTTGAAAGTATATCCAGGCTTCTACGGGTCCGGGCGTAAACCGGCAAGGCTCCAGCGCGTATCCGTAGGGATCACCCTGAGAAATATGCGCATGGAGTGTAACGGTGACAAGACGCGGCGGCCCCCGGTTATTCTGCTTCGGTATCGGCTTTTCCGCCGAGGCCATGATCCGTCACCTGTCGGTTGCCGAATGGACGGTCTGCGGCACGGTCCGCGATCCCGACAAGGCGCGCAGCCTGATCGCGCGGGGAATCGAAACCCATCTATGGAGCGGCGAGCCGCTGAGCGACGAGATCCGCGCCAGACTGCATGCGTCGAACCATGTCCTGGTCTCGGTCCCGCCCGGCGAGGACGGCGATCCGGTGCTGAATGCCGCCGCCGAAGCGATCCGGACGATGCCGTCATTGAACTGGCTCGGCTATCTGTCGACGACCGGGGTTTACGGCGACACCGGCGGTGCCTGGGTCAAGGAGGACGCGCCGACCAACCCATCGAGTCCTCGCTCCGAACGCCGGGTCGCGGCGGAACAGGGCTGGCTCGCGCTGCAGCGAGATCACGGGGTGCCGGTGCACATTTTCCGGCTCGCCGGCATCTACGGGCCGGGACGTTCGGTTTTCGACCAGCTCCGCACCGGACGTGCCAAGCGGATCGACAAGCCCGGGCACGCCTTCTCGCGCATTCATGTCGATGACATCGCCCGTGTTCTCGCCGCGTCCATCGCCAAACCCAACCCGGGCGCGATCTATAACGTCTGCGACAACGAGCCGGCGCCGCCCGCAGAAGTGACGGCCTATGCCGCGCACCTGCTCGGCAAGGAGCCGCCGCCGCTCGAAAGTTTCGACAAGGTACAGCCGACGATGTCCCCGATGGCGCTCAGTTTCTGGAACGACAACCGGCGCGTCGACAATGCGCGCATCCGCAGCGAGCTTGGCGTCAAACTCAAATACCCGGATTACCGCTCCGGATTGCAGCAGATTCTGGTTGAAGTGGCGTAATCAGTCGACCGGTTCGAAGCGGCCCGTCCTGGAATCGTAGATTTCCAGTTCCGCCGTTTCGATGTCGAAAAACCAGCCGTGCAGCTTGAGGGTGCGTTCGGTCATTCTCTCGCGAATCCAGGGGAATGTGGTCAGATTCTCAAGTGACACGAGAACCGAATTCTTCTCACAGGCGCGCTGGGTCTCTTCCGCCGTCGCGTCCGGCATGGTCGCCAGCACGCGGCGATGCGCCGACGACAGCATCGATACCCAGGCCGGCACGAACTTGTAGCCGTCCTTGATCACTTCCTTGCCGCGGATCATGGCGTGGATACCGCCGCAGTGGGCATGGCCGAGGACGATGATGTTCGGCACGTCCAGACCCAGCACGGCGAATTCCAGCGCAGCACTGGTGCCATGAAAGGTGCCTTCCTCTTCCATCGGCGGCACCAGATTGGCGACGTTGCGTATCATGAAGATGTCGCCCGGTTCGGCACGGAACACCAGAGCCGGATCGACCCGCGAATCCGAACACGCGATAACGGCGGCTTGCGGTTTCTGTCCAGCTTCCACCAGCTGACGCAGACGCTGGGCATGGTCTTCGGGCATTCCCTCGCGAAAGGCCCGGTATCCGCTCAGCATCCGTTCAATGGCATCCATTCTCAAACACTCTCCAACAGGGCGCCGACGGTGCGCATCAGCCGCTCAAGATCATGGGGTTCTGATAGTCTGTGATCCCCTGCTTTGACAAACTGTATTTCCACATCCGTACTGGCAACTTTCTCCATGATTTTCAAGGCTGTCTGCCATGGCACGTCGGCGTCCTCAATGCCGTGGATCAGACGGATCGGGACGTCGAGCGCGATCTCGCCGTTCAGCAGCAGGTGGTTGTCGCCCTCCTCCAGCAACGACTTGCGGATACGGTAGGGCGCCTGATCGTCGTAGCAGTTCGGGATGTCGCAGTATCCCTGGCTGTCCAGCTCGGCGAGTTGGGCCGGGGTCAGCGCCGGCGGAATCAGGTCACGTGTGAAATCCGGCGCCGCCGCGATGCCGACCAGTCCGGCGACCCGTTCCGGACGCCTGAGCGCCGTCAGCAGCATGATCCAGCCGCCCATTGACGAGCCGACGAGGATTTGCGGTCCTTCGGTGACTTGATCCAGCACCCGCACCGCGTCATCGGCCCAGCGCCCGATGGTGCCGTCCTCGAAGGCGCCGGAAGATTCGCCGTAACCGAAATAGTCGAAGCGTGTAAAGCCATGCCCCCGGGATGTGCAATAATCTTCAAGGGCGATCGCTTTCCCGCCCTGCATGTCGGATTTAAAGCCGGTCAGGAACATCACACCCGGCGTCTTGCCAGCGGTGTGGCGGTAAGCAATCATCGAGCCGTCCTCGCTGGGCAGCATCGTTGGGGCTTTTGTTTGATCGGACATGCGGGCTCCCGTATTAAACTGTGATGGCCATGAACGATAACCCACACCATAACACCCACGACGACGACATGACACGTCTCGAAGGCCGCCCGCCGACCGTCTTGCAGATTCTGCCGGCGCTTGGCGGCAGCGGCGGCGTCGAACGCGGCACCGTGGAAATCGCCGGTGCCATTATCGCTGCCGGCGGGCGGGCCATCGTCGCATCGGAAGGCGGCCTGCTGGTACATGACCTGACACGCGTCAACGCCGAGCATGTGACGTTACCGGTAGCTTCGAAAAACCCGGTGGTCATGTACCGCAACGTCCAGCGCATCATCGATCTGATCCGCAAGGAACATGTCGATGTAGTGCATGTCCGTTCCCGCGCCCCGGCGTGGAGCGCGTATTTCGCCTGTCAGCGCACCAGGGTGCCGCTGGTCACCACGTTTCATGGCACCTATTCGATCGGCAACTGGATCAAGCGCAAATACAATTCGGTCATGACATTCGGCGAACGCGTGATCGCCATTTCGACGTTCATCGGCGGCCATGTGCGCCGTCATTACGGGGTACCGGTCGATAAAATCCGCGTCATCCACCGCGGCGTCGATCTGGAGCGTTTTGATCCGGAGAAGGTATCGGCGGAGCGCGTCATCAAGCTCGCCACCGAATGGCGGCTGCCGGACGGTGTGCCGATCATCATGCTGCCGGGCCGGCTGACGCGGTGGAAGGGCCAGTTGGTGCTGATCGACGCCATCGCAAAGATGGGCCGCAAGGATATACGCTGCATGATGGTCGGCAGCGACCAGGGCCGCGAGGATTACCGCCGCGAACTGGAAAGCCGCATCGTGCAGCACGGCCTCGAGGAAGTGATCCGCATCGTCGATCACTGCGACGATATGCCGGCGGCCTACAAGCTGACCGACCTTGTCATTTCCGCGTCGACCGATCCCGAAGCCTTCGGGCGGATCGTCTGCGAGGCGCAGGCGATGGGCCGGCCCGTGATCGCCACCGATCACGGCGGTGCCAGGGAAACGGTGATTCTGGACGTCACCGGCTGGCTGACGCCGCCCGGCGATTCCGACGCCCTGGCCGAGGCCATCGAAAAGGCCCTGTCGCTGGACAACGCGGCACGTAACAAGCTTGCCGTTACCGCCATCGAGCATGTCCGCAAGAATTTCTCGAAGACACAGATGTGCGACAAGACACTCGACGTCTATAACGAAGTGCTGTCGGGGCGGGGCCGCGCCTGAGGCCGATGCAGAACCTCAGGCATGATCGCAGACGCATCCTCGTCATCAAACTGGGCGCGCTCGGCGACGTCATCCAGGCCCTGGGGCCGATGGCCGCGATCCGCAGACACCACGCCGGCGATCATATCACCGTCCTGACCACCGAGCCCTTCCGCGCGCTGATCGCCGCCGCCGGCGTCGCCGACGAAGTGATCGTTAATGCCAGGCCGCGTTTTGCCGACATCGGCAAATGGCTGGCGCTGCGGCGAACGCTCCGCGCAGGAAGCTACGTCCGTGTCTACGATCTGCAGACCTCCGACCGCTCCAGCAGTTATTTCCGGCTGTTCTGGCCGGGACCAAAACCGGAATGGTCGGGAATCGCGGCGGGCTGTTCACACCGCCATGCGAACCCAGAACGCGACTTCATGCATACCGTCGAACGCCAGGCCGAGCAGTTGGCCGTTGCCGGGATCGAAGATGTTGCGTTGAGCGACCTGGGCCCCTTCGTCAGCGATATTTCGCACCTCAAGCTGCCGCCCAGATATTGCCTGATCGCGCCGGGCGGCGCCGAACACCGGCTTGCCAAGCGCTGGCCCAGGGATCATTACCGCGAGTTGATCCGAAAACTCGACGGCACCGGCATCAGCGCGGTTGTCTGCGGCACAGCCTCGGAACGTCCGCTGGCGGCGGCTCTCATCGAGGGGTCGATCACGGCAATGAACATTGCCGGCGAGACTTCACAGATCGATCTGGTTACCGCCGCCAAGCGTGCCGCCTTTGCCGTCGGCAACGACAACGGCACCATGCATATCGCCGCTTATGCCGGCATCCCTTCCGTTGTGCTTTATTCGCATGCCTCCGATCCGGCACTGTGTGCGCAACGGGGCGCCCAGGTAACGATCCTCAGGCGCCAATCGCTGCAGGATCTGGGAGTCGAAGAAGTTTACGCGGCACTGCCTATTTCAGGCGGTTCTTGACGCCTTGCGCGCCGCACTTTAACTAGCCCCATACGTTATCCGACAATCATCTGTAGAGTTTGAATTTCAAGGCATTCGATCCATGGTCGCGATCACTCTCCCGGACGGTTCCGTCCGCAATTACGACAAACCGGTCAGCGGCGCTGAAATCGCCGCATCGATCGGTCCTGGCCTCGCCAAGGCGGCGATGGTCGTGAAGGTCGATGGCGAGATGTGGGACCTGGACCGGACCATCGAAAAAGACGCCAACGTCGCGATCATCACCGACAAGCAGGAGGCCGATGCCCTCGAGGTGCTGCGCCATGATGCCGCGCACGTGCTGGCGATGGCCGTGCAGGAACTGTTCCCGGGCACGCAGATCACTTTCGGTCCGGCGACGGAAGAAGGCTTCTATTACGATTTCCACCGCGATGAGCCGTTCTCGACGGAAGACTTCGAGGCCATTGAAAAGCGCATGGCCGATATCGTCGACCGCGACATTCCGATCGTCCGCGAGGTCTGGGACCGCGACGCTGTGGCCAAGTTCTTCAAGGACAAGGGCGAATCGTTCAAGGCCGAGTGGGTCATGGAACTGCCGGAAGGCGAGGACATCACGATGTACCGCCAGGGCGACTGGATCGACCTGTGCCGCGGACCGCACCTGCCGACGACGGGCCGTCTGGGCAAGGCCTTCAAGCTTCTGAAGCTGGCCGGCGCCTACTGGCGCGGCGATGCCCGAAATCCGCAGCTACAGCGGATATACGGCACGGCATGGCGCAACGACAAGGAACTGAAGGCGTATCTGACGCGGATCGAGGAAGCGGAAAAGCGCGACCACCGCAAGCTCGGCAAGGAAATGGATCTGTTCCACATCCAGGAAGAGGCGCGCGGATCGGTGTTCTGGCACCCCAAGGGCTGGTCGCTGTACCGGACGTGCGAGCGATACATGCGCCAGCGCTTGGACGGAGCCGGCTATGTCGAGGTCAAGACTCCGCAACTGGTCGACCGCGCGCTGTGGGAACGGTCCGGTCACTGGGAAAAATTCCGCGAGCACATGTTCATCGCCGAAGTGGATGAAGGCGCCGGTCATGCCAGCGAAAGTGCCGGCAGCGCCGAAGCGGTCGCGCCCGAGGCGGCGGACGAAGGCGGGCTGCGCCATCTGGCGCTGAAGCCCATGAACTGTCCGTGCCATGTGCAGATTTTCCGCCAGGGCATCAAGAGCTACCGCGACCTGCCGCTGCGCATGGCCGAGTTCGGCTCGTGTCACCGCTACGAGCCGTCGGGCGCGCTGCACGGTCTGATGCGGGTCCGCGCCTTCACGCAGGACGACGCGCATATTTTCTGCACCGAGGACCAGATCGAGAGCGAAACGCGGATTTTCATCGATCTGCTGGCGTCGATATACCGCGATTTCGGCTTCGAGGCGTTCACGGTCAAGTTCTCCGACCGCCCCGAGGTCCGCGCCGGGTCCGACGAAACATGGGACAAGGCCGAACATGCGCTCAAGGAAGCCGCCCTCAAGGCCGGTGCCGATCTGATCATGAACCCGGGCGAAGGCGCGTTTTACGGGCCGAAGCTGGAATTCGTGCTGCGCGATGCCATCGGACGCGACTGGCAGTGCGGCACGCTGCAGGTCGACTTCGTGCTGCCCGAGCGGCTGGATGCGGAATATGTCGGCGAGGACGGCAACAAGCACCGCCCGGTGATGCTGCACCGCGCGATCCTCGGCTCGTTCGAACGCTTCATCGGCATCCTGATCGAGAACTTCGCCGGACGGCTGCCGATGTGGCTGGCCCCGGTGCAGGTCGTCGTCGCGCCGATCACCAACGATCTCGACGGCTATGCCAAAGAGGTGGTTGCCGCCCTGCAGGCCGCCGGCGTGCGGGTCGAGGCCGACCTCCGGAACGAAAAAATCAACTACAAGATCCGCGAGCATTCGCACGCGAAAGTCCCGGCCATCCTCGTTGTCGGCGGCCGCGAGGCGGAAAACCGCGCCGTTGCGATGCGCACGCTCGGCGGCAAGGATCAAGAAATTCTTGCGCTGCAAGAGGCAGTCGATAGACTTAGCAAGGAAGCGCTTGGTCCGCTTGGCGGATAAGCCTTTTACGTGACAATTCGATAATACGGCCCGCATGTGCGGGTCTTTGGTATAACTGAGACAGGAGAATTTCCATAGCTCGTAGACCCGGCCCACCGGCGCCGCCGTCCAAGGATGGACCCCGCGCCAACGAAGATATTCAAGCCGACCCCGTGCGTGTCATTGACGCGGATGGAGAAATGGTCGGTGTCATAGGCCTACAGGAAGCAATCGATATGGCGATGGAGGTCGGTTTGGACCTCGTCGAAGTGTCGCCGAATGCCGAGCCGCCCGTCTGCAAGATTCTCGATTACGGGAAGTTCAAGTACGAGGCGCAGAAAAAGGCCAATGAAGCCCGCAAAAAGCAGAAAATCATCGAAGTTAAGGAAATTAAGATGCGTCCCGGCATTGATGACCACGATTACGAGGTCAAGATGCGGGCCGTTCGCCGTTTCCTCGACGAAGGCGACAAGGTAAAGATGACGATCCGCTTCCGCGGCCGCGAGATGGCCCACCAGGACCTTGGTCTTAAGGTGCTGCAGCGCGTCCAGGCGGAAGTCGATGAAATCGCCAAGGTCGAACAGCATCCGCGACCCGAAGGCCGCCTGATGACGATGGTCATCGCGCCCAGGTAAGCGGCTTCTTGAAATTCAACGCCTAGACCGATCGTGTGACAGCCCTGTTCTGCACGACCTTGAGGGATGATTTATCATGCCTGAATTGAAGCACATCGTCGCCGCCGCGCTGATCGCGCTGATAACGGCCTTTCCGGCGCTGGCGCTGGAACGCGCCGGCACGGTCGAGCGCCAGAAGGGTGAGGCCAGCCGCACCCAGGGCGGCGAAACCACTGCCCTCACGGCGGGCAGCGCCGTCTATGCCGGCGACACCATCGAAACCGGCGACGGCGCGCGGCTGATCGTGCGCTTCGCCGACTCCTCGACATTACAGGTCGGCGCCGATGCCAAGCTGACCGTCGACGAGCTGGTCTATGACGTCTATGGCCTGACCGACAAAAGCGACAGCCAGGCACTGACCTTCGTCGAGGGTGTGTTCCGCTATGTCTCCGGCGCTATCGGCAAGCACGACAACTTCGACGTCGCCATCACCACGCCGGTGGCGACCATCGGCATCCGCGGCACCGAGTTCGTCGCCGGCCGGCTGACCGTCGGCATGCCGCCCGGCACCTCGCATTACGGCTATCAGATCCGCGAAGGCGTCATCGAAATCGTCGCCCCCGGCGGCTCGGTGACCCTAGATGCGCCGGGGGAAGGCACGTTCCTGCCGTTCGGCCGTGTCGCAGCACCGACGCCGGTGCGCCAGTGGACCGCCGAAGAAGCCCGCGAAGCGGACGATCTTCTGGCGTTCTAGGCGCTTACAGACCCCTTGCCATCGGCGCCCGGCACCGCTATAACCCGCGCGCCGTCATCACTTCGACGGACGAGCGGTATGGCTGAAAGGGCATGCCTCGCCGCTTGAACCCCCGGACCTAAGTGTCCGAGAGAGCAATAACTTGGCGCGATGCGCCACAGAGACGAAGGAAGAGGGAAATGCCCAAACTGAAGACCAAGTCGAGCGCCAAAAAGCGCTTCAAGCTGACGGGTACCGGTAAGGTGCGCGCGGCCGTCGCCTTCAAGCGGCACAATCTCCGCAAACGATCCAACAAGATGAAGCGTCATGCGCGCGGGACGATGATCCTGTCCGCTCCGGACGCACGGATCGTTAAATCCTACATGCCGAACGCCTGAGCGGAGGAGATTAGTCATGGCACGTGTTTCGCGCGGCAAGACGTCGCACGCCCGTCACAAGAAGGTTCTGAAACTCGCCAAAGGGTATCAGGGCCGTAACAGCACGAACTTCCGTATCGCCATCGAGCGCGTCGAGAAAGGCCTGCAGTATGCCTATCGCGACCGCCGCCAGAAAAAACGGCAGTTCCGCCGCCTCTGGATCCAGCGGATCAACGCCGGTGCGCGTGAGAACGGTGTTACGTATTCGGTGTTCATGAACGGCCTGCTGAAGGCCGGAGTCGAGCTGGACCGCAAGGTTCTCGCCGATCTCGCCATGAACGAGCCGGAAGCGTTTAAAGCGTTGGTGGATCAGGCCCAGGCTGCTCTTAGCCAGAACGCTTAATTTTCCCGAATTTCGGGAGCATCCGAGTTTTGGAACGGGAGTAGCGCCAATGGACACCATTGGACCGTTACTCCCGTTCGTTCGTTTAGAAGGCAGTGGACTATGGACAATCCGGACCAGCTTCGCGACGCCATCCTGAAGGACGTCGCCGCCGCCGACAGCGTCGATGCGCTGGAAGACATCCGCGTTTCGGTTCTCGGCAAAAAAGGCCGCATCACCGACATGATGAAGGGTCTCGGACAGATGGCCCCGGACGAGCGCAAGGCCGCCGGCCAGGCCCTGAACGCACTCAAGGATGAAATCGCGGACGCGCTGGATACCAAGAAGACCGCGCTTGCCGATGCCGATCTGGACCGCCGCCTGATGACGGAAAAGATCGACGTCACCCTGCCGCCGGCACCCGAAGCGACCGGTTCGGTGCACCCGATCAGTCAGACCATCGACGAGATCACGGAAATCTTCGGCGAAATGGGCTTCACCGTCGCCGAAGGCCCGGATATCGAGGACGACTGGCACAACTTCACGGCGCTGAACATTCCCGCCGATCACCCGGCCAGGCAGGAACACGATACATTCTATCTGCCGGGCGAGCACGGCCAGCGCAAGGTGCTCCGCACCCACACCAGCCCGGTGCAGATCCGCACCATGACTGCCGAAAAGCCGCCGATCCGCATCATTGTGCCGGGCCGCACGTATCGTTCCGACTATGACGCCACCCACTCGCCGATGTTCCATCAGGTCGAGGGGCTGGTGATCGATAAGACCTCGCACATGGGACACCTGAAAGGCTGCCTGATCGAATTCTGCCGCGCTTTCTTCGAGGTGGATGACCTGCCGGTGCGCTTCCGCCCCAGCTATTTCCCGTTCACCGAACCGTCGGCGGAGGTCGACATCGGCTGCACCCGCGACGGCGGCGAGTTCCGTATCGGTCACGGCGGCGACTGGCTGGAAATTCTCGGCTCCGGCATGGTCAATCCGAACGTGCTGTCGAACTGCGGCATCGATCCCACCGAATACCAGGGCTTCGCCTTCGGCATGGGCATCGAACGCTTGGCGATGCTGAAATACGGCATCCCCGACCTGCGCACGTTCTTCGAGAGCGATCTGCGCTGGCTCAGACACTACGGGTTCCGCTCGCTTGAGGTGCCCGGCATGGTCGGAGGGCTGGTGCGATGAAATTCACCCTGTCGTGGCTCAAGGAGCATCTGGACACCACCGCCTCGCTGCAGCAGATCACCGATGCGCTGACCATGGTCGGGCTCGAGCTTGAGGGCGTCGAGGACCGTGCCAAGGGGCTTGAAACGTTCGTCACCGCGAAGGTGATCGAAGCCAAACAGCATCCCAACGCCGACCGACTGCGGGTCTGCCAGGTCGATCCCGGCAACGGCGAGACGGTCGAGCTTGTCTGCGGCGCGCCGAACGCGCGCACCGGCATGGTCGGCGTATTCGCGCCCGGCGGCTCCTACATTCCCGGCCTCGACGTCACCCTGAAGCCGACGGAAATCCGCGGCGTTCTGTCCAACGGCATGCTGCTGTCGGAACACGAAATGGGGCTTTCCGACGAGCATGACGGCATCGTCGAGCTGCCTGAAAACACGCCGATCGGCAAGCTCGCCATCGACGTCATGGGCCTGAACGATCCGATCATCGACATCGCCATCACGCCGAACCGGGGAGATTGCCTGGGTGTCCGGGGCATCGCCCGCGATCTCGCGGCGGCGGGCCTCGGCTCGCTGAAGCCGCTCGCCAACGGGCCGGTGCCGGGCAGCTTCGAAAGCCCGATCAAGGTGCACCTCGAGTTCGACGACGCCGACAACAAACCGTGTCCGTATTTCGTCGGCCGTTACGTCAAGGGTGTCAGCAACGGTGAAAGCCCGGCGTGGCTCAAGGAACGGCTGCTGGCGGTGGGTCTGCGCCCAATCTCGGCGCTGGTCGACATCACCAATCTGATGACCCTTGATCTCAACCGGCCACTGCACGTGTTCGACGCCGACAAGGTCAAGGGCGACATCCGTGTACGCCTGTCGAAATCCGGCGAGAAGATGCTGGCGCTCAACGACAAGGAATACACCTTCGACGACGAGATGACGCTGATCACCGACGACAACGGCCCGGAAGGTCTGGGCGGCGTCATGGGCGGCGAGCTTTCCGGCGTCACTGAAGAAACCGTCAACGTGTTCATCGAAAGCGCCTATTTCGATCCGGTGCGCACGGCGATGACCGGTCGCAAGCTGCAGATCCTGTCCGACGCACGCTATCGCTTCGAGCGCGGTATCGACCCGGCGTTCCTGGAAACCGGCATGGAGATCGCGACCCGGCTGGTGCTGGACCTGTGCGGTGGCGAGCCGTCCGAAGTGGTCATTGCAGGCGCCAACCCGGATCCCGGCCGCAGCCTCGATTTCCGCCCCGACCGGGTCAGGGAACTGACCGGCGTCCAGGTGTCGCGCGACGAAATCCAGCGCATCCTGGCGGTTCTCGGCTTCGAGATTTCCGGCGACGGCGACATCTGGCAGGTGAAGATCCCGTCGTGGCGCGGCGACATCGTGCACGAGGCTTGCCTGGTCGAGGAAGTGGTCCGCATCAACGGTTTCGACGCGATCCCGGCGACACCGTTGCCGCGCGAGACCACGCTGCCGAAACCGGCAATGAGCGAGGAGCAGAAACGCCGCGCCATCGCGCGCCGCACGCTGGCCGCACGCGGCCTGACCGAAGCCGTGACCTATTCGTTCATGGGCGAGAAGGAAGCGTCGCTGTTCGCCGATATCCCGGATGCGCTGAAGCTCGCCAACCCGATCAGCTCGGAATTGTCGGTGATGCGCCCGAGCGCGCTGGCCAACCTGATCCAGGCCGCCGGGCGAAATGCCGCGCGCGGTTTCGCCAATGCCGATCTGTTCGAGGTCGGTCCGGAATACTTCGGCGACGGCCCCGACGAACAGCGCATCGCCGCCACCGGTATCCGCACCGGCATGACCGGGACGAAGCACTGGTCGAAAGCCCCGGCACCGGTCGATGCCTATCTGGCCAAGGCAGACGCCCTGGCGGTGCTGGACGCGCTCGGCGCGCCCATCGACAAGCTGCAGGTGTTCACCGACGTGCAGCCTTACTACCATCCGGGCCGTGCCGGCGAACTGCGTCTCGGCCCCAAGAATACGCTGGCCCGCTTCGGCGAGATCAACCCAAAGGTGCTGCGCGCCCTGGATGTCAAAGGCCCGGTGGTAGCGTTCGAAATCTACCCGGCCCAGGTGCCGTTACCGAAAGCCAAGACCGCGGCCAGACCGATGCTCAGCCTGTCGGCGTTCCAGCCGATCGAGCGTGACTTTGCGTTCGTCGTCGACGCGGGCGTCGAAGCGGCCAAGGTCGTGCAGGCGGCGCGCGGTGCCGAGAAAGTGCTGATCGAAGATGTCCGCGTGTTCGACGTCTTCGAAGGCGCGTCACTGGGTGAAGGCAAGAAGTCGCTGGCCATCACGGTGGTACTGCAGCCGACGGAAAGCACGCTGACAGACGAGGAAATCGAGGCGATCTCGAAATCCATCGTCCAGGCGGTCGAAAAAGCCACTGGCGGGACGCTCAGGGGCTGAGCTTGAATATAGAGGTCGCTTCTTTAGTCTGAAGGGTAGAAAGACGTTAGCGGATAAGTTTTCAGGAGATCTTACTCTTGTTCCGTCAAGTTTTATACACCAGCCAGGCCACAGGTGTGGTCAACGAAGAAGATCGCGAACAAATACTCCAAACGTCTCGTAACAATAATATGCGCGACGCCGTGACCGGTTTACTGATTTCATTGCCAAACGGCACTTTTGTTCAAACCCTCGAAGGCCCGCCGGCGGGAGTCACAAATGCGCTGAATCGCATTCGCAAGGACCCTCGTCACGTAGATTTAACGGTCATCCTGGATCACCACATCGCTGCCCGGGATTTCCCGGAATGGACAATGGGTTATCGTTCTTTGGGGCGTGCGGAATTGAAGCAACTGCCGGGATTTCGCGATATGGGGGACAAGGATTTCACTGCCATCTTCGATTCCGGAAGCATGACTCTTTCCATCATGAAAGCGATCTACAACGCCAATAAATAATGCGTCTGCGCCACTGGATCAGCTGTTTCTGATCAAGCAGCCGAAGGCGCGTAAACTTTCACCGGTTGCACGCGCCCTTTGACCGGCGTCTCGCAGACCAGCTTGCAGGCAAAAGCGTCCTGCACCGCGAGATGCGTCGCTTCGCCCATCATGATGTAGGTGCCGTACTGCTTGTTGAGCTGTTCCAGTCGGGCGGCGATGTTGACGTTGTCGCCGTGCACCGTGAACACGAGGCGGTCCTGGGCGCCGACGGCGCCGACGTTGATCTCGCCGGTGTTGATGCCGCAGCGGGTTTTCAGCGTGACCCCGTTGAAGGTTCGGGTCCGTGCCAGTTCCTCGATGGCGATCGCGGTCCTGACCGCGTTCAGCGCATGATCCGGATCGTCCTGGATGGCGTTGAAGGTGATCAACATCAGATCCCCCTCGAACAACGTGATGACGCCGCCGAAGCGGTCGATGACCTCGCCCATGGCGCCGAAATATTCGTTCAGTGTCTTCGCCAGTTCCTGCGCCGACATGGATTCCGATACCGTGGAGAAGCCCTCGATATCGGTAAAGATGATGCTCGCCTCGCGGCTTTCGCCGTCGCCGGGCTGGATCTGCCGGTCCGAAGAGGTGATTCGCGCCGCAACCTCCTTGGACACGAAGCGCGACAGATCCTCCGCCGCCGTCTGCTCCAGAACGGCACGGAAGAACGCGCGGCGCGCCCGAATGACAACGATGCACAGCACAGCGGTCACCAGAAAGATCGATACCATCTTGTCGATCTCGGCGCCGATCAGGATTGCATTGGATGTCATATAGGTGACGTAGTTGCGCGTGATCATCGGATTGCCCGCTTCGGCGATCATGACATAGCCCATCAGTACGCCCCATCCGGCAATCGCCGCCAGACCGGTGATCATGATGTATCTGGGCTCGAAGCGAAGCGCGCGCAGCGCGATGAAGATGAAGACATACATGATCGTCGGCGCTTTCAGATAGAAACTCGCCGGCTGTTCGTACTGGATATGGAAGCTCCAGATCAGCAGCATCAGCAGCACCACGTCCATCAGCACCGATAGCGTCAGGAACCAGTGCGGCAGGGCGACCCGATACGACAGCACCAGCCGCGTCACGGTGAACACGAAGTAGGCGGCCAGCGCCAGCGGCACAACCTGGAACGCGGCGTCCGACATGTTGACCTGCTGCGACACCAGCCACAGACCGCCGAACAGCAGGATCAGGATGAACTGCACCCACGAGATCAGCCGCTCGCTGACGCACTGGCGGGCATTGATCTGCTCAAGCACCCGGGCCGGCATTTCATGCCGTACCGGTTCGCTGAAAATGAAGTCTGAAAGCTTTTGCCACATGGCAGGCATATTAGCCGCGAACCCGGCCGAGGCCAGTCACTAAATGGAGAGGCGTGCGTTACTCAGCGTGCCGAAGGCGGAATGCGGAAGACCACCTGGCGGCGGTTGCGCCGGATACCCAGAAGCCAGCCGACATTCCTGAAGAACGCCACGGTATTTTGCGAGTGTCTGAAGTGAATGTGCGCAAACATCGTCGGTGCCCTGTTCAAGTGATGCCCGATGATCGTAGGCACGACAGAGGACACGGTCTGTGACCGGCGTCACCGGCGCATGGTTAAAAGCCAATAAAATCGACGCTGCCAGCGCTGGACAGTGCTGCAGGCATTGGTGGATTCAGTCGTAAGCGACGCCCGGTCCATGCGCTTCGCCGGCACCGTCGCGGATCGCCTGCTTGACGGTCTCGCGCTTGTTTTCCAGATGCCGGCCGAGCACTTCCGACAGCTTCTTGCCGTCGCGGTCCTCGAGGGCCTTGAGAATTTCCTCGTGTTCGCGCATCGCCTGATCCCAGCGCGCATCCGACATGTTGGCGCGAAACCGGGCCAGACGGATACGCCCGGCCAGCGCATTGTACTGGGCTTCCAGCGTCGGGTTCTTGGCCGCCTTCAGAATCGCTTCGTGGATCTGCTGGTTGATCCTGAAATACGCCGGCAGTTCCCGGCGCGTGTGATGCAGCGCCATCTGATAGTGCAGTGCGCGGATTTCGGCGATTTCGTCATCACCGAGCCTGGCGCAGGCAAGTTCGCCGGACAGCGCCTCGAGCGCCCCCATAACCGGGAAGATCTCGTCGATGTCGTCCTCGCTGAGCGTCGCCACCCTGGCACCCCGGTTCGGCAGCAGTTCCAGAAGTCCCTCGTTGCCGAGCACCTTGAGCGCTTCGCGGAGCGGGGTGCGGGAAATCCCCAGCATGTCGCAGAGCCGCTGTTCGGGAACGCGGTCGCCGCCCTTGAGCTCGCCGGAAAAGATCATGCCGCGGAGACGCTCGACGATTTCCTCGTGCAGGGTGGTGCGGACGACGGGGCCGGACATCTGGTTCATGATGCGGCTCCCTTTTCGCCCAGCGCCATGTCGAGAACACGGGCCACATGCACGGCGTCGCGAGCCGCGCCGTCGGCGATCTGGTGGCGGCAGCTTGTCCCGTCGGCAACGATCAGGGTGTCGGTATCGGCTTCACGGACTTTCGGCAGCAGGCTCAGTTCGGCCATGGCGATGGAGGTTTCGTAGTTCACGGCCTCGTAGCCGAACGCCCCGGCCATGCCGCAGCAACTGCTTTCGATGGTTTCGACGGCAAGGCCGGGCACGAAGCGCAGCGCCTTTTCGACCGCGCCCATGGCGGCGAAGGCTTTCTGATGGCAATGCCCGTGCAGCAGCGCCTTGCTGTGCCTGATCGGCTGCAGGTCGAGCTTGAACGACCCGGCATCGATCTCGGCGGCGATGAACTCCTCGAAGAGCAAGGCGTGCGCTGCGATCGTTTCGGCTTCATCCGCCGGCAGTAGTGATTTGAACTCGTCTTTCAGCGTGAACAGGCACGATGGTTCCAGGCCGATCACCGGCACGCCTGAGCGCACGAACGGCAGCACCGCGTCGGCCATGCGCCGCGCTTCGGCCTTCGCTTCATCGACCAGCCCGGCGGCAAGGAACGTGCGGCCGCAGCAGAGCGGACGTTCGCCCTTTGGCGGGCGGGCGACGACGACCCGGTAACCCGCCGCATCCAGAACACGCTTTGCTGCATGCAGATTTTCCGGCTCGAAATAGGTCGAGAAGGTATCGGCGAACAGCACCACCGCCTGCCCGACCGGACAGGAATCCGGATGCACGCCGGTGGCGGCGGGATCGAAGATATCGCCGCGCCACACCGGCAGCGTGCGCTTCGCGGAGAAGCCGAGCAGCTTTTCCGAAAGGGCGGCCAGACCCGGCACCCGGTCGCGGAGGTTCATCAGCCCGGCCATCCTGGACGCCATCGGCGCATAGCGCGGCAGATAGGCGATCAGCTTGTCCTTCAGCGATACACCGTGGCGCTTGTTGTAGTGATAGAGGAATTCCGTCTTCATCTTCGCCATATCGACGCCGGTCGGACATTCGCGCTTGCAGCCCTTGCAGCCGACGCACAACTGCATCGTTTCCTTCATGGCATCGGAGGTAAACGCATCGGCCCCGAGTTGGCCGGAGATGGCGAGCCTGAGCGTGTTGGCACGCCCACGCGTCAGGTGCTGTTCCTCGGCGGTGACGCGGAACGACGGACACATCACGCCGGGGTCCGACTTGCGGCAGGCGCCGTTGTTGTTGCACATCTCGACCGCGCCCGAGAACCGCCCCAGTCCGACCAGTCCATGACGGTTTCGAGGTCGATTTGCTTGTACCCCGGTTTGAAGCGAAACAGGGAACGGTCGTCCATCTTCGGCGGATCGACGATCTTGCCGGGATTGAACAGGCCGTCGGCATCGAAGGCCTGCTTCACGGTGCGGAAGGCCTGCACCATCTCAGGTCCGAACATGGCTTCATGAAATTCCGAGCGCACCAGACCGTCGCCGTGCTCGCCGGAGTGCGAGCCCTTGTATTCGCGTACCATCTCGAAGGCTTCCTCGGCGATGGCGCGCATCTGCTTCACGCCCAGTTCCTGTTTCAGGTTGATCACCGGGCGCACATGCAGCGTGCCGACGGAAGCGTGCGCATACCACGTGCCCTCGGTGCCGTGCTTGTGAAACACCTGGGTCAGGCGGTCGGTGTATTCGGCCAGATCCTCGAGCCGCACCGCGCAATCCTCGACGAACGAGATCGGTTTCCCATCGCCCTTCATCGACATCATGATGTTGAGGCCGGACTTGCGGACTTCCCAGACGGCTCTCTGAAAATCCGGATCGATGGCTTCGACGACGGCATCGGGGAATCCAAGATCGCCCATCACCTCGCCCAGTTGTTTCAGACGCCTGAGGTTTTCCGCCGGGTCCGGTTCGGCGAACTCGACCAGCAGCACCGCGTCCGGCTCGCCCTTGATGAAGCGGTTGACGGTATCGGTGAACATCGGGATGGCGCGGCTGAGATCGATCATGGTGCGGTCGACCAGCTCGACGGCGACCGGCCCCAGCTTGACCAGATGCTGCGCCGCGTCCATGGCGTCGTAGAATTTTGGGAAGTGGCAGACACCGAGAACCTTGTTTTTGGGCAGCGGCTGCAGGTCGATATCAACGGAAGTGGTGAACGCCAGCGTACCTTCGGAACCGATCAACAAGTGCGCCAGGTTCGGCAGTGATGCCGTCTCGTGGACCGTCTGGTTGTTCCAGCCGCCGCGCGCCGGACCGGCTGGCATCAGGGCATCGATGTTGTAGCCGCCAACGCGGCGCATCAGATCGGGGAAGCGTGCCTTGATCAACGCCTCGTGGTCGCGGCCGAGGCCGAGCAGGTTCGCGACGAGGTCGCGCTGGTGATCGGCCAGCCCGGCCATCGCCTGGTTGTCGGACACCTCGCCGAAATGCATCGTCGATCCGTCCGTCAGAATGGCGTCGAGCGCGCGCACGTTGTCACGCATGGTACCGTAGCGGATCGAGCGCGAGCCGCAGGAGTTGTTGCCGGTCATACCGCCGATGGTGGCGCGGCTGGACGTGGAGACATCGACCGGAAACCAAAGACCGTGCGGCTTCAGAAACGCGTTCAATCTGTCGAGCACGATGCCCGGCTCGACCCGCGCGGTCCGCGACGACGCGTCGAACTCAAGCACCCGGTTCATGTGCTTGGTGACGTCGACGACGATGGCTTCGCCGATCGTCTGGCCGCACTGTGACGTCCCGCCGCCGCGCGGCAACACCGGCATGCCCTCGTCCCGCGCAATGTCGATGACGGTGCGAACATCGTCGGCGCTTTCCGGCACCACGACGCCGGCCGGCTCCACCTGGTAATGGGATGCATCGGTCGAATAACGGCCGCGCGAGAACGGGTCGAACATCACCTTGCCGGCAATGGCGCCGTCGATGCGTTTTGCGAGCGTCTCATCGCCGATGCGGCCGGTCGGGCGCATGGCATAATCCTGACGGGGCATGGGTGTCTCCTGTTGCCTTTTCGATGCTACTAAATTGTATTCAAAAAGCAAGACAAAAGCAGAATTGGCGGAAAATAGGGGTTGCATGGTGCAAATATTGTATTCATTATTGAAAAATCACAGAGCGCAGACCCATCTGCCGTCGACGGAGGAACATCATGGCGTATAAAAGCGGCCGACATTTCTTGCAGATCCCCGGCCCAAGCCCGGTCCCGGACCGCATTCTCCGGGCCATGGACATGCCGGTCATCGATCACCGCGGACCGGAGTTCGGCGCCATGGGCGCGCGCGTCCTTGAAAAGCTGAAGCGGGTATTCAAGACCGAAAGCCCGGTCATCGTCTTCCCGGCGAGCGGCACCGGCGCCTGGGAAGCCGCTCTCGTCAATGCGCTCAGCCCCGGCGACAAGGTGCTGATGTACGAAACCGGGCAGTTCGCGACGCTGTGGCATGAACTGGCGACACGCATCGGGCTTGTTCCGGAATTCATATCCGGCGACTGGCGCCACGGCGTCGATCCGGAAAAGGTCGCGGCGCGGCTGCGTGAAGACCCAAACCACGAGATCAAGGCCGTTTGCTGCGTGCACAACGAAACCTCGACAGGCGTCACGTCGCGCATCGGCGAGGTGCGCAAGGCCATCGACGCCACCGGCCATCCGGCGCTGTTCATGGTCGACACCATATCCGGTCTGGCGTCCGCAGATTACCGACATGACGAATGGGGTGTGGATGTCACGATCTCCGGTTCGCAGAAGGGTTTGATGCTACCGCCCGGGATCAGCTTCAACTGCGTATCCCGCAAAGCTCTCGATGTGCACGAGGCCAGCGGTTTCAAGAAATCATACTGGGACTGGGGGCCGATGCTCGGCAACAACGCGTCGGGCTTCTTCCCCTACACGCCGACGACCAACCTGCTGTACGGTCTCGAGGAAGCGTTGAAGATGTTGCTCGACGAGGAAGGACTGGAAAACGTCTTCACGAGACACAAGCGCCACGCCAAGGCGTGCCGCATCGCCGTCGAGCACTGGGGCCTGGAAACGCTGTGCCAGGTCGAGGAAGAACACTCCCCCGTGCTGACCGGCGTGCTTCTGCCCGACGGCCATGACGCCGACGCGGTACGCGCGCTGATCCTCGACAAGTTCGACATGTCGCTCGGCACCGGACTGGGCAAGGTCAAGGGCAAGGTGTTCCGCATCGGCCACCTGGGTCATTTCAACGATCTGACCCTGATGGGCACTCTTTCAGGTGTCGAGATGGGCCTGGCGCTGGCCGGCGTGCCGATTACCAAAGGCGGCTGTCAGGCGGCCATGGATTATCTCGCCGAAACCGCGGACTGAACCATGGTCGACGATCACATCCTTGTCGAGCGTGACGAAAAGGACATCGTCACCATCACCCTCAACCGGCCTGAAAAGCTGAACGCGCTGACCAAGTCCATGTGGGGCGCGCTCGGCGATACGTTCGCGGCACTGGCCGGCGACGACGGCGTGCGCTGCATCGTGATCACCGGCGCCGGCGGCAAGGCGTTCAGCCCCGGCAACGATATATCCGAGTTCGAGACGGACCGTTCCAACTCGACACAGGCCGCGACCTACGGTGCGTTGATGGCGAAGAACATCGACGCCATGCGCGCCTGCCCGCACCCGACGGTGGCCGCCATTCGCGGCATCTGCGTCGGCGGCGGCATGGAAATCGCCGGACTGTGCGACGTCCGCATCTGCGGAGAATCGAGCCGCTTCGGCGTCCCGATTTCCAAGCTCGGCCTGGTCATGGGCTATCACGAGATCGGCGCGCTGAAATCCCTCGTCGGTGCCGGTCCGGCACTGGAGATCCTGCTCGAGGGCCGCATCTTCGATGCCGAAGAGGCACTGCGGCTCGGCGTCGTATCACGCGTCGTCGCCGACGACGGCGTCATGGACGAGGCCCGCGCGGCGGCCGAACGGATCGCCGCCGGCGCGCCGCTGGTGCATCGCTGGCACCGCAAATTCCTGAAACGCCTCGAGGACCCGGCACCGTTGACCGATGCCGAGATCGCCGAGGGATTCGCCTGCTACGACACCGAGGATTTTCAGACCGGCTACAAAGCCTTTCTCGAAAAGAAAACGCCCCACTTCAAGGGGCGCTGAGACATTGGGAGTGACGCGATGACGAAACCGTTCGGCCCGCTGGCCGGGATGAAGGTTGTGGAACTGGCACACATCATGGCCGGGCCCGTGTGCGGGTTGATGCTCGCCGACCTGGGTGCCGACGTGATCAAGGTCGAGAAGATTCCCGGCGGCGACGATTCACGCCGCTTTCTGCCGCCCGACATCGACGGTGAATCCGCCGCCTACATGATGATGAACCGCAACAAGCGCGGCATCGCGCTGGACCTGAAAAGCGAGGGTGGCAAGAAGGCCTTGCACAAGCTCCTCGCCGAAGCCGACGTGGTCACGGAAAACTATCGCCACGACACGATGCAGAAACTCGGCTTCGGGTACGAAGACCTCAAAAAGATCAATCCGGGTCTGATCTATTGTGCGATCTCCGGCTTCGGACGCACCGGGCCGTATGCCGAACGCGGCGGTTTCGATCTGATCGCCCAGAGCATGAGCGGACTGATGTCGTTCACCGGCGAAGGCCCGGGCCGTCCGCCCTGCAAGGTCGGCGCGCCGGTTACCGATATCACCGCCGGTATCCTTGCCGCGCTCGGCGTCGTTTCGGCATATGTGCACAAGCTGAAAACCGGCGAGGGCCAGGTCGTGGACACCTCGCTGTTCGAAGCCGGCATCGTGCACACCTACTGGCAGAGTGCCATCGCGCTGGCGACCGGCATCGCACCGGGACCGATGGGATCGGCGCATCCGCTGAACGGTCCCTATCAGGCCTTCGAGACCCAGGACGGCTGGATCACCATCGGCGCCGCCAACCAGCGCAACTGGGAACGGCTTCTGGAGGCCATGAACGCGTCCGAACTTGCCGACGATCTGCGCTTCAAGACCAATGCCGACCGCATGGCACATCTGAAGGAACTCGAAGAGGTGCTGACGGTTATCTTCAAGACCAGCACCCAGGCCGACTGGCTCGACAGGCTTGAGAAAGCCGGCGTCCCGGCCGGACCGGTGATGGACGTCTGCGAAATGTTCGAGGATCCGCATGCCCAGGCACGCGACATGATCCCCACCGTCGAGCATGCAAGGCTCGGCCCGGTGCGTACGCTGGGGCTGCCGATCAAACTTTCCGAAACCCCCGGCAAGGTCGCCACCGGCGCGCCGGTTTTCGGCCAGCACACCGCGGAGGTGTTGCAGGAATACGGTTTCAGCAGCGAGGAAATCGAGGCGCTTGCCGACACCGGTGCCGTCGCCCTGCCGTAAGGCGTTATCCGGCTCCGGCTGTATCGAGAGCGGCCTCAACGGCCCCAATCTGCCCCTGGACATCGATATCCAGGATTGACGCCACTTCCAGATTGCGATCATCGTACACATGAAGATCGTCGGTCGTGGGCGTGTGTGCCGCGATCATCTCATCGCGGGCATGCAACAACGTCTGGATCGCGGGACGGAACAGCACCAGCAGGCTGCTGATCCAATCGTTGGCCAGCCGTGACGGGTTCTCGTGGCCGATATGAAAATGCTCGAGAAAGCGGCTCACGGTCCCGGCATCGTACCAGATCTCGCCGGTGACCCAGCGGTTGGTGGTGAACAGCCGCGATGCCCGGCCTTCATAATTCATCGACACCGCAACCAGGTGCGCCGGCGCTTCATTGTCGCCGGCCGCGGTCTTGATGCCGGATGGGAAGCCCTGCGGACGCAGAAAGGTGTGAAAATGACCGTGCTCGTCCCCCCATTCGTTCCCCCGCTCGGTAGGCGGATGCGCGTGATAGTAATACTGCGCGTGACTGTCGGCGCAATAAACATCGCCCTTGGGATAGTGGTCCCACTGATAGAACTCCTCGGTCAGGCGCAGGATTTCAGCGACGACGTTGCTGCCGGCCTCGGTGAGCGCGTGCTCGCATTCCAGAAGCCGCAGCCCCGCAGCGTGCATTTCTTCAAGAACCGCCAGCGGCAGGTCGATCAGCGGGGGGATGTCTTCGACGCCGAGAATACGCATCACATACCGCCCAGAACGATGGCGATACTGCGTGGCTCGCTGCCCCGCAGAACGGACAGCGTCACGGTCTCGCCGGGGCGCTTCATGAACATCATCGCCGCGAACCGTTCAGGGCTTGCGATCCGCGCCGTATCAAGCCCGGTGATGACGTCGCCCGCTTCCAGACCCGCCTTCAACGCAGGGCCGTCCGGCGCCACACTTTCGACCAGCACACCGGCGCCGTGCTCAGCCAACGACGGCGGCAGCATGGCGGCACTGAATCCGGCTTGTCCGCGAATGACGCGGCCGTGCGTTTTCAGATCCGATACCACGCGCAGCAACAGCGGCATCGAAGTCGCGAAATTGACCCCGATATCGGCGTCGCTTTGCTTGGTGAAGATCGCCGAGACCATGCCCACCAGCCGCCCGGCAGCATCAACCAGCGCCCCGCCGGAACCACCCGGATTGACGGCGGCGTCGGTCTGGATGAAATCCTCGATCGGATTGAACCCCATACCGGAACGGCGCAGTGCCGACACCACACCGCAGGTAACGGAAAGGCCCAGGCCGAACTGGTTGCCGATGGCGCAGACCGGTGCCGCCAGTTGCGGGTCATCCGCCATTCCCGGAACCGGCAGGTCGGCGGGGACTTTCAACAGGGCGATGTCCGTCATGGGATCGAGCCCGACGATTTCCGTTTTCAGCGTCCGCCCATCTTCCGTCATCACCTCGACATCCGTGGCCTTGCCGATGACATGCACGTTGGTGGCGATGTAGCCGCCCGCCAGCACGGCGACCCCCGTGCCCTGCGGATCGCGCGGTGCACCGGCGGCATCGCGGCCTCTTTGCGCCAGCGGCCAGTCCGGCTTGATCCGGACAACCGATTGCAGGACCGCGGGATCGAGCGCAAGCGCCGCCCCCGGCCCTGCCAACAGCACGGCCGCCAAAAGGTACGGGATCAGCTTCCACTTCGCTTTCATAAGAAACAGGATGACGCGTCGGCGCATGTCAGTAAACTCAATCTCCGGGGAGTATACTCATGCAGCCTGACGCAGACGATCCAGTAAGAGCGTTTCCGCGCGCACGTCTTGCGCACGCGCCGACGCCCCTGACACCACTGCACAACACGATGCGCAAAAGCGGGCACGCGAAACTGTACGTCAAACGCGACGACGTGACGGGTCTGGCCATGGGCGGCAACAAGGCCCGCCAGCTCGAGTACTATTTCGGCGAAGCCCTGGCGCAGGGCGCCGATACGGTGTTGATCACCGGCGCCGTGCAGTCGAATTTCGTGCGTCAGTGCGCGGCGGCGGCGAGGAAGCTCGGCCTCGATTGCGAAATTCAGCTTGAGGACCGGGTTCAGGGCATGCCCGCCGGGCAGGAAAAGACCGGCAACCTGTTGCTCGACCGCATTCTCGGCGTTCCCGTTCACCGCTTCCCGGTCGGCGAGGATGAGCAGGCCGCCGACAACAATCTGGAAAAGATCGCCGACGCGATCCGCACGCGAGGCGGCAAACCCTACGTCATTCATCTGGGCGCCGATTATCCGCCGCTGGGTGCGCTCGGATATGTGGATTGCGCCCGGGAAATCATCGAACAGACGGCGGCGCTGGGCCACACCCTCGGCGCGGTCGTCGTCGCCAGCGGCAGCGCCATTTCCCACGCCGGCATCATCACCGGCCTTCGCCACTACGGGTCGGCCGCAACGGTGCACGGTATCTGTGTCCGTCGTGCGGCAAATCTTCAATACACCCGCGTCCTGAAGCGCAGCCGCGAACTGGCCGCCATGCTCGGCAAGCCGGACCTGATCACAGACAGCGACATCATCGTCACCGATGCCTATATCGGCGAAGGCTACGGCAAGCCGACACCAGGCACCATGGCGGCGATATCGCGGGGCGCCCGCGACGAGACGCTGCTGCTTGACCCGGTCTACAGCGGCAAGTCGTTCGACGGGTTTCTCGGCCTGCTCGAACAGAACGCGCTGCCGGCGACGGATCCCTGCGTCTACATCCACACCGGCGGCACGCCTGGGCTGTTCGCCTATGCGCATCTCTGGCAACCGGCCAGAGCGTCATGAAACTGCCGCGCACCATCCGCCTCGATCCGTCCGACGCCCGGGTTTTCGACCGCGCCGCCGAGCCGGGCGAATGGGCGGTGACCGGGACCTTTTCCTTCGTCGACAGCGTGCCCGCCGAGATGGACAACAAGGCCCAGCTCGCGTTCAGGTCCGGCTGGCTCGGTCTTTCTAGTTTCGGCTTTTCGACTTTCGTGCAGGTCACGCTTGTCCCCGAGGGCGAGGACGAGGCCTGCGCCCGCGCCTTGGCGACACACCTGTTCGAGACCTACGGCGCCCCCGACATCCTGATGGCGATGACTGCGGCGAAGAGCGAAATCGCCTATTCGGCCTCGCTCTGCGACCAGCCGGCAGGCACGCTGCTGGCCATCGAGCGGGAAATGACCGAGGACGGCATAACCGAGAAAATCCGTGTCATACCGCGCCCCGACGAAGACGGCGGGCACGCCCAGATATGGTCCATTTCAGAAGAATGTTGATCCTCGTTTCATGAACGCCCGCTCGCGTCGCATACGGCCCAGATAGCACCGCAACTGCCACGGTGTACGGATTCGCCGGGCGCGGAGGCCCAGCACCCGCTTCACCGCTTCGACACAGGTAAAGAGTGTCACCGGCATGCTCCGCATTTCCGGCGGGCGGCGTTGGACGGCGACGGCATCCAGACCGCGCTGTCTGAAAGCCGACAGAATCTCCGTCGGCGTCAGTTCCCCCAGCAGCATGATCTCCGTGCTGTTGGATAATGGGTCGAGCAGCTGCCACTGCCCACCATCCTGGATCGCCACCAGACAATGCTGGTATCCCGGTTTCAGCCATTGCAGATAACGCAGTGTCGACGGCCCGAAGGCAACGATCGCCAGGGACTGCCCGCGAGGGCGCATCGTGATTGCCGTGCTCATTCGACGATCCCCTTCTCGGCAAGGTACGGCTCGAGAATGTCAAAGGCATCGACCCAGAGCACCCAGTCCACCGCTTCCTCGTCATCGTCGACGAAGGGAAAGCGGTCGAGATATCCGTATTCGCTCATCACCTCGAGATGCAGGTCGAACAGGATACCTTGCCGGTGCAGTCTGGAAACGACACTATAGATATCGTCCGGCAGACAAGGGCGTTCCATGAGCGGGTCGGATTTTTCGGCCTTGGCACGTTCAGCGCGCGCCTTTTCCGAGCGCATGAACCAGAACCAGGCTTCTTCGGCGGAGGAAAATTTGACAATAGGTTTCGTTACGGCACGGGTGCGTGCCGGTGCGGTTTCTTGAGACAGTATGAACTTGATCTCCCTTTGGACGTACGACAGCGATTTGTTGATACGATTGAGACATGGACGGCGGCCCGAACAGATCACCTATATTTATATATAGCCGACTATTATACCACTTAAACGTGTTAAATGGCATTTCAGCTCCCTTTTGACTCTCGGTTTTAAAGGTATAAAAAAGACCCACAGGAGGACGGCATGGCACATAACCAACCGGGTAAAGTCTGGACATACGCCAAGGGGGAATGGTTCGAGGGCGACAAGGCCGTCCTGGCGCCCCGTCACCAGGCGTTCTGGCTGGCATCGACCATCTTTGACGGTGCTCGTTACATGTCCGGCCGCGCGCCGGACCTGGACCGGCATATCCAGCGTCTGATCAATTCCGCCCGGGTATTGGGGATGACCCCGACCTTGTCCGAAAAGGAAATCGAGACCCTCGTATGGGAAGGTATCGACAAATTCGACAAGGATGTGGATCTGTATATCTGTCCGATCTTCTATGCCGAAGAAGGCGCCGTGGTTCTGCCCGATCCGGCAAGCACGTGTTTTTCGATGGTTGTCCGCGAAGCGCCGGTCCCGCCGTTCACCGGCTTCAGCGCCTGCCTCAGCAGTTTCCGCCGTCCGGCCCCTGACATGGCGCCGACCGAAGCCAAAGCGTCGTGCCTGTATCCGAACGTGGCGCGCACCGTCGGCGAGGCGCAGCAGAAAGGGTTCGACCTCGGCGTTGTCCTGGACCCGAACGACAAGGTCGCCGAGTTTTCATATGCCAATCTGTTCATGGTCAAGGACGGCATCGTTTCAACGCCTGAACTCAATGGTACGTTCCTGAACGGCATCACCCGCCAAAGGGTGATCCAGTTGCTGCGCGACGACGGCTTTCAGGTTGTCGAACGCATCATCGATTTCAACGAAGTACTTGGCGCTGACGAACTGTTCGCGACCGGCAATTATGCCAAGGTGCAGCCTTGCACGAGAATCGAAGACCGCGAACTGCAGCCGGGTCCTGTCGCAACCCGCGCCAGAGAACTGTATTTCGATTTTGCGAAAACGGCGTAACGCCGGCTCAGCCCAACAGCGCACCCAGGAAGATTATCAGACCGACATCGCGGTTCGACTTGAAACGCGCCAGACAGTTCTTAGGGTCGTCGATGTCGAGCGTGCCCACCTGCCAGACGAACTGCAGCGCCGCCGCGCCGAGCATCAGGAAATAGAACCACCCCATCCCGGCTGCATTCCCGGCGAGCGCAAGCAAGGTGACCGTCAGCGTATAAACCAGAATGGCGAACGGACGCGTGTTGCGTCCGAGCTTTATCGACGACGATTTAACGCCGACCAGAATGTCGTCTTCCTTGTCCTGATGGCCGTAGATCGTGTCGTAGCCGAGGGTCCAGAAAAACCCGCCCGCGTACATAAGGATCGCAGGCCATGCAACGTTTCCTGCAACCGCACTCCACGCCAGCAGCGCGCCCCAGTTGAAGGTCAGGCCGAGGAACGCCTGCGGCCAGTAGGTGACGCGCTTCATCAGCGGATAGACGGCGACCAGCCCCAGCGATGCCACGCCCATAATGATCGCCGTCCCGTTGAACTGCACCAGCACCAATAGCCCGGCTAGCAGCAGCGCAGCGAGAAACAGCAGTGCGGACCGGACCGGGATGTCGCCGGACGCGATCGGCCGGCCGGCGGTGCGGGCGACCCGGGCGTCGATGTCCCTGTCCCACAGATCGTTGACGACGCAGCCGGCGCCACGCATGACGAAGGCGCCGACGGCGAACAGCACGATAAACCAGGGATCCGGCGTAGCACCGTGAACCGCGTGACTGGCCATCGTCACCGACCACAGGCACGGCAGCAACAGCAGCCAGGTGCCGATCGGCCGGTCGGCACGGATCAGCCGCATGTACGGGCGGGCCGGACGGGGGACCAGTTTGATCATCCAGGAATCCTCCCGGATGTCGCTTGCCTGTGGGGCGTGTGGTCCGCGATAACTCATCCGGCGTTTATAGCTGACGCGGGGGTTAAGGTGAAAGTCCCCATCAGCACAGTTCGCACTGTTTACGGCTGCGGCCCTTCGCACGATAATCTCGGCGGGAGGAACCCCTGGAGAAAACTATGGCCTATTCACCGTCGATTCGGCTTTACGTCGATGCGCCGCTGCACGCCGGTGCGGCCTTGCCGCTATCGCGCGCGCAGAGCCATTATCTGGTGAACGTGATGCGCCAGGGTGCCGGCGCGGAGGTTTTACTATTCAACGGCCGTGACGGCGAATGGCTCGGCGCGCTGACGGCGCCCGACAAGAAAGCCAGTGTCGTCAGCGTCGACAGGCAAACGCGGCCGCAGACGGCTGAGCCCGATGTCTGGCTGCTGTTCGCGCCGCTGAAAAAGGACCGTACGGACTTCCTCGTCGAAAAATCGTCCGAGCTCGGTGTCTCCCGCTTGCTGCCGGTGATCACCCGCCGCACGCAGTCCGCTCGATTGAACACCGAGCGCCTGCAAGCGACCGCCACCGAATCCTGCGAGCAGTCGCGCAGGCTATCGGTGCCCGAGGTTTTGGAGCCTGCGTCCCTCGATGCGATCCTTGCCGGCTGGCCTGAAGACCGGAAGCTGATCTATCTCGACGAGACCGGTCACGGCGCCCCGCTGGCCCGAGTGCTGTCGGACGGCCAGGAGGGCATCGCCTTCCTGATCGGTCCGGAGGGGGGCTTCGCCGCCGACGAGCTTGACGTGCTCGGCAAACTGACCTTTTCTGTCGCCGCCGATTTGGGGCCCCGGATTTTACGGGCCGAAACGGCCTGCACGGCGGCACTGGCGATCCGCCAAGCCGTTGCCGACAGCACAACCTAGATCGGAGAAACAAATGTCCGGCGCTTCCGCAAAAAACGATACCCCTGTCGACAGCAAGGATGTGCTCGTCCGCTACATGGAGAGCGGCTGCAAGCCGCCTGAGCAGTGGCGTATCGGCACCGAACACGAAAAGTTCGCGTTCCGGCTGGCCGACCTGAAACCGCTGACCTATGACGGCGATCAGGGTATCCGCGAACTTTTGATGCGGCTGACCCGGTTCGGCTGGGAGCCGGTCTATGAAGGCGAGAACGTCATCGCTCTGACGTCGAAGGACGGCGGCTCGGTGTCGCTTGAACCGGCGGGCCAGGTCGAACTGTCCGGCGCCGCGGTGGAAAACATCCACCAGACCTGCGACGAGGTGTCGAGCCACCTGCAGCAGGTAAAAGCGATCGCCCGGGAAATGGAGATCGGCTTCGTCGGCCTCGGCTACCGGCCGAAATGGCCTGTCGATGACGTCCCGTGGATGCCCAAGGGCCGCTACAAGATCATGCGCGAATACATGCCGAAGAAGGGCAAGCTCGGCCTGGAGATGATGAAGTCGACCTGCACCGTGCAGGTGAACCTGGATTTCTGTTCAGAGAAATCCATGGTCGAGATGTTCCGCATCGCCCTCGCCCTGCAACCGGTGGCGACGGCGCTCTGGGCCAATTCGCCGTTCCGCAACGGCAAGCCCAGCGAATACCTAACGTTCAGAAGCCACATCTGGACCGATGTCGATCCGGACCGCAGCGGCATGCTGCCGTTCGTATTCGAGGACGGCATGGGTTTCGAGCGCTACGTCGACTACGCCCTCGACGTACCGATGTATTTCGTCTACCGCGATGGCAACTACATCGATGCGTCGGGCCAGTCGTTCCGCGATTTCATGGCCGGTAAACTGCCGGCCTATCCGGGTCACACCCCGGTACTGTCGGACTGGGTCGATCACCTGTCGACGATCTTCCCGGAAGTGCGGCTGAAGACATTCCTGGAAATGCGCGGCGCCGACGGCGGGCCGTGGAACCGGCTGTGCGCGCTGTCCGCGTTCTGGGTCGGGCTATTGTACGACGACGAAGCCCGTGCCGCCGCCTGGGATCTGGTCAAGGACTGGACCGCCGAAGAGCGCCAGACGCTCCGCGATCAGGTGCCGACGACGGCGCTGAAGACCCCGTTCCGCAACAAGACCGTGCGCGACATCGCCTGCGAGGCGCTGAGCATCTCACACCGGGGCCTGAAGAACCGCAATCGCCTGGACAGCGTCGGCATGGATGAAAGTCATTTCCTGCAGCCGATCCTGCAGACCGCGGAAAGCGGCCTGACGCCGGCGGACGAGCTGCTCGCCGCCTATCACCGGCTGTGGCACGGCAACGTCGATCAGGTGTTTACCGAATACGCCTATTAAACGGAACCGCCGGCAGGATTGCTCCCGCCGGCGGCATCGTTTGGTATGAAGGAGGGTTTAGAGGGCCGGCAGCGGCGGCAGTTTCTGCCCGAACCACTTTTCCGACAGGCCGTTCAACTCGCCACCCAACGTCTTGTGCAGGATGAAGACGTTGACCCACTGCAACAGGTCGAAACTGCCTTTCTTGACGCCGATGAAGCAGGGCGATTCCTTGACGATGAACTTGGTTTCGATGCTTTTGCCCGGGTTCTTCTTGGCGAAATCGGCCGCCACCGTGTTGCCGGTGACGATGACGTCGATCTGACCCGAGGCATAGGCCGCGATCGTCGCCGAGTTATCCCCGAAGCGGATGATCTCGGCCGACTTCGGCGCCACCTTGGTGATTTCGAGGTCTTCCAGCGTGCCGCCGGTCAGCCCGACTTTCTTGCCGGCGAGGTCGGCCGGTGACGAGACCATCACATCGGACTTGGCGAACGCTCCCGAAAAGAACGGCGCATAGGCGCTGGAGAACCAGATCGATTTGGCGCGGCTCGGGTTCGCACCCATCGAGGAGATCACCAGATCGACGCGATCCGTTTCCAGGAACGGGATGCGCTGCTTCGATGCCACTGGCACCAGTTCCAGTTCGACGCCCAGATCCTTGGCAATGAGCATGGCGACATCGACGTCATAGCCTTCATGCTCGCCGCTGGCACCCAGCGCGCCGAAAGGCGGGAAGTTTTCCGGCACGGCGATTTTGACCTTGCCCGCGCTGAGGATGTCCGCGAGGTCGGCGGACGCCGGCGCGGTGACGACAAGCGCCGACAGCGCTGCGGCGAGGATGGACAGTTTCTTCAGTGATTTGATCATCATGATCTCCTTTCCCTGTAAATTAAGCTGCTGAGATTTGCGGGCCCTTCGTATAGGTCCCGAGTTTTCGTTCGAAATGGATCGCCAGCCTGGACAGCGGGAAGCACAGGCTGAAATAGATCAGCGCCATCAGCGGATAGATTATGAACGCTTCGGTGCCGTCGACCGGTGCGTTGGCCCAGCGCTTGCCGATGTTCATCAGATCGTTGAACCCGATGATGTAGGCGAGCGACGTCCCCTTGATGATCTGCACGCTGAAACCGACGGTGGGGGCAAGCGCGACCCGCATGGCCTGCGGCAGGATGATGGCACGCAGCACCGGGAAGAAACGCATGCCGACGGAATAACCGCCTTCCCACTGACCCTGAGGAATGGCGTGTATGGCGCCGCGCCAGACTTCGGCCAGATAGGCGCTGGCATACAGCGTCAGCGACGCCGTCGCCGAGACCCATGGATTCACATCCTGGCCGAGCAGGCGCGGCACGCCGAGGCCGGACAGGAACAACAGCATCAGCAGCGACACCGACTAGAAACACCAGATGTAGCTTGTCGCGAAGCGGGCCCAGCCCTTGCGGCCGGATATCCTGGCCAGCGTGATGACCACGCCGATCAACCCACCGCCGACAAACGCGATCAGCGACAGATAAATTGTGAACTGGGTAGCGTCGAGAAGCTGGAACATGACGATGCCCATCGGCTTGCCCAGCATATCGATGAATAATTCCTTCATTGCCGTGCCTTCCAACTGAAGAAATGCCGGTCGATGGCGTGCATGCAGGTTTTGAACGTCAGCGCGATGGCGACGTACAGGAGCGTCAGCGTGATGAAGATTTCAAAGGAGCGGAATGTCCGGCTGTCGATAAACACACCGGCATGGGTCAGATCCTCGACACCGATTTCCGAGATCACCCCGGTCGTCAGGAACAGAAAGATGAACTGGCTGGTCAGCGACGGATACACACCGGCAATGACCTGGGGAAAGATCACCTTGATGAAACGTATATGCGGCTTGAGGCCGAGTGCGATCGCCGCTTCGATCTGGCCCTTGGGGATCGAATGCAGACCGGATCGGAGTATTTCCGCGAAGTAGGCCGAGAAGTTCAGCGTCAGGCCGAGCAGCGCATGTGCCCAGAACGGCCACTGATACCCGAGCAACAGCGGCAATCCGAAAGCGACGAAGAACAGCTGCACGATCAGCGGCGTATTGCGGATGAACTCCACATACGCCGCCGACACCTGTGCCAGCACCGGTACCTTGGCGTTGCGTGCCACGGCCAGCATCGCGGCACAGACGAACCCGATCAGCGCTGCCGTCACCGTCAGCGAAATACTGAGCCAGATCCCCTCGGCGAGGCGCAGCAGATAATCGCCGTTCCGGTAGATCTCGAAGAAACGTAAATCAAACAATCCGTTCCACCCCTGTCAAAATGGCTAAAATTTAATCATCTGATATAAGTTGTTCTTATTTTCAGCATTTGAGTTAATACTGAGATCAAAATTTCAACAAGCATTATTTTAAAAACTTGAGTTTCAGCATGCCCGAGCCTAGCTTGAAGGCACACGGAGAAAACCGGCTGGCGAAATGTCAAAGAAACCCATCCTGCACAAAGCCCCCGGGAGCGACGCCGGACACCAAGGGTTCACCGCCCTCGAAAAGGAAATCCGCAAGCATTATCCCGACCTGCCCGAGAGCGAACGGCGGATTGCCGATCTGATTCTCGAGTTTCCGGGCGAGGTTGCCGCCTATTCCGCGACCGAACTGGCGAAGCTCTCCAACGGCTCCAAGGCCGCCGTGACCCGGCTCGTGCAACGGCTCGGCTATGCCAATTATGACGAAGCCCGCCGCGCCGCACGCGATGCGCAGGCCTGGGGCTCGCCGGTTTATCTGATGCACAAGACGCCAGCGCCGAGCAATTTCAGCGCCCGGGTCCAGTCACATATCGAACAGGACACACAAAACATCGCCGTCACGCTGCAGGCGCTGCGCCCGGATACGCTGCGCGCCATCGTCGCGGCGATCGGCAAGGCGAAACGGGTGTTCTGCATCGGCTGGCGGAACAGTTACTTCCTCGCCGGTTATCTGCACTGGCAGATCATCCAGGTGCGGCCGGACGTGATCCTGCTGCCGAACGCCGGCGGCACGCTGGCCGAAGACGTTGCGGCAATCACCGGAGACGATATCCTGATTTGCGTCGGCATGCGCCGCCGCGTACCGCAGATGAAAACGGTCATGGCCTCGGCCCATGCCGCCGGGGCGAAAATACTTTACGTGACGGACCGCGCCGCCCCGCCGAGCGAGCACGCGACCTGGACGATCCCCTGCGCGGTGCGCGGCAGCGACCCGCTTGACCGCTACGGCGCCGTACTGTCGCTGTTTCATTTTCTCAGCGTTGCCGTGTTCGACGCCATGGCTGAAGGCGGCCGCGATCATCTGCAACGCATCGAACAGCTTCATGACGCGCTGGACGAATTAGAATAAACTCTGTTGGGGCCAACGAGCCCACTTAAGGAGCAATACGAACGTGAGTGAAACAACCTTGTACACCCCCAGGGGCGGACTTCCCGGACCGACCCAGTTGCTGAGCGGCCGCGCCGTTTTCACCACCGCCTATGCGGTGATCCCGAAAGGCGTGATGACCGACATCGTCACCAGCAAACTGCCGTTCTGGACCGGCACCCGGTTCTGGGTCCTGTCGCGGCCGCTGTCCGGGTTCGCCGAGACGTTCTCGCAGTACATCGTCGAAATCTCGCCGGGCGGCGGCAGCGACCGCCCGGAAACCGAGCCCGGCGCGGAGGCCGTGCTGTTCGTCACCGATGGCGAATTGACCCTGACACTGGACGGCACGAAACACGTCATGGGCGCCGGCGGTTATGCCTACATCGCCTGCAATGCCGACTGGAGCGTCGCCAACGCAAGCGGCGCCAACGTCAGCTTTCACTGGATCCGCAAGGCCTATGAAATGGTCGACGGCCTCGATCAGCCGGAAAGCTTCGTCACCAGCGAGAAGGAAAACGCGCCGCAGGTCATGCCGGACGAGCACAAGGGCTGGATGACGACGCGCTTCGTCGATTCCGACGACATGCGCCATGACATGCAGGTCAACATCGTCACCTTTCAGCCGGGCAGCGCCATCCCCTTCAAGGAAACCCATGTCATGGAGCACGGCCTGTATGTATTGCAGGGCAAGGCGGTCTATCACCTCAACCAGGACTGGGTCGAGGTCGAGGCCGGAGATTATATGTGGCTCCGCGCGTTCTGTCCGCAGGCCTGTTACGCCGGCGGGCCGGGGCCGTTCCGCTATCTGCTGTACAAGAACATCAACCGCCACATGAAACTGGCACCGGCCCGATGAGCGCCCAAGGCATCATCGCCGAGCCGTTGACGGCGGACGCGTTCCGCCCGTTCGGCGATGTGATCGAGGCCGCGGGGGATGCCGACATGATGATCAATGGCGGCCGCTGCGAACGGTTTCATAACCTGGCCCGGCTCAGCTACGACGGCGGCACGGCCGGCGTCAGCCTGTTCCGCACCCGCGCCGTCAATGTGCCCTGCACGGTGGCGCTGATGGAACGCCACCCGCTCGGCTCTCAGACCTTCATGCCGATGTCGGCGGCACCGTTCCTGGTCGTCGTCGCGCCCGATGACGCAGGCAAGCCGGGCCAGCCGCGCGCCTTCCTGACCCGCCCGCACCAGGGTGTGAGCTACCTTGAAAATGTCTGGCACGCGCCGCTGCTGGCGCTCGAGGACGGCGCGATCTTCACCGTGATCGATCGCATCGGCGGCGGAAAAAATCTCGAGGAATACACCCTGCCGGCACCGCTCACCGTCATCACGGGATAATTTTCCGGATTACCGCACCCGGTTCGAGCCGCGCTCGAACCTCGCATTCATAACAGGGCGCACATTGGAAATGGTGCGCCGGGTTCGAGCCTGCTCGAACCTTTCATTCATAACACGGCGCACATTGGAAATGGTGCGCCGGGTTCGAGCCTGCTCGAACCTCGCATTCATAACAGGGCGCACATTGGAAATGGTGCGCCCGGCAGGATTCGAACCTGCGGCCCCAGGATTAGGAATCCTGTGCTCTATCCTACTGAGCTACGGGCGCTCCGGGTTTTGACTACACCAGCGGCCCGGGGATGGCAATCGTTCGCCAGCGCGCTCAGCCGATGCCGCTCTGATCAGGCAATCCGGTCTTCTCATACCAGTGATGCGCATACGGTTCGTCGCTGAATGCCGGGACCTCCGTGTATCCGGCGCTGACGTAGAGTGCCTGGGCTTCTTTCAGGGACCGGTTGGTTTCCAGCCGGACAGCGGTGAGACCGATTGCGCGTGCCTGATCCTCAATCGCCGCGAGCATCCTGCGCCCAAGCCCAAGGCCCCGTGCCTCCGGCGAAATCCACATGCGGCGGATATGTCCGATCTGGTCCTCTTCAATCATCAGTGCGCCACATCCCACAGGCGCGCCGTCGATCCGGGCGATGAGAAAATACCCGCGCGGCGGCGTAAGGTCCTCGTTCCCCGCAGGCAGGCCTTTGTCGGGATCGAAGCCGGTATCGAAGCGTGTCGCGATGTCGGCGAAATACTGCATGAGACACCATTGCGCATCCTCGCTTTGAACCGGCTCCGGCGCGATTTCCGCCGAGACGGCACGGGTCAGGGTTTCCACCGTCTGCATGGCGTCGATCAGACGCTCGCGTTCCTCCGGGCGTAACGGCGCCAGCAATTGCGCCGCCACCGCATCACCCGCCCTGTCGATGTCGGCGTAGACCTTTCGGCCCTTGGCGGTCAGTCCGGCGAGCCTGGCCCGCTTGTCCGCCAGATCGGCGCGGGTTTCGACCAGCCCCTGTTTTTCCAGCGCGCGCAGCAACCGGCTGGCGTAGCCGGAATCCAGTCCGAGCCGAGCGCGCAACGTACCGACGGCGGCGCCGTTTAGTCCGATCTCATAGATCATGCGTGCTTCACCCAGCGGCCGGCCCAGGTCCTGATAACTGTCGTTCAGCGCGCCGATGCGACGGCTGAAGGTCCGATTGAAACGGCGTACGCGTTGTATGTCATTTTCCAACATTATCTGACTTTAGTCAGATAAATGCCGATATACAATACTCTCAGCCCGATAGGAACGGCCACTGCCGCTTTCTGCCGTCAGACGATGCGTGGCGTAGAAGAGTGCGCCGCTCAGTTCCCGAACATGGTGGTCGGGATGGACACGTTGAGCATCAGGGATTCCGTGCCGGGGTTGGTGTCGCCGAGACTGGCGTTCGATGAGTGCGAGAAGGATATCCCGAGCCGCGACTTGTCACGGAAGCGATAGGCGATTTCCAGCCTCGAGCGGAACTCGAGCGCATGGCCGAGGTCAAGATCGTTGGTCTTGCCGCGCCACCATGTCGGTGCGAAGGACGGCTGGATGATCCAGTTGTCGCCGACCTGCAGATCGATCAGGACGCCTGCGCCGAGGAAACTCATGCCGTTCGTGACATAAGCCGCGTGCGCGAACGGTTTGAAGATCCACAGTTCCTTGTCGGAACGGTATTCGACGGAGAACTCGCCGCCTTCGTCCTTCTGCCGGTTGATATCGAAATACCCGCCGGAGAAAGTGATATAGGCAGGATCCTTGGCAAGCTTGAAACTATCAGCCAGCGCGGGCTGGGCTGCGAGTATCAAGACTGCAAGGAAAAGTCCCCGCAACATTGCCGACATGTCGGTCTCCCCCTCGAAAAGTCAGGGGCACTTTACTTGCAGCCGTTACGGGGGTCAATTCCGCCGTTAAACGGCAAAAATTCAGATTCTGTCCTTCATGCTTTCGGTCGCGCGGACAAGCTGGGAGCGTATTCCCGGTTCCATCGCCGAATGACCGGCATCCGGCACGATCCGGTAGTCGATCTCGGGCCATGCACGAACCAACGCATCGGCGGTGCGGATCGGGCATACCATATCGTAACGGCCCTGCACCACGGTGCACAGCAGGTGCCTGAGGCCGGGAACGCCGTCGAGAATTTCCGTATCTCCGATGAATACATCGTTGATGAAGTAATGCGCCTCGATCCTGGCCAGAGACAAGGCGCCGCTGGACGCCTGCGGCGGCGCTTCGCTGGGGCTTGTCAGCAGGTTCGAGCACGATGTCTCGTATCCGGCCCAGTAGGCGGCAGCCTGCATGTGAACGTCCGCTGCCGGATCCATCAGGCGCTTGTGATACGCCGCCATCAGATCGCCCTGCTCTTGTTCCGGGATATACTCGGCAAAACGGCGCCAGGCTTCCGGGAACACCATGTTCATACCGTACAGGAACCAGTCCAGTTCCGCCGTGCTGCCGAGGAAAATGCCGCGTAGGACAAGGCCGCGGCAGCGGTCGGTATGGCGCAGGGCATAGACCAGCGCCAGCGTCGAGCCCCAAGAGCCGCCGAACACCAGCCAACTGTGAATGTTCAGATGCAGCCGCAGTTGCTCGATATCCGCGACCAGATGATCCGTGGTGTTGTTGTCGACCGAAGCGAAGGGTCGCGAGCGGCCGGCACCGCGCTGGTCGAAAATCACGATGCGATAGAAATCTGGATCGAAGAACCGCCGGTGCGCCGGGTTCGAGCCGGCGCCAGGGCCGCCGTGCAAAAAGATGACCGGCACGCCCTGCGGATTGCCCGACTGTTCGTAATACAGCCGGTGACCGTCGCCGGTATCGAGCATGCCCCGGTCATAGGGCTCGATCTTCGGATAAAGATCCATGTGGCGGGGGGCTGTATCCATGGCTACACCTTAACAATCCTGTGCGGGGCGGGGAAGAACCTCAGCGCACTTTCATCGGCGCGAAACGTCCGACACGGATCGCTTCGGTGACATATATATAGTCCGGATCGTCCGGTTTCAGAACCCCGTGGCGCACAGAAAAATCGATGATCACCAGCGCCGCGTTGAATTTGAAGTCGTCGGTATCGCGAATGCGCTCAACAACGTCTTCAATCGGCCACAGATAGAACGCATCGACCTCGCCGTCAGTCGGCGTCGGGGTGAAGTCTGCCGGCAGTTCGATATCGTAATTGAATAGCACATCGTGGCGCAGTCCCTCGTCGCGTTCCGTCAGATACGAAACCGTCCCCACCGCGACTGCCGTCTCCGCGAGCGATACCGGCATCCCCGCTTCCTCGGCGCATTCCTTGACCAGATTGTCCCACACTGAAAGCCCGACCGGCTGGCCGCCGGCAACCATCTGATCGAGCTTGCCGGGGCCGGTCTGCTTTATCATCGAACGTTTGCCGACCCACATATGCAGTCCGCCGTCCTTGCGGACATAGCCGTTCAGGTGCACGCCGTAGCCCATTGTGCCGAAGCGCGGCACGGTGGCGCGCTCGACGGTCAGCATCGGCAGCGCGTAAAAACTTTCGGATACCGGATAATGCTCGCCGCGCCAGCCCGGAAACATGCCTTTCGCCCGCAGTTCCTCAAGCACGGCAGCAACCGCCGCCGTACGTGCATCCGCCGTCGCCAACGTCGGCGACAGGGTGACCGTATCGTCGCTGACGGCAAACACCTCCGGATATGCCGACAGCGTCCGGGCGAAGGCGTGATCGACACGGCCCATCGCCTTGCCATCGATCAACAGCGGTCGATAGTTTTCCGGTGTAAACCGGGCGCAGGCATCGAGCCTGTCCAGCAGACTCACGGCTGCCTCGTGCCCGAAATCAGACCGGCTCCGCCATGCGTTTTTCCGACGTCAGCACCGTCTGCACCAGGTGCAGACCGCGCGGGTCGTTGGCCAGCCGCCAGCTCGTCTCGGCGTCGCAGCCGGCAAGCTGCAAATCGATGTGCATCGCATCGCCGCGCTCGGCGACCCGCATGGCATAGACATGCGACGGCATCAGGCCGCGCTTGGTGAATGGCTCCAGCACGCGACTCAGCGTGTTCGGGTCGCTCTCGGCGACGACGGAAAAACAGGCGGTAAAGGTTTTCAGATACTGGGCCGGCTCGGCGCGGCCCGCTTGGCTGCTCATAACATATTCCTCGCGATGAATGATCGGTGTTCACGTGCACGCAAAAAACAGGTGCGTGTCCCGGCGACCTCAGAGGGTCACCGGGTCCGTAATTCGTCCGATCACACATAGCGAAATGAATATCGTCATAAGCGAGAGCATACGCCGTTCCGACGCAGCGTCAAGATCAATGGATTATGTGGGAGCCCCGCCGGGGTCAGCCGTTGGCGGCGCGTCGGCGGCGATCTTCCTTGGACGGTTTCACATAGGCACGCTCGCAGTGGGTCGCGCAGTACGGGCGGCCCTCGGCGACCTTGTCACCGCAGAAGTGAAAATCGTCGGTCGCCGGATCGCCGGTCGGCCACACGCACATGCCTGGCCGCAGCTGCGCCATCGACACGACGTTGGTCTTTTTTTCCGGTTTCGGCTTGATCGGGGAACCGCGCTTCGGCAGACCGAGCCTGTGCACCTTACCGACCACCGCGTTCTTGGTGATGCCCATCCGCGCGCCGATTTCGCTGGTGGTATGCCCTTCGTTCCAGAGCGCGATCAGTGTCTTGATATGATCCGGTGTCCACTCGAAGGTCATCTTGGTCTCCTCGGCTTGCCTGATGCGGCAAAGTGATTGAATCCCCTGTTCGCGGCCGATTCGCTGCCACAACCGCGATGGCAGATACCATATTTTGTTTTTTAATTTCTTGCAATCGCATGATGTGTATAACTGCACAATATTTTGTGGAGAGGCCCTGATTCCCCCATTTCCCATTTCGCACATGCAAAAAACATGGAAGGCGCGGCGGCCTGTCGGCTATACTTCCGGCCCAGGGAGAAGATATCGGAGGTTACGATGACGGGTACCGACAAACCGGGGCTTGAGGACTGGCGCGCCGCCGCCGAGAAGGACCTGAAAGGCCGCAGCGCCGACGAACTGAACTGGGAAACCCCGGAAGGCATCGTCGTCAAGCCGCTGTACACCGCTGCCGATCTCGAAGGCCTTGAGCACATCGACACCCTGCCCGGTTTCGCCCCGTTCATACGCGGCCCGCGCGCGACCATGTACGCCAACCGCCCGTGGACGATCCGCCAGTACGCCGGTTTTTCGACCGCCGAGGATTCCAACAAGTTCTATCGCGAAAACCTCGCCGCCGGACAAAAGGGCCTCTCGGTCGCCTTCGACCTCGCCACCCACAGGGGCTACGACAGTGATCATGCGCGCGTCATCGGCGATGTCGGCAAGGCCGGGGTCGCCATCGACAGCGTCGAGGACATGAAGATTCTGTTCGACGGCATCCCCCTGGATGAAATGTCGGTATCGATGACCATGAACGGTGCCGTGCTGCCGGTGCTGGCCGGCTATATCGTCGCCGCCGAGGAACAGGGTGTTTCCGCCGACAAGCTCAGCGGCACGATCCAGAACGACATCCTGAAAGAGTTCATGGTGCGGAACACTTATATATATCCGCCCGAGCCGTCGATGCGCATCGTCGCCGATATCATCGGCTATACCGCCGAGCACATGCCGCGTTTCAACTCGATTTCGATTTCCGGCTATCACATGCAGGAAGCCGGCGCGACCTGCGTGCAGGAGCTCGCGTACACGCTTGCCGACGGGGTTGAATATGTGCGCGCCGCCCGCGCCAAGGGACTGGATGTTGACAAGTTCGCACCACGCCTGTCGTTCTTCTTCTGCATCGGCATGAACTTCTTCATGGAGGTCGCCAAGCTGCGCGCCGCCCGCGTGCTGTGGACTGAACTGATGACGGAGTTCGAACCGAAGGATCCGCGTTCCAGCATGCTGCGCACCCACTGCCAGACGTCCGGCGTCTCGCTGACCGAGAAGGATGCTTATAATAATGTCATCCGCACCACCATCGAGGCGATGGCCGCGGTGCTGGGCGGCACCCAGTCGCTGCATACCAACGCGCTGGACGAGGCGGTCGGCCTGCCGACCCGCAACTCGGCCCGCATCGCGCGCAACACGCAACTGATCATCGCCGAGGAAACCGGCATCCCGCACGTCATCGATCCGCTCGGCGGCAGCTATTACGTCGAGAGCCTGACCAACGCGATGGTCGTCGAGGCGAAGAAACTGATCGCCGAGGTCGAGGACATGGGCGGCATGACCAAGGCGGTCGCCGCCGGTCTGCCGAAGCTCCGCATCGAGGAAGCGGCGGCCCGCCGCCAGGCCCGTATCGACCGTGGCGAGGAAGTGGTCGTCGGCGTCAACAAGTACCAGCGCGCCGAGGAAGAGAACATCGACATCCTCGACATCGACAATGCCAAGGTCCGGGAATCCCAGGTGACACGCCTCAACACGATCCGCAACACCCGCGATCAGGTGGCCTGCGACGCCGCACTCAAGGCGCTCACCGATGCAGCGATAAGCGGCGAGGGCAATCTGCTGGCGCTCGCCGTCGAGGCGACCCGCAAGCGCGCCACGGTCGGTGAAATCTCCGACGCGCTGGAAAAGGTCTACACCCGCTACCGCGCCGAGATCCGCTCGATCTCCGGCGTCTACGGCGGGGCCTATGATTCCGACGAGGGCTTCGGCAAGATCCGCGCCGACGTCGCCCAATTCGCCGAAGCCGAAGGCCGCCGCCCGCGCATGCTGGTCGTCAAGATGGGCCAGGACGGCCACGACCGGGGCGCCAAGGTGATCGCCACCGCGTTCGCCGATATCGGTTTCGACGTCGATGTCGGGCCGCTGTTCCAGACCCCGGCGGAAGCCGCCATCGAGGCCATCGAAAACGATGTCCACGTGATCGGCGTTTCCAGCCAGGCCGCCGGCCACAAGACGCTGGTCCCGGAACTGATCGACGAACTGAAGAAGCAGGGCGCCGAAGACATCATGGTGGTGTGCGGCGGCGTCATTCCGCCGCAGGATTACGACTTCCTGTATTCGAAGGGTGTCGCCGCGATCTACGGACCCGGCACCAACATCCCGACGGCAGCGGCGGAAATCCTCGCACGGCTTTCCGGCGCCCGCGCTGCCGCGGAGTGACCGGCTTTCGCGCCGTCCAGCAACTGACTGAGTACGCATCATGAGCGACAAACCGATCAGCCGGTTTCCGGTCCCCGAACTGCAGGACCTGCCCACCGACATCCGCGACAAGATCCTCGCCGTACAGGAAAAAGCCGGCTTCGTGCCGAACGTCTTCCTCGCGCTCGCGCACCGGCCGGATGAATGCCGCGCCTTCTTTGCCTATCACGATGCGCTCATGGAGAAGAACGAGGGACTCAGCAAGGCGGAACGCGAAATGATCGTGGTCGCGACGTCCAGCGCCAATAGCTGTCAGTACTGCGTCGTCGCGCACGGCGCGATTCTGCGTATCCGTGCCAAGAACCCGCTGGTCGCCGATCAGGTCGCCGTCAATTACCGCAAGGCCGATATTACCGAGCGGCAAAAAGCCATGCTCGATTACGCCATGAAGGTCTGCCTGCATGCCGAGACAGTCAGCGAAGCCGATTTCGACACGCTGCGCGGCCATGGTTTCAGCGAGGACGATATCTGGGACATCGGCGCGATTACCGCCCTCTTCGGCATGAGCAACCGCCTCGCCAACATGACCGCCATGCGCCCCAACGACGAGTTTTACACACTGGGGCGCTGACCCGACGCCTCTTCTCAAAACGGCGACGGGCCCCCGAAGGCGCCCGCCCGCCGTTCATCTTTTCGGAAGTCTCAGGCTCAGCCGAAACCGAACCCCAGATCGTCAGAATAGCGCTTCGTCACCTAGTCCGCACCGTGATCGGCCAGCGCCGACGCGAACACGCGCCATTCAATCCCGCCGTGGAACCGGCAGGGTGAATTCATGAATTTCAGATGGCGGTCGAATTTTCGCTCTAGCCCGTTCATAATCGAAACAAGTACGATTAGGAGACCTGCGATGTCGGCCTTGGATTATTTTTTACGGATGCGGAATGGAGTCGTTGCCGCGCTGCATCCCTTCAAGGTCGCGCAGCCGGGCACAGGTATAAGCAGGCGTCGATGTGCGATCAGATCGCGACGGGATCATTGGACAGGAACAGCTCGCCGCCGTACCCGGCCTCGCGCGGGATGCGGACCATCCTGCCTTCGGGCGTCTGGACGCTTTCGGGCCGCACGGTAACGACCGGTGTGGCGCGAACCGTCTCGAGCGCCGCATCGACGGAGGCGAAAGCGGCAAGTCGTTCGACGTTCATGCGTGTCGCGAAGACAAGCTTGTACTTGTCCTCCAGGGCATCGGCGAGAAGTTGCGCCGGCGCAATCCAAACAGCTTTCGTCACCTCGCCGTCATCATGCGCGACATGCTGATCCTCGGCATAGGCGGCAACGAAAAAATGCGTATCGAAGCGTTTGGGGCGTGACGGCGGCGTGATCCAGTGCGCGAAAGGCACGAGCTGGTCCGTCGCCGCGATCAAACCGGCATCGCGCAGCATGTCGGCAAACGCCAGTTCCCCCTTTGAAACGGCATGGCGATACTGTTCGGTCAGTTCCCTGGCCGCCTGCCTGGGGATCATCTCGCCGCTCGCCCTGTCATAGGCCAGCAGGATGCCGCTTTCCTCGAAGGTCTCGCGGATGGCGGCGATCCTGAAGGCATCGTCGTCTTCAAGACGGGCATGGGCGTGGTCGCGGTCATCGACACGGCCGCCCGGAAACACGATGGCGCCGCCGGCGAAGGCAATGGCTTCCTGGCGCACGACCATCAGCGTCTGCAAGGGATGCGTATCCGTCTTGCGCAGCAGTATCAGCGTCGATGCCGGGCGTGGCTCGGCGGGCGGGCGTTCCGTCATGTATCCTCGCAGCGTTCCGTTCGGACCCGGAAGCGGGCCTGCCCAAGATTAAAACGCTCCATCGCCCGAGACAAACCATCCGGCATCCGCCGGCAAACGAAAGGCGCCGATATCAGCGCACGACATCCTCCGCTTCGAATCCCGGCGGGTCGGTATCCGCCGGGACCGGTTCCGCCAGCGTCAGGAAGAACACCAGCGCCAGGCCGGTCCCGACCGCGAGCGGCACGCCGATCACCGCACCGAGCCAGACGCGTAACTGCAAGAGGTGCCGTAGCCGCTGAATTTCATGATCCCGTTCGTCCATCCGTTTTCTCCTTTCAGTTGTAATCCGATATGCACGGACCAGCCGGATTTTTAGACATCGAAGTCGGTATCGATCCGAACCGGCGCCTTGCCGCCGCGCCAGCCCGTCATGGCACGAGCGCGGGGATCGCGGGTTCTGGCCGTATCCGCAAGTCGCACCGGTTCCGCGAGCAGACACCCGGCGACCGCATCGAGGCCGTCGTCCGCAGCCGTGCCGCCCGGCTGCCATTCGCGCATTTCGCGGATGAACGGGCTGTCCCAGACGCGGCGGTGCACATTCAGCCGCCCCGCCGCCAGCACGGCATCGAAGGCTTCCAGAATCCTCTCCGACTTGTTTCGGCTGGAATTGTGTTCGATCACCGCCGCGGCCAGACCGGCACGGTTCAGCTCGCGTCGGAACAGTCCCGGCAGGAACTTGCCGATACCGTTGGTCTCGATGGTGACGGCAGGCACATAATGCCGCCGGGCGAACGATACCGCCTGCCGGCAAAGCTGCGTCGCTTCGTCGATCCGCTCTGTCATTTCGGGCACATGGGTCAGATACTCGATCCCGTGCAGCCAGTAGCCGCCGTCCTGGTCCGTGAAGACGGCGGCGATGACGCTGGCGTCGCCCCGCCCGGGACGCCCGAAGCTCGGATCCCAGAAACACGACGCCGAAACCAGCCGACGGTCTCCAAGATTGAGCAGCGGCTCACCGTTGCCTTCGCGGTACGAAAGCTCGTCCGTGTAGGTGCGAAGCCGGTCCGGGTCGAGCCGGGAATCCAGCACGTTCGTCGGCTCCAGCATCATCTGGCTCTGGAACTTGGCCGGGCCGGAGCGCGCACGGATCGCTTCGAGGCGTGTCGGCGGAAACCGTTCCGGCCAGCGCGATATCCCGTTGCCGTCGTACACCGGTAATACCAGGCGCCTGAACCCTGCAAGATACGGTTCCGCCTCGCCCGTATCGGCGCGGGCGTCATCGGCATAAAGCGAATAGAACGTATGCGGCGTGCCGACGAAAAGCCTGAGCCCACCCGGCACCAGGATGAAATCAATCTCGTCCAGGCGTTCGCGCAATTCGGCGCGCTTGGCCGGGGTGTCGCAGGTGTTCGGCACTTCGACATCGTCGCAGATCATGACGTCGGCGCGAGAGCCGGTTATGTTTGCACCGATCCCCTTGGCCAGCATCGACGGGTCGCGGTGCTCGCGTCGCCTGTTGACGGTGAAACGGTCGGACGCCCATTCCTCGCCGGCCGCCGGACGAAGACCCTGGGCCAGCGGGTGGCGTTCAAGAATGCGTCTGACGTTGCGGACCATTTTTTGCGCCAGTTGATGATCCGCCGCCAGCACCATAATGCGCAGTTCCGGATTCATAACCAAAAGCCAGGCCGCGAACAGGCCGACCAGCGTCGACTTGCCGGAATTGCGAAAGGCCATCAGAAGAAGCTCGCGGTCCCCGTCATTCCAACGCTGCGCCAGCCACGTCGCGATCTCGAAATGCAGGCCCGGCGTGCCAAGACGCTGCATCTCGTTCCAGGCGGCGACGAAGACCGGAAAGCTCGGTTTTTGCATATCGGTTACTCCCTGCTTTCCGGATCGTCTTTCGGATTGGTATAGGCATCGACGGCGGCTTCGGCACGGGCCAGTAGACCTGCGTGATCCTGACCGGTCTCCGCCGCCCCGCCTGTCGGGGCCCCGACGGCCGTTGCCAGTTTCATCAGCGCGTCGATATGTTGCAGCGCCGCCTTGCAGGCCGCCTGATGCTGCTGGAATTCCCTGGCATCCTCGGGCGCTTCAGCGAAGGCCATGCGACGGTAATTCTGCACCGCGTGGCGCAAGGACGCCGGCAGTGATTTCTTCAGCACGTCCTGGCCAACCTCGGCCGGAAGCCTGCGGCGTCGGGTGCCGCGAGGCCCCGGTTCGGTCGTCATGGGTTTCTCCTTCTTACCAGGTTATCTGATCGGCATGACCGTACGTCGGCTTACTGCCGGCGCCTGCGAGAACCTTGCCGCCTGTATTGACGATGGTGTTGAGAATGCTGTTGCGCGATTGCAATAAACTCTGTTGCTGCTGCGCGCGCTGGTTCTCGCGCAGGCTTTCGATATCGAAATCCAGAAGCCTGCGGTCATCGGCGATGCTCTGCTCGGTCTGTGACGAAATTCCCTGCAGCAGAGCGTTCGCGGAACCGCCTGTGGACGAGACGCCGCGCGCACCGAATGCGGCACGTGCGGACGCCTGATCGCGCTTCGCCTGTTCACGCATTTCCTTTTCGCGGCGTTCCTGCTGCATCCGTTGCGCTTCGGCCTGCCGATTGGCGGCGGCCTGCTGCGCGCGCTGCTGGGCACGGGCTGACGCTTGTGCCTGAATAGTTCCAACTGCGCCCGTTACGGCTGAACTGACGGCGGCAATGGTTACTGGATCACCCATTATATATTCTCCTTTGCTGATTGATGATTAGCCGTTCGCGGAAATCTTGGTCGCAACGGACAGAAGCGTGAACGGCAACGGCGTGTCCTGGCGGATCGACCACATCGGCTCCGGGCCGACGGTCCGCCAGCCCAGTGCGCGCACCGTCTTGTCGCCTGTGAATGACGGCACCGCCTGATCGAGAAGTACCGGCCCCAGCGTCTGAAACGGCACAGCGATATAGCCGCGCCCGACATCGAGGGTCAGTGCCGAGGTGTCCTGCAGACGGAACGTCACCGAGATCGGCCTGACCTTGGTGCCCAAACCGCTGTTCGATCCGGACAGGATCGGCGGCATCGGCTCGACGGTATGCTCGTACGCAAGGCCGGCTTCGACCGACGATGCTTCATATGCCAGCGTGATCGAACCCGATCCGACGATCGCATCGTCACGAGGTGCGCCGTCGGCAAGTACCGCAAGCGAACGGCCTTCGAGATGATCGAAACCGCTCCAGGTATCGGTCGCGGTTTCCGCGGTCTGCGCGATGCTGCTGTCGGTCGACAGGGCGGCATCGAATCGTTCGATCAGATAGTCTTCACCGCGTGCCACCAGCAGATAGGTATCCATACCGACGACGGAGACGGAGACGAAAGCACCGTCGGTCGACTGTAGCGACCATGCGTTGACGTTCTCTGCCCGGTAGACGGTGAGCGTCCCCAGGGTGCCGTCCCCCATGACCACATGCAGCAAGCGTTCGGCATTGTCATAGTCCTGGTCCAGCGGCGTGTTGATAAGATGCTGCGCCGTGGTTGCCAGATCGGTGGCCTGGTAGGCCTGCTCCACATTGGCGAACAGGAACTCGCGGATACCGGAACCGTCCCGCGGCACGAAGATCGTCGCCCCGTCGACATCGCGCGGCGGCACCGAACGATTGACCGGCGAGCCGATCCGCGTCTGCCGCTTGAGCTGCAGGTTCTGCGGTGTCAGCGGCTCACCCGTCACCATCCACTCCACACCGGATGTGAATACCTGAAGGTGCCTTCCCGAGAAGACGGCGCGGATGGCGTTGACCTGATCGGACAGAATGGCGAACTCGATGGCCTCGTCGTCCAGCCCTTCCCCGAGATCGAAGTTGAACAGGTCGGCGGACTTGGAAATCCAAAGCCGGTTCGGCAGGTCGCGCGAACCGCCGATGACAAGCCGGTCCTGATGGAAGCATACCGATGACGGCCAGCCGCGGAGCGCGGAGAACGCCTGTTCTTCCCAATCCTTTGTCGCTGCCGTGTTGGCGAGCGTTTCCTTGACCGTCGCGGTCGCCGACGTCGCCGAGGCGACCGCCGTGATCAGCACTTCCTTGTTGCCGATCCGCATGCGCCCATTCACATGGGCGGCGTCGAACACGTCCGCCGATGCCGTCAGCGTGACCGAACCCGATGTCGCGCTCGGCGTCAGCGTCACCTCGTCATCGGCAAACTTGTGGTGCGGCTGCTGGATACGGTCCAGCGACGCCGATGTGTCCTGTTCGTCGAGAAACGTCCACGTCGCGATACTCCACGACGTGTGCGATGACCGGGTGATCTTTCTCGGCTCCACATCCGGATGCGCCACGAACAGGGTGTCGGCGCTTTGCACCCAGCTGATCTGCGCGACCTGCGCCGCGCTCCACGGCGTTGCGAAGTCGGCAATCTGAGCCCCGTCCTTGTAGACATCCACATGTTCGTCGGTAAAAACCAGCAGGTAGACTTGCTCGGTATTGAACTCGAACGCCACCAGCCGGCCCGCACCCCGCGCGGTGTCGACAAAGGCAAGCCCCGGCCGGCGCGTAACGCCGCCGGTCGGGTGGATGAAGACGTTACGCAGCTTTCCCGCCCCGTTGCCGTAGGAGCGCAGATCGCCACGGCCGAGAAGCCGGGGTGATATCTCGCCGCCGGTGAAGTTGGATTTATCGATGTTGATCTGAACCATCACGAACGCACCTCCACCAGCGAGAAGTCTTCAAGATAAACGGAGGATTCCTGCTGCCCGTCGATCAGCTTTGCCTGCTGGAATGCGCTTTCGGCGAGCCGGTGCAGGACTTCGGAACGGGACGTGGAATCCGTCAGCGGAATACAGAATTCCGCCGCAAGGCGCACGATCAGCGCCTGATCGAAGAAGGCCGGAAAGGTCTCTTCTTCGGGACGGAAGATGTAGGTCAGCGTCACTTCGGACGCATCCGTGTGCAGCCGGCGTTCGGCGATGCGGTATTGTATGCCGCGGCCGCGACCGCTGATACCCGCCGACAGCACGCGCAGAAAATCGCTCGGAAGCTGGTACGCATACGCATAGTCGGCGACCGGTTCGGCGGCGAGCCTGGCGAGGCCGATCTGCCCCGTCGCGAAGCTCCACGGATACGCGGATAAAAGCGCGTCGCGAACAGGGCCGTAAAGGCTGGCCGCAACTTCCGCCTCGGCAGTGCCGTCCTCGAACGACGTGATCCCGTCCGCGCCCAGTTTCATGAGTGCGCGCGAACAGATTGCGATGCCGGATAAGGCCATCGTCTTGTCTCCTTTGATGATGTGTGGACATAAAAAAAGCGGCCGGAGCCGCGGTGATCGGATATCGGCGACGCGCGCCTAGTCGTAGAAACCCAGCATCGACGTATAGGACTTCGTCAGTTTCTCCGGCCCGTTTTCGGCGAGCGCGGATCGAAACGCATCCGTGGTCTTCGGGCCGATATCGCCGTCGACCTTCAGCCCGTTCTGTTTCTGGAACGCGCGCGTCGCCTCGCGGGTGCGCTCACCCCAATAGCCGGTCGGACCGTCGGTCTTTTTCAAATCCAGCGCGCCGGTGCGGCCCAGCATGGTTTCGACCTTGGCGACATCGCGGCGGTCGTTCTTGCCCTGCTCGCCGACGGGACTGCTGAGCTTCGACGCATCGCCGAGGTTCGTCAGCTCCGGTTCCGGCTTCGGTTTCGGCGGCACCCGGCCGAACGGGTCACGGTCGTCTTCGGTCTGTTTCGCTTTCAAATCGTCGCGCAGTTCGAGCGGGTTATACATCGTGCAGGTCTCCTGTATTTGCATATGAAAGAACCCCGCCGGTTTTTCGGCGGGGCGCATCGGTTCAGGCACAAAAAAAGGCGCCCGGATGGACGCCTTCGCGGCACTAAACATTGTTTTAGAGAAGCCCCGTCACCGGGACCTGAAACGAAAAATCACGGGATGCGGACACACTTGTCCCCCGTGACTTGGCTGCACTTTAATTTTTCAAAAGCGGGGTGTCAACAAAAAAATCGCGCATTGGGTGTATTTTTTCTTCGGTCCCGCCACCTTATCCCACGGCGGTCCCGCCACCTTATCCCACGGCGGTCCCGCCGACCGTCAACCCGTCAATCCTGAGCGTCGGCTGGCCGACGCCGACCGGCACGCCCTGGCCGTTCTTGCCGCAGGTGCCGATACCGGGATCCATTTCCAGGTCGTCGCCGACCATGGTGACCTTGGTCAACACGTCGGGGCCGGAGCCGATCAGGGTCGCGCCCTTGACCGGGGTCGTCGCCTTCCCGTTCTCGATCCTGTAGGCCTCGGTGCAGGTGAAGACGAATTTGCCGTTGGTGATGTCGACCTGGCCGCCGCCGAACGACGTCGCATACAGCCCCTTGTCCACCGAGGCGATGATCTCATCGGGGTTCTTGTCGCCGGCCAGCATGTAGGTGTTGGTCATGCGCGGCATCGGCATGTGCGCATAGGACTGGCGGCGGCCGTTGCCGGAGGACTGCTCGCCCATCAGCCGCGCGTTCATGCGGTCCTGCATGTAGCCCTTGAGGATACCGTCCTCGATCAGCGTCGTGCAGTTGGACGGCGTGCCTTCGTCGTCCACCGTCAGCGAACCGCGACGGTCGGGAATGGTGCCGTCGTCGACGACCGTGACGCCGGGCGCCGCGACCCGTTCGCCGCGCAGCCCAGCGAAGGCGGATGTCTTCTTGCGGTTGAAGTCGCCTTCCAGCCCGTGGCCGATGGCTTCGTGCAGCAAGATGCCGGGCCAGCCCGATCCGAGCACGACGACCATTTCCCCGGCCGGGGCCGGTTCGGCCCGCATGTTGACCCGCGCCTGACGCAGCGCTTCGTCGACGGCGGGCTTCCAGGTTTCCGGCTTCATGTAGGTATCGAAGTTGATACGTCCGCCCATGCCGTGCGAGCCCATTTCCATGCGGCCGTCTTTTTCCAGCACGACTTGTATGTTGAGGCGCACCAGCGGGCGGATGTCGGCGACACGCATGCCGTCGGCGCGGATGATCTGCACCGCCTGCCACGACCCCAGCACCGACGCCGTGACCTGCTTGACGCTGTCATCGAGTGACCTTGCATAAGCGTCCATTTCGGCGAGCAACGCCACCTTGTCCTCGAACGGCACCAGCGCCAGCGGATTGTCGTCACCGTACAGTGCGCGGTTGGTCTGCTTGAGCGGCACCGCGGCGGCGCCGGAATGGCCACGCGTCACGGCGCGGACGGTGTCGGCGGCGCGTGCCAGCGCATGTTCGGAAAGTTCCGATGCGTGCGCATAGCCGGTCGCCTCGCCGGAGACGGCGCGCAGCCCGAAGCCCTGTGTGGTGTCGAAGCTGGCGCTTTTGACGCGCCCGTCATCGAACATGATGCTTTCGGACTGACGGTATTCCAGAAACAGCTCGCCGTCGTCGGCATCCTTCAGCGCATCGCCGGTCATGGCCTCGGCTTTTTCGCGGCTGAGCGCCGTTCCCGCAAAGAACAATTCATCAGTGGTCGAGAGATCGGACATTGGCTTGCCTCTGGGTTTCCGCTAAAGACGTGGCATCATTCAAGTGCCTGTCGTTAATATAGTAACGATAGGGCACGATGACGAGGCGGAGTTCCAGGCATGGCTTTCAAAGAGCATCCGTTGCGGGCCGAACTGACGGCGGAAATGAACGCCCGGCCGCATGCGGTGATCACCGCGCCGGCGCAGATTTCACATATCGCCTGCGTCACCGGCGAGGAATCAGAGGACGCCGACCGCCAGCACCTGATCGAGCTGTGTCGTGCCTTCAAGATATCCGCACCCGCCGCATCGGCCTCGCAGTTCGATGCCGACTTCGGCCCGTTTCGGCTCAAATGGGAACGGCATACCGAATTTTCCACCTATACCCTGATCCGCGAGGCCGCTTTCGATCAGCCGTTCAAAAGCTGCCCCATCGGCGACGTGCCGTCGGACTGGATCGACGGTCTACCGGGAAAGGTGCTGACGGCGATGCACATCGCCATTGAAACCGACGCCATGCCGGAACGCGCCGGTGCAGAACTTTCCGGGTTGTTCGACAACAACTCCATTCTCGGCGGCACGATATCCGACAACAAGGCATCGGTGTGGACCGACTATCAGCTGCACACCGACGGCTTTTTGCGCTTTCTGATCCGCGATTGCGAACTGAGCGCCTCGTCGCTGGGCCGCTACGTGAAGCGGCTGTGCGAAATGGAAACCTATCGCATGATGGCGATGCTGGCGCTGCCGCCGGCGCGCGAGGCGCGGCCCGTGATCGCCGGGCTGGAACAGGATCTATCCGATATCCTGCAGACGCTGGCGTTCAGCGACGGCACCGATGACGAGCAGCGGCTGCTGGAACTACTGTCCAAGGTCGCGGCGGAAACGGAGCGCACCTCGGCGTCGCTCAACTACCGCTTCAGCGCGTCACGTGCTTACCAGGAACTGGTCGAACAGCGCGCGGATGCCATGCGCGTCAGCCGCATCAACGGCTTTCAGCCGTTTACCGAATACGTGATGATCCGCTTCGCCCCGGCGATGGAAACACGCGACAACCTGACACGGCGCATCGAAACCCTGAGCCGCCGCGTCGCCCGCGCCAGCGATCTGCTGCGCACCCGCGTCGATGTCGCGCTCGAGGCGCAGAACCGCGACCTGCTGCAATCCATGGACCGGCGCGCCAATCTGCAGTTGCGCCTGCAACAGACCGTCGAAGGTCTGTCGGTCGTCGCCATCAGCTATTATCTGCTCGGTCTGCTCGGCTATATCGTCAAGGGTCTGCACGACATCGTGCCGGTCGAATTCGATACCAACGTCGCGATCATGGCGCTGATGGTGCCGGTGATCCTCGCCGTCTGGTGGGGCGTGCACAGCATCCGCAAAGCGGTGATGAAGAAGCAGCCGAAGTCAGACTGATCATCCCTGGCCGAGCTGGAACCTGACGCACGCCACCGGGGGCAGACGGCAATCGGGGGCGGTCCATGTTTCGCCGCCGTCTTCCGATATCCACAACCCGCCGCTGGTCGAGCCGAAAGCAAGCTGCGTCCCCGCCCCATCGATGCCGAGCGCATGACGGTACACCAGGTCGTACGCATGCCTGTCCGGCAGGCCCTTGTTCAGAACCTCGAACGTCTTGCCGCCGTCGCGTGTTCTTGAGACGACCAGCCGGGCGTCCACCGGGAAGCGCTGCTCGTCCTTGATCGCCGGGACGAACCAGGCCGTTTCCGGGTCTTCGGGATGCGCCGCCACGGCGAACCCGAACCCGGATGGCCGGGCGGTTTCGATCGGGTGCCAGGTTGCACCGTAATCCGTCGAACGATAGATGCGCGAATGATGCTGACACCAGATGACTTCCGGGTGCGCACGGCAATGCGCGATCTGGTGAATGTCCTGGCCGATCGGATCGCGTTGCTGGTCCGGCGGCATGTACTCGTTATAAAAACCGTCGCCGATGTTACGCTAGGTTTTACCGGTGTCCGTGGTCTGCCAGATCCCGGCGCACGAGACGCCAAGCGTCAGCTTCGCCGGATCGTCGGGATCGACCAGCACCGTGCTCAACCCGGGCTGCTCGCCGCCCGCGACACCCATCCATTTCAATCGGTCCGGCATCATCCACAAGGGTTCGTTCAACGACCATGTCGCGCCGTTGTCGTCGGAGCGGAACAACCCGCCCGGCATGGTCCCGGCCCAGATGCGGCCATCGACGCCGCCCGGCGTCAGGTTCCAGATACGGCCGACGGACCAGGGATGCGGATCGTCCTCGGCATCATCCGGCTTCGCCGGAAAGGCCGGCGCCTGCATTTCCGTCCAGTCGTCGTTCCCGGCCCGGCGCCACACCTTGGGACCGAAATGCCCGAGGTCGAGCGCCACCAGAACCATGTCATCGACGGCCAGCACCGCGCTGACCGGCTCGCCCAGGAATCGGGTTTCGACGATATTCCAGCCAGCGGCTTTGCGTGCCAGCACGAACAGCCCTTTGCGTGTTCCGACGAATAGTTTGTCTGTCATTTTGTCCTCTTGTGTTATCCGCCGGAGAGCGCCTGGAAGACGTGGATTTCACTGTCTTCGGAAACGCTGTCCGTCAGCCGTTTTCTGTCCTTTGCCTGCGTGCCGTCGACAAATATGGCGACGTGCTGGCGGATCGCGCCCTGGTCATCGAGGATGTAGCCGCGCAGCTTCGGATGATTTGCGAAAACCTGTTCAAGGGCCTCGGCCAGCGTGCCGCCGGCAACGGTGGCCGTCGGCGCCTCGATAAACCGCGCAAGCTGGTTGGTGAAAAAGACCGTCGGCATGTCGGCGGTTATTTTCCGAGCGCTTGCGGCAGATATTCCGCCAGGCGGTCCATGCTGGCCGTCCAGCCCTCGCCATGCAGATCGCGTAGTTCCGTCGCATCGAACAGGCGGTGCGACATCGTCATGAGCGTCTTGCCGCCGGCTTCCTCAAGATCGATGCTGACGACCGTCTCGGTCCCCAGACCTCCGTTTTCCCAGTCCCAGGTAAACGACAGCCGCTCGGGCGCATCAATTTCAAGATACTTGCCGATGACGACATGCAGCGTGCCGTCGTCGAGAGTCATTTCCACGCGCAGATCGCCGCCGACTTTCAGATCACAGGTGACGTTGATCTTCACCGTATGTTCGCAGCCCATCCATCGTGCCAGATGTTCGGGCTGCGTCCATGCCTTGAACACAAGGGCGCGCGGCGCATCGAACGTGCGCGTCATCGTCAGTTCACGCATGGCGGTATCAGTGTTGGCGTCCATCTTTATTTCCTTTTTGAATTTCCTTCAGATAATCGTCCAGGCGGTCGAGGCTCTGGGTCCAGAATTCGCGGTACGTCTCGATCCAGCCGTTGGCTTCGCGCAGCGGTTCCGCGTTAAGACGGCAGGGACGCCATTGTGCATCCTTGCCCCGCTCGATCAGGCCCGCCTTCTCAAGCACCTTCAGATGGCGCGAGATTGCCGGCATGCTGATGTCGAACGGCTCGGCAAGATCCTTCACCGTCATCTCGCCGCCCGACAGCCGCGACAAAATGGCGCGACGGGTCGGGTCGGCAAGGGCGGAGAAGGTTTCACTCAGTGAATCAGCCGGCATTTATTTAACCATTACGTTAATTAACTTAGTCGTTAATAACAAACCGCATGATCGCCGTCAATACGGATATCCATCCTTGCTCGGACACGGAATGACTTGTCGAGTGTGCGCCGGTTGCATATAACCTGAACCTACGTGGTGATTTGTCCGACCGGCTTGCGGCCACGCTAAATAAACCCGCTAAAAGGTCTCGGTTCGACGAGGCCCCTGGCGTGGACGTCAGGGTTTTTTATTGGACCGGGGCCCCAGTATTGGAGGCTCCTGATGAGCAACAAAAATTCTTCTAAATCCTGGCGTCCCGCGACGCAGCTTGTGCGCGGCGGCACGTCGCGTTCTCCCTTCGAGGAAACCTCGGAGGCGATCTTCATGACGTCCGGCTATGTTTACCCGTCCGCCGAAGAGGCCGAACTGGCCTTCAAGGGCGACAAGAAGCGCTACATCTATTCGCGCTACGCCAATCCGACCCTGGCCATGTTCGAGGAACGCCTGGCGTTGCTCGAAGGCGCGGATTACTGCGTAGCGACGGCGAGCGGGATGTCCGCCGTGTTTGCCGCGCTGGCTTCGCAGCTCAAGGCCGGCGACCGTGTCGTCGCGTCACGCGCGCTGTTCGGATCGTGTCTGTACATCATCGCCGATCAGTTGCCGAAGTACGGCATCGAAGCGGTGTTCGTCGACGGTACCGATTACGATGCCTGGGAAAAGGCTTTGGCCACGCCCGCCAACGCGGTATTCCTTGAAACGCCGTCGAACCCGTGCCTGGAAGTCATCGATATTGCCCGGGTTTCCGGACTGGCCCATGCCGCCGGTGCCAGGGTCATCGTCGACAATGTCTTTGCGACGCCGGTGCTGCAGCGGCCGCTCGCGCTCGGCGCGGATATCGTCGTCTATTCGGCGACCAAGCACATCGACGGACAGGGCCGCACACTGGGCGGCGCCATCCTGACCAATGACGAAGCCTTCATTACCGATCATCTGACGCCGTGGATGCGCCACACCGGACCGGCGCTGTCGCCGTTCAATGCCTGGGTTCTGCTGAAGGGGCTCGAGACGCTGGCCGTCCGCGTACGCCAGCACTGCGACAACGCCACCAGGGTCGCGACCTTCCTGGAATCCCATCCGAAGATCGTCAAGGCGATCTATCCGGGCCTGCAGAGCCATCCGCAGCACAATCTGGCACTGGCGCAGATGGACGGCAGCGGCTCCAGCCTTGTCGCGTTCGAAATCAAGGGCGGCAAGGCGGCCAGCTTCAGAACCCTGAACGCCCTCGGTATCGTCGATATCTCGAACAATCTGGGCGATGCGAAAAGCCTCATCACCCATCCCTCGACGACGACGCACCAGCGCCTGAGTGATGACGAGAAAGCCTCGCTCGGGATCACCGACGGGCTGGTCCGACTGTCGGTCGGACTGGAAGACGTGGACGACCTGATCGAGGATCTGGATCAGGCGCTGGCCGAATCCTGAGCCGAAAACAGTTCGACGCGGCAGATAACCCTGCTGCGCCGCCCCTGCGAAATATCGAATATCCCGGATGCGATCAGAAGCTGTCGCCGAGCACGCGGTCCGGCGGGGCATGCCCGTCAACGAAGGTCTTGATGTTGATCAGCACCTTTTCGCCCATATCGAGACGGCCTTCATGCGTGGCCGAACCCATGTGCGGCAACAGGACGACATTGTCGAGCGCCACCAGCTTCGGATTGACCGCAGGTTCGTGTTCGAACACGTCGAGCCCGGCACCGGCAATGTCGCCGTTGGCCAGCAAACGGGTCAGCGCGTTTTCGTCGATGATCTCGCCGCGTGCGGTGTTGATGATCACGGCATTTTCCCGAAGCAGCTTCAGGCGCCGTGCCGACAGCAGGTGATACGTCGCCGGGGTATGCGGGCAGTTGACGGAAACGAAGTCCATCCTGGCCAGCATCTGGTCGAGGCTTTCCCAGTACGTCGCTTCCAGTTCGTTTTCCACCGCTTCCGGGACCTGGCGCCGGTTATGGTAGTGAATGGACAGCCCGAACCCGCGCGCGCGGCGCGCCACCGCCTGGCCGATCCGCCCCATCCCGATGATACCCAGCCGCTTGCCGTAAATACGATGTCCCAGCATCCACGTCGGTGACCAGCCGGGCCAGTCGCCCGAACGCAGCTGGCGCTCGCCCTCGGTCAGGCGCCGGGGCACCGCCAGAAGCAGCGCCATGGTCATGTCCGCGGTATCTTCCGTGAGGACGTCCGGCGTATTGGTGATCGTGATCCCGCGCTGGCGGGTCGAAGCCAGATCGATATGGTCGACGCCGGCGCCGTAGTTGGCGATCAGTCTGAGGTTCGACCCGGACTGGCTGAGGACCTTTGCATCTATCCGGTCGGTGACCGTCGGCACCAGCACGTCGGCGGTTTTCACCGCCTCGACCAGTTCCGAGGCCGACATCGGTTTGTCGTCCAGGTTCAGACGGACATCGAACAGTTCCATCATCCGGGTTTCGATGGCATCCGGGAGTTTCCGGGTGACAACGACGACTGGCTTGTTTCGCGGCATTTTCGGGCCCTTTCAACGCGCTTTGTTAGCCGTGGCCATAGCAATCCGCCGCTGTATTGTCCAGCAACTTGACCAGAGGCGCCACGATGGCGATAAACAGTCCATGAATATCATACCCCCACGCCGCCGCGCAGCCATTCTGACGATACTTTTCATCGTCGGCATTTTCATGTCCGGCTTTGTCGGCACCCTGGCGCTGGCGCAAAGCACCGGTCTGCCGCTGCCTCGATACGTGAGCCTGCGCGCGGCCGAGGTCAATCTGCGCACCGGTCCCGGCGTCCAGTACCCGGTTGAATGGATCTTCCAGCGGGAATCCCTGCCCGTCGAAATCATCAAGGAGTATCGGACCTGGCGCCTGGTCCGTGACTGGGAAGGCACACAGGGCTGGATGCATCAAAGCATGCTTTCGGGAAAGCGGACGTTTCTGGTCACCGGCAAGGAACGCACCCTGCGGGCCGAGCCCGATGCCAAAAGCAGGGCCCTGGCCGCCATCATGCCGAACGTGATCGGCGAAATCCTGTCCTGCCCGTCCGATACCGGCTGGTGCAAGGTGCGTATCAAGGGGATCGACGGCTGGCTCAGGCGCGTCGAGTTCTGGGGCGTCTACCGGAACGAAGTTTTCGAATAACGACGGGGCTTCCCGCAATCAGGCCAGATCCGCCGCCAGCGCCTTGTGCGTCGCGTCGGTGAGCACAGCCATGTGACCGTATTTCGCGTGACCGATCCCGAGCACCACACGGCCGTCCGTCGATTTGAACTTTTCCGCCTGCGCATCCGTAAACGGGAAGTGTATGAACTGCACGGATGACGCCTTGCCGTCCGCCGTGGTCCGGTCGACGTCGTCCTCGGGCACGCCCTTTATGATTTCACCGTCGAACTCAAGGGTGATGGTTTCCTCGACACCCCCCAGTCCGGCGAGAAATGCACGGCGGCGGTTTTCGTCCTCGATCTCGAACATCAGCGTCGAAACAAGCTCACGGCCCTTCGGGATAAGCGGATTGTACGCCGCAAGTTCATCCGCGACCTGTTCCTCGCCGCCCTTTTCGATGTACAGCATCTCGTGCACCTGATGCCACATGGTGTCGTAGCTTTCGAAATAGAACGTCGCATCCGGTCCGCACGATACACGCCGGTCGCGCTTCAGCGCCGACATGGCGGTGCGGCGCTCCTTGCGGGTCTTCGTATATTCATCCATGGGGATGATATCCGCACGGGTGATCTCGGTCTTCGGCATCATTTCGTCTCCAGGCCTGTTCCTAAAGCCCGTACGCGCGGGCGATCAGTTCCACCGGGTGCTGCATGCTTTCGATGCCGTCGGTCGGCTTATCGAGCATCTCGATCCCCTGCACGATGTGATCGCGTGCCAGCGGACATTCGGAAAGAACGTACTTGCTGTTGGCATCGGCGGCCTTGCGGGCAACCGGCTTGCCGATCTTGATGCCGACATCGAAGTTGTCCTTCATGATGCCCCACGACCCGCCGTGACCGGAACAGCGTTCGATCACGTTCAACTCCAGATCGGGAATCAGGCGCAGCATTTCCGCCGCTTTCTGGCCCATGTTCTGGGCCCGACTGTGACAGGAAATATGCACCGTCACGCCACCGTCGAGCGCACCCAGACCTTCGGCCATGCCCTCGCCCTTGGCGATGGAAACCACGTATTCGGTGATATCGGACGTCGCCGAGCTGAGCTGTTTCACGTTTTCGTCGTCGGGGACGATCAGCGGCCATTCGAACTTCAGCATCAGCGCACAGGACGGAACCAGCGCGATGACGTCATAGCCCTTGTCTATCCAGGGCTTGAGATCCGCTGCCGTGGCCTTGGCGCTTTCGGCGACGGCGGCGATATCGCCCTGTTCGAGCTGCGGCATGCCGCAGCATCGCGGATAGACGACTTCGGTTTCGACACCGTTCCTGGCGAGGATCGCGCGCGCGGCGACACCGATCGACGGATTGTTGTAATTGGCGAAACAGGTGGCATACAGAACCGCCTTGCGGCCATAGGCCGGCGCGTCCTTGTTCACCGCCGGCTCCTCGGTGTGTTCGGTGAACGGCAGCGATGCGAAGGGCGGCAGCTTGGCCTTGCGGTCGACACCCAGCACCGCCTCCATCGCCGGACGGGTGACGGCATTGCCACATTTGCCGGCCCAGTTCGCCAGTCCCGCGACCTTGCTGGCGATCTGGCCGTTGCGATCGGTCTGCGTCAACTGCCGGGCAGCGAACGGCACCGCGCCCTTTTTCTGTTCGATGGCGCGATATCGCAGCATCAGGTGCGGAAAATCCAGATTGAATTCGTGCGGCGGGACGTACGGACACTTCGTCAGGAAGCACATATCGCAAAGCGTGCAGGCATCGACGACCGGTTTGAAATCCTTGCTGTCAACGGAATCAAGTTCCCCGGTTTCGGACTCGTCGACCAGATCGAACAGCCGCGGAAAACTGTCGCACAGGTTAAAACAGCGCCGGCAGCCGTGACAGATATCGAATACCCGGCGCAGCTCTTCATCGAGCTTCGCTTCATCGTAAAAATCCGCATCCTGCCAGGGAATCGGATGACGTTCCGGTGCTTCAAGACTGCCTTCGCTCATGACGGCTACCTCAGTATCTGTACATCAAAACTTTTCAGCGGGTGGACGATGAAGGGGGGCAAATGCCCCCCTTCACGCTCGCATCGTCAAACCGATGCGATCAATCCATCGTGTCGAGGGCTTTCTGGAACCGGCCGGCGTGCGACTTTTCAGCCTTCGCCAGCGTTTCGAACCAGTCGGCGATTTCGTCGAAACCTTCGTCACGGGCGGTCTTTGCCATGCCCGGATACATGTCGGTGTATTCGTGGGTTTCACCCGCGATCGCCGCTTTCAGGTTGTCGCCGGTCGGGCCGATCGGCTCACCGGTTGCCGGATCACCCGTTTCTTCAAGGAACTCGAGATGGCCGTGCGCGTGACCCGTTTCGCCTTCGGCGGTGGAACGGAAAACGGCGGCGACATCGTTGTAGCCTTCAACGTCGGCTTTCTGCGCGAAATACAGATAGCGGCGGTTGGCCTGGGATTCCCCGGCGAAGGCTGCTTTGAGATTTTCTTCGGTTTTGCTTCCCTTAAGGGACATGTGATCCTCCTTCTGTGTAGATCGATCTGAATGGCATTGTTATTTCAGGGCGCGGCGCACCGTGCACGCACTTAATATGGCGCGCGGTCAGGCACGAGTCAACAGTTTAGAATAATTCTAAATTATATCAGTTTTCGCGGACGCGAATGACCACATCGACGCGTGAGATACTGGCGCCCCTGGGCGGCGTCGGCAGGCTGGAAACGACAACCTCGTCGGAGCTGACATCCTCAAGGTGACCATCGCTTTCAAAATAGAAATGATGATGATCGGAGGTGTTGGTGTCGAAATACGAACGACCGGATTCAACCGCGATTTCGCGCAGCAGACCGGCCTGGGTAAACTGGTGCAGGGTGTTGTAGACGGTGGCCAGCGACACCGACACGCGTGCATCGGTCGCTTCGTTGTGCAGCATTTCGGCGCTGACATGACGGTCGTCGCCCCGGAACATCAGTTCCGCCAGCGCGATACGCTGGCGTGTCGGACGCAGTCCCGCGTCGCGCAGTTTGCTGATGATCGGTGCGTAGCGTTTGCTGTTCTTCATAGAGCTTACTTAATTAATCCGCCGCAAAAGTGCAATGCCGCCGTGCGTCAGGTCTCGTCCTTGCCCGGGAACGGCACGCCGACGATGTTGTATCCGCTGTCGACGTACTGCACCGAACCGGTGACGCTCAGAGACAGGTCCGACAGCAGATAGAGCGCCGAGCCGCCGATGTCGTCGAGCTGGACATTGCGGCGCAGCGGGGCGTGCTGTTCGTTCCATTTGAAAATGTGCCGGGCGCCGGCAATCGCGCTGCCGGCCAGGGTCCGCATCGGCCCCGCCGAGATCGCGTTGACGCGGATATTGTCCGGGCCGAGATCGGACGCCAGATAACGTACGCTTGCTTCAAGCGCGGCCTTGGCGACGCCCATGACGTTGTAGTTCGGCACCACCTTTTCAGCACCGTAGAACGACAGTGCGATCATGCTGCCGCCGTCTTTCATGTGCGGTGCCGTGTGGCGGGCCAGGGACGTGAACGAATAGCACGAGACATCCATGGTGCGCTGGAAGTTCTCGCGGGTCGTCGCCACATACTTGCCCTTCAGTTCCTGCTTGTCGGAATAGGCGATGGCATGCACCACGAAATCGATAGATCCCCATTCGTCCGCGCAGGCACCGACGGCGGCGGCAATCGAACCCTCGTCCTCGACATCACAAGGTACGATCACTTTCGAGCCGACGCTTTCGGCCAGCGGCCGGACACGGCGTTCGATGGCGTCGTTCTGGTAGGTAAACGCCATTTCAGCACCGTGCGCCGCCAGTGTGCTGGCGATGCCCCAGGCGATGGAATGGTCGTTGGCGACCCCCATGATCAGACCGCGCTTGCCGTCCATCAGGTTGGACTGCTTGGCGAGACGGCTTGCGGCGTCCGATGATTTTTGTTCGTTCACGGGATCAGGCCTCATAACGCTTGAAAGCCAAGGTCGCGTTCGTGCCACCGAACCCGAAGCTGTTGGAAAGCACACAGTTCAGCCCGGCATTATCGATGCGTGTCCGCACGATATCCGCTTCTCCCGATTCCGGGTCGAGGTTTTCGACGTTCGCCGATGCGGCGACGAAGTCGTTGTTCAGCATGATCAGCGAATAGATCGCCTCGTGTGCGCCGGTTGCCCCCTGGGAATGACCGGTCAGCGACTTGGTCGAGGATATTTTCGGCTTGTGCGCGCCGAACACTTCCTGGATGGCACGGATTTCCGTCATGTCACCGGCCGGGGTCGAGGTGCCGTGGGCATTGATGTAGTCGACCTTGGTGTTGCCAAGCCCGGCGGTGGCCAACTGCATGCAGCGCCGTGCGCCTTCACCCGACGGCGCCACCATGTCGACGCCGTCCGACGTCGCGCCGTAACCGACAATCTCGCCGTAGATCTTGGCGCCGCGCGCCTTCGCGTGCTCAAGTTCCTCGAGCACCACGACGCCGGCACCTCCGGCGATCACGAAGCCGTCCCGGTCGACATCGAACGGCCGGGAAGCCCGCGTCGGCGTATCGTTGTATTTCGACGACAGCGCGCCCATGGCATCGAACAGCACCGTCAGCGTCCAGTGCAGTTCCTCGGCGCCGCCGGCCAAGACGACGTCCTGCTTGCCCCACTGGATCAGTTCAGCGCCGTTGCCGATGCAGTGCGCGCTGGTCGAGCATGCGGATGAAATCGAATAGCTGAGGCCACGCATATGAAAAGCGGTCGACATGTTTGCCGATATCGTCGAGCACATGGCTTTCGGCACGGCATAAGGCCCGATCCGCTTCGGTCCCTTTTCACGGGCGATATCCGCGGCAGCGACAAGCGCCGATGTAGACGGACCGCCTGAACCGACCACCAGCCCCGTGCGCTCATTTCTAACGTCCGCTTCACTTAACCCGGCATCCGCAATGGCTTCACTCATGGCGACATAGCAATAGGCGGCGCCGTCACCCATGAAGCGCCGCAATTTGCGATCAATCTTGTCGTTCATATCAATCTGTGGGGCACCACAAAGATGCGAACGGAAGCCCATTTCCGCATATTCTTCGCAAAAAACGATACCGGACTTGCCGTCCCGTAAACTCTGTGTCACCTGGGCTACATCGTCTCCGATGGGGGAAACGACGCCCATGCCCGTTACGACCACACGTCTCATATAGCCCTCACTTCATTGCTTTCCACGTCAGCGCCTTCACGCATCGGACGTAAACAACGTTACCTTCAGATCAGACGCTTCATAGGCGACGTTGCCGTCCACCTTCATCACTCCGTCGGCGATGCCCAGCGTGATCTGCCGGCTCATGACGCGTTTGATATCGACACGGTATTCGACCAGCGACTTTTCCGGTGTCACCTGGTCGGTGAACTTGACCTGGCCGACGCCAAGCGCGCGGCCACGGCCTGGCGCCCCCGTCCAGCCGAGGAAGAATCCGACCATCTGCCACAGCGCATCCAATCCCAGGCAGCCCGGCATCACCGGGTCGCCCTGGAAGTGGCAATCGAAAAACCACAGATCTTTCCTGACTTCAAGTTGCGCCTCGACGACGCCCTTGCCGTAATTACCGCCGTCTACGGCGATGTTCGTGATTTGGTCGAACATCAGCATCGGCGGCAGCGGCAGCTGGGCATTTCCAGGGCCGAACAATTCACCCCGGCCGCAACTCAACAAATCTTCGTACGAATAGCTCGATTGCTTCGTCAAAAATCAGCCCCTCACCAAATTACCCAGGCTCCCGAGTTTATGACATTTCCCGGGTAAAGTTATAGCGCATCAATAAGCGAAATCCGAGAGTGGTGCACGAAAAAACCTGCTCGAAAGGACCCGACCGGACAGGCCCAGATCGGACCGGAACAAAAAGAAACGGGGCGGCGATCCTGAGATCAGCCGCCCCGCTGCATTTTCCGGACCGGATCAGGCCCGTTTTTTACGCTCGCCGACCTGTTCGGTGATGTCTTCACCGGTTTCCTGATCGACGACACGCATCGAAAGCTTCACTTTGCCGCGGTCATCGATGCCGATCAGCTTCACTTTCACTTGATCGCCCTCGTTGACGACGTCGGTCACCTTCTCGACACGGCCCTCGGCCATTTCCGAGATGTGCACGAGGCCGTCACGCGGACCGAGGAAGTTCACGAAAGCGCCGAAATCGACGACTTTCACGACCTTGCCGTCGTAAATGACGCCGACTTCCGGTTCAGCGACGATATCGCGGATCCAGTTCGCGGCACGTTCACCGGCTTCGGCGTCGACGGCGGCGATGCGCACGGAACCGTCATCTTCGACGTCGATCTTGGCGCCCGTGGTTTCACAGATTTCACGGATGACCTTACCGCCCGGGCCGATGATGTCGCGGATTTTCTCCGGATTGATCTGCATCGAGGTGATGCGCGGCGCGTTGCCGCTGACCTGCTCGCGGGCGTTGGTCAGGGCTTTCGCCATTTCGCCGAGAATGTGCAGCCGGCCTTCTCTCGCCTGATCGAGGGCGATCTGCATGATCTCCTCGGTGATCGAGGTGATCTTGATGTCCATCTGCAGCGAGGTGACGCCGTTTTCCGTACCGGCAACCTTGAAGTCCATATCGCCCAGGTGATCTTCGTCACCGAGGATGTCGGACAGCACCGCGTAACGGTCGCCTTCCTTGATCAGGCCCATAGCGATCCCGGCCACCGGGCGCGGCAGCGGCACACCGGCATCCATCAGCGACAGCGACGTGCCGCAGACGGTTGCCATCGACGACGAACCGTTGGACTCGGTGATGTCGGACACCACGCGGATCGTGTACGGGAATTCATCCTTCGACGGCATGATCGGGTGCATGGCGCGCCAGGCAAGCTTGCCGTGACCGACTTCGCGGCGCCCGGTGAACCCGAAGCGGCCCGCTTCACCGACCGAGAACGGCGGGAAGTTATAGTGCAGCATGAAGCTTTCACGGTAGTTGTCCGCAAGGCCGTCAATGATCTGCTCGTCCTGGCCGGTGCCGAGCGTCGTCGTCACCATGGCCTGGGTTTCACCGCGCGTGAACAGCGCCGAGCCGTGCGCACGCGGCAGGATGCCGACTTCGCTGGCGATCGGACGGACCGTCTTGGTGTCGCGGCTGTCGATACGCACGCCGGTGTCGAGGATGTCGTTACGCACGATGTCCTTCTCGAGACCCTTGAGCACATCGCCCATCACCTGCGCGAGCAGGTCCTGATCGATACTGTCGTCGGCCTGGAGCTTCTCGGCCGCGGCCTTCTTGACCTCGGCGAGTTTCGCCTGACGGTCCGATTTCACCTTGATGCCGTACGCGGCACGCAGGTCGTCGGCGGCCACGTCGGAGATCCGCTTGGTGATCTCGTCGAGACCGGCCGGCGCTTCCGGCAGTTCCATCGGTTCCTTGGCGCAGGCTTCGGCCAGATCGATGATCGCGTCGATCACCGGCTGGAAGCCGCGGTGGCCGAACATCACGGCTTCGAGCATCTGCTGCTCGGAAAGCTCGCTGGCTTCGGATTCGACCATGAGAACGCCTTCCTGGGTGCCGGCGACGACCAAGTCGAGATCGCTCTCGGCCATCTGCGCCAGCGTCGGGTTCAGCACCAGTTCACCGTCGACACGGCCGACGCGCGCGCCGCCGATCGGGCCCATGAAGGGCAGGCCGGAAATGGTCAGTGCCGCGGAGGTGCCGATCATCGCCAGGATATCGGTCTCGTTTTCAAGATCGTGCGACACCACGGTGCAGATCACCTGAGTCTCGTTCTTGAAGCCCTTGACGAACAGCGGGCGGATCGGACGGTCGATCAGGCGCGACGTCAGGGTCTCGCGCTCGGACGGACGGCCTTCGCGCTTAAAAAAGCCGCCCGGGATTTTACCGGCGGCAAAAGTCTTCTCGACGTAATGAACGGAGAGCGGGAAAAAATCCAAACCCGGTTTCGGGCTCTTTTCGCCGACAACGGTGCACAGCACCTTGCTTTCGCCAAGGGTCGCCATCACGGCGCCGTCGGCCTGGCGGGCAATTTTACCGGTTTCCAAAACCAGTTTCTGACCGGCCCACTCGATCTCTTTACGAAATTCCTTAAACATCTCTGTCTTTCCTCATCCTACATACAGCGCCGTGCCATCAGACACCGGCGCAACCCGCAACCACCTCGGTCGCGAGCGAAGCGCAGAGCCACATACATCTCTCAGCGGACTGAAAACATGAAGCGGCTTGCGCCGTCAGGGGCGCACACCCACCATGGATGTGCGCCTTAAGCCGCATTAGCGGCGCAGGCCTAGCTTTTTGACTATGCCTTCGTAACGCTTCTCGTCCTTCTTGCGCAGGTAATCGAGAAGCCGGCGGCGTTGACCCACCATCATCAGCAGGCCACGGCGCGAGTGAAAATCCTTTGCGTGGGTTTTCAGGTGTTCGGTCAGATTGGCGATCCGTTCGGTCAGAACGGCAACCTGTACCTCGGGCGAGCCCGTATCGCCGTCCTTGACGGCATGTTCTTTGATAAGCTCTTGCTTACGTTCGGCGGTAATCGACATCGTGTTCTCCTACACTCTAGATGTTCATGACACGGAACGGCTTTATTTCGCCGCCCGAAATACGCGCAAGTGCCAGCAACGTGCCGTTCGCCGTCACCTGGACGACATCCCCTTGAGCAACATTGCGTAGGGGGGAACGTTGTGCGACCGGCAGGATAGGAACGCCCTGTCCCTGCTTCAGTCTGCGCGCTTCCTGCTCTGTCAGGGCTAGTGCCGGGATGTCGTCCAGCACAGTCTCGACAGGAAGCAGATAGTCGCTAAGAAGCGCCGCTGCATGTTCGCCTTCATCAGCTTCGAAAGCGTCCAATTTTACTGCCTTTTCAATAGAAAAGGGGCCGACGGCGGTGCGTCTGAGGCGCCTTATATGGCCTTCGCATCCCAAGTGCAAGGCCAGATCTCTGATCAGGGCGCGGACGTACGTGCCCTTGCCGCAGCGCATTTCGAAGTCGGCATGGTCGGCGTCGGGCATGCCGGTCAGCCTGAGTTCAGCGATTTCGACTTCGCGCGGCGCGATTTCCACGTCTTCGTCGCGGCGCGCGCGCTTGTAAGCCCGCTCGCCGTCGACCTTGATCGCCGAATATATCGGCGGCACCTGGGTGATGCGGCCGGTGAAATGCGGCAGCGCCACTTCGATTTCGGCCCGTGTCGGGCGCGTGTCGGAGCGCGCCGTGACCTCGCCCTCGGCGTCGTCCGTGGTCGTGGTTTCACCCCAGCGGGCCTGGAATTCATATGTTTTCATGCCGTCCATGGCGTAGGCCTGGGTCTTCGTCGCCTCGCCGAAAGCGATCGGCAGAACCCCGCTGGCGAGCGGATCGAGCGTCCCGCCGTGGCCGACTTTCTGCGCTCCGGTCAGCCACTTGACGCGTCCGACGCAGCCGTTCGATGACGGGCCTTCCGGTTTGTCGAGCACCAGCCAGCCGTGGATGGGCGTGCCCTTGCGCGTGCGCGCCATCTATTCCCCGCTTTCCGGGTCGTCGTCGTGCACGATATCGCGGGCCACGTGCGGATCGCGCAGCACACGATCGATGCGTGCCGCTTCGTCGAAGCTGACGTCGGCGGCAAAGCTTATGCGGGGAACGTGGCGCAACTGAACGTGCTTGGCGACCCAGCCCCGCAGGAACCCGGAAGCGCGATTGAGCGCCTCGACGATCTGGGCACTGTCGCCGCCGCCCAGCGGCACCACGAAGGCGGTCGCATTCTTGAGATCGGGGCTGACCCTCACTTCGGTAACGGTGATCGCCACGCCCTTGACCGCCGGGTCACGGATTTCACCACGCTCTAGGGCATGGGCGATGACATGGCGGACTTCCTCGCCGACGCGCAACTGCCGCTGCGACGGGGCACGGGCGGGCTGGCGGCTCATGGTTTCCGTTCCTCAGAATACAGCCGCCCTTAAAGCTCGCGGCTGACTTCCTTGATTTCGAAGCACTCGATCTTGTCGCCGACCTGAATGTCGTTGTAGTTGGCAAACGCCATACCGCATTCATAGCCTTCCTTGACCTCGCGGACATCATCCTTGAAGCGCTTCAACTGGCTCAGCTCGCCTTCGTGCACGACCACGTCGTCGCGCAGCAGGCGGACCTTGGCGCCGCGCTTGACCTGGCCTTCGGTAATCATGCAACCGGCGATCTTGCCGACCTTGGAGATCGAGAAGACCTCGCGGATTTCCGCGTAGCCGAGCAGCTCTTCCGAAACGTCCGGTGACAGCATACCCGACAGCAGGGCCTTCACGTCATCGGTCAGGTTGTAGATGATCGAGTAATAACGGATGTCGACGCCGTCACGCTTGGCGGCTTCGCGGGCTTGCGGGTTGGCGCGAACGTTGAAGCCGACGACGAGCGCGTTCGAGGCGCGCGCCAGGGTCACGTCGGATTCGTTGATGCCGCCAACGCCGGAATGCAGCACCTGCACCTCGACCTCGTTGGTGCCCATGTTCTTCAGCGCACCGATGATTGCCTCAAGCGAACCGTGCACGTCGGCCTTGATGATGACGGGCAGCATTTCCGCCTCGCCTTCCTTGATCTTCTCGAACATCTGCTCGAGCGTGCCGCGCGCGGCGACGGAGGCCCGGGCGTCGCGGTCGCGGCGCTGACGGAACTCGGATACTTCGCGGGCTTTCGCCTCGTCGCCGACGACGACCACGTCGTCACCAGCCAGCGGCGTGCCGTTGAGGCCGAGCACCTCGGCCGGCATGGACGGCCCGACCTTGTCGAGCTTGTTGCCGTGTGCATCGGTCATCGCCCGGACGCGGCCCCATTCGGCGCCGGCGACGAAGATATCGCCGACGTTCAGGGTACCGCTCTGCACCAGCACCGTGGCGACGGAGCCGCGGCCCTGTTCCATCTTGGATTCGATGACAACGCCTTCGGCCGGACGCTCGGGGTTGGCCTTGAGATCAAGCAGTTCGGCCTGCAGGAGGATCGCTTCCAGCAGCTTGTCGAGATTGGTCCGCTTCAGCGCCGACACCGGAATGCACAGCACGTCACCGCCCATGTCCTCGACCTGAATGTCGTGGCTCAGCAGGTCGGTCTTGACGCGGTCCGGATTGGCGTCCGGTTTGTCGATCTTGTTGACGGCAACGATGATCGGCACACCCGCCGCCTTGGCGTGGTGAATGGCTTCGATGGTCTGCGGCATGATGCCGTCATCGGCGGCGACGCAAAGCACGACGATGTCCGTCACCTTGGCGCCACGCGCACGCATTTCGGTAAACGCCGCGTGACCCGGCGTATCGATAAAGGTGATGACGTTGCCGCCCTCGGTGGTCACCTGATAGGCGCCGATGTGCTGCGTGATGCCGCCGGCTTCGTGATTGGCGACGTCGCTTTTGCGGAGCGCATCGAGAAGCGAGGTCTTGCCGTGGTCGACATGGCCCATGACGGTGACGACCGGTGCGCGCGCAACTTCCGCGCCGTCCGCACCTTCGACATTGATCACCAGATGATCCTCGACGTCGGCCTCGCTGACGCGCTTCAGGCGGTGGCCGAATTCCTGCACCACCAGTTCGGCGGTATCGGCATCGATACTTTGCGTGATGGTCGCCATCACGCCCATTTCCATCAGCTTCTTGACCACGACACCGCCGCGTTCCGCCATCCGGTTGGCGAGCTCCTGTACGGTAATGGTTTCCGGAATCACGACATCACGGATGACCTTGCCTCCTTCTGAGCGGCGTTCACGCTGTTTTTCACGGTCACGGTCGCGCTGGCGCTTGACCGAGGCGAGCGAGCGGCGGTGCTCTTCCAGTTCCTCGAAGGATTCCGCTTCGGCGATCGTCAGCTTGCCGTGACGGCGGCGTTCCTCGCGGCTTTTGCCGGGGGACGGACGCTTGGCGTCGGCCTTGACCGCCTTGCCCTTGCGTGCGGCTTTTTCGTCTTCGTCGTCGTCGACGACAACGTCATCGTCGTCGCGCGTCTCGCGAGCCGCTTCCTTGGAGCGCGATTTGCGTTCCTCTTCGAGCAGCTTGGCTTCGAGTTCCTGCGCTTCGCGGATGGCGCGTTCGGCATCGGTCTCTTCCGGAGCCTCGTCGACCTTGACGACTTCTTCCTCTACCCGGCCCAGATCCGAGAGCTGAGGCTTGCCGCGGCCGGTCGGTTTCGTTTCCTCGCCGCCATGACGCGCCGATTCCAGTGCCCGCATGCGCGCTTCGCGTTCGCTTTCCGTCAGCGTCGAGACGGCGGCCGATTCAACTTCCTGAACGGGAGCGGCCTGCACCGGCTTCTCGGCGGGTTCCTGGGCGGCTGCGGCTTCAGTGGTTTCCGCAGGCTTTGGACCGAACCCGGCCTTGACCTCGGCCATGTCGCCGGAGGTGTCGGTGACGAACGTGCGCTTCTTCTTCTTCTCAACGGTCACCATCTTCGAGCGACCATGCGAGAAGTTCTGCTTCACCTGACCGGTTTCGACTGTCTTGTTCAGTTCCAACCTGCCGGGCTTGGCTAGACCAAGCGGCTTTTTGCTGTTTTCCGTCTCTTTGGCGTCACTCATTTGCTTACGTCCATTTCCCCCGGTCGAAACCCGGTCAATCTCTCACATTCTCTTTTCAGCGATTCGGCCAGACCGCCGCGCTGCACCGTCAGATACGACACAACACCCTTGCCCGCCGCCTCGCCCATTTCGCCGCTTTTCAGGCCACTCACCACCGGCGTTTTGCGGGCGGCGTAAATGACATCTTCGCGGGCGCCGCCGGCATCGATGGCGATCAGCACCAGACCCGCACCCTGGGCTTCCAGCACCTCCAGGACCCGGTCATAACCGTATACCAGACGGTCCGAACGCCGTGCCAGTCGGATAATGTCCTGGCAACGCTTGACGAGCAGAGCCTCGACCCGCTCGACAAGATCATCGGCCACGGAAACCTGTGCCTTGGCGGCGCGGGCAAACAGCTTCTTGTTGCATGCCTGACGCAGCGTCGCCGCATCCGCGCTGACCCAGAGACCCCGGCCGGGCAACCGCTCGCCGAGGTCGGGGACTATAGCATCATCCGGCCCGACGACGAACCGCAGCAGCCCATGCTTGGGCGCCGTCTCGCCGGAGACGATACAGCGGCGCTCAGATTCGCCGGACTGCCGTTTCGCGGGCTTCGTCATTTCAGCCAGTGCTACCATAAATCCCTGTTTCCGTTGCCTTATTCAGCCGGTTCCGCAGGCGCTTCGGCGACGGCTTCCTCGGCAGGCGCATCGTCCTCGAACCAGTGCGCACGTGCCGCCATGATCAGCTCGTTGGCCTGATCCATGTTCATGGACCCGGAAGGCGCAATTTCAAGCAGCTCGTCACCGGCAAGATCGGCCAGATCGTCGCGCGTCTTGATGCCTTTTTCGCCGAGCGCCACCATCAGCGATGCGGTAACCCCTTCAAGTTCGGCGATTTCGTCGGCAACGCCGAGTTCCTTGCGCTCCACATCCATTTCCTCCTCGCGGGTGGCGAGGTGGTTGCGGGCACGGGCCTGCAGTTCGGCGGCGACGTCTTCGTCGAAACCTTCGATATCCGTCAGATCCTCGAGCGGCACGAAGGCCACTTCCTCGACCGAGCTGAAGCCTTCGGTGACCAGCAGATGCGCGATCACGTCATCGACATCCAGCGCGTCGACGAACATCTTCGAGCGGTCCTGGAATTCCTTCTGACGGCGCTCGGACTCTTCGGCTTCCGTCAGGATATCGATATCCCACCCGGAAAGCTGCGATGCCAGACGCACGTTCTGGCCGCGGCGGCCGATGGCGAGGCTGAGCTGCTCGTCGGGCACCACGACCTCGATCTTGTTGTTGTCTTCGTCGAGCACGACCTTGGCCACCTCGGCGGGCGCCAGCGCGTTGACGATGAACGACGCCGCATCGGGCGACCACTGGATGATGTCGATCTTCTCGCCCTGCAGTTCGCCGACCACGGCCTGCACACGCGAGCCGCGCATGCCGATGCACGGGCCGACCGGATCGATCGAGCTGTCGTGCGAGACGACGGCGATCTTGGCGCGCGAACCCGGGTCACGGGCCACCGATTTGATTTCGATGACGCCGTCATAGATTTCCGGCACTTCCTGCGCAAACAGCTTGGCCATGAAGTCCGGGTGCGTGCGCGACAGGAATATCTGCGGGCCGCGGGGCTCCTGGCGCACATCGGCGATGTAGGCGCGGATACGGTCGCCGTTGTTGAAATGCTCGCGCGGAATCGACTCGTCGCGGCGCAGGATCGCCTCGGCGCGGCCGAGATCGATGATCGCGTTGCCGTATTCCATCCGCTTGACCAGACCGTTGACGATTTCGCCGATGCGGTCCTTGTATTCCTCGTACTGGCGCTCGCGCTCGGCCTCGCGGACCTTCTGCACGATGACCTGCTTGGCGGTCTGCGCGGCGATGCGGCCGAAATCGATCGGCGGCAGGATGTCGACGATGAATTCACCGGCGGCGGCGTCAGGCTTCTTGCGCTGCGCTTCGCTCAGGAACATCTGCGTGACTTCGTTTTCGCGCTCGGCGCCGTCTTCCAGCACCTCGATATAGCGCGCCAGCATGATTTCGCCCGACTTGCGGTCGATGTGCGCACGGATATCGTGCTCATGGCCGTATTTCGAACGACCGGCTTTCTGGATCGCCATTTCCATGGCTTCCAGCACCTCTTCGCGTTCGATGCCCTTGTCGCGTGCGACGGTATCGGCAACAACCAGCAGTTCAGGCCGGGCGTGTACGTCACCGGCTTCCATAAGCGTTTCACTCATGAGCTTTTTCTTCCTCTAGCTTGGCAAGCATCTCGTCCGTAATGATGAGTTTGGCTTTGGCGATGGCGGCATGTTCGAGACGAACCTGCGTGCCATCCATATCAATCAGAATATCGTGTCCGTCGGTGCCGGTGACGCGGCCGCGGAACTTGCGGCGCCCGTCGATCAGCGACTTCATTTCGATCTTGGCGTCAAAACCGGCAAAGCGGTCGTAATCGCCGAGCCGCACCAGCGGGCGGTCCAGTCCGGGCGAGCTGACCTCGAGGGAATAAGCCCCCGGGATCGGGTCCTCGACATCCAGCACCGCTGAGACCGCGCGCGAGATATCTGCGCAGTGATCGACCGTCATTTCGCTGCCGTCGGACGGTTCCGCCATGACCTGCAGCACGGCGTTGTTGCCGCCACTGAGCGAGACGCGCACCACATCGAAGCCCATGCTTTCAATGGTCGGCGTCAGCAGCTGTTCAACGCGTTCAGCCAGCAAATCTTCGCTCACGTCTGTCCTCTTGGTTTGGCCGCACCACCCCGAGGGTCGCAAATCGGCATTAAAAAAGGCGGGCCGTTGGCCCACCCATCAATCTCTGTACATCGTTAGATTAACGAGTGCCCCGTATCAGGAGCACGGGTGATATATCCTGATTGACCGGGAAAAGCAAGAGGATTGTCGTGAAATCAGGCTTCTAGCCCGGCTACCGGCGCACGCTCAACCCGGCCTGGTCCGGCGCCGGAATGTCAGAAATGCGGGCGTGTCGCCCTTGGCGCGGGCCTTGGCCTCGTATCGGGTCGGCACCCAGCCCGCCGGCGGCATGCGCCAGTCGGCCGGTCCCTCAGCCGTCCACTGCCAGCCGCCATGGCTTCGGGCCTCGGCGAGCGCCCAGGCGACATAGTCCATGTGATCGGAGGCGAATAGCAGTTCGGTGCCGTCAGCGGCGATCCGTGCCAGTTCCTCCAGGGTTTCCGCCTGAAAGATGCGCCGGCGGTTGTGCCGTGCCTTGGGCCACGGATCGGGAAACAGGATATAGATTTTCGTTACGCATGCGTCCGGCAGCCGCTGCAAAAGCAGGCGCACGTCATCATCGAACAGGCGGATATTCTTGAGGCCCATCCGATCCACATCGGCGAGCAGCGCGGCAACACCGTTGATGAACGGCTCGCAGCCGATGAAATCGATATCCGGATGGGCGGCCGCTTCACCGCTCAGGTGTTCGCCGGCGCCAAAGCCGATCTCCAGGCGCAGTTCGCGGGCCGGCGGCCCGAAGCCGGGTTCGAATGCGACCGGCGCATCCGATTCCGCATTCCCGATCAGCAACTGCGGCAGCAGCGTGTCGACCAGATGCTGACGGCCGGGACGGAGCTTGTGCGTCCGCCGCCGGCCGTACCACATGGGTTTCCCGGAGGGATCTTTCGGTGGGTCCTTCGGCATGTCCCGGGACATGAGACGGTCCCTTCGATCAGTGCGTCAGAACGCGGCCTTCAGCGCATCGGCGATGTCGGTGCGTTCCCACGAAAAGCCGCCGTCGGCTTCCGGTGCACGGCCGAAATGGCCGTAGGCGGAGGTCCTGGCATAGATCGGGCGGCTCAGTTCCAGGTGTTCGCGGATGCCGCGCGGCGACAAGTCGACCAGTTCGCAGAGTTTCGCGGAGATCGCGTCCTCGTCGACCTTGCCAGTGCCGTAAGTGTCGATATAGACCGACAGCGGCTTCGACACGCCGATGGCATAGGCAAGCTGAATCGTGCACTTGTCGGCCAGACCGGCGGCCACGACGTTCTTGGCCAGGTAGCGCCCGGCATAGGCCGCCGAACGGTCGACCTTGGTCGGGTCCTTGCCGGAAAACGCGCCGCCGCCGTGCGGCGCGGCGCCGCCGTAGGTGTCGACGATGATCTTGCGACCGGTCAGGCCGGCGTCGCCGTCGGGCCCGCCGATGACGAAACGGCCCGTCGGGTTGACGTAGAATTCTTCTTCCGGGCACATCCAGCCGGCCGGCAGCACGCCTTCGACAATCGGGCGGACCAGTTCGCGGACATCGTCCTGAGACAGGTCTTCATGGTGCTGCGTGGATACCACGACCGAGGTTGCGCGGACCGGCTTGCCGTTTTCGTAGTGCAGCGTGACCTGGCTCTTGGAATCCGGGCCGAAACCGGAAAACTCGCCGGATTTCCGCTTTATCGCCATTTCCTTGAGAATCCGGTGCGAGAAATCGATCGGCGCCGGCATCAGGCTGTCGGTTTCGTTGCAGGCGTAGCCGAACATGATGCCCTGGTCACCTGCGCCTTCGTCCTTGTTGCCGAGCGCGTCCACACCCTGCGCGATGTCCACGGACTGCGGGTGGACATGCACCTGCACTTCGGATTTTTCCCAGTGGAAGTTGTCCTGGTCGTAACCGATGTCCTTGACTGCCAGTCGCGCCAGTTCTTCCAGCCGGCTGGCAGGTATGTTCTCCGAGCAGCGGGTTTCACCAGCCAGCACGATCAGATTCGTGGTGACGAGGGTTTCAACGGCGACCCGCGACGACGCATCGGCGCCCAGATAGGCATCGACGATTTCGTCCGAGATGCGGTCGCAGATTTTATCCGGGTGGCCTTCGGATACGGATTCGCTGGTGAAGAGGTAATTGGATCTGCTCAAGTCGGTCCCTCCCGAGCTGGAATGAGTGCCTAACAACATGGACCGGGGGCTGCGGAACGGGTCGCGCTCAAGCCCACTTAGCTCAGTTTTTAACGTGGCGGCAAGCGGTCCAAATCCATCCACAACGCCGTTTCCGGCGCGCAGGTCTTTTGGCAACTTCTAAGGTTCACGTCAAGACAATCCGCACCGTCGCCCGGAAAGCCCTGTCCAGGTCCGGCCATGGGAAACCTTACCCGGCCGACGCCGGCTTATTCCTCATCCGGGAGATTTGCCATCGACCGCAGCAGATCGTAGAGACGCTTGCGGGTCTTTTCGTCCTGGATCCTGTAATAGGCGCGGACCAGTTCCAGGGTTTCCTGGCGCGCCAGGGGATCGTCCTCGATCATTACCTGATCCTGATCGGACATGCCCTTTCCCGCCGATGCAGACGGCTTGGCGTGTCCGGGCAGCGCATTGGCAGGCATGTCCTGGAAGAAAAACGACACCGGCACTTCAAGGATGCTGCTGAACTGGTATATGCGGCTGCAGCCAATGCGGTTGGCACCGCGCTCGTATTTCTGAATCTGCTGGAACGTCAGGCCCACCGCCTCGCCGAGCTTCTCCTGCGACATCCCGAGCATGGTACGCCTCAGGCGGACCCGGCTGCCGACATGCACGTCGACGGGATGCGGCGTGCCGGGCGGAAATTCGCGTTGCCGGCGGCCTCGCCCGATACCGGCGGGGCTCATGTAGGGATGCGGTAATTTAGCCAAGGCAAATCTCCTGAATCACACAAACTGCGGGCCGGCGGACCCCGGCCTGCTGATTCAGAAGAGGATTCTGGTTCAGCCGATGCCGGAACGCCGCAACTGACGGCGGAATATGGTGCTAAGTATACTGAGCATGGCCAAAATCAAACCTGTGGATTGTCCGTAGTTCGCGAAGAAAGTTTTCTCGAGCGGCAGCGGCAAAGGTGCGTCGATTACACCCTGTTCACCAAGGCCAAGATGATTCCGGACCCGGCCAAATGGGTCAATGATTGCGCTGATTCCCGTATTCGCGACCCGCACAACGGGCAGCCCTTCCTCGACGGCGCGGAGCTTTGCCTGAACGAGATGCTGCCTGGGCCCGCTGGAAGGCCCGAACCAGGCATCGTTGGTGATATTCAGTATCCACGCCGGCCGTTCGGCGGCATCGACGACATTTCCGGAAAAGATCACCTCATAGCAGATGATTGCCGCAAACGGCGGCAGGCCCTTGAAGTGCTGGGTTTTCGGACCCGGCCCGGCCGTGAAGTCGCCTCTTCCCGCGGTCAGTTTCTCGAAGGGCAGATAGCCGCGGAGCGGCACATATTCGCCGAACGGCACCAGATGATGCTTGTCATATGTGTCGGCAATCCCGCCGTTATCGTCGATCACGAACAGGCTGTTATAAGCTTTGCCGTCCGCATCGATGCGGGGCGCACCGAAGATCAGCCCGCCGCCCGCCGGCACAACAGCCGCCAGCGACGCCGGAATGTCGGATCCGGGCCTGATCAGGTACGGCACATTCGTTTCTGCCCAGATCACATGGGTCGGAGACCCTGTCGGGCCGGCGGTGCGCTTGCTCATCGCCATCTGCTTGATGACGTGCCCCTGGCGCAAGTCGGCTTGCCATTTCAGCGCCTGGGGGATCGCCGGCTGCACCAGCCTGAGCACAATGCCGTCGTGCGTCAGCAGTCCGGCATGGCCGACGCGCCACGCCCCGCCCGCCCACAGCAGCGGCAGAAGCAGGCTGAACGCCAGCACCCTTAACCCCTGGGCGCGCAGCGCCCCGCGCCGGTGGCCGTAAAACATCACGGGGGCCGTGAAAATCATGGCGGTCAACAGGCTCAGGCCAAGCGCGCCGATCCATGCCACGCTCTGCATCATTTCCGGCAGGTTCCCCCAGACCGATGCCAGGGGGTTCCACGGGAACCCGGTCAGTACCCAGCCGCGCAGCCATTCGCACACGCTCCAGCAACCGGCGAATGCAAGCACGAACCGGACCCCCAGGTGCTCGTCCTTTGCAGTGATGATTTTCAGCACGGCCGCGCAAAGGGCCGTATAGAGGCCCATCCCCGCGGCGATACCGAACACGGCAAACGGCATCAGCGCGGCGTAACGTTCGGCATCGACCAAAAACGCATGACCGATCCAGTAGAAACCGCCGCCGAACCAGCCCAGGCCGAACACCCAACCTTCGAAAGCCGCCTGCCGCCAGTTTGCCGAAGTCCACACCAATAGCGCGAACCCGGCCAGCGACGGCCACAGCAGCGGAATGGCATAATACGGCGGCAGCGCGGCGACGGCGGCAAATCCCAGGATCAACGCCACGAGTTTCCGATACCATCCGTGTTGCAGAATGGCGGCCAGAAAACCCGAGGCCCGGGTCATTTGTTGCCCTTGGATTCCGGCGTTGTGCCCGGCACGGGTCCCTTGCGGATCCGCACCCTGTGGATGCGGCGGGGATCGGCATCGAGGATTTCGAACTCGGTGCCGTCCGGCAGGGTGATGATTTCACCGCGGATCGGCACCCGTCCGGCAATCGAAAACACGAGCCCGCCCAGGGTGTCGATATCCTCGTGGTCTTCGTTGCTGAAGCTTTCGCCGAGACGTTCCTCGAACACCTTCAGTTCGATACGCGCATCCGCCACCCACGAACCGTCGCGGCGGTGCTCGAGCTTCGGCTCGTCGTCATTGTCATGTTCGTCATCGATCTCGCCGACGATTTCCTCGACCAGGTCCTCGATGGTGACGAGGCCGTCGACGCCGCCGAATTCGTCCACCACGAGCGCCATGTGCGAGCGTTTGACGCGCATTTCCAAAAGCAGTTCAAGCACGCGCATCGACGGCGCCACGAACAGCAGCTTGCGCTGCACGTCCGCCAGCTTGAAATCGGCGTCGCGGCCGCGCCAGCCGACGACATCCTTGATGTGTACCATGCCCTGCGCATCATCGAGGGTTTCGGTATAGATCGGCAGGCGCGAATGCCCTTCGCGCATCACCACGTCGATGACTTCCTTGAGCGGCGCATTGATCGGGATGGCGACGATGTCGGCACGCGGCACCATCACGTCATAGATGGTGAGGTTCCTGAGCTCGAGGATGTTCGCGACCAAAAGCCGCTCATCCGGATCGAGCGGCATTTCGGATTCCTCGCGCTCGTCGATCAGTTCGTCCAGCGTGTCGCGCGCCGAGCCGTTGGAGCCGGATATGCGTTTGATATTGCGCACCCACACACGGACCCGATCGGAAAAGTTCTGGACTTTCCCGTCGTCGCTGCTGTTTCCGTCCGGACTCGGAGGTTCCTCGTTGGCGTTAGAATCTTTCATGTCCGGTTCCGTCATTCCTGCGATGCCATCTGTGTGTGTTGATAGGGATTGCCGATCCCAAGCACAGCCAGAATATTCACTTCGAGCGTTTCCATCTTTTCCGCGTCATCATCGGTTTCATGGTCGAAACCTGCAAGATGCAACATACCATGTACCAGTAAATGACAAAAATGATCAGCAAATGACAACTGCTGCGCCGATGCCTCGCGGTTCACCGTCTCGAAAGCCAAGGTGATGTCGCCGAGCGGCAGGGCCAGATCGTCCGGAAATCCGTCGACACTGCTTTCGCCAGACGGAAAGGAAAGCACGTTCGTCGATGTGTCCTTGCCGCGATAGGCGGCGTTCAGTTCTTTCTGGCGGGCATCGTCGGCAAGCAGGACCGAAACCTCGTGGGGTCGGGCCGGCTGCGCGAGAAAACCGTATGCCGTGGCGAGCACCCGGACGCACAGGGCTTCGGGGTCACCCACCGCGCGGCGCCATGCGTCGTCGGCAATTTCGACATCGACGGCAAGATTTTCATGAGCGCCGCCGAGATCAGAGGCGGGTTCAGTCCTCATCATCCCCTGCGTCGTTATCATCGTTCTTGTACTGGGCGCCCGCACCCCGCTTGTTTTCGAGGCTGTTGTAAGCCTTGACGATGCGCCCGACTAGGGCATGGCGGACGACGTCCGTATCCTGGAAGCGCAGGAAGCGGATGCCTTCGACCTGCGACAGCGCTTCGCGTGCATCGCGCAGACCCGAACGGGTGCCGCGCGGCAGGTCGACCTGGCTGAGGTCGCCGGTGATCACCATCCTTGAATTTTCACCCAGCCGCGTCAGGAACATCTTCATCTGCACGGCGGTGGTGTTCTGCGCCTCGTCGAGAATGACGAACGCATTGGCCAGGGTGCGGCCACGCATGAAGGCCAGCGGCGCGACTTCGATTTCACCGCTTTCCAGGCGCTTCTGTACCTGCTGGCCGGGCATCATGTCATGCAGGGCGTCGTACAACGGACGCAGATAGGGGTCGACCTTTTCGCGCATGTCGCCGGGCAGAAAACCCAATTGCTCGCCGGCTTCCACCGCCGGGCGCGACAGGATGATCCGCTCGACATCGCCGCGCACCAGACGCTCCACGGCCTTGGCCACCGCCAGATAGGTCTTGCCGGTCCCGGCCGGGCCTTCGGCGAAGACCAGTTCGGATTCGTCGATGGCGCGCAGGTAATCGGCCTGCGTCGGCGTGCGCGCGGTAACCACCCGATTGCGGATGCTGACGCCGGTGTCGGCGCTGGTCAGCGACCGCTCGGGCTCGGCGGAAAATCGCAGCATGGCGTCGACTTCCGGCTGGTCCACGTCCTGGCCCCGCTCGAGACGTTCATACAGGGCGTCCAGAACGCTTATGGCCCGGGCCACGGCTTCGGCGTCGCCGGCGATCGTCACTTCGTTGCCGCGTGCATGAATGACCACGCCGAGGCTGCTTTCGATCTGCGCCAGATGGCTGTGATGCGAGCCGAACAGGGCAATCGCCAGACCGTTTTTCGGAAACGATTTCTTGCGCGTGACGGAGCCGGTTTCCTTGGCCCGGGTCACGGTGCGGCTGCCCCGGCTCAAGCGACGGCCTCCCGTTTTTCGTCGGCCACCGCGGATAGACTGTTCGGTTTCGCTCTGTCGATCATGACGCTGACGATCTCTCCCAAGAGGTTGGCGGGCAGCGAGGCGTGCACTGCCTGCATATAGGGGCTGCGGCCGACGAGTTGGCCGTCGCGGGCGCCCTGCCGGTCGAACAGAACCGGCATCGTACGCCCGACACAGGTTTCGTTGAAGGCGATCTGCTGTCGGTTGAGCTCGTCCTGCAGTTCCTGCAGCCGTTCCGATTTCAGCGCTTCGGGCACCTGGTCGTCCATGTCGGCGGCTGGCGTGCCGGGGCGTGGGCTGTATTTGAACGAATACGCCTGGACAAAACCGACATCGCGCACCAGCGCCATGGTTTCACTGAAGTCCTTATCCGTCTCGCCGGGAAAGCCGACGATGAAATCCGACGACAGCGCCAGGTCCGGCTGCGCCTTGCGCAGCCGTGCGACCACGTCTTTATAGTCTCCGGAATCATGGCGCCGGTTCATGGCCTTCAACACCTTGTCCGAACCGGACTGCACCGGCAGATGCAGAAACGGCATCAACGCCGGTACATCGCGGTGCGCGGCGATCAGATTGTCATCGACTTCCGCCGGATACGACGTGGTGTAGCGGATGCGGTCGATGCCGTCGATATCGGCCAGTTCGCGGATCAGCCGGCCGAGCGTCCATTCGCTGCCGCTGTCATGCGCGCCGTGATAGGCATTGACGTTCTGTCCGAGCAGGGTGATTTCACGCGCGCCCTTGCCGGCTAGCAGGCGCGCCTCGCGCAGCACCGGATCGACGGGACGGGAAAATTCGGCGCCGCGCGTATAAGGCACCACGCAGAAAGTACAGAACTTGTCGCAGCCTTCCTGCACCGTCAGAAACGCGCTGGCGCCGTCGATCTTGCCGGCGTCCGGCAACTGATCGAACTTGTCGTCCGGCGGGAATTCCGTATCGACGACGGCACGGCCACGGCTTTCAAGCTCGCGCAGCATCAGCGGCAGGCGATGATAGGTCTGCGGTCCGAACACCAGATCCACATAAGGTGCACGACGGAGGATTTCCTCGCCCTCGGCCTGCGCGACGCAGCCGCTGACGGCGATCCGCATCGGCCGTGCGGAATCGGCCCGGTCGGATTTCTCAAGCCGCAGACGGCCAAGCTCGGAATAGACCTTCTCGGCGGCTTTTTCACGGATATGGCAGGTGTTGAGGATGACCAGATCCGCACCTGCCATGTCGTCGGCGGCTTCATAGCCAAGCGGCGCCAGCACGTCCTGCATTCTGGACGCATCATAGACGTTCATCTGGCATCCGTAGGACTTGATGTGGACGGATTTTTTCACGGACACTTTCTATCTATACCCCGTCAAATTCGCGGGTCGCGCAGACGGCGCAAACGCGCCCCCTGCCGTCAGGGCGCGGAACATGATCATCGGCCATGCAACTGTCAAGCGGCATGCTCCGTGAATTGTGCTGTCATTCGGGTTTGTCCGCATCCTTGATCGGCACGCCGTAAAGTTCCAGACGATGGCCGACCAGCTTGAGACCGTGTTCACGCGCGACGCGATCCTGAAGCTTTTCGATTTCCTCGTTCTGGAATTCGATGACGCGGCCCGTCTTCACGTTGATCAGATGGTCGTGATGTTCGTCGGAAACCTCTTCATAACGCGCCCGGCCATCGCCGAAATCATGACGCTCGACAATACCCTCGTCCTCGAACAGACGCATCGTCCGATACACGGTCGCAATGGAGATCTTGGAATCCTGCGCAGAGGCGCGGCGATGCACTTCCTCGACATCGGGATGGTCCTGGGCATCTGACAAAACGCGCGCGATGACACGCCGCTGCTCCGTCATCTTCATGCCTTTGTCGACACAAAGCCTTTCAAGGCGAGATTCGTCCATAGTCATCCCTAGCCGTTCAACTGAATGATGGTAGCGCCCCAAACGCGCCGTGTGAAGAGGCGACGGCACCCGGCCATCAGCAGGCGGGGATTATTTCCCCTTGGTGCGGGCGCCGGGTTTACGACCAAGGCCGATCTTCTTGGCAAGGGAGCTGCGCTTTTTGGCGTAATTCGGTGCCACCATCGGATAATCGGCGGGCAGGCCCCAGCGATCACGGTATTCCTCGGGCGTCATGTTGTAAGACGTCTTCAGATGACGTTTCAGCATTTTCAGCTTCTTGCCGTCCTCGAGACAGATGATGAATTCCGGGGTGATCGATTTCTTGACCGGAACAGCCGGCTGCGGACGTTCCTGCGGCACATTGCCGGAACCAAGCGTCTGCAGCGTTGCGAACACATCCTTGATGACCTGCGGCAAATCATTTGCGGCAATGGTATTGTTAGATGCGTGCGCGGACACAATCTCGGAAGTAAGCTCAAGAAGTTCCGTTTGGGTTGGCTGCTCAGTCATTGGCCGATTAGACTCCATGTGAAATATTATTCGTTGTGCTATTTTCTCTCAGGCAAGGCACGTTTTATAAGTATTTTCTGACTAAGGCGCAAGTTACCCAATGACGGAAAGTAATAACCAAACAGACAGTATTGTCGCAGATCATAAAATAGACATTACCGGTCTGATCTGCCCGATGACCTTCGTCAGGACCAAACTTCTTCTGGAAAAGATTCCGTCCGGTGATGTTCTGGAAGTCCGCCTCAAGGGCGATGAGCCGCTGCGCAACGTGCCCCGCTCCGCAACCCAGCACGGCCATACCGTACTTTCACTGACACCGGAGACACCGGACCAGCCCGCCGACGGCATCCACCGGCTTCTGATCCGCAAGGCCTGAGCACGCTCAGGGTTTCGGCAGCGTCACGTCGGGCGGGCGCAGATACAGCGGCGTCGCCGGGGCATCGCCCGGCGCGCCCAGCGCGGCCAGCCCAAGCCGGGCCACGGCGCGCGGGTCAGGCAGATCTATGTCGGGAAAATGCCTGACGGTAAAATCGGCGCCGAAGGACGGCACGGCGGCTTCTGCGGAATCGCCGATGACGGCGATGCGCCGGCACGGTCCCAGGGCGGCGGGGATTTCCGACGCGCGCATGGCCTGTGGCGCCGCAAGCGGCGCGCCCTGATCATCATAGATCGCAACGAACAGGTCCTCGCGCTTGCTGTCGATGACCGAGACCAGGGCTTCGACGCCGTCAAAGGCGCCGGCGTCCTGCGCCTGCAACAACAGCGCATCGAAGGTGCCGATGCCGAGACACGGCTTTGATAGCGCCAGCGCCAGCGCGCGGGCGGCGGCAAGCCCGATCCGCAGCCCGGTGAACGCTCCCGGCCCCCGGGTCACGGCAACCGCGTCGATATCCGCCATGCCGATGCCGGCGTCCCGGATCACGCCGTCGATCATCGGCATCAGTGTCTCCGACTGGCCGCGCGCCATGCGCGCATTGGCCATGGCCAGGCAGGCACCATCGCCGAGCACGGCGGCGGCGCATCCGGTTGTCGCGGTATCGATGCCGAGAACGATTGTCATGAGCACTCCCCGTCTCAGGAATACAGCAGATGGCGGATGATGACCACATATGCGGCAACCACGAGCGACGACAGGAAGATCACCGGCGGCCCCCAGCGCCAGGCGATCACATGGCTGGGCAGATTGACGACACGGGCCATGAACAGGGTCGTCGCGGAAAACGGCGAGACCATGGTCGACGTGCCCCATACGCCGAGCAGCGCCACCGCCAGAACCTGCGGCGCAATGCCGATCACGTCCGGCGGCAGAACCTCGCCCACCAGTATCGCGATGACGACCGGATGCAGGCCCGCCATGCCCAGCAGGGAGGTACCGAAAATGATACAGACAATAATGACGTCTTGTGGAATGCCGTAGTCGTTCAGCCAGGCGGCGATGGTTTCCGGCGGCATGACCTTGGAAACGCCGAAGCCGAAGACCGAGGCCGCGACAAAGGCGACCGCCTCGTTCCTGAGTTCCGGCAGGTTGACGAATATCCGTTTTATCAGCGGCTGCGCACCTTCGGACCAGCGTGCCGAGGCCGGCGCCTGCGCCGCCGCCCAGGCGATGGCGAACGGCGGCCCGATGACCCCGAGGGCGATGGGAATGGAGAGCCCGGCAATTTCGTGCGCACCCATGACCAGGAGAATAAGCTGCGCCAGGAGCAGCGCGGCGCGGCCGACCGTCGACAGTGTCAGCGGCGTGCCCGTCCTGACGCTCGCGGCAGCCGGTTTCTCACGCAGGAACACACGGTCATAACACCAGCCGACCAGCAGCAGCAGCGCGGACAGGCTCAACCCGAGCGGCGCAAGCTCGGACCAGCTCAAACCCGGGATGGCGGTCAGGATGACCGATATGCTGACATAAAATGGCCCCCATGTGGACGCCGTGGTGAAACCCATCATCAGGCAGATCGACAAGCGCTTCTTGAGGCGGAAGTCCTTTTGCTCGCCGACCATGGAAGACAGCAGGCTCATCGCCGCCAGGTTCAGGACCGAACCGAGGAAATGGCCGCTCAGCCAGAGAATCGGATAGCGCCGACCGGCCGGTTGCGCGACCACCGCATCGCGCAATTGTCTGAGCAGCGGGCTGGTAACCGCCGGTTCGCGCAGCCACATCACGGCAAAAAACATGACCAGGAAAATCTGCGAACGGACCAGCCCGTCCATCAGCCCGCCGGCAAGATCGCCGCCGGCCCAGGCCGCGGTGACACCGAGGACGATCAGCAGCGCGCCGACATTACGCTGCAGCGGCGGCGCCTTGGCGAATTCAAGCACCAGAAACGTCACGGTCAGGACGACGCCAATTTCACGGCCGTAGGGGAAAGGCCAGATTCTGGAGGTGATCGCGACCACGACCAGGACCAGATAAATGCTCGCAGAGACCGTATTGCGCGTCACATCATCGCCTTGCCGTCTGGAATCAGAGCCGCACGTCCCGGCCGCACGTCATGCTTATTTATTCGACGCGGCAGGCTTCTGCAAACGCCAGGCGCGGACTGCGCGGAAACAGATCCTTCTCGGTGCCGTAACCGATATTGCAGAGAAAGTTGGACCTGACGGACGTTCCGGCAAAAAAGGTGGCGTCGACCTTTGCCTTGTCGAAGCCGGACATCGGCCCGCAGTCAAGCCCGAGTGCACGCGCCGCCAGCATCAGGTAGGCGCCCTGCAAGGTGCCGTTGCGGAACGCCGTTTCCTCGATCAACGCTTCATTCCCCTTGAACCAGAATCCGGCATCCTCGTGCGGGAACAGATATGGCAGCTTGTCGTAAAAGGCCAGATCATGGCCGATGATCGCCGTTGCCGGCGCCTGCATGGTTTTGTCGACGTTGCCGCCCATCAGGCACGGCAGCAGTTTTTCCTTGGCGGTTTTCGAGGTGACGAAAACGATACGCGCCGGACTGCTGTTGGCGCTGGTCGGACCCATACGGGCGATATCCCAGATTTTTTCCAGCGTCTTGCGCGGCACCGGTTTCTTCGACCACGTATTGTAGGTGCGGGCCTGCATGAACAGGGTATCCAGCGCCTCGGGACTCAGGGGCTGTTTCATTTGTTCGGTCATCTTATTCCTTCGCGGCCGTGCGGCATATCACAGTCATTCGGCAATCCTCACTTCATACTTGATGATCCTAAGGCATAGCCGAAACATTTCTTGCTAAGACGGTATTATGTCATCATGTTCCTGACTGTTCGATCGCCCATAGGGGGAGCGCGGATGAAATTCTTGAGAGTTCTGTTGTCATTGGCGACGCTTGTCTGTGTCGCCGGTCTCGATACCGTTGCCGTACGTGCCAGTGAACCGGTGACCAAGGCCGTGGTCATCATGTACCACCGTTTCGGCGAAGGGGATTTTCCGACCACGAGCGTGACCATGGATCAGTTCCGCGCCCATATCGAGGAACTGCGCACCGGCGGCTACAATGTCATGTCGCTGCCGGCGATCATCGCCGCGCTGCATAACGGCGAGGCGTTGCCGCCGAAGACCGTTGGGTTGAGCGTCGATGATGCCTATGAATCGGTCTACACCAAGGCATGGCCGATCCTGAAGGAGGCCGGTTATCCGCTGACCGTGTTTGTCGCCACCGACCCCGTCGACCGCAATCTGCCCCGCTACATGAACTGGGAGCAACTGCGCACGATCGCCGACGAAGGCGTCACCATCGGTAGCCAGACCGATTCGCATCCGCACATGGCGGATCTTTCGAGCGACAAAATTCGTGCCGAGCTGCGGAAATCCAATGCGCGGTTCGAGGAAAAACTCGGCCATGCACCGGACCTGTTCGCCTATCCCTACGGCGAGGCCAACAACGAAGTCATGGCGCTGGTCAAAAGCGAGGGATTCGTCGCTGCATTCGGTCAGCATTCCGGCGCCTTCGGCACCGGCAGCGAAATGTACTACCTGCCGCGCTTTGCCATGAACGAGGCGTTCGGCTCGCCGGACCGGTTCCGGCTGGCCGCCAACGCGCTGCCGATCCGGGTTGCCGACATGACGCCGGACGACCCGACCATTGCCAAGTCCAATCCGCCGCTGATCGGCTTTACGATGACGTGGCCGGACAAGGGCCTGGACCGGCTGAACTGCTATGCGTCACACGTCGACAAGCTGGAGGTCCAGCGTCTCGGCAAGCGCATCGAGGTCCGCACGGACACCGCCATGCCGCCCGGGCGCACGCGCCTGAACTGCACCATGCCGGCCGGCAACGGCCGCTGGTACTGGTTCGGCAGGCAGTATTACGTTCCGAAGAAAATTCAGACCGACTGATCGTCGTCCGTCTTGTCGGCAACGAGGCGGGCATCGTCCAGCTCGCGCAGGCCGTTGACGTCGATGATCGTGCGCACGCTCTCGATATACTCCTTGCCGCGCTCGGAATACTTGGTCAGGCTTTCGGCCAACAAAAGACCATCCAGCGCCTCGCCGCTCCGACGCAGCTTCGAGCGCTCCTTGCGCAGGTCCAGATAAGCACGGTGCGTATTCAGGTTGCGAATATAGGCCGCCACCGACTGTTCCAGATTGTCGAAGGACCGAACCTTGTGGTCCATGCCCTCGGGACGTTCCTCGGGGATCAGCCCTTCACCGCCGGCGGTCGTCCACTGGCCGTAAATGGCGTTGCCGTGCTGCGCGAATCTCGACGTGCCCCAGCCGCTTTCCTCGGCAGCCTGTGCCATCGCCAGTGACGGCGGAATGACATCGACCCGGCGCAGCAGGGTATCCAGATTCTCGTCCTTGACCTTGTAGCGTTCCGCCAGCACCGCCAGCCACAGGCGGTCGCGCGCCGAAAGCTTGCCGCCCAGCGCCTGTTCGGCCTTGAGCCGGATCAGCTGGTGGCGGTCGCTGAGGATACGTTCGTTTTCCTGCAGGATCAGCGGCAGCATGGTCTGGAAGAACACTGTCTTCTTCAGCGAGACCTCGGGGACCGCATGCAGATCGCGCGGCATTTCGGCCAGAAAGACGCGGGGTACCGGCGTGCCGTCTTCACGGACCCGGTCCAGGTGATAGCCCATCTTGTCGAAGCTTTCGGCCAGCGCGTGGGCATCGCGTAACGACGCAACCGCCACGCCGGCGGCGACTTCCATGTCTTCCGGTGCGATCTCGCGGACACCCTGATTGAGGTGCGCGGCTTCGGCATGGGCCTGATCGAAGGAGAGCCTTGGATTGGCCGTCAGGCCCGATTGCGGGCTGACCAGACTGGCGGCGGCTGTCACGATTACGGCGCCACCGATAAAGCTTAGAATCAAGCTGTCGAATCTTCGAGTCGTCATGAACGCTTCCGGCATCATGCTTACGGTATGAACGCCGTCCCCTACTCTCGTTTCAATCGCCCTGGGTTTTTTTCGGCTCTGTCATTATTAACCCGGCGGTATTTTTACCTGTCGGATCACTGGCCGGCTTCTTAGTGGCAACATGGTTAACATAGTCGAGTCCGGCGCGCTACTTATTTTACGCACCCATTTTTGTTGCCTGAAAATGTCAAGAAAATGGCGGGTTTAGGCCCTATTCGACGGCGCGGACTTCCTGAACTTCCGGCACGTAATAGCGCAGCATGTTCTCGATTCCGTGCTTGAGAGTCGCGGTCGAACTCGGGCATCCGGCGCACGCACCCTGCATGTGCAGCGACACCACGCCGCCCTCGAATCCCTTGAAGACGATATCGCCGCCGTCCTGCGCCACCGCCGGACGTACCCGGGTGTCGATCAGTTCCTTGATCTGCTTGACGATCGGGTCGTCGTCACCGGCGGTTTCCTCGGTGGACGAGCCGTCCTCGATCATCGGCCGGCCGGACTGATAGTGTTCCATGATGCCACCGAGAATCTGCGGGCGCAGCGTGTCCCATTCCTTGTCGTCGGTCTTGGTCACGGTGACGAAATCGGACCCCAGAAAAACACCGGCCACGCCTTCGATGGCGAACAGGCGCGTCGCCATGGGCGAGCGCGCGGCTTCGGCGGCTTCGGCGAAGTTGGCGGTACCGTTCTGCATCACGGCCTTGCCGGGCAGAAACTTCAGCGTCGCCGGATTCGGGGTGCTTTCGGTCTGAATAAACATGTCTGTCTCCAATGCCGCGGGACGTTCGTGCGGCCATTATATCCCATAACGTGGGGTGCGGCACACTTACATGCAACCGCCCAGTACGATCAGCTCAGTCCGTCAGCCGCGTTTTCTTTTCGGCCGCAGGAAACCGACCACGTCGTGAACCTCGCGCAGCACCGGTTCGGCCAGCGCGCGGGCGCGTTCGGCCCCATCGGCCAGGACGTCGTCGATGACCGCCTTGTCGGCGAGCAGACGACGGTATTCATCCTGGATCGGCGACAGCTTGGCGACCGCAAGCTCGGACAGGCTTTCCTTGAGGGCGGAAAACTGCTGGCCCGCGAATTCCTGCACAGCCGCGTCGATATTGCTGTCGTTCAGTGCCGCATAGATGCCGAGAAGATTCCGCGCCTCGGGCCGCCCTTCCAGTCCCGCCGCCGTTTCCGGCAACAAATCGGGATCGGTCTTGGCCTTACGGATCTTGCGCGAAATCGTCTCGGCGTCGTCCGTCATGTTGATGCGCGACAGGTCCGAAGGATCGGATTTCGACATCTTCGAGGCGCCGTCCTTCAGCGACATGACCCGTGTCGCGGTGCCCAGGATCAGCGGTTCCGGCACCGGGAAGGTTTCGGTCTTGAAGTCGTTGTTGAACTTCTGCGCGATGTCACGCGCCAGTTCCAGGTGCTGCTTCTGGTCCTCGCCCACGGGCACGTGGGTACCCTTGTAGAGCAGGATGTCGGCGGCCATCAGGTTGGGGTAGGCGAACAGCCCGACGGAGGCGTTTTCCTTGTCCTTGCCGGCCTTTTCCTTGAACTGGGTCATACGCCCGAGCCAGCCCATCCGCGCCACGCAGTTGAAGATCCACGCCAGTTCGGCATGGCCGGGGACCTGCGACTGGTTGAAGATGATGTGCTTTTTGGCATCGACGCCGGCGGCGATCATCGCCGCCGCGACCTCGCGGGTCGAGGACCGCAGGCCGGCCGGATCCTGCCACACGGTGATGGCGTGCAGATCGACGACACAGAAGATGCATTCGTAATCGTCCTGCAGCTTCACCCAGTTGCGGATCGCGCCCAGATAATTCCCCAGGTGCAGGTTGCCGGTCGGCTGGACGCCGGAAAAAATTCGCTCGGTCATGATCGCTCACGGTTCCGGTTGCTTGAACAGAGAGCGGGTTATCGCGCGTCGTTCGGGAGCGGTCAAGCGGTCAGGGCGGGCATCCCGGCGGTCCTACGGAACCTTGTTGTGCGGCGGCTCAGCGCGCGCGGCGCAGCGTACCCTTGATCTCGGCGATCGAATAGACACCGAACAGCCGGGCCGCGATCAGATACAGCGCAAGACCGGCGCCGACGAGCACGCTTAGTGCGCTCACCCGCTCAATCAGGTTGCCGGCCAGCCACGGCACCGACCAGGCCGCCGCGAACCACAGCGCCCCGGCCATGACGACGCTGGCCCCGGCGATCCCCAAAAGCCGCGATAACAGCCGTGCATCCGCCTTGTAATGGCCGCGCCGCGCCAGTACGACGACCAGCAGCACGATGTTGAGCCAAGCCGAAACGCTCGACGCCAGCGCGATTCCGACATGGCCGAGCGGTTGCATCAGCACGAGGTTGAGTACCACGTTGACGACCATCGACAGCGCCGCGATGCGGACCGGCGTTGCCGTGTCCTCGCGTGCGAAATACCCGGGCGTGAAGACGCGGATGCCGACATAAGCGGGCAGACCGATGGCATACGCCATCAGCGCCAGCGCCGTCGCCTCGCTGGCCCGCTCGTCGAACGCGCCGCGCTCGAACAGGACCTGAATAATCGGCTCGGGAATGACGATCAACGCCAGCGCCGCCGGCACCGTCAACAGCAGGGCAATTTCGATGCCCCTGTTCTGTGAGGTGTTGGCCTTTTCCGTATCCCCGGCTTCGAGCTGCCTGGAAATCATCGGCAGCAGCGCCGTGCCGACGGCGATGCCGACCACGCCCAGCGGCAGTTGCGTCACCCGGTCGGCGTAATACAGATAGGATACCGCACCGTCCGATATCGTCGTCGCCAGGATGGTGCCGATCAGCAGATTGATCTGATACAGGCTGGCGCCGAAAACCACCGGCAGAATGCGTTTGCCGAGGGTGCGGACCTTTTCGCTGAGGACAGGTCTTCGGAAGCGAAGGACCACGCCTTCACGGCGGCAATGCCAGGCCAGCCAGGCAAACTGCACGATCCCGGCGGCGAACACGCCCCACACCAGCGCACGGCCGGATTCTTCGTCCGAACCGCCGAGCGCCAGCAGGAATGCGATCAGGGTAATGTTGAGCAGCACCGGCGCCGCGGCGGCGGCGCTGAATTTTCCGAACGCATTCAGCACCCCGGACTGCAGCGCGACCAGGGAGATGAACAACAGATATGGAAAGGCGATCCGCGAATACTGGGTGGCCATTTCCATCTTGCCCGGCACCGCATCGAAGCCCGGTGCAAGGTATGGCATCAGCCACGGCATCGCCACTTCGAACAGGCCCACGAACACCACCAGAACCAGCGCCAGAACGCTGAACGCCTGTTCGGCGAACTGCCGTGCCGGCTCCCTGCCCTCGCCTTCCAGCGATCTCGAAAACATCGGCACGAACGCGGCGGCAAAGGCGCCTTCTGCGAACAACCGGCGGAACAGGTTGGGGAAGCGGAAGGCCACCACGAACGCGTCAGCGACCGTGCCGGCGCCGAGGAAGTTGGCAATCAGGATGTCACGCGCGAATCCGAAGATGCGGCTCAGCATCGTCATCGACCCAATGGCGGATATGGCGCGGACCAGATTCATGGCGTCAGACTGGAAACGGATTGCGGCACGGTCATGGCACCCTGCTGCAATACGGCGATATCGGCCGCGCCCTGGCGGCAGCTCACTCGGCGGCCTCCGGCTCGGAGGTGCCGGCGGCACTTGTCACAGCCGCCAAAAGCTTGCTGCGCACATCCTCGATCTTGTTGGGCTGTTCCATCTTCAGCCCGAAGATGTCCTTCACGTAGAACACGTCGACCACCCGCTCGCCATAAGTGGTGATGTGCGCCGACGAAATCTGCAGACCGGCATTTGTCAGCACGTTGGTGACATCGTGCAGGAAGCCCAGACGGTCGCGGCCGTTGACCTCGATCACCGTATGCGTCCGGCTGGCCTTGTTGTCGATCAGCACACGCGGCGGCACCTTGAAGACACTGGTTCTGGACGGCATCGCGTTGGCACGCGCTTCCTTCAATTCGTAGGCCGGCGACGCCAGACCGGACAGCGCGCGCTCGAGCCGGTTGCGGATACGCTGCATGCGGGCCTCGCCGGAAATTGCTTCCGACTGGCCGTCCTGCACCCAGAATGTATCCAGCGCCATGCCGTTGTTCAGGGTTACGATCTTGGCGTCGACGATGTTGATGCCGCCCAGCGACAACGCACCGGCAACCTTGGCGAACAGGCCCGGATGGTCGACGGTGAAAACCACGACCTCGGTCGCGTCGTGCGCCTCGTCGGCGGTCAGGTCGATCAGCAGGTTCTGATTGTTGATCGCTGCCGTGCGGATCAGCTGCGCGTGCCGCAACAGCGCCCCCGTGTCGAAGGTCAGCCAGTAGGTGTCCTGACCCAGTCCCAGATGCGCCTCGATCAGTTCCGGCGTCCAGTCGCCCGGCGCGCTGCTTAGCGCATCGGCGAGTTTCTGTTTCGCGGTTTGCGCACGTTTCGACAACCGTTCTTGCGGGCTTTCGCCGGACATGGCCTCGCGGGCCTGCCAGTACAATTCCCGCAGCAGCCCGGCCTTCCAGGCATTCCAGACGTTGGGCCCGACGGCTCGGATATCGGCAGTGGTCAGAATCAACAATAGCCGTAACCGTTCCGGCGACTGCACGATCTCGATGAAATCGGACACCGTCTTCGGGTCGTCGATGTCGCGCTTGAAGGCGGTGTGGCTCATCAAAAGATGATGACGCACCAGCCAGGAGACGGTTTCCGTTTCCCACTCGCTGAGACCCATGCGCGGGCCGAGCTTGAGCGCGATGTCGGCACCGATTTCGGAATGATCCCCACCGCGGCCCTTGGCGATATCGTGCAACAGCACGGCCAGATACAACGCGCGTTTCGACTGCACCTCGCCGATTACCGAGCATGAAACCGGGTGATCGTCGATCAGCCTGCCGGTGTCGATGCCGTGCAGAACGCCGATGGCGCGGATGGTGTGCTCGTCGACCGTATAGACGTGATACATGTCGTACTGCATCTGCGCCACGACACGGCCGAAATCGGGCACGAACTTGCCGAACACGCCGGCTTCGTTCATGCGCATCAGGGTCTTGTCCGGATCCGGTCCGGTCAGGATGTTGATGAAGATTTCATTCGCTTCGCTGTCGTTCTGCAGCTTCCGGGTGATGCGCTTCAGGTTCTTGGTGACCAGGCGCAACGCGCTCGGGTGCACATCCAGGTTATGCTTCTGCGCCTGCCAGAACAGATCCAGAAGCTTTTTCGGATCGTTTTCGAAGATGTCGTCGCTGGCCACCATCAGGCGATCGCCGTCGATGGTGAAACCGTCGATTTTCGGTCCGCCCTTGCCGAAACGCGGCAGACGGAAGCGCTGGCGCTTTTTCTTGTGCTGCTCTTCGAGCGCGGCACAGATGATGCGGGTCAGATCGCCGACATCCTTGGCGATCAGGAAATAGTGCTTCATGAATCGCTCGACGCCGCTCAGGCCCGCATGATCGGTGTAACCCATGCGCGCGCCGATGTCGGTCTGCACGTTGAAGGTCAGCCGTTCCTCGGGCCGGTCTGCGAGATAATGCAGATGGCAGCGCACGGTCCACAGGAATTCCTGGGCTTTCTCGAACCGCCGGGCGTCGTCGGCGGTCAGCACGCCCTTCTGCTTCAGATCGCCGATCGATTCGATGCCGTACAGGTACTTGGATATCCACATCAGGGTCTGCAGATCGCGGAGCCCGCCCTTGCCGTCCTTGATGTTCGGTTCCAGCACGTAACGGGTGTCGCCCATGCGCGCGTGGCGGTCGTCGCGTTCGTTCAGCTTTGCCTCGACGAAGGCCATGCCGGTGTCACTGACGACGTCCTTGTGAAACAGCTTCTGAAACTTCGCGAACTGTTCCTCGTTGCCGGTGATCAGGCGCGCTTCCAGAAGACTGGTGCGAATCGTGATGTCGTCCTTCGACAGCCGCACCGCTTCCTCGGCGGAACGCGTCGCATGTCCGACCTTGAGGCCGAGATCCCACAAGGTATACAGCACGTATTCCACGACCTGTTCGGTCTGCGGCGTCAGCTTGTAGGGCAGCAGGAACATCAGATCGATGTCGGATTGCGGCGCCAGTTCGGCGCGGCCATAGCCGCCGGTGGCGACCACCGACAATGTATCCGGCGAAATTTCCGCACCGAGGGGATAAACATGTTCCGTCGCCACCTCGAAAATGATGCGTACCAGCTGATCGATCAGATAGGCGCCGGCGCGAACCGTATTGCTGCCGCTTTGTTCCCCGGCCTCGAAGCGGCGGCGGATTTCGGCGCGGCCGTCTTCCAGGTTCTTGCGGTAGCTCTCGAAAACGTCGGCCCGTGTTTCCGGCGTGTAGCCGGACCAGCCGAGCATGTCGTCCAGGCGGCTCAGCACGGCCTTGCGGTCGATGATATCGCGGGGCTTGGTGACTTTGATCATGGTCGGCATTTATATAGGACTCATCCGGCCAAGGCCAAAGCAGAACGACAGGCTGCAGAGATCGCCCAGGCGCATTGCCTGACAAAGGGCGGACACCCCCCAGCATGGACTTAAAGTCATCGAATTAATCATGATCTTCTGCGATCAATGACTTGAGCCTGTATAGCTCTTCAAGGGCCTGAAGAGGAGTTAGGCTATCTGGATTGATCTTGTTTAGGGCAGCCTCGGCCTTGTTTTCTCTTTTAGGATCAGCCCGATGCGCCTGAATAGCAGAAAACAGAGGAAGATCGTCGCCCAAGTTGCCGGATTGGCTCGACTTTTCGTTTTCCAGGCGATCCAAGATCATTTCGGCGCGCTTAACCAGACTTTCCGGCAGGCCCGCCAGTTGGCCGACATGGATGCCGTAAGACCGGTCGGCGACACCTGCCGCGACCTCGTGCAGGAACACCACGTCGCCTTTCCACTCCTTCACACGCATCGTGTAGCACTTCAGATTCGCCAGCCGCGCGGCCAGCTCGGTCAGTTCGTGATAATGCGTCGCGAACAGACCGCGGCAGCGGTTCACCTCGTGCAGATGCTCGACCACGGCCCAGGCGATGGACAGACCGTCGAAAGTCGACGTGCCACGGCCGATCTCGTCCAGGATAACCAGTGCGCGCGGCCCGGCCTGATGCAGAATGGCCGCGGTTTCGACCATTTCGACCATAAACGTGGAACGCCCCCGCGCCAGGTCGTCGGCGGCGCCGACCCGTGAAAAAAGCCGGTCGACGACGCCGATATGCGCCCGGCTTGCCGGCACGAACAGCCCGGCCTGTGCCAGCACCGCGATCAGGGCGTTCTGGCGCAGGAACGTGCTTTTACCGGCCATGTTGGGGCCGGTCAGCAACCACAGCTTGGCGCCGGCGGCCTCGTCCGTGCCCGGTTCCAGCCGGCAGTCGTTGGCGACGAAGGCGACGTCGCCGCTTTTCGCCAGCGCCCTCTCCACTACGGGATGGCGGCCGCCTTCGATGGCGAAATGTTCGCTGTCATCGACCCGGGGGCGGACAAAGTTGTCGCTGAGCGCCAGTTCCGCCGTCGCCGCCGCGACGTCCAGTTCCGCCAGTGCCGCCGCCGTGGCATCGATGGCGGCGCTGCTGTCACGAATCATGGTGCAAAGCTTTTCGAAGATTTCCGCTTCCAGCGCCAGCGCGCGCTCCGCGGCTCGCGCGATTTCGGCTTCCAGTTCGTTCAGCTCGACGGTCGTATAGCGCACCGCGTTGGCCATCGTCTGGCGGTGAATGTACGGGCTGTCGGTGCCGTTCGGTATCTGGTCCGCCTGCCTTGCCGTAACCTCGATGAAATAACCCAGCACGTTGTTGTGGCGCACCTTCAGCGCCTGGATGCCGGTTTCGTCGGCGTAGCGCTTCTGCAACTGGGCGATCAGGCGCCGGCTTTCGTCGCGCATTTCAATCAGCTCGTCGAGCCTGGGATGATAACCCTTGCGGACGAACCCGCCGTCGGCACCGCTGATCGGCGGTTCGTCGACCAGCGCTTGGCCGAGCTCGTCAATCAGCGCGTCATGCCCGCCGAGCGCCGCCACCAGTCCCGGCAGGTCGGCCGCGGTCTGCAGCGAGGCATGGTCCTGCAGATCCCGTTTGATGCCGGCGGCGGCGATCAGGCCGGCGCGGATCGCCCCGACGTCACGGGGACCGCCCCGGCCGATGGTGATGCGGCTCAGTGCCCGGGCGATTTCCGGCACCGCCTTGAGGCTAGAGCGCAGCGTTTCGCGGGCCCGGCCGTCGGCATGAAACACCTGTGCCAGGTCGAGCCTTTGCCCGATCGCGTCCGGCGACGTCAGCGGTGCCGCGATGCGTGCCGCCAGCAATCGGGCGCCGCCGCCGCTGACCGTGCGGTCGACGGCGTCCAGCAGACTGCCTTTACGCTCGCCCGACATGGTCTGCGTGAGTTCCAGATTGCGCCGGGTCGCGGCGTCGATTTCCATTACCGCGCCCTGCTCGACACGGGCCGGCGGATGCAGGCGCGGCAGCTTGCCCTTCTGCGTCAGTTCCACGTAATCGACCAGCGCACCGGCGGCGGCGATCTCGGCGCGGCTGAAGGCGCCGAAGGCGTCCAGCGTCTTGACCCCATAGAGCACGAGCAACCGGCGCTTGCCGTTTTCGCTGTCGAAGCGGGCCGCCGGCAGCGGCGTCAGCCGGTCGGCGACATCGAACCAGGTCTGTTCCGGCAGCGCATCGCCGAGCAGGCTGTCGGCGACGATGACCTCGCCGGGGTCGAGCCGCGCCAGAATGGCGGCGATATCGCCGGGCGCAGCCACCTGGGTGCGGAAATCGCCGGTCGAGATATCCAGCCATGAGACGGCGAAGTCGGACTGCGCGCGGCTGACGCAGGCCAGGTAATTGTGCCGTCGCGATTCCAGAAGATGGTCTTCGGTGATCGTGCCGGGCGTGACGATCCTTGCCACGTCGCGTCTGACGACGGATTTCGAACCGCGTTTCTTGGCTTCGGCCGGGTCTTCGGTCTGCTCGCAGATGGCGACGCGAAAGCCCTTCCGGATCAGCCGGTTCAGATAGGTTTCGTGGCTGTGCACCGGCACGCCGCACATCGGAATGTCTTCGCCCAGATGCTTGCCGCGCTTGGTCAGTGCGATGTCCAGGGCCTGGGCAGCGGCCACCGCATCGTCGAAGAACAGCTCGTAAAAGTCGCCCATGCGGTAAAACAGCAGATCGTCGGGGTGGTCGCGCTTGATCTGCAGGTACTGCGCCATCATCGGCGTCACGGTCTTGTCGCCGCTCTCCGCGGGGGCGGTTTTCTGGTCCGATTCCATGGTTTCGTTCACGGCGTGGGTCTGGTGGTTCATCGGTTTCCGGCGGCGCTCGGCGGTATTGAAATCGGCACGACCATATCACACGTCGCGGCTCTGACACACGCGCCGTTGCACTTTTTGTTTCTGCTGGCAATATTGTGCTTCGGGCACAGGCCAACGCCGTCGGCGGGCCCGTAAATTATAAAGAACGAACGATAATTCCTGGGAGAAACTACATGGACGAGCGCGCCACCGAGCTTTTGTACAGTGAAGCCATGCGTATGCATGCCTCTGGCAAGCCGGGCAAAATCGAGATCCATCCGACCAAGCCGCTGACCACGCAACGCGACCTGACGCTGGCCTATTCGCCGGGCGTCGCCGGGCCGTGCCTGGCCATTCACAAGGACCAGAACCTCGCCTGGGAACTGACTGCGCGGGGCAACATGGTGGCCGTGGTGTCGAACGGCACCGCCGTGCTCGGTCTCGGCAACATCGGCCCGCTGGCCGCGAAGCCGGTGATGGAAGGCAAGTGCGTGCTGTTCAAGCGCTTCGCCGACGTCGATGCGTTGAACGTCGAGGTTTTCTCGGAAGACGTCGACGAGGTGGTGGAAAGCGTGCGCCTGTTCGGCAACGCCTTCGGCGGCATCAACCTGGAAGACATCAAGGCGCCGGAATGCTTCATGATCGAAGAACGCCTGAAGGAGCTTCTCGACATCCCGGTGTTCCACGACGACCAGCACGGCACGGCGATCATCACCGCCGCCGGGCTGATCAACGCCGTCGCCCTGACCGGACGTAGCCTGGCCGAATCCAAGATCGTCATCAACGGCGCCGGCGCGGCATCGATCGCCTGCGCCGATCTGATGACGGCAATGGGCGTCAATGCCGAAAACATCATCATGTGCGATTCCAAGGGCGTCATTTACCGGGGCCGCACCGAAGGCATGAACCAGTGGAAATCGGCAAAGGCCGTGGAAACCGATGCCCGCACCCTGGCCGACGCCATGAAGGGCGCCGACGTCTTCATCGGCCTGTCGGTGAAGGACGCGGTCAGCAAGGACATGGTGAAGTCGATGGCGCCGCGTCCGATCATCTTCGCCATGGCCAATCCCGATCCGGAAATCACCCCGGAAGACGTCAAGGAAGTGCGCGACGACGCCATCATGGCGACCGGTCGCTCGGATTATCCGAATCAGATCAACAACGTGCTTGGGTTCCCGTACATTTTCCGGGGCGCCCTGGATGTCCGTGCACGGCGCATCAACGAGGAAATGAAGATCGCCGCCGCCCATGCGCTCGCCGAACTGGCGCGCGAGGACGTTCCCGACGAGGTCGACGCCGCCTATGCCGGTATCCATCTCCAGTACGGCCCCGACTATCTGATCCCGACCCCGTTCGATCCGCGCCTGATCGTTGCCGTGCCCAAGGCGGTTGCCCAGGCGGCCATGGATTCCGGCGTCGCGCAGAAGCCGATCGAGGACATGGAGGCCTACGAAAGCGAGCTTTCGGCACGCCTCAACCCGCTCATGGGCAATCTGCAGGCAACGCTGGATCAGGTCCGCGCCAAGCCAAGGCGCGTCGTCTTCGCCGAGGGCGAGGAGGAAAAGTCGATCCGTGCCGCGCATGCCTTCCTCAACGCGGGATACGGCACGCCGGTACTTGTCGGACGCGAAGAGCGCGTGCTGGAAACCATGAAGACGCTCGGTCTCGGCAAGATCGAGGGGCTGGAAATCCATAACGCCCGGCTGTCCGACCGTAACGCCGATTACGCCGAATATCTGTATACCCGCCTGCAGCGCAAGGGCAGCCTGAAGCGCGACTGCCAGCGGCTCGTCAATCAGGACCGCAACATCTTCGCCGCCTGCATGGTCGCAACCGGCGATGCCGACGCCATGGTGACGGGGCTGACCCGCAACTTCCACGCCGCCATGAACAACATCGCGTCGGTGATCGAGCCGGCCAAGGGCGCACGGGTGATGGGTCTTTCCATGATCATCGACCGTGGCCGCACGCTGTTCGTCGCCGACACCGTGGTCGCGGAATCCCCGGACTCGCGGGCACTTGCCGATATCGCCCGCCAGTCGGCGGCCGAGGCACGGCGTTTCGGCCACGAGCCGCGCGTTGCCCTGATCTCGTTTGCCAACTTCGGCCACCCGGCACTGCCGCGCGCCGAGCTGGTGCGCGAGGCGGTGCAGATTCTCGACAAGGAAGGCGCCGACTTCGAATACGACGGCGAGATGGCCGTCGATGTCGCGCTCAACAAGGATCTATTGGCGAACTATCCGTTCTGCCGCCTGTCCGACACCGCCAACGTGCTGGTGATGCCGGGCCTGCACAGTGCGCAGATCAGCATGAAGCTGCTGGCGTCGGTCAGCGGCGCGACCGTACTCGGCCCGCTGATCAAGGGACTGTCGAAACCGATCCAGGTGGTGCCGATGGGCTCCACGGTCGCGGATATGGTAACGCTGGCAGCCCTGACGGCGCACGAGGCGGTGGATTGACTGGCTGAAAAGCGTCCTGGTTCGCTGCCTGATCAGCTACCTGTCTTGCTTGCCCGGGCCATCGCTTCGCGGATCAGCGACATCGCTTCCTCGGCCTCGCCCCAGCGCTGAACCTTGACCCACTTGTTGGGCTCGAGATCCTTGTAGTGCTCGAAGAAGTGCTGGATCTGCTGGATCTGCACCGGGCGGATATCGCGGTACGAGCTGACATCGCCATAGAACGGGTGCAGGTCGTCGACCGGCACGCACAGCAGTTTTTCGTCGATGCCGCTTTCGTCTTCCATGATCAGCGCGCCGATCGGACGGCATTTGATGATGCAGCCCGGGATCACCGGCATCTGGCCCAGGACCGCGGCGTCGATGGGGTCCCCATCGTCCGAGAGCGTGTGCGGCACGAAGCCGTAGTTGATCGGGTAATACATCGCGGTGTGCAGAAAGCGGTCGACGAAAATCGCGCCGGATTTTTTATCGACCTCGTATTTGACCGGATTGCCGCCGAGCGGTATTTCGATCAGCACATTGACGTCATAGGGTGGATTATCGCCTACCGGCACCAGATCCAAATTCATCGCGGGTTCCTTAACAGTATTATTAACGAGCCCTCCCAAGCGGGCGCACCATAAACATATAGACGCTTCGGCTCCACATCTTTTCACCGACCTGCTAGCGTAACGGTATCTGACAGGGGAATCACTCATTTGCGACTTCGTTTCATCAACGCGCTGGCCGGGCGTCTGCCGTTCTACTACGGCTGGGTGATCCTCGGCGCCGTCTGCGCGGCGTCTTTTTCCAGGCAGGGACCGGCGGTCGCCACGCTGTCGATCTTCATCGAACCGATGACCACGGAGTTCGGCTGGTCCCGGACGGAAATCTCCGGCGCGGTGTCGCTGGGCGGCATTCTGGGCGCCATCGCCGCCCCGCTGATCGGACCGTTTCTAGACCGCAACGGCGCCAGGACAATCCTTTGCCTGGCGGTGCTGTTCACCGGCATTCCGCTGCTGTGCCTGTCGGCGGTCAACGCGGTGCCGCTGTTTTACGTGTTTTACTGCATCGCCCGGATGAATTTCACCGGGCCGTACGACATCGGCATCTACGGTTCGATCGTCAACTGGTTCTATGTGAAGCGCTCGTTCGCCACCTCGGTCACGACGATGTTTCTGATGTTCGGGCTGGTGGCGATGCCGCTGATCGCGCACTTCGCGATGGAGGCCGGCGGCTGGCGCCATGCGTGGATCGCCGTCGGCACCACGGTGCTGATCGCAGGCTTCCTGCCGGCATGGATTTTTCTGGTACGCCGGCCCGAGGACCTCGGTCTGGCCATGGACGGCGCGGTGCAACCATCCCCCGACGAAGACGGGTCGTCCGCCGCCGCCAACGCCCCGGCGGGCGCGCCGGAACCCACGTTCACCCGCGCCCAGGCCATGCGGACGCCGGCGTTCTGGTTGCTGTGCACGTATTCGCTGGTCATCTGGCCGATCCAGGCCGGGGTCAGCCTGCACCAGGCGCCGCTGTTGCTGGAACGCGGCATGGATGCGACGGTCGCCGCCACGGCGGTCAGCACATTTTCGCTGGTCTCAGCCATCACCGGCTTCGCCTATGGCTTCTGGCCGAAACGGGTGCCGCTCAGGTATGCACTGGTGCTGGTCGGTTTGCTGCTGGGTGCTGCATCGATGGCGATGCATGAAGTGCATAGCGCGCCGATGGCGTACGCCGCCGCCGCATTGTTCGGATGCGGCATCGGCGGTCTGCTGACGATCCTGCCGATCGCCTGGGCGGATTTCTTCGGGCGCCGCAGCTATGGCGCGATCCGCGGCGTGGCATTGACGGCGCAGGTCGCCAGCCAGGCCGCCGGGCCGCTGATCGCCGGTGCGCTCCGCGACATCACCGGCACCTACGATGCATCCCTGCTCACCTTCTCCGCTTTCGGATTGACCGGGGCCGCGGTGGCGTTCCTGGCGCGGCCGCCGAAACAGCCGGCGTCATGACCGCACGGCTTCGGCTTTTACTCTACAAAATGCGCCGGACGTGCTACCCGGGTTCCGAGGAGCAGCACACATGAAACCGTCCGCATCGGCAATGCAAAGCGTTCTGGTACATGTCGGCCTCGACCGGCTCGGCGACGGGCTGTTGAAGCTGCCGTTCATCCGCGGTCTCCGCCAGGCATTTCCGAACGCCCGCCTGACCTGGTTCTGCGGGAAGGAGGACACCGTCTATTCATCGAGTTTGGCGCCGCTCGCGGCCGGGCTCATCGACGAGATCGTCGAGTACGGCGGCGTCGGCCTGAGCCCGAAGGAACTGCTCGGCCCGCGTCCGCTGGGCGGGCGGCGCTTTGATCTGGTGATCGACACGCAGCGCAATTTTTCAACGGCACTGTCTGTCTGGCGGATTCGCCATGGTAAATTCGTTTCGCCGGCGGCGAAATTTCTGCTGTCCGCGATGAAGCCGCCCGCCGGATACCGTTTCCCGAAGGCTATGCAGCGCCAGATGCTCGACCTGCTGGAAATCGCATCCGGGCAGCACTTCGAAACCCCGGCGACACTCGATCTCCCGATCGCGGAAACGTATCGCACGACGGCCGCGGAACTTTTGCCCGGCGGGTGCACATACGTCGGCTTCGCGCCGGGTTCGGGCGGCAGGCCGAAGTGCTGGCCGCTTGATCGTTTCATCGCCGCCGCTCGCGCCGCCAGCGTCGCGGGGCATGTGCCGGTGTTCCTGATCGGCCCGCAGGAAGAGGAATGGGCCGAGCCGGTCCGGAGCGCGCTTTCGGACGCGATACTGCCGTTGCAGACAGACGCCGGGCGGGCCCACGATTTCGATCCGATGCTGACCATCGCGCTGGGCGCGCGCATGCGCGCCGCCGTTTCCAACGATTCCGGCATTGCGCACATGCTGGCGGTCGGCGGCGCACCGCTGATCGCGCTCTATGGGCCGACGGTTTACGAGAAATTCCCGCCGATGGCCGACGACATCACGGTCATTCGCGCGGAAACTTACGGATCCCGTGAAATGATCTCGATCCCGGTCGATGCCGTCACCGACGCGCTTATGGCGCGTCTTGCACTGGTGCCAGGGGCGGCCGGGGCGACTTCTTCATGAGCCACAGCAGCATGACCAGGCCCGGGATCGCCGCCAGGCCGGTCAGCAGGAAATACGAAACCCAGTCAATGTGATCGGCGAGCCAGCCGCCGCCCGACGCCAGCACGGTGCGCGTGAGCGCCATCAATGACGACAACAGCGCAAACTGGGTCGCCGTGTAGGCAATATTGCAAAGCCCCGACAGATAGGCGACGAAGGCGATGGTGCCGATGCCTCCGGTCAGATTCTCGATGCCGATGGTGACGAACAGCATCGGCAGTTCAGGTCCGATCCAGGCCTGCAGCGCAAACACACCATTTGACGCCGCCTGCAGAATGCCGCCGAACATCAGCGCCCTGAGCGTGCCGTAGCGGGCAACGACGGCGCCACCGACGATACCGCCGACAAGGGTTGCCGCTAGGCCGAACCCCTTGGTCACCAATCCGACCTCGGTCTTCGTAAAACCGATATCCAGATAAAACGGGTTGGCCATGACGCCGAGCAAGGCATCGCCGTATTTATAAAGCGCGATGAACAGCAGGATCGCCGCCCAGTTCTGCCGCGCCATGAATTCCGCGAACGGCATCCATACCGCGCGTTTCAGGATATCGATGAGGGCCGCCGCCCGGCCGGGCCCTGCATTGATCCGGAGCTCTTCGCGCCTGACCGGCTCAGGCCCCAACAGGGTGGCGACGATGCCGACGCCGACCAGCGCCGCCATCACCGCGTAGGCGGAGAACCAGCCGGACTGATCGGCGATGACCAGCGCCCCCGCACCGGAGGCAAAGGTGGCGATGCGATATCCGACGACGTAATTGGCGGCCCCGGCGCCCATACGGCCTTCATCGAGGATCTCGATCCTGTAGGCGTCGACGACGATGTCCTGGGTCGCCGAGGAGAAGGCGAGCACCACCGCCCACAGCGCGGTCCAGGCCAGGTCCGCCGCCGGGTCGGTGCCGCCGAGCATCAGGATCGACGCCATCACGCAAAGCTGGGCCGTCACCAGCCAACTGCGGCGCTGGCCGAGCAGCCGCGTCAGCACCGGCAGCGGGCAGCGGTCGACCAGCGGCGCCCACAGGAACTTCAGCGCATAGGCACTGCTGGCGACGGAAAACCAGCCGATCACCGTCAGCGAAACGCCTTCGTCATGCAGCCACGCGGACAGGGTGCCGTACACCAGCAAAAGCGGCAGGCCGCAGGAAAACCCCAGCAACAGGATTAGAAAGACGCGAAATTCCAGATAGACGGCAGCGGCGGATATCCAGCCCTGCACCGTGGACCGCATGCCGCCTCTATCCCGCCGCCACGGGGCGCGTATCCACGTTCCGCACGTCATCAATCAGCGACGAGCAAAGCGGCCACACCTCGTCGACCGGAATGGCCGCGACACAGGGAAAGACCTGGAACTTGCTGGCCCGCTTGTGGCAGCGCCAGAAGCAGTGATAGCAATCCATGACCTCATAGATAAACCGGGCGTTGGCCGGACAGATGGATTTCGGATAGGGCACGAAACTGGTGAAATGGCCGCCACCGACGATCACCAGCGTCGGCGCGCCGAGCGCGATCGACAGGTGCGCCGGGCCGGTATCGTTGCTGATCACCAGCCCTGCGTGGTTCATCATGTCCATGAGTTCCGAGAGCGTGGTGCGGCCGGTCATGTCGCTGACCCCCGGACGGCGTGCGATCTCGTCGAGAAGCGCCGCATCCCAGCGTTCGCCCCGTGTGCCGACGAACACCACACGCCAGCCCATCGCCAGAAGCTTTTCCGCAATCGCGACATAGGATGCAAACGGCCAGCGTCGGCCGGGTTCGTTGCTGCCTGGGTTGATCACCGCATAGGGGCCGTCCGCGGCGATGGCCGGGACCCGGTCCGGCCAGTCGATACGCGGCGGCTCCGGGGCGATGGTCTTGCCGGCCACCGTGGAGACGAATCTGAAATGACGAAGAACCTCGTGCGTCGGGTAAGGCCCGGTGTCGATGATCTCATTGACTTGGCTCAGGTAGAATGTGAATTCGGAACGGGTCGGCTCGTTCACGTAGGGCATGGAAACGACGGTGCGCGGCGCGGCCGAGGCCCATACCAGGCTGTCCGCCATCATGGCACGGCGCAGGTATGAATCGCAGACCGTTATGGCCGGGGCCAGGCGGCGCACCATCAGATTGACGCGAAACCGGTACATCAGTTTCCGCGCATAGGCATGCTCATCGATGGTGATCACCCTGTAGCCGGCAAACAGATTGGCGGAGATCGGCTTCCAGCTATCGCAGCCGAGCACGGTGATATTGGCTTTATCGACGCCGAAAGCGTCGGCATAGTGATCGAGGCTCTGGCGAAACAGCATCATGTCACCGATGCCGTCCATGCGCACGACCAACAGCCCGCGATGCCGCCTGAATACCGGGAAATGGCGCGCGATCAGATCGAACGGGCGGAACATCCACCAGCGGCGGCGCATCCCGGCCGGAAACATGCGCCAGAACGCGGACACCTTTACGCGGGGCCGGTCGACATCCTGAATTGGGGGCGCGTTATCAAGCATGCGCGTAGGGTATCCCCGAGACGTGTCCGGCTCAACCGGCGTCCTTCTGTCTTTCCGCTTTCTTGCGTTCGTGCGGATCGAGCAGCCGCTTGCGCAGACGCAGGTTCGCCGGCGTCACTTCCAGCAACTCATCGTCGTTGATATAGGCGATGGCGTCTTCGAGGCTCATCCGCCTTGGCGGCGTCAGCCGGATCGCGTCGTCGGTCCCCGAGGCACGGATGTTTGTCAGCTGCTTCGCCTTCAGCGGGTTGACCTCAAGATCGTTGCCGCGGCTGTGCTCACCGATGATCATGCCTTCATAAACCGGCACCCCGGCGCCGATCAGCAGGACGCCCCGGCCTTCAAGACCGGACAGGCCGTAGGCATTGGACTTGCCGGTGGCGTTGGAGATCAGAACGCCGTTGCGGCGGCCCGGCACCGCGCCCTGATGCGGTGCATAGCCGCTGAACACGCGGTTCAGCACGCCGGTTCCGCGGGTTTCCGTCATGAATTCGCCATGGTAACCGATCAGGCCACGTGACGGCACAATGAAGGTCAGCCGCACCTTGCCGCCGCCGGCCTGGCGCATTTCCGTCATCCGCCCCTTGCGGACGCTCAACGCCTCGACGACGATCCCGGAGAATTCCTCGTCGACATCGACCACCACTTCTTCCAGCGGTTCCAGCCTGGCGCCGGTTTCCGGGTCCTCGCGGTACAGCACACGCGGACGCGAGATCGACAGTTCGTATCCTTCGCGGCGCATCTGTTCGATCAGCACACCGAGCTGCAGTTCGCCGCGCCCGGCGACCTCGAAGGCATCCTTGTTGCCGGTTTCGGTGATGCGGATGGCGACGTTGCCCTCGGCCTCGCGCATCAGCCGTTCGCGGATCATGCGCGACGTCACCTTGTCGCCGTCCTGACCGACAAACGGCGACGTGTTGACGGAAAACGTCATCGCCAGGGTCGGCGGATCGACCGGCTGCGACTGGATCGGTTCTTCGACTTCAATCGCGCAGAGCGTGTCGGCGACGGTGGCCTTGGTCATGCCGGCAATGGCGACGATGTCGCCGGCGATGCCCTGGTCGATGGCTTCGCGCTTGACGTCGCGGAAGGCGAGAATCTTCTGCACCCGTCCCTGTTCGATGGTGCCGCCCTTGCGGCTCAAGGCCTTGATCGTCTGGTTCGGCTTTACCAAGCCGGAGAACACCCGGCCGGTCAGGATACGCCCGAGATAGGGGTCGGCCTCGATGGTCGTGACCAGCATCGAAAACGGCCCCTTGGCGTCGGCGACAGGCGGCGGCACGTGCTTGACGATGGTTTCGAAAAGCGGCTCAAGGGTATCGCCGTGCTGGTCCGGATCGGTCGAGGCCCAGCCGCTGCGCCCCGATGCGAACAGGGTCGGAAAATCGAGCTGCTCGTCATTGGCGTCCAACGCCGAAAAAAGATCGAAGACTTCGTCCTGCACTTCGAAAGAGCGGGCATCCGGCTTGTCGACCTTGTTGACGACGACGATCGGCTTCAGGCCCAGCTTCAATGCCTTGGCGGTGACGAACTTGGTCTGCGGCATCGGCCCCTCGGCGGCATCGACCAGCAAAACCACACCGTCGACCATCGACAGGATACGCTCGACCTCGCCGCCGAAATCGGCGTGGCCCGGCGTGTCGACGATGTTCACGCGCACATCGTGCCATTCCACCGAGGTACACTTGGCGAGGATGGTAATGCCGCGTTCGCGTTCGAGCTCGCCGGAATCCATGGCCCGCTCGACGACTTTCTGATTCTCGCGGAATGCGCCGCTCTGGCGCATCATGGAATCGACCAGTGTGGTTTTCCCATGGTCGACGTGCGCGATAATCGCGATGTTTCTCAGTTCCATTTGGTATGTCCTGTAAGAGGCGTAAGCTGTTTTAGCCGTCCAGATCCTGCAGCAGATGCTGCACGTTGGCGGATGGCCGGGCGCCAATCTGCTGGATGATGACCGCTGCCAGAAGACCGCCCAGTTCGGCACACGTTTTCAGGCTGCGGCCCTGCGTATAGGCGGCGAGGAAGCCGGCGGCATAGGCATCGCCGGCGCCGGTGGTGTCGATCACTTTGTCGACCTTCGCTGCCGGCACGGAAACGGTTTCTTCCCCGGCGACGATAACGGAGCCTTTTTCCGAACGGGTCAGCGCGGCGATGTCGACCATGCCACGGATCTTTTCCGCCGCCGCGTCGAAATCGTCGAGCTGGAACAGCGACAGAATCTCGTCTTCATTGGCGAACAGGATGTCGACGTGATTCTTGATGAAATCCATGAACCCGTCGCGGTGCCGGTCGACGCAGAACGGGTCGGACAGCGACAGCGAAACCTTGCGACCGGCGTCATGCGCCACGCGGACGGCCTGGAAAAAGGCTTCGCGGGCCGGGTCCGGGTCCCAGAGGTAGCCTTCGAGATAAATCACTTCGGCGGTTTCGACCTGTGCGTTGTCGAGATCGGCGGCGCAAAAATCGACGCAGGCCCCGAGATAGGTTTGCATGGTGCGCTGGCCGTCCGGCGAGATCAGCACCAGACAGGTCGCCGTCGGCGCCCCATCCGCGGCCATCGCCGTTTCATACGCCACGCCGGCGGCCCGGATATCATGACCGAACACGGCGCCGAGCTGATCGTCGCGGACCTTGCCGGCGAAGGCGGCGCGACCGCCCAATGCGGCGAGCCCGGCCAACGTGTTGGCGGCGGAGCCGCCGGAGCTTTCCAGCGCCTGTCCGGTCTTTTCATACAGCTCGCGCTGTTCCTCGGCGCTGACCAGCGCCATGGCGCCCTTGGTCAGCCCATGCTGTTCGAGGAAGTCGTCTTCGGTCTGGACGAGGATATCGACAATCGCGTTGCCGATGCCGAGAACGTCGTATGCTGATTGCGCCATGGGGCCTTCACCGGGAACAGGTTCGCGGGCACACGATGCCGCCCGCATTTGCGCGCGGAGTATAGCCATTGGCGTGCGCCGGGCAAGCGGGATCGGGGAAAACCCGGAAAGCCCCGAGATTCATGGCGATGTATCGTTTATTTGAAAATTAAACTAGGGGCTGACATAGATAAGGAATTTTCTTTATGAGTGTCAGATGGTTAGCAGAA
>JAYNVG010000065.1:0-3433 GCA_038100295.1 Thalassospiraceae bacterium
GGATTTCCCGCTCACCGGCTATGTCGAGGTGCGCTACGACGACGAGCAGAAGCGCATCGTCTATGAACCGGTCAAGCTGACCCAGGAATTCCGCAGCTTTGACTTCCTGAGTCCGTGGGAAGGGGTGCAGCGCATGCTGCCCGGCGATGAAAAGGCCGAAGACGCCGCCGAAGAGGAGGCGAAATAATGGCCGAAACCCAGATCAAGAACTTCAACATCAACTTCGGCCCGCAGCACCCGGCGGCGCACGGCGTGCTGCGCCTTGTCCTGGAAATGGACGGCGAGGTCGTCGAGCGTGCCGATCCGCACATCGGACTGCTGCACCGGGGCACGGAAAAGCTGATCGAGCACAAGACGTACGTACAGGCCGTCGGATACTTCGACCGGCTGGATTATTCCTCGCCGCAGTGCCAGGAACATGCTTTCGCGCTGGCCACCGAGAAGCTTCTGGGCATCGAAGCCCCGGCACGCGGGCAGGCGATCCGTGTGCTGTACGCTGAAATCGGCCGTTTGCTGAACCATCTGATGAACATCTGCGCGTTCGCCATGGACGTCGGCGCCATGACGCCGATGCTTTGGGGCTTCGAGCACCGTGAAAAATTGATGGAATTTTGCGAGCGGGCCTGCGGTGCGCGCATGCACATGCACTATTTCCGTCCGGGCGGCGTCGCCATGGACGTGCCACAGCAGCTTCTCGACGATATCTACGAATGGTGCCCGAGCTTCCTTGATATCTGCGACGACATGGAAGGGCTGCTGACGGAAAACCGTATCTTCAAGCAGCGCACCGTCGATATCGGTGTCATCACCGCAGAACAGTGTCAGGACTGGGGCTTTACCGGCGCCAACCTGCGGGCTTCCGGCATTGCCTGGGACCTGCGCAAGTCGCAGCCCTATGACGGTTACGAGAAGTACGATTTCCAGATTCCGGTCGGCGAGAACGGCGACTGCTACGACCGTTATCTCGTGCGCATGCTGGAGATGCGGGAAAGCATTAAGATCATGTGCCAAGTTATTGAAAATATGCCGATTGGTCCGGCCAAGTCCATCGACCACAAGGTCACGCCGCCGTCCCGTTCGGACATGAAACATTCGATGGAATCGCTGATCCACCACTTCAAGCTCTATACCGAAGGCTTCAAGGTGCCGGCCGGCGAAACCTACACCGCCGTTGAGGCGCCGAAGGGCGAATTCGCCGTGTATCTAATCTCCGACGGTACCAACAAGCCTTACCGCTGCAAGATTCGCGCGCCCGGGTTCGCTTCACTGCAGGCGACCGAGTTCATATCCAAGGGGCACATGCTGGCAGACGTCGTTGCCAACATCGGCTCCGTCGATGTCGTGTTCGGGGAGATCGACCGATGAGCGATGCCGCTGAAACCTTCAAATTCACGGCTGAAAACAAGGCCAAGGCCGACGCTACCATCTCCAAATACCCCGATGGGCGGCAGCGCTCGGCAGTGATGCCGCTGCTGGACATCGCGCAGCGCCAATGCGGCGGCTGGCTGCCGATGCCGGCTATCGAATACGTCGCCGATTACCTGCAGATGCCGGCGATCCGGGTGCTGGAAGTGGCCTCGTTCTATACGATGTACAACCTGAAACCGGTCGGAAAGCATTTAGTGCAGGTCTGCACCAATCTGCCGTGCTGGCTCAACGGTTCCGACAACATTATGCGGGCCTGCCAGAACAAGCTCGGCATCAAGTCCGGCGAAACCACCGAGGACGGCGAGTTCACGCTGCTTGAAGTGGAATGCCTCGGGGCCTGCGTCAACGCGCCGATGATGCAGATCAACGATGACTATTATGAAGATCTCGACAGCGATGCGACGACGCAGATCCTCGATGATCTGAAGGCCGGCAAACAGCCGAAGACCGGTTCGCAACAGGAACGCTACACCTGCGAGCCTCTGGGCGGTCTGACCAGTCTTCTGCACCAGGAAGAACTGCGCCAGCAGAAAGTCTCCGGGAAGGGGGATAACTGATGCTTAAGGACGCCGATCGCATCTTCACGAATATTTACGGCCTTGAGGACGTCAGCCTGAGCGGTGCCCGCAAACGCGGCGACTGGGACAACACCAAGAAGCTGATCGAACTGGGCCGCGAAACCATCATCGAACAGGTCAAGGCCTCCGGCCTGCGCGGCCGTGGTGGCGCCGGCTTCTCGACCGGCATGAAATGGTCGTTCATGCCGAAGGAAGTTGGTGAGCGTCCGCACTTCCTGGTGATCAACGCCGACGAAGGCGAGCCTGGCACCTGCAAGGACCGCGAGATCATGCGCAACGACCCGCACAAGCTGGTCGAAGGGGCGCTGATCGCGTGTTTCGCCATGCAGGCGCACGCGGCATATTGCTATGTACGGGGCGAGTTCTACCGTGAAACCGAAGCCCTGCAGCGCGCCGTCGACGAAGCCTATGAAAACGGGCTGATCGGCGACAATGCCTGCGGCACCGGCTGGAAATTCGATTTCTACATCCATCGCGGCATGGGCGCCTATATCTGCGGCGAGGAATCGGCGCTGATTGAGAGCCTCGAAGGCAAGAAGGGCCAGCCGCGCCTGAAGCCGCCGTTCCCGGCGAACGTCGGCGTCTGGGGCTGCCCGACGACGGTGAACAATGTCGAAAGTATCGCCGTGGTGCCGGAAATCCTGCGCCGCGGTCCCGACTGGTTTGCCGGCATCGGCCGTCCAAACAACACCGGCACCAAGCTCTTCAACATCTCCGGGCACGTAAACAAGCCGTGCACCGTCGAGGAAGAAATGGGCATTCCCCTGAAGGAACTGATCGAACGCCACGCCGGCGGCGTGCGCGGCGGCTGGGACAACCTGCTGGCGATCATTCCGGGCGGGGCCTCGGTGCCGCTGTTGACCAAGGAAATGAGTTCGACCGTGCTGATGGATTTCGACTCCCTCAAGGAAGTCCGCTCCGGCCTCGGCACCGCCGCCGTCATGGTCATGGACAAGTCGACGGACGTCATTCGCGCCATCACCCGACTGTCGCGTTTCTACATGCATGAAAGCTGCGGCCAGTGCACACCATGCCGTGAAGGGTCCGGCTGGATGTGGCGGATGATGGAGCGCATTTGCGCGGGAGATGCGTCGCCGGCGGAAATCGACCTGCTTGAGGAAGTCACCAAACAGGTGGAAGGGCACACGATCTGCGCCCTGGGCGATGCGGCGGCCTGGCCGATCCAGGGGCTGATCCGTCAATTCCGTCCGCTGATGGAACAACGCGGCGCCGGGCAACAGCCCGCGGCTGCCGAATAACGCGGGAAGGTAAGGACAACCGATGCCGAAACTGACCATCGACGGTAAGGAAGTCGAAGTCGACGCCGGAATGACGGTCCTGCAGGCCTGCGAACAGGCCGGGATCGAAATTCCGCGCTTCTGCTACCACGAACGCCTGTCGATCGCCGGCAACTGCCGCATGTGCCT
>JAYNVG010000003.1:0-187961 GCA_038100295.1 Thalassospiraceae bacterium
GCCCTCAGCGCGACGGCGGCGGCTTCCTCGGCGGCATCGGCTTCGGCCACCGCCAGCGCGCGCGCTTCCTCGGCTTCATGCGCGGCGGCGGCCAGGCGCTGCGCTTCGGCAAAGGCGGCTTCCTTGGCCTTCGCTTCCTCGAGGATCTGCAGTGCTTCGTTGCGCGCCTGCTCGGCGGCGGCCAGTGCCTGGCGCACGGCCTCCTCGGCGGCGGCCAGCCGTTCCGCGGCCTGGGTTTCGGCAAGGTCTGTTTCCGCCACGGCGCGCGCCGCTTCCTGTTCGCGGACCGATGCTTGATCGGCGTCGCGGATCGCCTGTTCGAAAGCCTGATCGCGGCGCTCGGATTCGGCCAGCACGTCGAGCGCCTGAGCACGCAGCGCCTCGGCCTCGGTCAGTTTCTGGTTGGCTTCCACTCCGGCTTCGGCGGCCTGGGCACGCGCCGCCTTTTCCGCTTCGGACGCATCGCGCAGCGCTTCGTCCGCGGCATCGCGCGCGGCCCGGGCGATGGCCGCCTTGCGGGCCGCGATCTCGAACGCCGTGTCGCGGTCGACCTGAACCGTGTTTTCCAGCTCCGGCCCGTCGGCACTGTCCGCCCCGAAACCCGCCTCCCCAGATTCCCCAGATACCTGGGCCAGCGCCCGGCTCGCCGGGTCGGCGCCGCGTTCCGCTGCCAGAAGCGAGTCCGGCATGATCGCGTGGGCATCGGGCAGTGCCGTAATGGCATCGCCGTAATGTTCGGCAGCATCGCGCGGTCCGAGCCGGAGTACACCGCTCGGCCGGCTGAAGTAATCGTCGACGGTCAGCGCCTCGTAGGAATTATCGAGCACCTCGGCACCGCCCGGGTTCTCCACCCGGATCGCGCCGTGGCCGACGTCGTCGGCGCGCAGATAGGTGACCATGGTGCCGCCGTCGGCCTCGACCCGTCCGGCGCCGGACGCGCCGTCGACGCTGATCGTCGCAGCCGGGGTCTTGATGACGAAGGCGCCGTCGTGCTGGGCGATGCCGCCGCCGGAAAACGAGAACGTACCCTGCTGCACGATGAACGTCGCGTGCTGCGCGCCGCTGTCGGGGTCGATCACCAGATCGTCAAAAGTCGCCCTGGCATGGCCGCCGACGGCGAACGTGCTTTCATCGGCGAACAGCATGCCGGCGTTGGCGTCCGCGCCGGTTTCGATGCGGTCGCCACGCGCCAATAACGTCCCCGCCTCGGCATCGATGCGGGTACCGTCGGCGTGGATGATCTCGACATCGCCGGACACCGTTTCGACCCGGCCGATGGGCGCGCCCACGGACGACAACGTCGGGATCGCCGCCGCATCGACACCGGCCAGTGCCGAAACCACGTCGGAACCGATATGCGCGCCGGCGTCGGTGGCCAGCAGCGGCGGATTGGTGGTGTTGAAATAATCGCGGACGATCAGCCGCGAGCCGTCGGCCAGTTCGATCAGCAGATCGCCGTCGACCCGGGCGAACACCGCATCCGTCATCAGCCCGCCGCCCGGCACGATCACTGGACCGCTGGCCGGCAGGCTCAGCACGTCGGGCTGGCCGTGCACGGCAGGCAGCTCGCTACGTTCGATTTCGGGGCGTGTCGCCATCCGTGCGTCTCATCGGTGAACCCAAGATGATGTATCTTAGCCCATCGAAACCGCAACAGATAGGGGTGTTTTGGCCTATTTTCGGGAAACGGCGGCGATCCGGCTCAGCCCGCCGGCTTGCCGACCATGCGGCCCAGGTTGCGCTTGCCGATGACGTGGATATGCAGGTGCGGGACTTCCTGGTTGGCGTCATGGCCGTTGTTGGTCAGCACCCGGTAGCCGGTTTCCGGCAGATCCTTGAGCGCCGCGACCTTGCCCACGGCACGGATCAGCGCGGCGATTTCAACGTCCGACGCCTTGGCGTGGAAATCGTCGATGTTCACGTACGACCCCTTGGGGACGACTAGCACATGCACCGGCGCCTGCGGGTTGATGTCGTTGAAGGCCAGGGTGTGTTCGTCCTCGTAGACCTTGTCGCAGGGAATCTCGCCGCGGATGATCTTGGCGAAGATGTTTTCCGGATTGTAGGTCATGTCATAGGCCATCGTCGTTCCCCTGAAACGTCTTGCGAATGGTGATCGTGGTTACTTGGTGCGGCTGTTCTTTTCTTCAATGCCGGACGTGCCTTCGCGTTTTTCAAGCTCGGCATAAACGTCCTCCGGGCGGATGCCCATCGCCGCCCACATCACCAGAAGGTGGTACAGAAGATCGGCGCTTTCGCGCGCCACCGCATCCTTGCCTTCGGAAAGCGCGGCGATCGTCACCTCGGCGGCTTCCTCGCTGATCTTCTTGCCGATCTTCGGCGCGCCGCCGGCCAGCAGCCTGGCGGTGTAGGAGCTGTCCGCGTCGCCCCCCTTGCGGCTTTCGATGACGGCGAACAGGCGTTCTAGAACGTCGCTCTGGATTTCGGAACTCATCTGCCCTGCCCTCAGGTTTCGCGGACCGCCACGCCGGCGGCCTTCATGTGTGCCTTGGCCTCGGCGATGGTATAGGTGCCGAAGTGGAAAATCGAGGCCGCCAATACCGCCGATGCATGCCCTTCGGTGACGCCCTCGACCAGATGATCGAGATTGCCGACGCCGCCCGACGCGATCACCGGGATCGTCAGCGCATCCGACACGGCGCGCGTCAGCGGCAGGTTGAAGCCCTGCTTGGTACCGTCCCGGTCCATCGAGGTCAGCAGGATTTCCCCCGCCCCCAGTTCCTGCATGCGCACCGACCATGCAACCGCATCGATGCCGGTTTCCTTGCGCCCGCCGTGGGTGAATATCTCGAACTTGCCGGGAGCGACGGCCTTGGCGTCGACGGCGACGACGATGCATTGTGTGCCGAATTTTTCCGCCGCCCCGCGGACGAAGTCCGGATTTTGCACGGCGGCGGTGTTGATCGACACCTTGTCTGCGCCGGCCAGAAGCAACTTGCGGATATCGTCCGTGGTGCGCACCCCGCCGCCGACGGTCAGCGGCATGAAGCACTGCTCGGCGGTGCGCGCCACGACATCGAAAATGGTGTCGCGGTTTTCGTGGCTGGCGGTGATGTCGAGAAAGCACAGCTCGTCGGCGCCGGCGGCGTCATAGACCCGCGCCTGTTCGACAGGATCGCCGGCATCGACCAGATCGACGAAGTTGACGCCCTTGACGACGCGCCCCTCGGCGACATCGAGACAGGGAATGATGCGAACCTTGAGCGTCATGCCGCCTCCGCCAGCAGGGCCACGGCGCGGGCCGGATCGATGCGCCCGTCATAGACGGCGCGGCCCGAGATCACGCCTTCGAGCTTGCCGCGATCGGCGGCGATCACCGCCTGCAGATCGTCCATCGACGACACCCCCCCGGACAGGATCACCGGGATGTCGACGGCGTCGGCCAGTGACAGGGTGGCCTCCAGGTTCGGCCCCTGCATGGCGCCGTCGCGACCGATGTCGGTGAAGATCAGCGCCGAGGCGCCGGCGTCCTCGAAACGTTTCGCCAGTTCTTCGGTTTTCAGCGTCGTCGCTTCGGCCCAGCCCTGCACCGCGACATATCCGTCGCGGGCATCGATGCCGAGCGCGACGTGGCCGGGAAACGCCTTGCAGGCGCTGATCACGAGGTCGGGGTCGCGCACAGCGACGGTGCCGAGGATGACCCGTTCCAGACCGCGCGCCAGCCAGCCTTCGATGGTTTTCATGTCGCGGATGCCACCGCCGAGCTGCACCTTGATGTCGACCGCGTCCAGCACCGCCGTCACCGCCTCGGCGTTTTCCGGTTTGCCGGCGAAGGCGCCGTCCAGATCGACCATGTGCAGCCACGTGCAGCCGGCGTCGGCGAAGGCCCTCGCCTGCGCCTGCGGATCGTCGTTGAAGACGGTGGCCTGTTCCATGTCGCCGTGCACCAGGCGCACGCACTGGCCGGCCTTGAGGTCGATCGCCGGAAAAAAGATCATGGTGCCCACCTGAGGAAATTGCTGATCAGCCGCAAACCGGCGGCCTGGCTCTTTTCCGGGTGGAACTGGGTGCCGATCATGTTGTCGCGGCCGACCGCCGCCGTGATCGGCCCGCCGTAATCGGCGTGCGCCAGCACTTCATCTGGCTGGGCCGCCTTGAGGTGATAGGAATGCACGAAATAGACGTGCATGCCGGTTTCGACCCCGTCGAACAGCGGGTGCGGCGTCTCGGGCAGGACCAGCTCGTTCCAGCCCATGTGCGGAATCTTCAGCGCCGGATCAGCCGGCGTAATTTTGTCGACGGCGCCGGAGATCCAGCCGAAGCCCTCGGTCTCGCCGTGCTCCAGTCCCTTGCTCGCCATCAACTGCATGCCGACGCAGATGCCGAAGAACGGCTTTCCGGCAACCGTCACATGTTCGCGGATCGCGTCGGCCATGCCGTCGATCGCCCACAGCCCGCGCTTGCAGTCGGCGAAGGCGCCGACACCCGGCAGCACGACCCGGTCGGCCAGGCGCACCGCATACGGATCGCGGGTCACCATGACCTTGTGATCAAGACCGGCTTCGGCGACGGCGCGCTCGAATGCCTTGGCAGCGGAGCGCAGGTTGCCCGAGCCGTAATCGATGATGGCGACGCTCATGCGCTTACGCCCGGATAGATACCCGTACGGTCGATATCGGCGTTGTCGAGAAACCGGCGCGTCGCGTCTTCGGCGTTCCTGCCGGACACGATGGCGACTTCCTGATAGCCCTTGCGGTCGAGCCACATGCGCCGAAGATCGTTGCCGACAAGACCGACACAAAGCGCGATCAGCAGCGAGACCGCACCTTCAATGTCTTCGCCGAGCCGCAGGTGACGCGCCCCCCAGCCGGCCAGCACGATGACGCTGAACAGCACCATCGCCGCAAGCCACATGCGCGACCACGCCGCCCACGCGAAGGTGAAAACGAACCCCGGCCACGAAAAGCCTTCCTTGACCAGAACAAGGTCCCGGTCCGGCATCCGGCCATGGTCGCGGAGGTATACCGAATAAAGCCGCATCGCGTGCCTGCTCCTGCGCTGTTACAGCACACCTTTGGTGGACGGCACTTCATCGGCCTTGCGGGGATCGATCTGGATCGCGTCACGCAGGGACCGCGCGAGGCCCTTGTAGCAGCTCTCGACGATATGGTGATTGTTCTCACCGTACAGGTTTTCGACGTGCAGCGTGATGCCCGCCGCCTGCGCGAAAGCCTGGAACCATTCCTTGAACAGCTCCGTGTCCATGTCGCCGAGCTTCGGCTTGGAGAAATCGACACGCCAGATCAGGTACGGGCGATTGGAAATGTCCAGCGCGACACGGCTCAGGGTTTCGTCCATCGGGATCAACGCGGACGCATAGCGCGTGATGCCCTTGCGCTCGCCGAGCGCCTTGGAGAAAGCCTCGCCGATGGCGATGCCGGTGTCCTCGGTGGTGTGGTGAAAGTCGATATGCAGGTCACCGGTCGCCTTGACGGTCAGGTCCATCAGGCTGTGGCGGGAAAGCTGTTCCAGCATGTGATCGAGAAAGCCGATCCCGGTCGAAACGTCGTAATTGCCGCTGCCGTCGAGATCGAGGCTGACGGAAATCTCGGTTTCCTTGGTTTTGCGTTCGATGGTCGCTTTGCGCATCGCTCTGGTCTCCTGCAAAAGTCGCAGTTCTTCTAGCAGGTTGGTTCGCGCTCTGCCAGCCCTCACGGACATCATCCCAGATACCAACCAGACTTGACCATGAGCCGTGATCGGACCACATAGGGGAACATCGAAACGGCCCGCACCGGGCCTCAGCGAACCGCGCCCTCCCTTCGGCGTCCAAGGAGTTTCCATGAGCAGCGAAGCGCCCACCACCTCCTGGCACGCGACAACCATCCTGTCGGTGCGCAAGAACGGCACCGTGGTCATCGCCGGCGACGGCCAGGTAAGCCTCGGCGACACCATCGTCAAGGCCAACGCGCGCAAGGTGCGCCGCCTGTCCGGCGATCAGGTCATCGCCGGGTTCGCCGGTGCGACGGCGGACGCGTTTACCCTGTTCGAACGGCTCGAAGGCAAGCTCGAGCAGTATCCCGGCCAGCTGATGCGGGCCTGCGTCGAACTGGCCAAGGACTGGCGCACCGACCGCTACCTGCGCCGTCTGGAAGCGATGATGGCCGTCGCCGACAAGGACGTATCGTTGATCCTGACCGGCAACGGCGACGTGCTGGAGCCCGCCGACGGCTTGATCGGCATCGGGTCCGGCGGCAATTATGCGCTGTCGGCGGCGCGCGCTCTGGTCGATCAGGACGCACTGAGCGCCGAGGAGATCGCCATGCGCGCCATGAAGGTGGCGTCGGAAATCTGCGTCTATACCAACAACAACTTTGTCATCGAGAAATTATGAGCAACTTCACGCCGCGCGAGATCGTCTCCGAACTGGATCGCTACATCATCGGACAGAAGGACGCCAAGAAGGCGGTCGCCATCGCGCTTCGCAACCGCTGGCGGCGCCAGCAGCTCGACGACGACATGCGCGAAGAAGTGCTGCCGAAGAACATCCTGATGATCGGCCCGACCGGCGTCGGCAAGACCGAGATCGCACGCCGGCTGGCGAAGCTGGCGCAGGCGCCGTTCATCAAGGTCGAGGCCACCAAGTTCACCGAAGTCGGCTATGTCGGCCGCGATGTCGAACAGATCGTCCGGGATCTTCTGGAAGTGGCGCTGCACATGAGCCGCGAGCAGATGCGCAAGCGCGTCGAGGCCAAGGCCGAACTGAACGCCGAGAACCGCGTCGTCGACGCGCTGGTCGGCGAGGGCGCGTCGAAGGAAACCAAGGAAAAGTTCCGCGCCATGCTGCGCAGCGGCGATCTGGCGCAGAAGGAAATCGAGATCGAGGTGTCGGATGCCGCGGGCGGCGGCATGCCGACCTTCGATATCCCCGGCATGCCCGGCGCGCAGATGGGCATGATCAATCTCAACGACATGCTCGGCAAGGCGTTCGGCCAGCAGAAAAAGAAGAAGAAGATCACCGTCGAGGATTCCTATGACGTCCTGCTGCGCGAAGAGGCAGACAAGCTTCTGGACGAGGAAGAGGTGCTCAAGGAAGCCATCGGCAATGTCGAGAACAACGGCATCGTGTTCCTGGACGAGATCGACAAGATCACCGCGCGTGCCGATCGCCAAGGCGCCGACGTCAGCCGCGAGGGCGTGCAGCGCGATCTGCTGCCGCTGATCGAAGGCACCACCGTCGCCACCAAGCACGGCCCGGTGAAAACCGATCACATCCTGTTCATCGCCTCTGGCGCGTTCCACATCGCCAAGCCGTCCGACATGCTGCCGGAACTGCAGGGCCGCCTGCCGATCCGCGTCAATCTGAACGCGCTGACCCGCGACGATTTCAAGCGCATCCTGACCGAACCGGAAGCCAGCCTGGTCAAGCAGTACACGGCGCTGATGGGGGTCGAGGACCTGAAGATCAGCTTTGCCGACGACGCCATCGACGAAATCGCCGACCTGTCGGCGGAAATCAACCAGGGCGTCGAGAACATCGGCGCCCGTCGTCTGCACACGGTGATGGAAAAGCTTCTGGAAGAGATCAGCTATTCGGCGTCGGAGCGCAGCGGCGAGGAAATCGTCATCGATGCCGATTATGTGAAGAAGCAGGTTTCAGACCTGGCGCGCAACGCCGACGTCTCGAAATTCATACTCTGATTAAATGCGTCGATTTAATGCGTTGGGCCGCCCGGCCGCGTGCCGATGCGGAGCTTCACCTCGGCGATGACCCAGTCGAGGGTTTCGTCGTCCATTTCCTCGATATTTTCGGCGAGCAAGTTGGCCAGCTCGGTGGCCTTCGGGCTGAGCCCGGCGGTGTTGACCGTGACCTTCGGGTGCGACAGCTCGGCCAGACGCTTGATTTCCTCGGCCTCGTCCCACATCAGATCGAAGTAGCCGCAAATCTGCGCCACCAGCCCGGAGCTTGGCCGGCCGCGGTGCCCGTGTTCGAGCGCGGAGAAATACGCTGCCGAGACGCCGAGGTCGGCGGCCATCTGCTTCAGCGTTATCTTGCGCGCAAGACGGTGTTCGCGCACACGTTTTCCAAACGGTGTCATGAACGCACTGTAAGCCGTTAAATATTAATAATTTGTCGCCAACGGTGGGGGTTTCAACGCGGCGCTTTCCGGCGTTTCAGCCGTACATACAAGGCACCATCGCCGCCATCTTTCGGCGCGGCGTAAGAGAATCCCGCAACCCATTGACGCATCGGCATTTCATTGAACCAGCGCGGCACCGCATCGCGGAGCACGCCGGGGCGCCCGCCGATCACGTCGCCCTTGCCGGTGATCACCAGCACGGTCCGGGTACCGGCCATGAAACCTGTGTGCAGGAACCTTTCCAGTTCGCGGTGCGCCGCCGCCTGGGTGTGTCCGTGCAGGTCGATCCGGCCTTCGACGTCGAGCCGGCCGCGTTTCAGGCGCTGCGCCGTGCGCCGGTCCATGCCGGCGGGGCTGCCGTGCTGTAATTCGATCGACGCCGACGGGCGGGATTTCGGCGGTTCCGGCGGGCGCGGCGCGGCGGTGCGTTTCGGCTTCACCGCGCGGCCCGGTTGTTTCGGAACTGCGGGTACGTCATCGTCTTCAGGCAGCAGGGTGCCCAGTTTATCGGTATCGACACGGCGCACCGTCTGCGTGACGTGATCCCAGAGCGCTTTGTCCTCGGCGCTGAGATGGCGGCGGCGCGGGCGCTTGGGGCCTGCCATGTCAGGTCCCGGGCGGATCGACGATCAGGATGTGCAGACGTTGCGGCCCGTGCGCGCCGAGCAACAGCGTCTGCTCGATATCGGCAGTGCGCGACGGCCCGGTGATCCAGTTGACGGTGCGCGGCAGCTTGCCGGGGCCGGATTTCTCACGAATTCGTTCCCACACCGCCTCGTAGTTACCGGCGATATCGGCGGCCTGCAGCACGACGATATGATCGAGCGGCAGGAAGTTCAGCGAGGTCGGCGTTTCCGCGCCGGACGCCATGACCAGGGTCCCCGTTTCGGCAACACCGCCGTAAGCGACGCTGACCGATACCCCGTCATCGCCGACACCGCGGCCCTCGTCGACCATCAGCGAGGTTCTCGTTTGCCAGCTCAGATCGGTGAGATCGCTGTGCGGGGCGATCTTGACCTTTGCCGGCAACTGATGTTCGCGGAGATAGGCGCTGACCTGATCGGGCACTTCGTCAAGTGACGCCACCCGCACCACGGAGGCATTCACCCGAGTCGCTTCCTGCACGAAAAGATCAACCTGTTGAGCTTTATCAAGATCACCGCGCTTTGGAATAAGATTTTTATGGTGCTCTTGTATGTTCTTTACAGCGGGGTTATCGCCATTAGGCGCAGCAGAATGACCTAAATTCTTGCGCAGCCGGCCAAGAATGTCTTCGCGGGCGCCCATCAATGCACCTTTTTGCGCATAAGCGCACCGCTTTGATCTCCTCGGGCACCTTTGTGGTACTGGCTGATGAACGTGTCGCCCGTTGGCGCAGCCAGATCGCGCTTCGAGGTCCAGCCCGATGCCAACGGCAGGGATTTGAAGCGGCCACGGCCGCCGAACTGGCCGAGCAGGGCAACGCCCGCGTTCATGGCGAGACGGTACAGTGCCGGCCGTTTCGCCAGCCAGGCCCAGCCTTTCAGCGCCCAGCGCGCCGTTGGCGAACCGATTTCCGCCTTGAACTGACGTTCGCGCCACTTTCGCAGCATTTTCGGCAGCGGAATGCGCATCGGACACACGCTTTCGCATTTGCCGCACAGCGTCGAGGCGTTGGGCAGGTGCTGCGCTTCCTCCATGCCGATCAGGTTGGGGATCAGCACCGCGCCCATCGGCCCGGAATAGACCCAGCCATAGGCATGCCCGCCGACGGATTTGTAGACCGGGCAGTGATTGAGGCAGGCGCCGCAACGGATACAGCGCAGCATTTCGTGAAATTCCGAGCCGATCATCTCTGAGCGGCCGTTATCCAGCAGGACGACGTGATATTCCTCCGGCCCGTCCAGGTCCTCGGGACGTTTCGGGCCGGTGCAGAAGGTGGTGTAGACGGAAATATCCTGGCCCGTCGCCGAGCGCGCCAGCACGCGGAGGATGGTCGACGCGTCCTCCAGCGTCGGCACGATCTTTTCGATACTGGCGATGACCACGTGCACACGGGGCAGGTTGTTGGTCAGATCGGCATTGCCTTCGTTGGTCACCAGGACGTTGGTGCCGGTTTCGGCGATCAGCATGTTGGCGCCGGTCAAGCCGACGTCGGCGCCGAGGAACTTTTCGCGCAGCTTGGCGCGGGCTTCCTCGAGCAGGGCGCGCGGCTCGATCAGCGGTCGGTTGGCGTCGAGATCACGGTGCGCGGCGCGGAAGGTGTCGGCGACCTGTTCCTTCGACAGGTGGATCGCCGGCGCGATGATGTGGCTCGGCGGTTCCTTCCGGAGCTGGATAATGTATTCGCCGAGATCGGTCTCCACCGGTTCGATGCCGTTTTCCTCGAGGTACGCATTGATCGCGATTTCCTCGCTGATCATGGACTTGCTCTTGGTCACCGTCTTGGCGTCGGCCTTGCGGCAGATTTCGAGGATGGTATCACGGGCCTCGGCGGCATCGCGGCACCAGTGCACATGGCCGCCGCTTTCGGTGACCTTTTTCTCGTAGGCTTCGAGGTAGTGATCGAGATTCTCGAGCACGTGCGTCTTGATGTCGCGGGCCTGATCGCGGAGACCCTCGAATTCCGGCAGCCGCGCCGCGGCTTCCAGACGGCGGATCGGAAAGCCCTTCGACAGCTTGGAAAGCGCCGCCTGCAGCGGGTCGTCGGCCAGGGCCGTTCGGGCGTTGCTCTTGAATTCCGGGGATGTGGATTGCATCGGTCTGTTCCTATTCCCCGCCGTCCTGAGGTTCGCCGATCGCCGGCGCCGCGGTCATTCCGGCCAGCACTTCGGCGGCGTGCCGGGCCTGAACGGCGAGGCCGCGCCGCTGCAGCCGCCCGGCGATGTTCATCAGGCAACCGAGATCGCCGGCCAGCACCGTACCAGCGCCGGTGGCGACGATATCGTCGACCTTGGCATCGACCATCTTTTCGGAGATGTCCGGATACTTGACGCAGAACAGCCCGCCGAAGCCGCAGCAGGTTTCGCTCTCGCCGCCCTCGGCGATGCTGAGTCCGTCGACGGCGCCGAGCAGGGCGCGGGGCTGAGCCTTGATGCCCAGTTCGCGCAGCCCGGAACAGGAATCGTGATAGGTCACGGTGCCGTCGAAGCGGGCACCGGTCGCGGTCACGCCCATGACGTCGGTAAGGAACGAGATCAGCTCATAGGTTTTCGCCGCCAGCGCCTCGGCACGTGCCGTCCACGCCGGGTCGCCAGTGAGGGCTTCCGGATAATGGTCCTTGATCATGCCGGCGCACGAACCCGAGGGTGCGACGACGTAATCATAGCCCTCGAACGTGGCGATGACGTTCCTCGCGATATCGGCCGCATCCGCCCGGTCGCCCGAGTTATAAGCCGGCTGACCGCAGCAGGTCTGGTTTTGCGGCACATCGACCTGGCATCCGGCATCTTCCAAAAGCTTGACCGCGGCAAAGCCCACCACCGGGCGCATCAAATCGACCAGGCAGGTGGCAAACAGGCCGACGCGGGGTTTCGTTGCGGGGTTGGCTGTGTCCGTCATGACGCAAGAATGTTCCCTGAATGGCCGCTTGGCAAGAACCGGAAAATGCCGCGTTCTTACCTGGGTTTATGTTTGCGGATTGGCTTTCACGGCTGATTTCGGCAGCAAGATGAAATACTGGCCTTTTTCCTTCATCAACCCGGCGCGGCGCGCGGCTTCATCGCCGAAGCCCCAGAACACATCACCCCGGACCGGTCCCTTGATGGCGCTGCCGGTGTCCTGGGCAACGACCAGCCGGCGCAGCGGACCGCCCCTGGTCAACGGGTCGGTGGTATCGAGCCAGAGCGGCACACCGTAGGGGATGAAGGCGCTGTCGACGGCCAGGCTGCGGCCCGGCGACAGCGGCACGCCCTGCGCGCCGATCGGCCCTTCGCCTTCGATGACGCGGAAGAACACATAGGATTCATTGCGGTTCATCAGCTCCGTGCCGGCCGCGGGATGAGCGCGCAGCCAGTCGCGGATCGCCGGCGCGGTCACGTCGGCGAGCGGCATAGCGCCCATGGCGACCAGCTCGCGGCCGATCGATGTATAGCGGCGCCCGTTGCGGCCCGCATAGCCGAGACGCACGTGCGAGCCGTCCGGCAGCAGTACCCTGCCCGATCCCTGAATATGCATGAAGAACGTATCGACGGGATCGGCCAGCCACAGCACCTCGAGGCCGCGCCCGCGCAATGCACCGGCGTTGATTTCGGCACGCGAGAAATAAGGCTTCAGCTTGTTGTCCACGACCTGCCCGGCCAGCTGCGTGCCGGCCAGTTCAGCACGGTGTTCGCCGAGATCAATGGACACCAGATCGGTTGGCCGCGAATAGACGGGGATCTGATACTCCGCCTCCGGACCCCAGCGGCCCAGCAACTGCGGCTCGTAGTATCCGGTAAACAGGCCGGTCGGATCGTTGCCGGCGAGCACCTTGTAAACGGCGAAACGGGATTCGAAGAAATACTTGGCCTCGATCCGGTTGCCGGGTCGGATGATGCGCGCATCCTTGCAGATAGCGATCCAGTCGGAAATCCTGCCCATGCGCGGATCGTCACCCATCGCGGTGTCGGGGTTCTTTTTCTCGAGTGCGTCGCAGGACCGGATCAGGGCCGGCAGAACGGAGGCGAAATCCTCGCCGTCCCAACCGTCGAGATCATCGAAGACCGTGTCCGTGAGTTCCATCGCCTGCGGCGCGGCGGGGGGCACGACCTGGTCCGGCGCGGAAGGAACGATCTGCGCGCAGCCCGCCAGCAGAAGCAACAACGCGAGCGAAACGGGCTTCCAGAAAGCGCCGCCGCTCACCGGATGCGTGCGCACGTCAGTTATTGCTCTCGGTGCCGATCAGCGTCCAGTTCGGATCCGAAGACCGGGTATCGCGGGAAAACGTCCAGAAGTCGGTGACGTCGATGACTTCGTTCGGGTTGCCGTCGATGATGTTGCCTTCGGCATCGCGCAGCGCGCTGATCTGTTCGGAAACGAATTTCACAGTGACGATGCTGTGGTGGCCGTCCATCGTCGCCTCGACGATCTTGGCCGAGCGAATGCCGACCAGGGTGTCTTCCAGCACTTCGCCGGCACGTTCGCGCTCGGTGATCGCTTCGTCGAAATTCTTGTACACGTCCGGAGACAGCAACCCTTTCAGGGTCTTGCGGTCGCCCGACGAAAAACCGTTGAGGATCATCTCGAACGCCATCTTCGCGCCTTCGACGAAACCGTCGGGGCTGAAGGCGGGATCGGCGACGCGGATCTGCGTCAGCCCGGCAGCCACCGGATCGCTGGCATCGATGTCCAGCATCGGCGCATCGTCGGCGGGGTGATCGGTCCGGTCGGGCAGATGCACGATGTTATCGTCGTCGCCGTTTTCCTTTTCGGCCTGCTCGCGGTTACGGAACGGATCGGGGAAGCCGCCTTCGTGGCCATCGCGGCGTCCCAGGACACGGCGCAGCCGCAGGATCAGAAACCCTGCGATCATCGCCAGTATGATGATGTCGAAAAACTGAAATTCGCCGCTCATGATATCCTTGACCCTGGGCGCTATGCCTGTTGTCGTTAACCGGAACTCTGATTCGAGACGCCACCCCTGATACAAGCCGATCCTGACAAGGTATCGGCTCAGGTCCGCCGCGTCCAGAACGACAGCAAACCCGGTTAGAGGTTGCGTTCGCTGTCACAGGACTTAAATAAGCCGACCAGCCCCGCAGAACAAGGCAACCATGGCATTCTTCCTGTTAATTGCGTTTATCGCCGTGCCGATCGTCGAGATCGCGGTGTTTATCGAAGTCGGCGGGCGCATCGGCGTCTGGTCGACGGTCGGCGTGGTGATCCTGACCGCCGTCATGGGCACGGCCTTGTTGCGCCAGCAGGAGCTTTCGGTGCTGTTTAGGATACAGGAAAACCTTGAGGCCAACCGCATGCCGGTACAGGAACTGTTCGACGGGGTCTGTCTGGTGCTGGCCGGTGCGCTGTTGCTGACACCGGGGTTTGTCACCGATGCCATCGGTTTTTTGCTGTTCGTGCCGCCGTTCCGGCGTTGGCTGGCCGGTGAAATCGGCAAACAGGTCATGGCCCGGGCTGACGTCCGTTACACGAGCCAGACGTATAACGAAGCGCCCGGCGCCGGACCGGGGCAGGGGTCTTATGGTCCCGGCCCGGTCATCGACGGCGAGTTCCAGGACGTCACCGATACGGATGAAGACTCTGTGCCGCCCGATCACCGCCTCGCAAACGGCAAACCCGAGCGCCGCGACCGCGACTCGGAAAACTAAGCCCGCCCCGGGATCGTGCTGCGTTATTGTCGATCCAGTACAGACGTGTTACCAGAAGCCCGCAATCGCTTGAGGAGTGCCCGATGGCCGACGAACAAACACCGACGACCCCCGACCAGACGCCGATCGAAGGCGCCGCGCTGACCGTCAATGCCCAGTACGTCAAGGACCTGTCGTTCGAAGTCCCGAATGCGCCCGGCATCTTCGGTGAAATGCAGTCTACCCCGCCGAGCATCAACGTCGATATTTCGGTCAACGCCGGCAAGCTGGCGGACAACGTCTTCGAGGTGGTTCTGGGTATCAACTCGTCATGCGAGGTCGGCGAACACAAGGGCTTCATCCTCGAGCTGGCCTATGCCGGGACCTTTACCCTGAGCATTCCCGAGGAACACCGCCAGGCAGTACTGCTGATCGAATGCCCGCGCCTGCTGTTCCCGTTCGCCCGCAACATCATCGCCGATGTCACCCGTAACGGGGGCTTTCCGCCAGTGATGCTGGGTATCGTCGATTTCGTCGACATGTATCAGAAGCGGATCAGCGAGAACGTCCAGCCGGCGGCCGACGCCTGACGTTCTATATCAAGATCGCCGCCGCCTCAGGCGCGGAGCCAGATCGGGTCCTTGATCTTTTCCAGAAACTGCTGATGACGCGCCAGTTCCTCGGCGCTGGCAGCATGGCTGCGCGCTTTGCGGCGTCCTGAAACGGGAGTTTCGGCCGCGCCGCCGTCAAGGGCGTCCTGTTGCTGGCGCGCCGCGTTCGCCGCCAGGTCCATGCCGTGCTGACGGCCCCCCAGCAGCTCGAGATACACCGCCGCCAGTAACTGCGCATCGAGCAGCGCGCCGTGCAGCGAGCGTTCGCTGAGATCGATCCCGAAGCGGCGGCACAGCGCGTCCAGCGAGGCCTGGGCGCCGGGAAACTTGCGCCTGGCCATGGAAACCGTGTCGATGGCGCGTTTGCGGTCGATTTCCGGCATACCAATCAAGGCCAGTTCGGCATTGATGAAGTCCATGTCGAAGGCGGCGTTGTGGATCACCAGCGGCGCATCGCCGACGAAGGCCATGAAATCCCCGGCGATCTCGGCAAATACCGGATGCCCGCTCAGGAAATCCTCGCTGAGGCCGTGCACCCGCTTGGCTTCCGCCGGCATGTCGCGTTCAGGATTGACGTACTGATGATAGGTCTCGCCGGTCGGCACGTGATTGAAAAGCTCGATACAGCCGATTTCCACGATCCGGTGACCCGACTTGGGGTCGAGACCGGTGGTTTCCGTATCCAGGACGATTTCTCTCATGTCCGCTCCCGCTTTATCAGAACGGCGGCCAGTGTGTCCCTGCCGTCGCGCGGGCAATTGTCGCAATTTGGCGGATGATCGGCAAGCTGTGAGAACGCCCCAGACCCGTAAATATCACAAAATCTGCTGCTCGACGTTTCAAATAATCCGATATCTGGTGTTTCAGGATGCCCTGGAAGCGTTCCTCGGTCATCCCCGGACGGCTGAGCACGCGGCGGCGCTGTTCACGGTAGGGCGCGGAGACGACACACACCGCATCGCAGCGCGTCTCGCCGCCGGTCTCGAACAGCAGCGGAATGTCGAGCACCACCGCCGGCGTGCGCAGACGGGCATGTCGTCCAAGGAAGGCGCGTTCGCGGCCGCGCACCATCGGATGCAGGATCGCTTCCAGACGGCGCAGCGCCGCATCGTCGCCGAAAACCCGTTTGCCCAGGGCCGCCCGGTCGACGGCGCCGTCCTGCACGACACCCGGAAACGCCGCCGCGACGGCCTCGACCGCCGCCCCGCCGGGCCCCATCAGGGCATGCACGGCAGCATCGGAATCGTGCACCGGCAGACCCAGCCGGCGAAAATCGCCGGCCGCCACCGTCTTGCCCATGCCGATCGAACCGGTCAGGCCGAGAATGAACATCAGCCGTTACCGCGTCCGGCCAGGACATGCGCGCGGAGCGCGGCATCGACAACCGGCCGCTGGCCGAACCAGGCTTCGAAGCCCGGCCGTGCCTGGTGCAGCAGCATGCCGAGACCATCCACCGCTTTCAGACCCCTTGCCGCGGCGTCACGCAGCAGCGGCGTTTCGAGCGGCGCATAGACGATGTCGTTGACCGCCGCGTCCTCCTTCATGCCCTGCAGGGAAATCTCCAGCGCCGGTTTGCCGGTCATGCCGAGAGTCGTCGTGTTGACCAGAAGTCCGGCACCGCTGCAGGCATCGTCCCGGTCCTCCCAGTCGACCACGCAGACCTTGTCCCCGAAGTGCGTTGCCAGTTCAGAAGCCCGCGCCCGGGTCCGGTTGACGAGCCGGATTTCCGGCGTGCCGGCTTCGATCAGCGCCGCGATCACCGCGCGCGCCGAACCGCCGGCGCCAAGCACCACCGCCGGCGATGCCCAGGGATGCCAGTCCGCCGCCTCGGCGTGAATGTTTTCAATGAACCCGAAAGCGTCCGTGTTGTCGCCGAGGAGATGCCCGCCGTCTCGGCAGACGATGGTGTTGACGGCGCCGATCCGGCGAGCCGTCGGTGTCAGTTCATCGACAATCTTATAAACCGCCTCCTTATGCGGCACCGTGACGTTGGCCCCGGCGAAGCCGAGCTTGGGCAGGGCGCGCACCGCAGCCTCGATATCGCCGGGCGCCACCGGCAGCGGCAGATAGACACCGTCGATGCCAAGCCTGTCGAGCCAGAAACCATGCAGCCTGGGCGACAGGGAATGTTCCACCGGCCAGCCGATGACCCCGGCTTTGACGGTCTTTGCGGTGACAGACGGCATGGCAAGAAACTCCTCTATGCGGGGAGAATGCTCCGTTTCCGCAGCTCTTCCAATAGGGGAAGCAGGGGAAGGCCCAGCACCGTGAAATAATCCCCGTCGATCCGCTCGAAAAGCTGCGCCCCGCCGCCTTCCAGCAGATAAGCGCCGACCGATGACAGTATCTGCTCGCCTTCCCTTTCAAGATAATCGTCGATGAACGCATCAGTGAGCGGGCGCACACACATGCCGGCCCGCGACACATGCGACCACACGGTGCGGCCGTCCTGAACCATGCAGACCGCCGCCACCAGCTCATGCATGCAGCCGCTGAAGGCGTGCAAATGTGCACGGGCCTCGGCCATCGTCCGCGGTTTGTCGAACAATTTCCCGTCCTGCACCAGCAGCTGATCGCAGCCGATGACGATGTCCTCGGGATTGGATTTTCCGGCCAACGCAAGTGCCTTGGCCTCGGCCAGCAGCAGCGCCAGGGTCGCGGTGTCCGAACCGCTTTCGCGGGCCCGGGCTTTCAGCGCCTCCTCATCGACCCCTGCATCCAGCCACGTTAACGGCACGCCGGCATTGGCCAGCACCTTGCGGCGCGCCGGACTTTTCGAGGCAAGGATGATTTGTGGCGTGCTCAATCCTCGTCTTCGTCCCCGCGCTTGCGCGCCAGATACTGCAGGATGGTGGCGGCGGTTTCCTCGATCGAACGGCGCGACACGTTGATCACCGGCCATTCGTATTGCGTGAACAGACGGCGCGCGCTGGCGACTTCCTCTTTCACGGATTCCTCGTCGACATAATCCGTGTCCGGGTCCTGATCGAGGAAACGCAGGCGCTGTCGGCGGATTTCGATCAGCCGCTTGGGATCATTGGTAAGACCGACCACCGCCGGGCCTTCCTCGAGAAACAGTTCGTCGGGCAACGGGCACCCGGGAACGAAGGGAATGTTCGCCGCCTTGATGCCGCGGTTGGCGAGATAGATGCAGGTCGGTGTCTTCGAAGTCCGCGAGACGCCGACAAGAATGACATCGGCGTTGCCCAGTTCGTGAGTCATCTGCCCGTCGTCATGGCTGAGCGCGAACTGCATGGCTTCGATGCGGGCGAAATATTCCGCATCCATGGCATGCTGGCCGCCGGGGCGGGGATGGCTTTTCGCATTCAGATAGGCACCAAGCGCGGCAACCACGGGATCGAGTACCGGGATACACGGGATCTGGTGCATACGGCAGCCTTCTTCCAGGGCCAGGCGGTTCTTCTCGTTAACCAGCGTGCACATGACGAACCCGGGATGCTCGCGGATCCGTTCCATCACCTCGCGAACCTGCTCGACGGTCCGCACCATCGGCCACAAATGCTCGCGAACCTGGATATCGTCGAATTGTACGAGACAGGCACGGGCCAGAAGTGTCACAGTTTCCCCGGTGGAATCGGAAACGAGGTGGAGATGAAAGTCCTGCATTTATAAACCTTTGTGGCCTGTACAGATCCCTTATAAGCCGGGGGATAAAATTGTGAACAACTTACAATGCGCTAAAAAGGGTCTTTGATACCCATATCAGGTCTTCTCGATACACACCTTGTCCCATTGTGTAAATCTTTGAAGTCAGCAGCCCAGCCTTGGGATAACATGAAAACCGCACATTCCTGCGGTTTTAGAGAGTTTTTAGGGTTCCTCCCGAGGGTATTGGAATCATTGGAATTTTTACTATTTCGGAAAAGAACTTGCAGCATTTCGGCAATAAACATAACCATGCCGCTTGTCTGCATAACCTGTGGATGACACATAATCCCCAGCTTTCATGTGACCTACTACTACTACAATTTTCTTTATATATAGAATCTATATAAAGAGAGCCGGGTCCGAAGAGTGAACGAAAGACCGAAACAGATCATGCCTCAATCCACGTCGACGCCCAAACATCCGAACGCTCTCGACAAGCCTTTCCTGAAAGTCTTCGCCGGTGAAGCTGTATCACCGCCGCCGGTCTGGATGATGCGTCAGGCCGGCCGTTATCTGCCCGAATACCGGGAAGTCCGTGCCGGGATCGGGTCGTTTCTGGAATTCTGCTATACCCCCGAAGCCGCCGTCGAGGTGACCCTGCAGCCGTTGCGCCGCTACGGCTTCGACGCCTCGATCCTGTTTGCCGATATTCTCGTCATTCCCGATGCACTGGGCCAGAAGGTCGAGTTCAAGGAAGGGGAGGGTCCGGTTCTGGAGCCGATCCGCGATCGCGCCGGTCTGGACAAGCTCGACGTCGACGGGGTGGTAAAAAACCTGGCCCCGGTGTTCGAAACGTTGCGCCGCCTGTCGGTGGAAATCCCGAAGACGACGTCGCTGATCGGGTTTGCCGGCTCGCCGTGGACGGTCGCGGTTTACATGGTCGAAGGGCACGGCAAGACCGAATGCGAGCGTGCACGCGGTTGGGCCTACCGTGCGCCGGATGAATTTCAGATGCTGATGGATATTCTGGTCGACGCCACGTCGCGTTATCTGATTGCCCAGGTCAAGGCCGGTGCCGAAGTGCTGCAGCTGTTCGACAGTTGGGCCGGGGTGCTGTCCGTATCGCAGTTCAGATCTCTGGTGATCGAGCCGACCCGGCGCATCGTCGAGAGCGTGAAAGCCGCCGTGCCGGACGTGCCGATCATCGGCTTTCCCAGACAGGGCGGCGTGATGATCCCCGAATACGTCCGTGAAACCGGCGTCGACGGGGTTTCACTGGATCACTCCGTGCCGCTTGACTGGGCGCTTCGGGAAATTCCGGAAACTTGTGTTTTGCAGGGCAATCTCGACAACCGGCTACTGGTCGTCGGCGGCGCGGCGCTGGACCGTGGCGTTGATGAAATCCTTGAACAGACCCGAGGCCGCCGCTTCGTTTTCAATCTTGGTCACGGCATCGTGCCGCAGACGCCGCCGGAAAACGTCGGCCGCGTAATCGATCGGATCCGGGGAACCGGCTGATGAAAACAGCCGTCATCCTGTTCAACCTGGGCGGGCCGGACGGCCCCGACGCGGTGCAGCCGTTCCTTTTCAACCTGTTCAGCGATCCGGCGATCATTTCGGTGGCACAACCGTTCCGCTGGCTTCTGGCGAAGCTGATTTCAAGACGCCGCGCCCCGATTGCCCGCGAGATTTATGCCAATATCGGCGGCAAGTCGCCTATTCTGGAACTGACCCAGGAACAGGCCCGCGCTCTGGAAGCGCAATGCCTGGACCTGGGCGAGGTCAAGGCTTTCATCTGCATGCGCTACTGGCACCCGATGAGCGACGCGGTGGCCCGCGACGTGAAACGGTTCGACCCCGACAAGATCATTCTGCTGCCGCTGTATCCGCAGTATTCGACCACCACCAGCGCATCGTCGATCCAGGACTGGAACCGCGCCGCGGCATCCGCCGGGCTGTCGGCACCGACGGTTGAAGTCTGCTGCTATCCGGAAAGCGACGGCTGGATCGATGCCCAGGCGAGCCTGATCCGCACGGCGCATGCGGATGCATCGAAGGATAAAAAACCGCGAGTGCTGTTTTCCGCGCACGGTCTGCCGAAGAAAGTCATCGCCGCCGGCGATCCGTATCAGTGGCAGGTCGAGCAGACGTCGAAAGCGGTGGTGGATCGGCTCGGCATCGACGGGCTGGACTGGGTGGTCTGTTATCAGAGCCAGGTCGGGCCGCTGGAGTGGATCGGCCCGTCCACCGACGACGAGATCAAACGCGCCGGTGGAGAGGGCGTGCCGGTGATCGTGGTGCCGATCGCGTTCGTTTCGGAACATTCCGAAACCCTGGTCGAACTGGATATCGAATACCGCGAACTGGCCGAGGAACACGGTGTGCCGGGGTATTTCCGGGTCCCGGCGGTCGGCACGCATCCGTCGTTCGTCTCGGCTTTGGCGGCATTGGTCCGCAAGGCGATGCATGCCGACGGGCCGAGGATGTCAGGCGCCGACGGCCGCATCTGCCCGCAAAGCTGCGGCAAGTGCGCCTGGTCATGAGCCGGCACGGAAGGGATTAGCGCCATGTTCGACGGCACCACGTATCTGTGGCTCAAGGCATTGCACATCATCGCCGTGATCGCGTGGATGGCGGGGCTTTTGTATCTGCCCCGGCTGTTCGTCTATCACGCCGAGGCCGAACCCGGCTCGGCACTGTCGGAAACCCTGAAGATCATGGAACGCCGGCTTTTGCGCGCGATCATGAACCCGGCCATGCTGGTGGCGCTGATCGCCGGCGGATTGTTGCTGACCTATCAGGATTTCTCGTCCGGCTGGCTGCATGTGAAGCTTGTCTGCATCGCCGGGCTGATGGTCATGCACATGCTGATGGGCAAGTGGCGCAAGGACTTCGAGGCCGACCGCAACACCCGCTCGCACAAGTTCTACCGCTTCGCCAACGAAGCGCCGACGGTGCTGATGATCGTCATCGTCGTGATGGCCGTGGTGAAGCCTTTCTGATTTTAAAAAATATTGAGCCAGATCATGGCGCGCGGTTCCGTATTTCCAGGATAATTGCACCAAATCATTGAGGAGGTGCAAAATGACAGATCAGGAAAACCCCAAAACCGAGCCAACTGGCGTGGCCAAGGCAGAACCTGCGCGGCGCGGAAGAGCTAAGACTGGAACCGTGAAGGCGGCTGCGCCGACATCGGTACCGGCACCGAAGCCGGCACCGACGTCGGCGTCGGTGGAGCCTGCAAATGCCGTGACGAAGCCGGTGGAGCCGCATAAAGCAGCGGCGCAGCGTCATCACCAGCTAGCGGAAATGAAACATGACCCCGAAGCGATCGGAAAGATATTCCGCGAAGGGGTTTACCCGTACGCGACTAAAATTCCGCGCAAAGCTTACGAAATGCACAAGGCTGAGCTGCAAGTCGAACTTCTCAAGGTGCAGAACTGGGTCAAGGAAACCGGCCAGAAAGTCGTGGTGCTGTTTGAAGGACGCGATGCGGCTGGTAAGGGTGGAACGATCAAACGTTTCATGGAGCATTTGAATCCGCGTGGTGCGCGTGTTGTCGCGCTTGAAAAACCGACCGAGACGGAACGCGGTCAATGGTATTTTCAGCGATATATCGAGCAATTACCGACGGCCGGTGAAATCGTACTGTTCGACCGATCCTGGTACAACCGGGCCGGCGTCGAACGTGTCATGGGTTTCTGCAGTTCGATGGAATATCTGGAATTCATGCGCCAGTGCCCTGAATTGGAACGGATGCTGGTAAACAGCGGTATCTTGCTGTTCAAGTACTGGTTTTCGGTCACCCAGGAGGAACAGCATCGCCGCTTCGATGCACGGAAAACATCGCCGCTGAAACAGTGGAAGCTCAGCCCGATCGACCGTGAATCCCTGAACAAATGGGAAGATTATACCGAAGCCAAGGAAGCGATGTTCTTTTACACGGATACCGCGGATGCGCCATGGACCATCGTCAAGTCGAACGACAAGAAACGCGCGCGGCTGAACTGCATGCAGCACTTTTTGAGCAAACTGTCGTATCCGAACAAGAACACGCACGTTGCGCGCGGGCCCGATCCGTTAATCGTTGGCCACGCCAGCCGGGTCATCGACAAGGACGAGCATATCCTCGGTGCTTCGCTACATACCGTTGCCGCCGGCCCGTCAACTTGACGGGTTTCGGCGCGCAGCCGGGCCGGGGTCGTCGGGGGTCGTCGGAAAGGCATTCTGAAAAGCCAATTGACAGGCTGCGGTGCTTATCGTAATCGTTGCCATCTTCAACGGACGTGTTCCGATCTTTAAGTGATTGCCTAAACTTCCAAGCGCCCCTGACAGGGACGCACCAAAGGTTTCAAGGGACCCGAGCGGTCCGGCGTATCACGTACTTCCCTTCTCCCCCGAAACCGATATCGAAGCAGAGACATGAATCTCAAAGACCTCAAAGAAAAATCACCGGCAGACCTGCTGGCCTATGCCGAAGAACTGGAGATCGAGAACGCAAGCTCACTGCGCAAGCAGGACATGATGTTCGCGATCCTCAAGCACCTTGCCGAAGACGACATCGCGATCTTCGGCGACGGTGTGCTGGAGGTGCTGCAGGACGGTTTCGGTTTCCTCAGAAGCCCGGAAGCGAACTATCTGCCGGGGCCGGACGACATTTACGTCAGCCCGAGCCAGATCCGCCGTTTCTCGCTCAGGACCGGGGACACCGTCGAAGGCGAAATCCGTTCGCCCAAGGACGGGGAACGCTATTTCGCGCTGTTGAAGATCAACAAGGTCAACTTCGCCGATCCGGGCGACGTGCGCCACCGCATCAACTTCGACAACCTGACGCCGCTGTATCCCGAAGAGCGCCTGCTGATGGAAATCGACGATCCGGAAATCAAGGATCCGACGCACCGCGTGCTCGATCTGGTCAGTCCGCTCGGCAAGGGCCAGCGCGGTCTGATCGTGGCACCGCCGCGCACCGGTAAGACCGTGATGCTGCAGAACATGGCGAACTCGATCGCTCGCAATCATCCGGAATGCTATCTGATCGTGCTGTTGATCGACGAACGGCCGGAAGAAGTCACCGACATGGCGCGCACCGTGCGCGGCGAAGTGATTTCATCGACCTTCGACGAACCGGCGACGCGCCACGTGCAGGTCACGGAAATGGTTCTGGAAAAAGCCAAGCGTCTGGTCGAACACAAGCGCGACGTCGTTATCCTGCTGGACTCCATCACCCGTCTGGCACGCGCCTACAACACCGTCGTGCCGTCCAGCGGCAAGGTGCTGACCGGCGGTGTCGACGCCAACGCGCTGCAGCGTCCGAAGCGTTTCTTCGGGGCCGCGCGCAACATCGAGGAAGGCGGCTCGCTGACCATCATCGCCACCGCGCTGATCGATACCGGCTCGCGCATGGACGAAGTCATCTTCGAAGAATTCAAGGGCACCGGCAACTCGGAAATCATCCTCGACCGCAAGCTTTCCGACAAGCGCACGTGGCCGACCATCGACATCACCAAGTCGGGTACGCGCAAAGAAGAGCTTCTCGTCGACAAGGGCACGCTGGCGAAAATGTGGGTGCTGCGCCGCATCCTCATGCCGATGGGCGTGGTCGATGCCATGGAATTCCTGCTCGACAAGATCAAGCACTCGAAGAACAACAACGACTTCTTCGATTCCATGAATCAATAGAACGGCTTAGCAGCAATCAAAAGAAAAAGGCACCGGCGGAAACACCGGTGCCTTTTCTGCATTCGGAATGGCGATCAGACCGTGAAGACGGTCGAGCCCGTGGTCTTGCGGCCTTCCAGATCAGCGTGTGCCTTGGCCACGTCCTTCAGCGGATAGGTTTGGTTGACCTGGATTTTCACATCCCCGGACGTCACCGCGTCGAACAGATGCTTGGTGCCGTCGAGCACCAGCTCGCGGGTCGCGGTGTGCGTGCCCAGCGTCGGGCGCGTGACATAGAGCGAACCTTTCGGCGCCAGGATGCCGGGATCGAACGGTTCGACCTTGCCGGACGCGTTGCCGAACGTCGCCAGCACGCCGAACGGGGCGAGGCTGTCCAGGCTGTCCATGAAGGTTGCCTTGCCGATGCTGTCATAGGCGGCGGCGACACCCTTGCCGCCGGTCAGTTCCTTGACCCGTGTCGGGATGTCCTCGTCCCGGTACAGGATCGGATGATCGCAGCCGTTGGCCATGGCCAGCTCGGCCTTGTCCTCGGAACCGACGCAACCGATCACGGTGGCGCCGAGTTTCTTCGCCCACTGACACATGATCAGACCGACACCGCCGGCGGCGGCATAGACCAGAATGGTGTCGCCGGGCTTCACCTTGTAGGTGCGGAACAGCAGGTATTGCGCGGTCAGGCCCTTCAGCATCATCGCCGCCGCGGTCTGGTCGTCGATGGCGTCCGGCAGCTTGACGACTTTCAGCGTCGGGATGCAGCGCGCCTCGCAGTACGCGCCGGGCACCATCGGATAGGCGACCCGGTCGCCGACGGCAAACTCGGTGACGCCCTCACCGACGGCTTCGATGACGCCGGCGGCTTCCATGCCGATGATGGCGGGCAGCTCGGCCGGGTAAAGACCGGTGCGGAAATAGACGTCGATGTAGTTGAGGCCGACGGCGGTCTGCTTGATACGGACTTGACCGGGGCCGGGATCGCCGACCTCGATGTCTTCCCACTTCATCACGTCCGGCCCACCGGTTTCGTGTATGCGGATGCCTTTGGTCATGGATGTCCTCCCCTTTGAAAAGTGTTGTTAGCAGAAAATATGGGGATCGGCGGCAGTTCCGGCAAGCAATCAGATCGAACGGTCAAATCAGGCCGAGACGCACACCCTCAAGCGCCAAAAGCCGGCGCTTAGTCTCGGCACCGTCGGCAAACGAATAGCCGCCGATGGCCCCGTCGGCGCCGAGCACCCGGTGGCAGGGGATGACGATGGGGATCGGATTGGCACCGCATGCCCCGCCGACGGCGCGGGCCGCACTGCCGATGCGCTTCGCGAGCTCGCCATAGGTCCGGGTTTTACCGTAGGGAATGGCCGACATGGCGGCCCAGATTTCCTTCTGGCGCGGCGTGCCCTGCGGCTTAAGCGGCAGATCGAAGGTCTGCAGTTTGCCGTCGAAGTAGGCGTCGATCTGGCGGCGCGCTTCGACCAGAAGGGGATCGTCACCGCCCGGACCGGGCACGGCCCCGGCCTCGACGACGATCAGTGCGCCGTCCTCGATGAACACCGTCAGCGGACCGACCGGGGTATTGAACGACAAGTGCGCGGGTGATCGGCTCATGCGTCGATCCCAAGAATATCCGCCAGCGCGGCCGGGTCGGTGACCGGCAGCGAACAGGTCGGCCCGACGCAGACATACGCCGCCGGCTTGCCGTCGACCGGACCCTTGCCGGCGGCGGCGTGGGTTTCGGGCAGGGTGGCGGCGTCGGCGATCTGCGTCACCACGCTGAGCCGGTTGGGCGCTTTCAGCGCGACAGAGCAAAGAGCTTTTGCTTTCGCATCGGACGGATCGCCGGCGATGACGATCTGCGTGCCTCGCGTCAGCATCTCCCAGGCGATCAGCAGCGTCGGATGATGCAGGTTGTGATTGGTTTCCTCGGCGACGAACGTGGCGAACAGGTTTTCCGCCCGCGTTCGGTATGCGTCGTTGCCGGTACTCAGAAACAGCCGTACCAGCACTTCCGCCATGGTGCCGTTGCCGGCCGGCTGGGCGTTGTCGAAAATCGGTTTCGGCCGGGCGACGAGGCCCGGGGTGTCGTCGGCGGACATGAAATAGCCGCCGCCGTCGGCATCGAAGTAATGCGCATCGGCCTCCGCGGCCCAGCTTTCGGCGGCTTCGAGGTGCCCGGACGCGCCCGTCGCCTCGTACAGATACAGCGCGGCGCGGGCCATGTTGGCATAGTCGTCGATGACGGCGGGGTGCTGCAGTTGCCCGGCACAGAATGAATGCCGAAGCCGGCCGTCATCGGCCGTCATGTGGGTCTTGATCCAGTCGAACACGTTTGCCGCCAGGTCGATCCAGTCCGCCCGGTCAAAGACGATCCCGGCGCGCACCAGGCCCGCGATCATCAGTCCGTTCCAGTCGGCCAGCACCTTGTCGTCGCGGCCCGGCCGGATACGCCCGGCACGGTGTGCCAGCAGTTTTTCGCGGAGCGGCGCCATCGCCGCTTCCTGCGCTGCGTCCCAATCCATGGTGTGGAGCCGGTTGAGGATGCTGTGGCCTTCCCAGTTGCCGCCCGCCGACACGTCGTAGACGGCGGCAAAAGCCTGCGCATCCTCGCCCAGCACGGCGGCGATTTCTTCGACCGACCAGACGTAGAACTTGCCTTCCTCGCCCTCGCTGTCGGCGTCGAGCGCGCCGGCGAATGCGAAACCTTCGGCGCCGTCCTTGCCGTTCTTCATCTCGCGCAACAGCCAGTCGATGGTTTCCTCGGTGCGTTTGCCATACAACGGGCTTTTCGTCTTCAGCCAGACATCGCTCATCAGCTCGATCAGCAGGGCATTGTCGTAGAGCATCTTTTCGAAGTGCGGCGCCAGCCAGCGCTCGTCCGTCGAGTAACGCGCAAAGCCGCCGCCCAGGTGATCGTAAATGCCGCCCTGGCACATGTTGTCGAGGCTGATCTTGACGGCATCGGCGAAGATGGCGCTGGTGGTGCGCAGGTGTGCTGCCCACAGGAAACGGAAAAACATCGGCTGCGGAAACTTCGGCGCACCCTGGGTGCCGCCGCGATAGGGGTCGACCATGCGTACCGCGGTGGCGGCGATCCGGTCCAGCGCGTCCAGCGACAACCCGCCGCCGCTCCTGGGGGCCATGGCCTTGCCCAGGGCGTCCTTGATGGCGCCGACATTGCCGGCGACCTGATCGGGGGCGTTGGCATAGGTGCCCGAGATCGACTTCAGCACCTGATCGAAGCCCGGCCGCCCGTAGCGCGGCGTCGGCGGGAAATACGTCCCGCCCCAGAACGGATCGCCGTCCGGGGTCAGGAACATGGTCAGCGGCCAGCCGCCGTGTTCGCCCAGAAGCTGCAGCGCGGTCTGGTAAATGCTGTCGATGTCGGGACGTTCCTCGCGGTCGACCTTGATGTTGATGAAGCGCGCGTTCATCTCGGCGGCGATGGCCGGGTTCTCGAAGCTTTCGTGCGCCATGACGTGACACCAGTGACAGGCGGCATAACCGATCGACAGCAGGATCGGCTTGTTCTCGTCGCGCGCCGCCTGCAGCGCATCGTCGCCCCAGGCGTACCAGTGCACCGGGTTGTCCTTGTGCTGCAGCAGGTAGGGCGATGTTTCCTGATCGAGGCGGTTACGCGACATGAGGCTCCTTTCCGGTGTTCGAGAGAGCGCCGTTGCAGCATGCTCTCTCCCCGCTTACCTTGTCGGGACCGGCGACGGTGCCGGGACCGCGCGCCGGGCACGGGGTTCGCAGACCATGAGAGGGGCAGCCATGAAGGTCAAGATCGATATCGATTGCACGCCTGAAGAAGCACGCACGTTCCTGGGACTTCCGGACGTGAAACCGCTTCAGGAAGCGATGCTGAAGGAAGTGGAAGAACGTATGCGCGCCAACCTGCAGGCGATGGATCCGGAAACCATGTTCAAGACCTGGCTGCCGGCGGGACTGCAGGGCTGGGAACAGATGCAGCGTATGTTCTGGTCGCAGATGGGCAAGGACGGCAGTGACAAGAAGGACGACTGATCGATGAACGACGGCGATTTCGCACAGTTTTACAAGAACCACGTGTTCGTGTGCATGAACGAACGGCCGGAGGGGCACGAACGGGGTTCGTGCGCGCGCAAGAGCGCGGTACAGCTTCGCAATTACATGAAGGCCCGGGTCAAGGAGCTGGGGATCGACAGCACGCGCATCAACCAGGCGGGATGCCTGGACCGGTGCGAGCTGGGTCCGACCATGGTGGTGTACCCGGAAGGCATCTGGTACCGCTGCGAGAACGCCGAGGATATCGACGAGGTCATTACCGAACATCTGCAGAACGGCCGCCCGGTTCAGCGCCTGATGCTGCATCCGGACGATTAGGCTACTCATTATATATATAGTATGAACCCCAATATGTTGGGGTATGGCGCTGGTGACGTCTATGGCTGCTGATCCGACCACGATTTTTGCGCTGGCTTCGGCACCGGGACGTGCCGGGATCGCCGTGGTGCGGGTCTCCGGCCCGGCGGCCGGTACGGCGCTTCTGGCCCTGGCCGCGAATCTGGAAACCTTGCCGCCGCCCCGGTTGGCAACCCGTGCTGTTCTTTATGCCCTCCCTTCGGGCGGGTCGGCTGCGGCGGACCGGGACCGGGTCGACGACGCCCTGGTTTTGTGGTTTCCGGGCCCGGCCAGCTTCACCGGCGAGGACGTTGTCGAATTCCATATCCATGGCGGGCATGCGGTGCTGGATTCCCTTATTACGAGTCTCGCCGGGATTGCCGGACTGGTGCCGGCCGGCCCCGGTGATTTCTCCCGCCGCGCCTTCGAAAATGGTAAAATGGATCTGACGGCGGTCGAGGCGATTGCCGATCTGGTCGACGCCGAAACCGCTGCCCAGCGGCGTCAGGCCCTGGCGCAGATGGGTGGGGCGTTGGCCCGGCGCTATGATGGCTGGCGCGAACGGCTGGTCAAATCCATGGCCTTTGCCGAGGCCAGCATCGATTTTGCCGAGGAGGACATCCCCGACGACCTGGCCCGCCAGAGCATCGACGCCTTGCGCGCCCTGGCCGATGAAATCGATCACCACCTGGCCGACGACGGCATCGGCGAGCGCATTCGCGACGGCTTTCGCATCGCCCTGACGGGTTCGCCCAACGTCGGCAAGTCCTCGCTCCTCAACGCCCTGGCCAAACGCGACGTGGCCATTGTCTCGGATGTTGCCGGCACGACCCGCGACGTGATCGAGGTGCCGCTTGACCTCGGCGGCTATGCGGCGGTGCTGATCGATACCGCCGGTATCCGAGACAGCGACGATGCGATCGAGCAGGAGGGCGTGCGCCGTGCGCTCGGACAGGCGGCTGCGGCGGACCTGCGCATACACCTGCTTGATGCCTCGGCACCGGCAACGGACATCACGCCGGATGAGCAGACGCTGCTGGTCTTCAACAAGGCCGATCTGCTAGGGGACGCGGCCCCCGCAAAAGCTTTCGACGGCTTGATGATTTCGGTCAGGACCGGCGCCGGGATCGCCGCGCTGATCGCCGAAACGACCGCGCGGATTAAAAGCCGGGCGGCGCAGACGGCGACGGCATCGTCGCCGCTGACACGCGCCCGCCACCGTCAGGCCCTGGAGGATTGCCGGAACGCGTTGCGCCGGGCCATCGATGCCGCCGCGGCCGGGGCCGACGAGGAAATGATGGCCGAGGACATGCGCCATGCCGCCCACGCCCTGGGACGGATTACCGGCCGGGTCGATGTCGAGGAACTTCTGGACCGGATTTTCCGCGACTTCTGTATCGGAAAATGAGTCCCATCAAAGGCTTGGGATGTTTCACGTGAAACATGGCCTTTCCCGCCCACTGTTGAGGTGGAATCTACATATTGGTGGTTAACCGATTCTAACCACAATGTTTCACGTGAAACATGCGCTGAGGCCAATTGACTCGGATATGGTGTACGCCTATGTTCCGCGCCATGTCGACCCATGATGTCATCGTTGTCGGAGGCGGTCACGCCGGCGCTGAAGCCGCTGCGGCGTCGGCCCGTATGGGCGCGCGTACATTGCTGCTCACACATCGGCTGGATAGCATCGGCGAGATGTCCTGCAATCCGGCCATCGGCGGTCTGGCCAAGGGGCAACTCGTCCGTGAGGTCGATGCTCTCGACGGGATCATGGGCCGGGCCATCGATCGTTCGGGCATCCAGTTCCGCATGCTCAATCGCTCCAAGGGGCCGGCCGTGCGTGGGCCGCGCGCCCAGGCCGACCGGAAGCTTTACCGGACCGCCATTCAGGAGCTGCTTCGTGAAACCGAAAACCTAGAAATCATTGCCGCCGCGGTCGAGGATCTGATCCTCAGCAACGACGGCACCCGCGTCACCGGTATCCGCACCGGCGATGGCCGGGCGTATCAGGCGTCGGCCGTGATCATCACCACCGGGACGTTTCTACGCGGGTTGATCCATGTCGGCGACCAGCGCATTCCGGCGGGCCGTGTCGGCGACAAGCCGGCGATCGGCCTGTCTTATACGTTCAAGCGACTGGGCTTTCCGCTGGGACGATTGAAGACCGGGACGCCGCCGCGCCTCGATGGGCGGACCATCGTCTGGGATGGACTTGAAGCCCAGCCCGCGGACGATCCGCCGGTGCCGTTCTCGTATCTGACCGACCGTATCACGGTGCCGCAGATCGCCTGCCACATGACCTATACCAATGCGCGGACGCACAAGGTGATCCAGGACAACCTGCATCGCTCGGCCATGTATTCCGGTCAGATCGAAGGGATCGGCCCGCGCTATTGCCCGTCGGTGGAAGACAAGATCGTCCGTTTCGCTGACAAGGAACGGCATCAGATTTTCCTCGAGCCCGAGGGTCTCGACGATCCGACGGTGTATCCCAACGGCATATCCACGTCGCTGCCGAAAGAGGTTCAGCTCGACATTCTCAAGACCATTCCGGGGCTGGAAAACGCGGTGATGATCCGCCCGGGATACGCGATCGAATACGATTTCGTCGATCCGCGCGCCCTGAAACGCAGCCTCGAAACCCATGCCGTGAAGGGGCTGTATCTTGCCGGCCAGATCAACGGCACCACCGGGTACGAGGAAGCTGCCGCGCAGGGGCTGATGGCCGGCATCAATGCTGCGCTCGCTGCCGGCGGTGCTGAGGTGCCGTTCGTGCTGGACCGCGCTGAAGCGTATATCGGCGTGATGATCGACGATCTGGTGACCCTCGGTACCGCCGAGCCGTATCGCATGTTCACATCCAGGGCCGAATACCGGCTGGTGCTGCGGGCCGATAATGCCGATTTGCGGTTGACACCGCGGGGTATCGAAATCGGCGCCGTCAAGACGGTTCGGGCGGAGGCATTCGCCGCGCGTAAAAGGGCGATCGATGATGTCCGGGATGTGCTGCTGGGCATACAGGAAACGCCGACCGAACTACGTGCCCGTGGACTGGATATCAACCAGGACGGGGTGCGGCGCAGCGGCATGGATCTGCTGAGCTATCCGAATGTCGACTTTCAGACTCTGGCCGGGTTTTGGCCAGCACTGGCGCAAACGCGGCCGGACGTCGTCGAGCAGATCGAAATCGAAGCCACCTATGCCAGCTACCTGACCCGACAGGAAGCGGATATCCAGGCGCTGCGCCGGGATGAAAATCTCGAACTGCCGGCGGACCTGGATTACCACCTGATCCCGAGCCTCTCGAATGAGGTCAAGGACAAGCTGTCTCGTGTCCGCCCGGAATCAATCGGTCAGGCGATGCGGATTTCAGGCGTCACGCCGGCCGCTGTCACCGCGCTGCTGACCTACGTCAAGCGCCGCGACAGCCGTCTCAGTGCCTGAGCCCCATGATGACCGTGTTTCACGTGAAACAATATTGCGCATGAGCCATCCGGCCCCCATGGACAAGACCGGCTTTGCCGACGCCATGGGCGGGGTCCGTACGGACTTGTTGGATCGCCTCGAGACGTATCTGGCGCAGCTGGCGAAATGGCAACGTGCCATCAATCTGGTCGGGCCGAAGACCCTCGGTGATCCATGGCGGCGGCATATTCTCGACAGCGCGCAATTGATGACATACCTGCCGGAATCGCCGAAACCCCTGAAGATCGTCGATCTAGGCAGCGGCGCCGGGTTGCCCGGACTGGTGCTGGCGATCATGAGCGGTGCCGACGTGCAGATGATCGAAAGCGACCAGCGCAAGGCGACGTTCATCCGCGAGGCGGCGCGGATTACGGATACCCCGGTCTCGGTGCACACCGGGCGGATCGAAGCGGTCGCGCCGCTCGCGGGTGACGTCGTCACGGCCCGCGCCCTGGCGCCGCTCGAACGGTTGCTGCCGTGGGTTTACCGTCATTTGGCGCCGGGTGGAAAATCTTTGCTGTTAAAGGGTGCCGAGGCGGATGAAGAATTGACGCTGTCTGTGAAAAAATGGACAATGGCCATAGCTCGAAAACAGAGCCTTTCCGATCCTTCCGGTACCGTTCTCGTGATCGATGATCTGGCGCCCTTAACCGATGTCTGAGACCATTTTGCACCCACACCGTACCCGTATTATCTCCGTGGCCAACCAGAAGGGGGGCGTGGGCAAAACCACGACCGCCATCAATCTGGCGACGGCGCTGGCGGCCATCAAGCAGAAGGTCCTGATCATCGATCTCGACCCGCAGGGCAACGCCTCGACGGGTCTCGGCATCGAGCACAAGGACCGGGAAAAGAACACCTACCATGTGCTGATCCGCGAAATCCCGCTGCACGAGGCAATCCGCCCGACAGACATTCCCGGCCTCGACATCGTACCTTCGGGGATCGACCTGTCGGGCGCCGAGATCGAGTTGGTGGACGTGGAGCGCCGCGAATTCTGTCTGCGCGAGGCGTTGATGCTGGCGTCCGCCGAATACGACTACATCCTGATCGACTGCCCGCCGGCGCTGGGCCTGCTGACCATCAATGCTCTGGTCGCCTCGCAGGCGGTGTTGGTGCCGCTGCAGTGCGAGTTCTTTGCCCTCGAAGGGGTGTCGCTGCTGGTTCGCACCATCGAGCGGGTCAAGGCAGCCTACAATCCCGGGCTCGAGATCCAGGGCATCGTGCTGACCATGTTCGACGGTCGCAACAACCTGTCCGGCGCGGTCGCCGACGATGTCCGGGCCTTTTTCGGCGACAAGGTCTATCAGACCGTGATTCCGCGTAACGTGCGGGTCTCCGAAGCGCCGTCCTACGGCCGCCCGGTTATCATCTACGATATGGATTGCGCCGGTTCGCAGGCTTATCTGAGCCTCGCCGGGGAGGTCATACATCGCGAACGCCGGGTGGGGGTGTAACGACATGGCGGAAAAGAAGAACAAGCTCGGACGCGGCCTGTCGGCGCTGCTCGGCGACGCCAACGAGGATTATGCCAAGCTCGACAAGGTCCGCACCGCGAAGCCGGTGGCCATCGAGCTGCTGCATCCCGGCAGGTTCCAGCCCCGGCACTATGTAGATCAGGGCGCCATCGATGCGCTGGCGCAGTCAATCCGCGAAAAGGGGGTGCTGCAGCCGCTGCTGGTGCGCCGCCATCCCGATGATCCGCAGGCCTTCGAAATCATCGCCGGCGAACGCCGCTGGCGCGCCGCGCAACTGGCGCAGCTGTCCGAGGTGCCGGTCATCATCAAGGACTTCGACGACAAGACGACCCTTGAAGTAGCGATTGTCGAAAACGTCCAGCGCGAAAACCTCTCGGCGGTGGAAGAGGCGGATGCCTTCAACCGCCTGATGACCGATTTCAACCACACCCAGGAAGACGTTGCCCGGCTGGTCGGTAAAAGCCGCAGCCACGTCGCCAATACCCTGCGCCTGCTGGCCCTGGATGCGAAGGTCAAGAAGCTGGTCGAGGAAGGATTGCTCAGCGCCGGTCACGCGCGGACCCTGATCGGTGTCGAGGGGGCTTACGAAAAAGCCCGCAGGATCATCGACAAGAATCTCAGTGTCCGTCAGGCCGAGCAGCTGGCGAAGAAATCATCTGGCGGTTCGGCGACGAAGAAATCCTCCGGGGGAAAACCCAAGGATGTCGACACCATCGCCCTGGAACGGGATCTTTCGAACCTGCTTGGCCTCAAGGTCAGCCTTGAAGGCAGTGGACCGAAGGGCGCGCTGCACATCGCCTATGACAACCTCGATCAACTCGATTTCATTATCGACCGGCTGAAGGCAACGCCCGAGCGGCCGGTACCCGTGGTCGATGAGGACGAGCCTGCGGCAAAGAAATCCGACGCGAAACCGGCTGAAGCAGCACCGAAGCTGTCGGTGAGACTCAAGCCGAAAACGGCAAAATAATTATTATATAATAATTACAATAGGTTAGCGTGCAAAGCGGCGAGCTGCCTGGGTCAGTTGCAGCAACGCCCGCTCGCAAATCGCGCGTTCGATATCCAGCCCGGACTTACAATCACGCTCGGTTTCCAAAAGCAGGGTCAATGCCCGGGCAAGGTCCGCCGGCGCCCAGGCACGGGCCTGGCTTTCGAAGGCACCGGACAATTTGAAGAATACCGGCGGGCGTAGCTTCTTGATCGCGCCCTGTAAATTCCCGTCCTTCGCGGCCTGACTTTTCGCCTGGTGCAGCCGGTCGAGATGCCGTTGCACGGCACGGATCACGGCGACCGCATGGGCGCCTTCGGAAAAGGCGCGGTCCATGGCGGACCCCAACGCCGCCTGATCGCCGCCGGCGACGGCGAAGGCGATATCGTCCAGCGACGCGGTCTTGGCGTCGCCGATGGCGGCGTCGATGTCGGCGCCGGTGATCACGGTATCGTTGCCGGGTCCGCCGGCATACATGATCAGCTTGTCGAGTTCCTGGCGTACCGCAAGCCGGTCGGTGCCGAGCCTTGCCAGCAAAAGCGGAAAGGCTTCGTTATCGAGACGCACGCCGGCGGCGGCAAGCTGTTCGCGGACAATCCCGGCCAGGTCGCGTCCTTCGTCGGGATAGCAGCCAATGGCGGCGGCGTCGGCCCGTGCCTCGAAAAGACTGCGCAGTTTCGAACGGGGCGCAAGTTCGCCGGCCTCGAAAATCGCCGGATGTACGCCTGCGCCGGCCTCAAGCCATTCCTCGACGTTCGGCGCAGCTCCATCGGCGACATCACGTACATTGACGACGGCGGCACTGCCCATCAGCGACATGGCGTTGGCGGCATCGGACAGCAGCGCGCCGTCCTTGCGTAGCGCATCGCCGGTCAATTCGGTCACGGCAAAGGGATCGTCCGCGTCTGCGAAGTGCTCGACGAGAGCCTTGGCGCGCTCGCGGATCAGACCGGCATCCGGCCCAAACAGCAGAATGGCGCGCACCTTCTTGTCGGGTGACTTGATAAAAGCTTCGGCCATGCCGCCGCCGAGCTTCATGGCTTCGCTGTCTTGGACTCTGACGTGGTGAGCAGGGCGGCGAGACGGATGCGGAGCTGCTGCGCAAGATCATCCAGTGCCCTGGTGCGCGCGCCTTTCTCGGCCATTAGTGTCTGAAATTCGGATTGGAAAATATTGTAGCTGCTCGACGACTGCACCGTGCCGGTATGCGCTGCGTCCTTGTCTTCAAGCGGAATCAGCGAAAAAGCCGCGACGACCGTCAGATTGGCACGCGTGGCGATGGCACTTTTCTGCACGGCGAGGTCCTGGGTGGTCTCGTTCAGGGTGACGTCGAGGACATAATTATGCTTGGGACTCCGTCCGGAGGGTTGCAGCAGTTGCACAAGCTGATTGCGGAAATACTGCCCTTCGCGGTTGGGAATGTTGTTGATATGGACACGCTTGAAGATGTCGAAGGCATAGACGCCGCGCCCCGATGCATCTTCCTGCGGCGGCGCGTAAAGCGGCCGGAAGCCGCACCCGGCAAGGGCGAGCACGAGCACGCAAATGAGCGGCGCCCTAGATGACCACATTGACGATCTTGTCCGGGACAACGATGATTTTCCGAACTTCCTTGCCTGCGATGAAACTCTGAACATTGTCCAACATCAGCGCGGATTGTTCCACGGTTTCCTTGTCCGCATCCTTGGCGATCTCGAGCGTGCCACGCAGCTTGCCGTTGACCTGGACGGCGATGGTGATGGTGTCCTCGACCAGCATTCCGGCATCCGCGATCGGCCAGGGAGTATCGGCGACCAGTGTTTGGTGGCCGAGCGCCTGCCACATTTCCTCTGCCAGATGCGGCATCAGCGGCCCGACAAGAATGCTCAGCGTTTCGGACGCAAAACGCAGCACCCACGGCGCGCCGTCGTCGGACCCGTTCATGTCCTCGACGGCGTTGCTGAGTTCACGGATTCGCGCGACCGCTTTGTTGAAGTGGAATTTCTCCAGATCGTCGGTGACCGCGCTGACGGTCTTGTGCACCAGCCGTTCGACATCGAGCGCGCTGCCGGCAACGGTATCCGGGCGCGGCGTACCGATATCGGCACGGTCGAAATCCGGCTCGGAAATCAGCCGCCAGAGCCGGTTCACATAGCGCCACGCACCTTCGACCCCGGCGTCGGTCCAGTCCAGATCCCGGTCCGGCGGACTGTCGGAAAGCATGAACAGGCGCGCGGTGTCGGCGCCGTAGGTCTTGATGATTTCCTCGGGGTCGACGACGTTGCGCTTCGACTTGCTCATTTTTTCCGACCGACCGCGCGTCACCGGCGCACCCGCGGTATCGCTCAGCGCGCCGTCGGCGGCGGTGACGACCTCGGTCGGAAACAGCCATTTGCCCTGGGCGTTCTTGTATGTCTCGTGACAGATCATGCCCTGGGTCTGCAGGCCGGCGAACGGTTCGTCCAGATCCAGATAACCGCACTGCTTCAGCGCCCGGGTGAAGAAGCGGGAATACAACAGGTGCAGGACGGCGTGCTCGATGCCGCCGATGTACTGATCGACCGGCAGCCAGTAATCCGCCGCTGAGCGGGTGAAGGCCTCGCCCTCGACCGGGGCGCAGAAGCGCGCGAAGTACCAGGACGATTCGAAGAAGGTATCGAAGGTGTCGGTCTCGCGCTGCGCCGCCTTGCCGCACGACGGGCAGTCGACGTGCTTCCACGTCGGGTGCTTGTCGAGCGGGTTGCCGGCGACGTTGATGTCGATGTCCTCGGGCAGCACCACGGGCAATTGCTCGGCCGGCACCGGAACGATGCCGCAGTCGGTGCAGTGCACGATCGGGATCGGGCAGCCCCAGTAGCGCTGCCGCGAGACGCCCCAGTCACGGAGCCGGAAGTTGACCTGTCTGGCGCCCATGCCGCGTTCCTCGAAGTGGGCGATGATCTTCGCCTTGGCGTCGGGAACGGACAGCCCGTTGAGGAATTCGGAATTGATGATATTGCCGTCGCCGGTGAACGCCTCGTCACCGACATGGAAGGTCTCGGGATCGGCGTCCGGCGGACAGACCACCGGGATCACGGGCAAGCCGTACTTGCGTGCGAAATCAAGGTCGCGCTGATCGTGCGCAGGGCAGCCGAAGATGGCGCCGGTGCCATATTCCATGAGCACGAAATTGGCGACATAGACCGGCAGTGTTTCGCCGTCGATGACCGGATGCGCGCATTTGAAACCGGTATCGAAGCCGAGCTTCTCGGCGGTTTCGATGGCCGCTTCCGAGGTCGCCATGCGGTTGCAGGCGGCAATGAACTCGGCCAGCTTCGGATTGTCCTGTGCGGCTTCCTGGGCCAGCGGATGGTTGGCCGAGATGGCCATGAACGACGCGCCGAAGATGGTATCGGGCCGGGTCGTGTAAACGTCGAGCGGCTGTTCACGCCCGGCGATCGAAAACGCGATGTGCGCGCCTTCCGACTTGCCGATCCAGTTGTGCTGCATGATGCGCACGCGCTCCGGCCAGCGATCGAGTTCCTCGATGGCGCTGAGCAGTTCGTCGGCATAGGCGGTGATCTTCAAAAACCATTGCGCCAGCTTGCGCTTCTCGACCTCGGCGCCGGACCGCCAGCCCTTGCCGTCGATCACCTGCTCGTTGGCCAGCACCGTGTTTTCGACCGGGTCCCAGTTGACCCAGGATTCCTTGCGGTACACCAGACCTGCGTCGAGGAAATCCAGAAACATCTTCTGTTCGTGCTGATAGTAATCCGGATCGCAGGTGGCGATTTCGCGGCGCCAGTCATAGGACAGGCCCATCGACTTGAGCTGTTCGCGCATGGCGGCGATGTTGGCGTGCGTCCATTTCGCCGGGTGCACGTTGTTTTCCTTGGCGGCGTTTTCGGCGGGCAGACCGAAGGCGTCCCAGCCCATCGGATGCAGAACGTTGTAGCCCTGGGCACGGCGGAAACGGGCAACCAGATCGCCCAGTGTGTAGTTCCGCACGTGGCCCATATGGATGCGTCCCGACGGATAGGGGAACATCTCGAGCACGTAATACTTCGGTTTGTCGGCATCTTCCTCAACGTCGAAGCAATGCTGCTCGGCCCACGTGGTCTGCCATTTGCTTTCGGTTTCCTTGACGTTGTATCTGGACATTCTTTCAAACTCACAAAATTTCATGCGGCCTTTGTCGGGGCCGTTTTATCCATGTTGGCCGGGCCGGTCGTGCCGGCCTGCGATTACTGCGACGTTAGGGTCTGGTGGCGGAGCATGCGGGCCTTGGTGAGGATCGAGTCCTCGACCTTCGGCGCGGTGCCGTTCGGCACCGATGCATCCACCCAGGTTCCGGTCCGATCGCGAAGCTGGCGGAAGACCGAAACCTTGACGCCATCGGCACGCAAGGTGCGGCCGAGAATATAGACGTTCAGCTTGAACCGTTCGCTCGGCGATTCTGGCGGGCTGTACCAGTCGGTGATGATGACGCCACCGAAGGCATCGGCGGTATTGATCGGCATGAATGAAATGGTTTCCAGCGAAGCACGCCAAAGGAAGCTGTTCACGCCCAGGGAATTCGTGGTGTTGTTGTCGGTGCCGAAAAAATTGATGCCGCCTTCGCCGAAAATGGTTTTGCGGGCCGAAGGGTCGGTGGTCATGCTGTCCTGCGTGACTTCCTGCAGCGGATCCTGGGGCGTGTAGGAGCAGCCCGTTGCGAAAACGCAGGCCGTGACGATGACCATGCCCAGACGGGTCATCCAGCGGAAATTTGATGTCATGCTTCACAGTCCTTCATTCGCGCCCAACCGCCGGTGTGCCCCGGATTGACGACAGGGCAAGCCGAACGACGTCCCTCTTACACCAAATCCCTGGAATCTACCAGACTTTGACGCACCTAAAGCCGCTATCCGGCACGTTTACGGCATGCCCTTTTCGGGATGGAACAAACCGATCCCGGCAATACCGGCGGCCCCGGCATGCAGCAGCCTGCGGATACGGGTTTCGGTGACGCCGCCGAGCGCGATCACCGGCACGCCGGCACGGCGGACGATGGCGGCAAAACGGTTCAGGCCCAGCGCGCGCGCGTGGCGGTGGCTTTCGGTGGCAAAAACCGGCGACAGCAGCACCGCGTCGGCGCCGAGCCGCCCCGCTTTCATGACCGCGCCGGCGCTGTGCGCCGAGGCCGTGACCAGACCCGGGCCGAGCCGCGCAAGATCGCAGGCTTTCCAGTTCAAGAGCGCGGACTCGGGAATATGCACGCCGTCGCAGATCAGCCGTGCCGGCGGTGTGGCCTGCGATATCAGCACCGCAACACCGTGGCGGTGTGCCGCCGGTAGAATATCCGTGGCGATGCGTGTGGCCTCCCCGGCGTCGCGGTGGCGGACGACGACGGCACTGCCGGGCGGCAAGAAGGGGATCAGCGGCAACGGATCGGGCAGACGCCGCTCGTCGGTCATGACGATCCAGGCCGGCACGGCGTGGTGCCGGTCATTGTTTTGGCGCCGGGTTGTTGTTAACGTCCGCTGCATCGCATTACCTATGGCCGCACTATGACCGAGTTGAACGATCCCGCAAGCAATCTTGCCGCCGTCAGGGCGGACATCGACCGCGCCGCTGCGTCTGCCGGCCGCGATCCCCGGGATATTCATCTGGTGGCGGTGTCGAAGTTTCACGACGCCGACGCGGTCCTGCCGGTGCTTGAGGCCGGGCACCGGCTGTTCGGTGAAAACCGCGTACAGGAAGCGGAAACAAAATGGCCGGCGCTGCGCGAACGGTTCCCGGACGTCGTCCTGCATCTGATCGGCCCGCTGCAGTCGAACAAGGTGAAGAACGCCGTCGCCACGTTCGATGTCATCGAAACCGTCGACCGGCCGAAGATCGCCCGCGCACTGGCCGGTGAATTCGAGCGCACGGGCCGCAGCCTGCCCTGCTATATCCAGGTCAACACCGGCGAGGAACCGCAGAAGGCCGGCGTCGCCCCCGGCGACGTCGACGCCTTCGTCAGGGAATGCCGCGAGGAGCTGGGTCTCGATATCCAGGGCCTGATGTGCATTCCGCCGGTCGACGAAGAGCCGGCGCTGCATTTCGCACTGCTTGACAAAATCGCCGAGCGGAACGGGCTTGCCGTGCGCAGCATGGGCATGAGCGCGGATTACGAAAAAGCGATTTCCCTCGGCGCCACGCATGTCCGCGTCGGCACCGCCATCTTCGGCCAGCGGATGCCGCAGGGCTAGGCGGGCTCGAGGGAAATGTCGATCTCCGTGCCGGCCGACCAGTGCGCCAGCAATGCCGTAAGATCTTCACGTGACAACGCGACGCAGCCTTCCGTCGGCGCATAATCCGGTTTCGCGATATGAATGAACACGGCGCTGCCCAGCCCGGGCACGGGCGGGGCGTCGTTGTGGCCGATCTCGATCACCAGGTCATAGACAGCATCGTCGCGCCACATGTTTTCGTGGCTGCCCGCGAACGGCAGCTTGACCGGTCTGTTGTATTCGGGCCGTGCCGGGTCGTCGCACCAGCCGTCGTCGGGGTGGATGTCGCTGACAGGCAGACCGGTGTCGACGACGGCGATGCGGTCACGGCGGATATACAGACGCTTCAGGGGGTATCGGCCGCTGGGCGTGGCGCCGTCGCCTTCGCGTTTCCGCGCACTGACACCGCCGCGTCCCAGCGCGCAGCGGTAGCGTCTTTCATCGAACATCAGGATATTGTTGGCGAAGACCCGGATCAGCATCGCTAAGGCTCAGCCCGCGGGGCGCAGGTTGGCGGCAACCTCATAGGCCCGGGCGGCGGAGCGGATATCGTTGCTGAGCACGGCCATCTGCGCCAGCCCGACCGGCGCCGTCGTGGGTGCCTCGGGGGCGGCAGGCGGTGCATCGCGCAGCAGTGGCGCGGCGTCCGGAAAGACATCGCTGCGTGCCGCCGGCTGTTCGTTCACGGGGCCGTCCTTCCCGGGTGCCGGTTTGCGGTTCTGCATCTGCTGACGGGTCCAGTCGGATTCACCCCTGGCCCAGGCAAGCACCGGGTCTTCGGGGCCGTGGCCGGCCGGTAGATCACCGCTGCCGCCGTACCCGGCGGCGGGCTCGAAACCGCTGTCGGCAAGGGCGGTTTCCGTCGCACCCGGCGCGGGCGCCTCTGCATCCGGCATGATCCACGATGTCATGTGCTCGCCGATATCCTTGCCGGTGCTGCCTTCGACAAAGACGTTGGCCAGGGCACCGGCGAGACCGAACGGGCCGAAGAACAGGGTCGCGCCCATCACCCGTGGCGCGATGGCGATCTCGTCGCCGGTGGATTCCCGGTAAAACGTCGATACCAGTGGCAGATGCTGTAACGGATTGACCACATCGATCAGGTCGGCGAACGAAAACCCGTCGGCGCCGAACATGGAAAAGTCCTTTTCCGGCGGGCCCGCCACGGGCGCGTTCAGGGCCAGTTCCTGGCGAGGTTTTGGGGTTCCGGACTCTGTGCGGAGTGTTGACGGCATCCAGGCCAGTTGATTATCCACCGCACGCATTCTCTGTCTCCAACCCCAATCCCGTGTCCAAGTGTCCCGACAGGAAATAAGCAAGGGCTGTGCCAGTATTATAGCAATAGAATCAATATGTTAGATCGTTAATGCAGGGGCTGGAACAGGTTTGCGGCAAATCCTGCCGGGTCAAACGCGTCCTCAGAACTGATGGCCGGAGCGCGCCGCCTTGGTCTGCAGGTAGAATTCGTTGTGCTGATTGGCCGGAAACGCGTGCTGCACGCGCTCGACCACATCGACGCCGTAGCGCGACAGCGCGGCGAGTTTGTCCGGATTGTTGGTCATCAGCCGGATTTTCGTGAATCCGAGCAGTTTCAGCATGCGCGCGGCGGGCATGTAGACCCGCTCGTCGGCATCGAAGCCGAGCTGCTCGTTGGCATCCATGGTGTCGAAGCCGAGGTCCTGCAGCTCATAGGCGCGGAGCTTGTTGATCAGGCCGATGCCGCGCCCTTCCTGGGCCAGATACAGCAGGATTCCGGTGCCGGCTGTCTTGATTTCGCTGAGCGCGCCCTGAAGCTGATCGCCGCAGTCGCAGCGCAGGCTGCCGAGCAGATCGCCGGTGAAGCATTCCGAATGCAGCCGGACCAGAACCGGGCTGCCGGGATCGGGCTGGCCGACGATGATCGCCAGGTGCTCGCGGCCGCCGTCGGCGGGGCGGAACGCGACGATGCGGGTGTCGTGGGCGTCGCTGATCGGCACCCGGGCCTCGGCGACACGCTTCAGGTTGCGCACCGCGGCGCTTTCGAACTGGAACACGTCGCCGGTGTCGACGCTGAGGAAATCATGTCGGTTGGCCCAGGCGACGACGTCATCGACATCGTCGATCTGCGCCGTCACCGCAGCCGGCAGCAGGCGCGCGATTTTCGACAGGGTGACCGCGGCGGAAGCGCAATCGTGGCCCGGCTCCTCGCGGACGGTGACGCTGAGACGTTCGCGCAGCTCGGCCGTCACGCCGGCTTCGACCAGCGGGTTGGCGAGCGCGCTGATTTCGTCGGCGCCGAGACCGCCGAGACCGCTGACGATGGCGATCTTGCCGGCACTGTCGGCAAGGCCCAGAGCCGAGGCGCGGCGTGCGGTGATGGCCAGCGCCGGAGCGTTGCCGGTGGCGTCGTGAAGCTGTTGCAGGCTTTCCGCGCTCATCGCCTCGGCGGCAAGGGCCAGAACAGCGTGGCCGCCGCCGCCCCGGACCACGACCGGGCGGCCGCGGCGCAGCTCGCCCATGGCGCGCTCCACCGACAAGACCGTGATCGGCGCGCGTGTGGCGGGTACCTCATACAGTTCAGCGCTCTGGGGACTGCGTTCGTTCATTTGACCAACCTAGCATCTTTCCGCGAAAAGCCGGTTAATATATAAGGGCTTGGCAAGAAAAACACACTATATACCATGCATCACAGACGAATACGGATCGCCGGATAAGGAAGTATGAATGAGTAACGGCAAGAGAATACTCATTGTCGATGACGACGAGGACCTCGTGGAAATGCTGAGCGAACAGCTCAAGCTGCACGAGGAGTTTCAGGTCGTCACCTCCCTGAGTGCGGCAGATGGTCTGCAAATCACCAAGGACAACAATTTCGACGTCGTCCTGCTCGATGTCGGCCTGCCGGACATGGATGGGCGCGAGGTCTGCCGCCTGATGCGCCGGGGCGGCGTGCGCGCGCCGATCATCATGCTGACCGGGGCCGATACCGACGCGGACACCATCCTCGGGCTGGATGCCGGCGCCAACGACTATGTCACCAAACCGTTCAAGCTGGGGGTCCTGCTGGCCCGGCTGCGCGCCCACATCCGTCAGCACGAACGCAGCGACGATGCCGTCTTCAAGGTCGGTCCCTACACCTTTCAGCCGGCCAACAAGCTTTTGCTGCGCGATGCCGATCAGCGCAAGATCCGCCTGACTGACAAGGAAACGGCAATCCTGAAATACCTGTACCGCGCCGGCGACAAGGCCGTGGCACGCGAAAAGCTGCTCGACGAGGTGTGGGGCTACAACGCCGCCGTCACCACGCACACGCTGGAAACCCATGTCTACCGGCTGCGCCAGAAGATCGAGGAAGATCCCTCAGGCGCCAAGCTTCTGGTCACCGAAGCCGGCGGTTACAAGCTCGTTCCCTGAAGCCATTTCCGGACAAAAACGCCCGGCGCAGTTTCCCGTCGGCAAGCCCTGAGGCGTGCATGACGGGCGCCGGGGGCGGCGCTGGCCAGGCGTTCATGGCCTGTCGGTCATCGCCGGCGCCGGGTCAGTTGGTGGGTGGCCCGGGGCGCCGAACGACCTTTGGCAGGAACGGGTAAACCCGCTCCACGGCTGCGCAAGGGGGGGATGCGCAGGTCCGCACGGCATATATGGTATTTTTAGAACGGTTTTAAAGTGGGCGCCGCGAAAATCAGCGGTTCATGTCCAGTTCCGGGATCGAACTGAGAAAACGGCTTTCCGGGATCGGAAAATCGAAGCGGGTATTGATCAGGGTCAGGTCGGTGATGATTCCCTGGGCGTCGATGATGACCCATTTTCTGAGCACCATCGGGTTTTCCGTGAACACCAGCGTCAGCTCCCCGGCCAGCGGATCCTTGGTCTGCACGACGCTGATACGGACCGTGTTGGCGCCGCGCTCGAAGCCGGTTACGGTCAGCGCGCCGTCGGTGAACGAGAAATTCTCGCGCAGCAGGAACGCCGCCGGAGTGTCTTCCACCGGTATGTGGTTGACCTGCTTCAACTCCTTGTCGAGGTAGCTCAGGAACTTGCCGTTGGCGACGATCAGGATCGGCGACGGCGGCGCGTATTCGATACGCAGGTTGTTCGGCCTGGACAGCAGGATCTCGCCGCTCTGGGTTTCACCGTTGGACGAGATCTGCAGGAACTCCGCCTGCATCGTCTTGATGTTCTCCAGATAGCCTTCGGCCTTCTTGAGGACGTCCTGGATTTCCGGAGTCATCTTGACGGCGCCCTCGGCCAGGACCGGGCGCGGCTGCGCCAGCGTTAGCACGGCAATGGCGCAGCAGAGCGCCAGATATTTAAGGACGTATCTCATGCAGGCGTTTCTAGGCGCTCAATGTGGCAAGGTAAAGGCGCTTGCAGGGTTCCGGGCGTCAGACGAACTTGAGCGCCACCGACGACACCAGCAGGCATGACGAAATCACCGCCGTGCGCCCGGCGAACCAGAACGCGGTTTCGCGCAACGTGCGGCCGATGATGCGCTGTGCGATGCCGGGCGGCGGGCGCCGGTCCTTGGGCAGGATCAGCCAGGCCTCGGTACGCGCATAGGGACGGTTCAACGCCCGCCAGCCGTACAGCACAAGCAGGGCGACGACGCCCATGCCGATCAGCCCGCCTGTGCGGGTCGCCAGCGGCGGGTCGAAGCTGAGGCCGAGCATCAGGGTAATAATGGCCAGTCCGGCAAACCCGGCGGCGCGTCCGACGGAGACAAAGGCGGCGTTTTCGATGGCGTCCATAGCCGTCCACCACACCTGTTATGCAAGGCCATATTCTGACGGATAACCGGCGCGTGGTGAAAGACAAAAATGCGTGAAGCAGGGGATGCGGCGGCATGGTCCCGATCAGTGATCGCCGATCAGGACCTCGCGGCGGCCGACGCGGTTGGCGGCGCTGACCACGCCTTCGCGTTCCATCATCTCGATGATCCGGGCGGCGCGGTTGTAGCCGATCTGGAAATGGCGCTGAATAAAGCTGGTCGAGGCCTTGCCTTCGCGGGCCACCAGCGCCACCGCCTGGTCGTAGTGTTCGTCGTAGTCGCCGCCGCCGGACCCGCCGCTCTCGCCGAACATCGGCTCGCCGGATTCCTCGGTGACGGCTTCGATGTATTCGGGCGCAGCCTGTTCCTTGAGGTGGCTGACCACGCGCTCGACTTCCTCGTCGGATACGAACGGGCCGTGCACGCGGGAAATCCGCCCGCCGCCGGCCATGTACAGCATGTCGCCCTGACCCAGAAGCTGTTCCGCGCCCTGTTCGCCGAGGATGGTGCGGCTGTCGATCTTCGACGTCACCTGGAACGAAATGCGCGACGGGAAGTTGGCCTTGATGGTGCCGGTGATGACGTCGACCGACGGACGCTGCGTGGCCATCATCAGGTGGATGCCGGCGGCGCGGGCCATCTGCGCCAGGCGCTGGATCGCGGCTTCGACGTCCTTGCCGGCGACCAGCATCAGGTCCGCCATCTCGTCGACGACGACGACGATGTACGGCAGCGGGTCCATCGGCAGGGGCTGTTCCTCGTAGACGGGCTTGCCGTCCTCGTCGAACCCGGTCTGCACGGTCCGGGTCAGGTTTTCGTTCTTCTTCTTGGCTTCGGCGAGACGAGCATTGTAGCCGCCGATGTTGCGCACGCCCATCTGGCTCATGTTGCGGTAGCGGTCTTCCATCTCGCGGACCACCCACTTGAGCGCGACCACGGCCTTCGTCGGGTCGGTGACGACCGGCGTCAGCAGGTGCGGAATTTCCTGGTACACGGACAGTTCCAGCATCTTCGGATCGATCATGATGAATTTGCACTGCTCGGGCGACAGGTTGTATAGCAGCGACAGGATCATGGTGTTCATGGCCACCGATTTGCCGGACCCGGTGGTCCCCGCAATCAGCAAGTGCGGCATGCGCGCCAGGTCGACGGTGACGGGACCGCCGCCGATATCCTTGCCCAGTGCCAGCGGCAGTTCGGCCTTGGTCTTTTCGAAATCGGATGAGGCCAGCAGTTCGCGGAGATGCACCATCTCGCGGTGTGCGTTCGGCATCTCGATGCCGATGACGTTGCGGCCGGGCACGACGGCGACACGGACCGACACCGCGCTCATGGACCGGGCGATATCGTCGGACAGGCCGATGACGCGCGACGTCTTGGTGCCGGGCGCGGGCTCAAGCTCATACAGGGTAACGACCGGGCCGGGACGGACCTTCACGATCTCGCCCTTGACGCCGTATTCCTCCAGCACCGTCGACAGATAACGGGCATTCTGCTGCAGCGCTTCGCGGCTTTCGCGGGTTTCCTCGCGGGTGGCCTGCGGCAGGTCGAGAATTTCCAGCGGCGGTTGCGAATATTCGTCGTCGCCGCCCAGCGGCAGGGTCTGCTGGCGGCGGGCCTGGGCCTTGCGGCCGGTCTTGGCGCGTTTCGGACGCGGATCGACGACCGGGGCCTTGGCTTTAGGGGCGAATGCCGCATCCAGCGCGCCGCCCGCATAGGCGCCTTCGTCATCGGCGTCGTCTTCGTCGTCATAATCCATGTCGTCGTCGTCGATGTCGTGCGCGGTTTCCGGCACGGGCACCGGCATCAGGCCGCGCACGCGCCCGCCCAGATCCTGGGCGCGCTCACCGAGATCGCGGGCCATGCCGACAGCGGCGAATGCCATATGATATGCTTTGTTCTGTCCCTGCCAGGCGGCCTTGGCGGCGGCTAGCCAGTCGCGCGGTCCCATGCCCAGCGAAATCACCGCGGCGGCGGTGGCCAGCGAACTCATCGCCCACAGGGTGATGTCGTCCGCCGGGCGGATGCCGAGCCGTCCGGCCCACATCACCAGTTCATTATAGGCCAGCGATCCGGCGACACCGCCCAGTCCGGCGGCCAGCGGCCAGCCCGCGGGCGTCGTGATGCCGGCCAGCGCGACGGCGCCGAGGATCACGGCGAGGATCAGCCAGCCGAGCCGTCCGGCCGGTTTGGCGAGCGTGCCGTGGGTCAGGATCATCGCCGCCCACACGGCCAGCGCCGCGGGCACGACCAGTGCGGCATAGCCGACGGTCTGCAGAACGAGATCGGAAAACACCGCGCCCCAGTGACCGGCCAGATTGATCGGCGGGTTGTCGGTGGCGCTGTTGAGCGACGGATCGCCCGGGGCATATGAAAGGATGGCGGCACCGCTGACGGCGGCCATGCCGACCAGCGCCATACCGCAGAGCTGCCAGCCGCGACGCTTCAGCGCCGCGTTCACCGACGCGGGCAGCAGGGGCTCGGAAGACCGGCCCGAAGTGTTGGAGCGAAGTACGGTCATACACCTGTCGTAAGCGCCGTTCGTTACCAATAGATTAACGCCGCAGCGGGCCGGAAGGGATGGATGGTAAATGCGAATTAACCACTAAATATCGGGGGCTTAGCGGATGGTCTTGTTGTTGCCGTTGAAGCGATGGCGCGAATCGCCCCGGGCGATTCGCCGTGCATCCTTCGAGACGGCCCTTCGGGCCTCCTCAGGATGAGGATAGCTGTCCACCTCATCCTGAGGAGCGAGCGGCTGCGCGCGTCTCGAAGGATGGGGAGCGTAAATAGATGAAGGGGACATCCCGAAAAGGAGAAAGCCGGGCGGTAAACCGCCCGGCTTTCGGGGAGAACCAACTGATCTCGGAGGGGATCAGAGGGTTTGGGAGCCTTTTCCGAACTCCGGATACGCTTCCATGCCGCACTCGGCGCGGTCGAGGCCCATTTCTTCGTCCTCTTCCGAAACCCGGATGCCGATGGTCACTTTCAGGATCATCCAGGCGATGGCGCTGGTGACGACGACGAAGACGCCGATCGCTACAATGCCGATTGCCTGGGTGACGATGGAGCCGCTGCCGAAGATACCGACGCACAGCGTGCCCCAGATACCGCAGACAAGGTGTGCCGAGATGGCACCGACGACGTCATCGATTTTCATCTTGTCGACGATCGGCACCGCGAGCACGACCAGGATACCACCGACACCGCCGACGATCAGCGAGAGGAAGTGGTTCTGCAGGTCGGGACCGGCGGTGATGGCGACCAGGCCGCCGATGGCACCGTTGAGGGCCATGGAGACGTCGACTTTCTTGTAGATCAACTGCGCCAGGGCCATCGCCGCGACCACGCCGGCGGCAGCCGCCAGGTTGGTATTGACGTAGACGATGGAAATCGCCGTGGCATCGAGGGCCGAACCCAGCGCCAGCTGCGAGCCGCCGTTGAAGCCGAACCAGCCGAACCACAGGATGAACGTGCCCAGCGTGGCGAGTGGGATGTTGGCACCCGGCATCGCGCGGATGGAACCGTCCGAGCCGTACTTGCCTTTACGAGCGCCGAGGATGATGGCGCCGGTCAGGGCCGCCCAGCCGCCGCAGGAATGCACCAGCGTGGAGCCCGCGAAGTCGGAGAAGCCCATGGCCGAAAGCCAGCCGCCGCCCCACACCCAGGACGCCTGGATCGGGTAGATGATGCCGGTAAGCACGACCGTGAACAGCATGAACGGCCAGAACTTGATGCGCTCGGCAACGGTGCCGGAAACGATCGATGCCGCGGTGGCGACGAACACCATCTGGAAGAACCAGTCGGACGCCACCGAGTAGCCGGTGTCGGCGACCTTGGCGACCATTTCGGCGGTCGCTTCGTCGGCGTTGATCAGGGCCAGTTCATCGGCGCCCGGGTTATAGAGCAGCGCGAACGTGCCCATCCAGCCGCCTTCCGGCACGTCGACGTACATCAGGTTGTAGCCGATCAGGTAGAACATGATGCCGGCGACCGAATACAGCGCGATGTTCTTGAGACAGATCGTGGCCGTGTTCTTGGAACGGACCAGACCGGATTCCAGCATCGCGAAGCCGGCGGCCATGAACATCACCAGGACGCCATGGACCAGGAACGAGAAAGTGTTGAAAACGAAGGCGCTCTCGGTGGTGACTTCCGCCATAGCCGGGGCGGCTGACATCATGACGGCGACCGCTGCCAGGGCGGTGATCGCTGCCGTGCGCTTTTTCATGCGAACAAAGTTCATAATTTTAATCCTCCTAGAGCGCTTCAGCGTTAGTCTCGCCGGTCCGGATCCGCACGGCCTTGTCGAGGGAGTAGACAAAAATCTTGCCGTCCCCGATCTTGCCCGTCATGGCGGTTTTCTGAACCGTTTCGACAACCTGTTCGACGAGGTCGTCGACACAGGCGATCTCGATTTTGACTTTCGGCAGGAAGTTCACTTGATACTCCGCGCCACGATAAATTTCGGCCTGGCCCTTTTGGCGGCCGAAACCTTTAACTTCGGATACGGTCATGCCCTCAATGCCGAGGGGGGTCAGCGCTTCACGGACCTCCTCGAGCTTGAACGGCTTGATGACCGCCATGATCATTTTCATGTTGAACTCCTTCCGTTGAATTACGGGTCTGCCGTATGCGTCGCGCCGACGGCCGCCCCCCTTGCACATTACTTGGACCCAGTGGGCCGCTGGGTTCATTTATCAAGGTTCGTGCCAAGTCCGGGGCGATTCATATTTGTGTTGAAATTCAATAGGTTGTAGGAATTTCCATGGAGCAACGCCGGTAAAATGGCCTAAAAATATGATGAAATTATATGCATATAAGGGCTGTGGTCATAAAATAGGCACTAATGCGGATGAAATTCGACTGGACAGACGCCCGTTGTCGGGGCACCTAAAAGACCATGCAAAAAAGCAATCCAGAAGCGTCTGTGGCGGCGGATATCATGGCTGATATTCTGGTCGTCGGTGGCGGGCTGGTCGGCGCCGTCGCCGCCCGGGCGCTGTCGCATGCGGGCTTCAGGGTGATCGTCATCGACGGCACCGATCCCGCGGATGCCATGGACGCCGCGTTCGACGGCCGGGCCTCGGCGATCGCGGCGGCATCGGAACGCCTGCTGACGGCGATCGGGGTCTGGCCGTACATGGTCGATGACGTCGCGCCGATCCTCGATATCCGGGTCGCCGACGGGGCATCGCCGCTGTATCTGCATTACGATCATCTCGATGTCGGCGAAGGGCCGCTCGGCTATCTCTGCGAGAACCGTCACATCCGCAAGGCCGCCCTGCAGGCATTGCGGGACGACGACAACGTCACCTTCCTGGCGCCGCTCAGGGTCGAGCACCTCGAACGCGGCCCCGGCGGCGTGCAGGCAACGCTGTCGGACGGTCGCCGCGTCGGCGCCCGGCTGGCCATCGCCGCCGACGGCCGCGGCTCGAAGATCCGCGAAGCGGCCGGCATCCGCACCACGTCCTGGCGCTATCCGCAGGAAGCCATCGTCTGCACCGTCGAGCACGCCCTGCCGCACGCCTTCGTCGCCCATGAACATTTCCTGCCCGCAGGGCCGTTTGCCATCCTGCCGCTCAGAGGGACCGACGAAAAACCGGCGCAGCGCTCGTCCATCGTCTGGACAGAACGCGCGGCGCAGGCCCAGGCCATGGTGTCGCTGGACGACGCGGCCTTCACCCGGGAACTGGCAAAGCGCTTCGGCGACTTCATGGGCGCCATCGAGGTCGTCGGCCCCCGCTTCTGTCATCCGCTCGGGCTGCAGTTCGCGCATGCATCCATTGCCGAACGGCTGGTGCTGGTCGGTGACGCCGACCACGGCATGCATCCGATCGCCGGGCAGGGCCTGAACATGGGCTACCGCGATGTCGCGGCGCTCGTCGACGTGCTGGGCGAGGCGCGAAGGCTCGGACTGGATATCGGCGCGGCGTCGGTGCTGCAGCGTTACCAGCGCTGGCGCCGCTTCGACAACACGTTGATGCTGGCCGTCACTGACGGACTGAACCGGCTGTTTTCAAACGACATCGCACCGATCCGTCATGCCCGCGATCTCGGTCTCGGCCTGGTCAACAGAATGCCGCCGCTGAAGAAAGTCCTGATGCGTTCGGCGATGGGCCTGATGGGCGATTTGCCAAGCTTGATGCAACGCTGAACATGACGCCCGTACTTTTTATATCGGCATTTCTACTGGCCGGCGGCGGTCCGGGCGATGACCATATATATGTCTGTGACGGCACGGACATCGTCAGGACGCAGTTCGAGGATGGCTACATGCATCTCCGTCTGGGCGGGGATACGATGATTCTGCTGCGCGCTATTTCAGGGTCGGGGGCACGCTACACGGACGGCAGGACGGTGTTCTGGATCAAGGGGCGTGCGGCAACCCTGGATGACGGCAGCGGCCGGGTCCGCAAATGCCGGGTCACGGATCGCGGCTGAGGCCTTTTTCGTCAAGCTCGGCCAGATAGCCGGCCCACATCTCGTCCTTGCGCGCGCCCATGTCGTACAGGTAATCCCACGAAAAGATGCCGGTGTCGTGCATGTCGTCGAACTTGATGCGGATCGCATAGTTCCCGACCGGCTCGACCCCCATGATCCCGACATGCCGCCTGCCGGCGACCGTCTTCTTCTGGCCGGGGCCGTGCCCCTGCACCTCGGCCGAGGGGCTTTCGACGCGCAACAGCTCAGCCGGTAGGCTGACCTTGCTGCCGTCCTCGAAGTCGACCTCGAGGATTTTCTCGGCGCGCTTGAGGCGGATTTCGCTCGGGTGATGTTTCTGGCTGAATGTATCGTTCAATAGCTTAATCCTTGCCCGCGCCCGGGGCGTCGTCGATGGGCCGGGCCTCGTCGGCCAGCATGATCGGGATGCCGTCGCGGATCGGATAGGCAAGCTGAGCCTTGTCGCTGATCAGCTCCTGACGCGCGCGGTCATAACGCAGCGGTCCCTTGGTCACCGGGCAGACAAGGATCTCCAGAAGCTTCGGGTCGATTTCGGTGGCGTTGCTCGTGCTCATGACGGTTGTTCCTATATCTACTGGCGGAGATCTTGCGGCGTATCGACGTCACCGTGTGACGCGATCTCGAAAATGCTGGTCAGCAGCATGGCGCGCCGGGCGGTGTCCGGACACTCCAACAGCGCCTGTTTTTCGCCGGGGTCAAGCGGGCATGTCATCGCCAGGGTATTGATCAGAAGCGCATCCGGAGCGTTGTCGATGCCCGACATGTCGGCTTCGATGCCCTTGGAATCGAAATAGCGCGTCATCGCCGAAATCAGTCTGTCGCGGCCGGGGATATCCTCGCCCTCGCCTGGGCCGGCCTGCTGCAGGTCATTTATATAGGGTGAAAAGTCCGGCCGCATGCGGCGGTAACCGTCCAGCAGCGAGAGCTCTTCCGCGATCCTGAAACGGATCAGGCCTTCAAGCGTGATGACATAGCGGCCGTCACCGGTCTCGGCGAACTGGGTGATGCGCCCGGCACAGCCGATGTCGTACAGCCTCATGCCGTCGGCGATCAGGCGTTCATCCTTTTCGGCGACAGGCTGGATCATGCCGATCAGGCGGCCTGGTGAGGCCAGCGCATCCTCGATCATGTTCAGATAACGCGGCTCGAAAATATTCAGCGGCAGCTGTCCGCCCGGCAGCAGCATGGCGCCCGGCAGCGGGAACACCGCCAGCGTCGCGGGCAGGGTCTCCGGGCTCAGGGTGCGCGGCCGCTCGACCATTGTCCCGGCGGATTACGAGAACAGGACCGACGACAGGCGTCGGCGGCCGCTCGTGGTCAGTTCGTGGGTCGGGCCGAGGGCGTCGAAAATCTTGATAAGCTGCTCGCGCGCCGCGCCGTCGTTCCAGTCCTTCTTGCGGCGGATGATTTCCAAAAGCGTATCGATCGCGGCTTCGTTGCGCCTGGCCGCGTACAATGCCAGCGCCAGATCGTAGCGCGCCTGCAGATCGGCGGGATCGGCATCGACCTTGGCCTGAAGTTCGGCGAGATCGCCGCTGTCCTCGGTCTCTTCCTCAAGCTGGAACGCGGAAATCGCCGCCGCGATGGGGCCTTTCATTTTCCAGGCCTCGGGCAGGCCTTCGATCATGTCCCGTGCGGTGTCGTTCTCGCCGGCGGCGACGGCGGCGCGGATCATGCCGGCCACGGCGTGCTCGTTTTCCGGGCTTTGCTGCTGCGCCTCGCCGTACAGCGCCAGTGCCTGCAACGGATCGCCGCCGTTCAGCGCCGCTTCGGCCTGTTCGAGCAGTTGGTCGAGCGCTCCCTTGGCGCCGTCGGTCAGCTTGCCGATGAAGGTCTTGAGCTGGCTTTCCGGCAGGGCGCCCATGAAACCGTCGACCGGCTGGCCGTTCTTGAAGGCATAGACGGCGGGGATCGACTGTACGCGCATCTGCGCCGCCAGCTGCTGGTTTTCGTCGACGTTGATCTTGACCATCCGGACCGTGCCGCCGGCTTCGCGGACAAGCTTTTCCAGCATTGGGCCGAGCTGCTTGCACGGACCGCACCACGGTGCCCAGAAGTCGACGATCACCGGCACGGTCATCGAGGCGTCGATGACGTCGGCCATGAATCTCTCGGTATCGGAATCCTTGATCAGTTCGCCGCCGCCGGCGCCGCCGACCGGACGCGCGTCCAGCCCTTCGGGCGACGACGGGTCGAGCACGATCCCCGGCGCCGCGCCGGCGCCCTGGGCTGCCTGAGGGTGAGCCTGGGGGTGATTTTGCCCACCGCCTTCCCCGCCGTCCGGCTGTTTCGGTGACATACTGCCGTCGGGGTTCATCACGAATTCCATGTCTTCGTCCTCGCGTTCTCATATGTGCCGGCTCGGGTGCGGCACGGATATTAAACCGTCTACGTTGCCCTATAAATGGACGACAGGCAGCCGGACGGCAAGGGGCAGAACAGGAGAAATGCCCGGATTGCCGGGATTCGTCTGCTCTCTCAGAGATCGAGAATCAGCGGCGCATGCCCGGTCTCGCGAAGAAAGCGGATCAGGTCATCGGGCGCCAGCGCCGTCGTCGCCGTGTTGACCAGCGGATGCACGTTGATCAGGGCCGGTGCCAGCAGCGCGCGGTCGACCGCCACCGTTACCTCGCGGGCATCATCGTTGACGGCGGCAAGCGGGGTCACCGCGCCGGGCGCGACGCCCAGGTGGCGCATCAGCCGCTCGGCGCTGGCGAACGACAGGCTTTTGACGCCCAGCATCGCGGCCAGCGCCTTAAGGTCGATGCGCCGGTCCTCGTCGGCGGTGACCAGGAACAGGCGCCCCTTCTTTTCCTTCAAGAACAGATTCTTGGTGTGCCCGCCGGGCATGCCGTCGCGCAGTGCCTTGGCCTCGTCGACGGTAAAGACGGGCGCGTGCTCAACGGTCCGGTGCCCGATCCCGAGCGCGGTAAGATAATTCAGCAGGGAGTCCGGTGTATGCATGACGGCCCGGATCGTACGCAGGGGGCCGCTGGCGGACAAGCCCGCAGGCCGATAACCAAGCCCCAGAAAAAATTAACATTTCGCGCTTGAAAACGGTTACGCGATGCGTATTATCCCTCCGCTTTCGGCGCTGCCGGAACGCTGCATGGTGCGGGCGTAGCTCAGGGGTAGAGCGCAACCTTGCCAAGGTTGATGTCGTGAGTTCGAATCTCATCGCCCGCTCCATTATTTCTTCAGTGTTCGCAATACCTTAACACTGACACGTCTCTCGTAAGAAATCCAATCAAACCAGTTCGGCACACGTACGGCACAGCTGGAGGATTTCTGTTGGCCTCAATTCGAAAACGACAAAGCAAATGGCATGTTCAGGTCAGACGGTCTGGGCAGTCGAGAACACGAACGTTTACACACAAGACGGATGCAGAGGTATGGGCAAGAAAGACAGAAAGGGAAATTGACACGGGTGAAATCAGGGCTGTTGCAGATCGCCTCAAAACCGTAACTGTTGGTGATCTGCTTCGTCGTTATCGTGACGAAGTAATTCCAAAGAAACGCAGCGCCGCGTCGATTGAACTTTATATTGTCGACCGCTTTATTGAACACCCGATGTCTTTCTCATCACTCGCCGCTTTTAGCCCAGCAGCCGTTACACGTTTTCGTGATGAACGGTTGAGGCAAGTCAAAGGTAGTACGGTCGTTCGTGACTTGGGCGTCCTCCGCCATTGTTTTGAAGTGGCTCGGAAGGACTGGGGCATTCCGCTGAAGACGAACCCTGTCGCTGAGATCACGATGCCGTCGGTGGGGAGGCCAAGGGAAAGGCGTATCACTGAAGCTGAACTGTCTGCCTTGAAGTCACGCTGTACTCACCCATTGCTCTGGTCTGTGATCACCATTGCTATTGAGACGGGCATGAGGCGAGGTGAGATCGTGAACATGAAGTGGTCTGATATCGATTGGGATCTTGGGACACTGCACATTCCAACCACGAAGAACGGACATCCTCGGACGATCCCCCTGACGCCAATGGCGATGGAAACGCTGAAGTCAGTGACCCGTGACGGTGATTTGGTATTTCCAATGACAGGCAATGCCGTGCGGCTGGCTTGGGAAAGGCTCAAGAAGAGGGCTGGTGTCGTTGATCTTCGTTTCCATGATCTAAGACATGAAGCGGTATCAAGGTTCTTCGAGATGGGACTATCTGTTCCTGAAGTGGCGCTGATCAGTGGACACCGTGACCTTCGAATGCTGCACCGCTACACGCACTTAAAGGCTGAAAAGGTAGGTGAGAAGATCAGAATGCTTGCCTCACAGAATGCCTCTGTAAGCCCCTCAGAGAGCCGCTGATTTGATAGAATCAATTTGTATATGGAGAAGCAAAATCGCGCTGTGTGAGCCTTCTAGGGCCTGTTAGACAGGATTGAGGGTAAAGCGTTTCAGTATTCCATGAGCCTATGTAGCCAAAGAGATAATGAGGAAGTAAGTTGTTTGTGCGAGAGAACAATTTTGACTGAACTGCGAATTGTATAAATGGTGAACACAAGACTGATAGTAGCTCTTTTGCTGTTAACTACGGCTTCTTTAACAGCGTCGTGTACAACCCATAACTCCCCTCGTCAGATGGGAGCAGAAGAAATGTTCCTGTTCGCGGGTGATAATGAGGAAGCGTTTTTTAGGGCTGCTTATGAAGCGATAAGCGAGTCTAAGCCAGACCTGCCAATTGTTGATTTAGATGGTCCAGTTCGTGGTTACCAGACGACATGGGTTTTCGCACTAGATCGATATACAACAACGATCAGGGTGTTTAGAGCGTCGGGCATAGATGCTAACGGCAACAAGGTATCTGGATACTACCCAGAAGTCTCTGGTGGTGGGACATTAATAATCAGAGGGCCTGCACTTGACGAACAAGTGTATAAGACCGCTTTGGAGAAGTTTTCAAGATTAGGGAATAGAACAAAGGTAAGCAGTCTTGATCGACAAGATTACGAGTTTGATCGTGACCGCTGGAGGCTAACCAACAAGCCCTCGTTGAGGGACGGCGGCACCATTAAACTACAGCTCCCAGACGGCTTAGGTTCTGGGATTTCAAAATCGGTAACAGAACGGCTTGATGAACTCGAAAATCTAAGGACATCTGGAACCATATCGGCGACGGAATATGAACAGTTGCGTAAGAAAATCCTCAATGAGCTATAGACATTGTAGGTTTTAAAAACGTTGTCCGTATTCGATAAACCCTCACGGCGCAATCGTATCGGCTATCGATTTGAACGTCGTGACCGCGCTGAGCCGATTATCGACGCGTTATATAAAGTGGTTGCTGACGCCCGGAAGAATGCGGGTAAGCGAGGTTATGGCTCACAAGAATCAGAGGTCCTCGATCATATCGACCAAATTGTCACAGACCTTTATGCCGCGTGGTTTTCAGATTCTTCACTTTACGTTGGCTACAGCAGGGGGTCAGCAGCATTCCGAAAGTCCGGCTCATATAAGGGGCAACTGAACGAAGACATCTTCTTGCACGTGATCGATAGCTTAGCGGTGGCTGGATACATCGAGAATCATGAACAGGACGCTGGCTTCAAGGATACGTCATCTCGAATGCGTTGTACGCCAAAGCTGGCTTTGCTGATTGAAGGTGCACGGTTGAACTGGGCCTCTGTTATCACGCCACCATCAAAGCACGTTCTCGTATTGAAAGGGCAAAAAGACAAAAAGACCGGGAATAGAAAAGTCATCTCGATCGACGAAGGAGATGATCCACAAATTCCTGTGATGATAGACAACCTGACGGTCATCAACGAAAAGCTGTCACGGACACTGATCAACATTGCCGTAACGGATGATGAACAGGCAGAGATCAACAAGCGCCTTCGGAATGATCCTGAAAATCTAGCCTTAGACTTTACTCAACGTCATCTCTACCGGGTCTTTGTGAACAACAATTGGGATGAGGGTGGCAGGTTTTACGGTGGTTGGTGGCAAGGTGTCCCCTCTGAATATCGCCATCATATTCGAATCCAAGGAAAGATGACGGTGGAATGGGACTATTCTGCAATCCATCCATCGATCTTATATGCACAAAAGGGACTGCCTCGCCCATCTGACGCCTATGACATTCCCGGTTGGGACAGGACAATCCAAGTCGACAAAGAGGTCACACTTCGCGATGTGATCAAGAAGGCGTTCAATCAGCTGATCAACAGCAAGCCTGTTACAAAACCCAAAAGTAGATGGAGAACGTTGGCCCCCGATTTCAAACCTGAACCAGAGCCTAAGAATTGGTCGGATATGAAGAAACATCAAAAAGCGGCGTATTTGAGGAAGGTGTTCAAAGGCATTACAGGAAAAGACTACAGCGATCTACTTCAGGATATCATCGATCACCATGAACCTATTGCCGATGTGTTCTTCACTCAGTCATGGGGACGGATGCAGAAATTGGATTCCGATATTGCTGAAGCTGTGATGGTCGATCTTTACGAACAAGGCATCGTTGTTCTTCCAATCCATGATTCATTTATCGTAAGGCGTGGCTTTGAAGGTTACCTGAAGTCTGCCATGAACAGGGCTTATCAGAAGTATGTGGCTGCCATACCGGGTATGAAATCTGACAGACAGGAAATGACGTTTGATGAATGGATACTTCCTGAAGGTGAAACTGGTATCCTAACTGGCACTGAAGTCATGGAGATCGGCTTAGCGGAGGTTATTAAACGTAAACTCTACTTTGCCAGAGACGGCCAATGGAAATCAGTTTGGGGCTCAATAGGTTGGGATTAGAGGTTGCCGAGGGCTGGTGTTGATGGCTTACACTTAGGCTGCAGAGTTAAACCAAGGTAGTCAGGATAAACTCTGCCGAGAACTGTGTAGTTGTTCTACATCATTACTAGCACGATTTAGACTAAGACACAGATAAACACTACATACATCCAAATAATACATTGATTATACAATATATAGATATGCTATAGGGGCTGCTAGTTTGTCTGCAGCATTAGCCTAGTCACTTGCCCACGTAACACTACGTTATTGCGCCAGAGCAAAACGATCACGACTGCCATAGCCAGTGTCACCAAGGGCCAGATGATGACGAATAGCCAAACGTTGATTTCTTCGTAGGTGATATCCAGCGAATCCGCTATCCAAACAAGAGCCAGCACGGACCAATCGAAGACCACATCAATCCAAGGTATGCCGCTGTCCGCCATGTTTTCTCAGTAGGGAGTAAATTTGGCGAGACGATGACAGTTCAATGTCTCGTTTCTCTGGGTAAGCGGACATTGAAGGGCATTGGGGGGAATGTCAGCAAATGACCCAAAGCGGAAACCATAATCAATCGATGATAGGGCCTTTCCCGACCCGTGGATTTGGACGGGGGCCATCTGAAACTGCCATGAAAACCACGATTTCATCCGCACGGGGTGCATCACCGACCACAGCCGTGATGGTATCGAAGTGGTCAAACGACCATGCTTCGTCTTTATGCCCGAGGGGGATATCTATCGGCGCGCCCACGCCGGCAATTTTAGCATTCGAGCAAATCACTGACTGCCCGCCGCCGACTGCTGCCCGCATCGGCTTGCCTAGTTTCGGATGTATCGTGGCACCCCCGTGCTCCAGATCACCGTCTGCACCAACAATCGCGGCCTTACCATAACTGACAGGATCACCCTTCAGCATGCTCACGGCCTGCTCCATCAGTTGCTCTCCCAATTGACCGCCCACGTCGAACAGAGGGGATAGATCTTCAGCGAACGAGCCTGCAAAGGGATTTTTGATCACGCCGAAGGCAACAACGCGATCAATGGGTGCACACTCTTTTCCGAAAGCATCGGCAAAGATTGTTTCTTTAATAAAACCTGTCTTCCGTATCTTCATTTCATACCTCCGCTTTCGTGACAGTGAATGTGCGTTTCCACCGGGCGCACATCCAGCCTCTGCAAACTGAATGACTAACGCTGCGCAATCATCTCCAAGGCCGCCAGTCCGAGCAAGCCGTATGGATTGGCAAGCGTTTCCAATACCTCGAAGTGATTGCAGTTCTCCGCGACAATCGATTCCATCAGCAAGCCGTGTTTATCCAATGCCTCGGCAAATTCTATGGTTTGCCTTTTGAATTCGGGTGTTTCATGAGTGCCGTGAGCAACGATGATCGGCATCGTCAGTTTATCCAGATGCCGCATCGGGCTGAGCATCTCCTCGATTTCATCTGTGAAGGCCACATATTCACTGCGCGCAGACAATCGGACTGGCTCAAGGTCGTACATGCCACTGCATAGCAACGCCGCTTTGATACTGTTGTCATGCAACCCGTCAATGCGATCCTTCAGGCCTGACAGAGCTGAGGCAGCTAAATGCGAGCCTGAAGAATGTGCGCACACGAAGACGCTATTCTGTTCAATATTTAGCTTGTTCGCTGAATTGCAGATATAAGCCAGTGCCCGGCCAACCTGATCTGCTATGGGCATTAAATCGCCGTCCCGGTCCTGTACCCAGTCGAAATCAGGCAGCGCACAATGAACACCGGCTTTAACAAAAATTTCAGCCAGAAACGCGTAATTAGCCGCAGTCCCTGAACGCCAGGCGCCGCCATGAACCATGATGACACACGGCGCCGGTCCATCTTGCCCTCGAAAGAAGTCGATACCCTCTTTCGCGCCGCTACCGTACTTCAGCCGTTCCGGCATACCGATACGACTCCGTGCCATTTCACTATTTGAAGCAAATCGTGCGAGGATTTGCTCCCTGTTTGGTGCATATTCGGATTGGGTATATGCTCGATCCAGTTCTTCCTGGGTCAGCTCTCGCCAGACAAATTTCATTCAATATTACTCTTCTCCGCTTTCGCCCGAGTATCGTGAGATTGCATGCTGATAATCACATTATCGACAATGGTCATTCCTGAAACCATTTTCCAGAGGGCATCTGGATTGATCATTTGACCTTGTTGGTCAGCTATTGGCTAATCTCGGACGTCCCGTTTATCTCGCCCACATGTCTGCTTCGGAACCCTAAAGCGCCTTTTCGACGTGACGCAGCGCTTCCAACAGCCTGTCTTTATGATCTTTGGACATTGGTGGTTCATCTTTTAGGGACACTGCCCAGTTTTCAAGGATGGCGGCAAGCAGGTGGTGATGAAGATGTATCTGGACTTCACGCTTCTCACCATGCGCATGCAGCTTGATCATTAACCCGTCGTCTTCTGCAGCAGCTTCGAACTTAGCTCCTTCACCAAACGAACCCATGTAAAACTTCTCAGGGAAATCGATGGAGACTTGGCCCTTATCAGGAACTCTGTGTTTTTGTGGCTGTTTCATTGTGACCGTTGATCTTCAGTGTTGATGGGCGGATGTCAGAATAGTGGCTGTCTGGAATTTCTGTCAGCAATTTTGAACGCTTGTAAACCACCCAGACTGATGCCCCAGTCCCCCTGCATGGCCCCTCTTCAATACAAGCCCGATTTAGTTCTCTGGCACACATACGGCACAATTCGGCACAGATTTTGGTCCAGCGCAGGGCAGATATAACTTCACTACGATATCGAAATGATTTATGGTTTTTATGTAAGTTATTAATTTGATTGGGCGTACTTGCGAGCGATAGCGAGCGAAGAGAGGAGCGAAGCGACGTGCTCAGGGGTAGAGCGCAACCTTGCCAAGGTTGATGTCGTGAGTTCGAATCTCATCGCCCGCTCCATTATTTTCAATGGCTTAGCAGTACATTGCAATGTCGATTGAAAATGAGCCCCACTAAATCCCCACAATACAACGCCTAAAACTCCATCGCTCAGCGTCTGTGTGAAGGCGTGAAGGTTGTTAAGGTGATTTGCGTGTAACGGTGTTGCAGGGGGTAGGCAGGGGGGATAGGGGTGTCTGTTTGATTGTTTTACAGGCGCTTAAAATTGCTCGGAGAAAATATGACTACTTCCCTTTCAGTCTCTCATTGAGGTTTTTTAGTTCCTCTAATTCGTCTTTTTGCTGTTCACGTATTTGAGTATTTAAGCCTGCTACGCTTAAGCGATACGCCTCCGCCATCAATTTCCTTTTTTCAATCTGGGACTTCTCATCGCCCTCAACAATCGCATCCATTGTCGGTTTCCGCCAGATTAAGAGGCCCCCAATGGCAAGAGCCAACAGCATTTTTATGAGGATAATTTCTGGACGTTCTATTTTGGCCGTAGCCATGATATCGATGACATACGCAGCGCATAGAAGCGCGAGCGGAACCCACCACAACAAGCGTTTAGTCCGTCGTTGAGAGTAGTTTCGTATCACTTCTTCTGGGGTTGTAGGTATGTCACTCATGTCTCCATCTCCCGCACCAATAAAACATCGCTTTCGCTAACTCGCCCCCAGAATACATAAAGCACCTCACCTAATCATAATAAAATCCTGTGCGATGCACACTATCCTAACATGGCCTTAATTGTGCCGTGCTTCCGCCATGATCACCAACCATAACCGCGCTGCATTCTCAAATAAGGATTGGACGACGGAAATGGCAAACAGCGGAATAACTTGGATAGATACGATATTCGATTGGTGCGTCATCGCCCTTTACGAAGTGGCCGGCTGGCTCAACATCACCTATGAAGAGATTAACGTCTGGCTATTCTGTATAGCATGGCCTCTATTCACCTTGGCTCTGATGTATCTGTGTCTGCGTCTCTGGCGTCAGAATACTCAGCTGCGGAGGCTTGCCAATGTCCCGCAGTAAAGTATGGAAATACGTTGGCGTTGGGTTAGGCGGTGCAGTTCTTGGCGTAGCGGGCCTGTGTGCCTTTGCCTTGATCCTTTTCCTTAGCTTGCCTGAGTACGCAAAGCCCTCAAAAGTGTCTCTGTCTGACATAGGCTGTCCCTCTGGCATGAACGAAGATATGTCAGCAGGGAAATGCATCATCACACCTGAGAATCTGACTGCCTTGGCCTATGCCACAGAGGGCATCGACGGACTGGACCTGCTTCAACACAATCCAGACCCTGCCTTGATCAGACAAGCGGCGAGCAAAGTCGAGGACGATGACCGCCTTGCCTTCAATTTATATCGAATGGCAGCTGTTCTGGGCGATGCCCATAGTCAGTTCATCGTTGGCGGCCTCTACAGCAAAGGCATTGGGACTGCTGAAAACGACCTAGAAGCCCTCCGGTGGCTCAATGAATCAGCCCATAATGGATTTAGGAAGGCCCAACTTCGCCTTGCTTACATGCTTTCCAAGGGGGAGTTCGTTGAGAGGGATGACGTTCAGGCTGTCCAGTGGCTGAAGAGGGCCAAGGAGAACTTACCAGTCGATATTGCGAAGGCTGAAGGGATATGAACTGGGATACCTTCAAAAACTGGTACATGGCCAGATACTGGGAGTTCGATAACCTGTTTCTTGTGGGAGCCAAGCTATTCGGTATCACTTACCATGAGTTTGTATTGATTACTCTCGTCATCATCTGGCCCTTGTTGACGCTGGTTCTGTCTATCGCGTTCTCGATTAACAGGGGCGGTTAATAGGACTTCATTTTAAGTCCAGATGGAGAGAGTTTAGGCTGACGGCTTGGTTTTAATTTTTCAGTTTTTCAGTGTGCATGGGTTGGAAATTTGACTTAACAATTTACCGCATAACGCTAGAAACCCTTGCAAGACTGTAAGCCATTAAAAAAAATAAATTCACGTATCAATTATGCAAAACAAGGACAAGATAGATGCCGCTTCGTAAATGCCCTGAATGTGCAGGGGAAAATTTTTACTCTGATGGTCAAAAGATTATCGAATGCAAGCATTGTAGTTCAGTCCTGATGGTTAAGGATGGGGAATTATCAATTTCTGATACACCTCTTCCCGAAATGGATGAACAAATCGAAGCTGCAAAAGAGACAGGCGACTGGTCAGAAGTCTCGCCGCTAGCAATTAAACAAGCGGCAGCCGACATCATCCTCACCACTTCTTTTTTTGTAGCAAATCGAGAAATTGAGAATGAAATAGAGGTAATCACTGCCGAATGTGTATTTGGCATGAATTTGTTTAAAGACTTTTTTGCTGGTGTCCGAGACGTATTTGGCGGAAGGAGTGCAGCAACCCAAAAAGTATTGCGAGATGCTAGGGAGACGGCACTTACCGAACTAAGACGAGAAGCCCTGATGTCTGGTGGAGATGCAGTCATAGGAATTGACCTTGATTACCAGGAGCTCTCTGGAGGGGGCAAGTCTGGAATGCTTATGATTGTGGCTTCTGGCACCGTGGTCCGCCTGAAACGGTAGTCGAATTCATGCCTGTTCTTGAACACATTAAAAAGAAGCGAATGGAGCAAGATGATTGGCACGATGACGATTTTTTCTCCAATCCGATTTTGGTTGTAATTCTTACGGCACTGGCTGTCTTGGCTTTCAAGTTCCGGTGTGATCATCAGCGTCTTGTACGGCAGTTAACTAAAACTGGGCTCACGATTGCAGTTATTGGTATCTCGTCTTTTGTGCCTATTCGCATCGCCGCTGGTCCATCCTACGAAGATATGGAGTACAACATCTCACGCCCACTAACTGTGAAGACAACGGTCAAGGGTGATTACCGCTTCGATATCATCCTCCCCGCAAAGCCTAACTTCGATGTACCAGACGGACAAAACTCTTCTTGGTACGGTGACGAGATGCTTGTTGTTCGCAAAGTTGATACTTCTGAGATCATCTACAGTCGCTCACTGATGTCTGAGAACGTTAGGATTGTGACGGATGGTCTGGCTGAAGAGTTCATCATCATGCGGGAGTGGAGTGGTGGGATGTCCTGCTGCTTATGGATTACATCATTCCGTACAGCCCCCAAGTTTGAAGTCATCCTGCGGCACAATAATGACCACTTCGACAGCACACAGATTGTTGCTGGTCCCGGTTTATTGGAGCTTCATCGGAATCCAACAATGCAAATGGGTGGAAGCGCACACCCAGAGTATCGGCCTCGGCTTTTTGATCTTGGTCTCGGTTCATGGAGATGATGGGCGTTATTTGGGTTATTGCCTGGGTAATAAACTAAACATCAGAATTGCGTGTAAAATCTCGCATATATTGAACGCCCGCAATGCACTATTCGATTGTTAACTGGGGCTGGGCCTGATGCTCAAAAAAGATATCAAACCTATATTCGAGCGCTTCATTGAGAAGAGCTTGTCCGAGGATGAGGTGGCGCATCTTCGTTATCAGCCAGCCTCACTAAAGAATCTCTCTCAACTTGATGTTGCCGCGCAGCAAGTCGAGGCGTTGTCGAATTACCTTTCCGATCTACAAATGGCGTTGGCCATAAACGATTTTGATGTAATCCAAGATGAAGCTGACCTCTTCATCAAAGAGCAGTTTCCGAATGCACGTATTGAGGTTGAGACGGAATTACATCGCCTTCTGACAAGGGAGTACGTCAAAGCTTTGGCCTACTGCATCCATGTGAGTATCCGACGCGCCAAGGGTATTTACCTAGATGAAACCCCTTGCAACTGGATGCCTGATCACACAGCAGAGCTGCAGAAGATTGTGACCGATATTCATGTCCCCTCAGGTATGCGGAGAAAACAAGGTGAGCATGGTGCCAACTGGGATATCATAACTGAACAGTTACAGGCGCGGTGTGAGGAAGGGGACTTTGCGGGTATGAAGCGCACTGAAGTCTGCGAGCATATTGCCCGTTGGTATAACTCTAATCACGTTGAACAAGTGCAGCCGGACACAATCAGGAAACGCCTCAAGCTCCTCTTCGACCATCTGGGTTTCTAGGTCAGCGGATAAAACAGCGGATAAGTTTGCCAATAAATACCCCTTATCCGGTTATTCATCCTTTTCCATACACGCGAAAATATAATTGGATGCATTGAGTTGTGTCCCCCGTCGCTGGCTCATCAGCCGGGAACCCTTATTGGAAAAGGTAACATGCAATCGCAAGAACTCTTAAACGACAAGACGTTGGCTCGGCGTCTAGACCTATCAACGAGCTGGGTACGTAAACAACGGTGGCTCCGTCGCAAAGGCGAAGACCACGTACTCAATATTGACCCCGTCATGATTGGTGACAGCCCACGTTACAGGGCTGAAGACATCGAAGAATGGCTTGAGACCTTGGGAGGCTGCAATGACTGACGTAGCAATTCCCAACGATCAGGCTTCTATTGATGAAACCGAGAATACAACACCCGTGGTCACTAGTAATAAGACAAAGGCCACGAAGCGTTTTGACTCACTATTGCAGGCGGAGTTGGTTGATGCATTTCATGACAGGCACGGCATCGGATATCTGACCGTGGACATTGACGGGGTCCATCATACCTTCCCCGTAGCCTCAGAAGAGTGCACAGATTTTATCCAGCACCTGTACTACCGTATGACAGGGCAAGGTATGAACCGCTCCAAGCTCGAATCGGTGCTGCCCACACTCTCGGCGAAAGCGAAGTATGACGGAGAAGAAAAGTCCGTCTTCTTGAGGGTGGGACAGACTGAGGACGGTGCTATCGAACTGGACTTGAATGACGGCTCAGGGAGGTGCGCCCGTGTTGATACTGATGGATGGTCAGTACAACAGGCAACGGTGAAGTTCCTGAGACCGAAAGGCCTTGGAGCGTTACCAGCGCCAACCTCCGGCGGTTCAATTGATCGTCTTTGGGAACTCGTCAATGTAGAGGATGATACGAGCAGAACGCTTGTGCTTGCATGGCTAGTTGGATCGTTAAGGCCATCTGGACCGCACGGTATTCTTGTTCTCATGGGTGATCGCGGCAGCGGCAAAACTGAGGCCATGAAGTCGCTTCGTAAGCTGATTGATCCGGCCACGGCGATATCCAAAGACAACCACAAAACGGAAAAGGATGTTTTCATCGCCGCTCAGTACAACTGGGTGATGAGTTACGACAATCTATCCTTTCTGAAGGGTGAAATGTCAGATGTCTTTTGCCGCCTATCTTCCGGTGGTGCCTTTGAAGACAGGACGCTTTACACCAACAACGGCCTTACAGTTCGCGAGGCTTGTCGTCCCATCATCTTCAACGGAATTGTCGATATCGTCTCACGGCAGGATCTAATGTCGAGAACGATCCCTGTTCAGTTCTCGCGATTGCACGGAAAGCGACGGCTTGTCAGCGATCTTGAGGCTCAGTTCAAAGAGGCCCATCCAGAGATACTGGGCTGTTTGCTTGACGGCGTCAGCTCAGCTCAACGGAATGTTGATGGCGTTGATACTAGCCAACTCCCAAGGTTGGCAGACTTCGCAGCATTCGGCATTGCAGCTGAAGAAGCACTCGGCCTGGAAAGTGGCTCAACACTCGCTGCACTTAATGAAACACAAGAAAGGGCAGCCTTGAATGCATTGTCTCTAGATTGTGTTGGTGAAGCTATCATTGAGTTTATGACATCTTACCAAGATGACACTTGGCAGGGATTGATCAGCAACTTGATGAAGGTTAGCAGGCCCGAATATCCATCAGGAACTTGGCCGAAAGATGCTTCTGTCTTTTCCAAACAAGTCGGACGGATAGAGGATGCCTTGCTACTACGTGGCCTTGCCGTTGATCGTGGCAAGCATACCCGTGATGGCAATCTGATCACCTTGACGAAGCTTGAGGGATTTGAGCCAAGGAAGACCCAACGGGATCATGACCACGACCACATCATGGAAGGGCTTGAGGAAGCAGGAATAGTGTAAAAACGAACAGCGACGAATTCTAAACTTCAAAGGCGGTGGCTTAGTTGCTGCCGCCTTTTTTTGTGTTCTTCCCTTGTTGCGATATCGCACCTTGGCCAATCTGGATAGGACATCCTTCCTGTCCTCTCGTGTCGTTCTTGTAGGCGATGATGTTGCGTGCCGTCTTCATCGTGTCTTCATCGATTTTGAGCGCTTTCTCGAAGGCTTCGACGACCTCCCTTTCACCCATCGAGATTGAGCCGTCGACGGCGGCGACGTCATACAGGTTCAAAAGCAACACGGCCTTCTGGCCTGCGGACAGGCTGCCCGTGACGACGGACAGGAATTTCTCGACCGGTATTTTCTGCGTGTTGGTGAAGGCGCTCTGCGTCAGGGTCTGAAGGTCGGCCTGGGTCAGATCGTTATTGGCGACGTGCTTGCCGAGCATGGTGATCAGCTTGGCTTTTTCCTCGACCGTCGTCTTGCCGTCGGCGGCGATCACATAAGCCACCGAGGTGGCAAGAATATCCAAAGGTTACATCCGTTAATCCTTCATCAGCCCTGGTCTGGTTTAATTTGCATCATATGCGCAACGATCAGCGCTTCCAACGGCATTGCGTGCGGGTTATTTTGAATGATGCGCCCGATTGTTTACGCTTCCCTGACAGGCCTGCTGATCGCCACCGCGATCGCTGCGGTACCGGCCTTGGCCGGCACCTGGACGTTGAACGTCGAGAACGACCGTATCGCCAATACCGACCGCCATTACACGAACGGCGTGCGGCTCGGCTGGGTCTCCGACGCCGAGGACGGCGGTGACCTGCCGGAAGTCCGTGATGTGCTGCAGATGCTGTACCCGCTGGCCGATGTGCGGGGCGGCCGTCTCGGACTCGAGCTTGGTCATAACATGTACACTCCCGCCGACACCGAGGCCCGCAACCTGATTGCCGGCGACCGGCCCTATGCCGGCTGGCTGTACATGTCGGGGTCGCTGTATGCGGAAACCGGCAAGGGCATCGGTGATCACTTCACCGAGACTCTGGACAAGATGGCGCTCGAGGTCGGCATGATCGGCCCGGCGGCGCTCGGCAAGCAGGTGCAGAACGAGTACCACAAGCTGATCGGCGTCGCGACGTCGATGGGCTGGGACAACCAGCTCGAGAACGAGCCGGGCATCAACCTCATCGGCGAGCGCAAATGGCGCCACAAGGCGTTCCGGTTTTACGGACTGGAAGCGGACGCCATCCCGCATGTCGGTGCGTCGCTCGGCAACGTCTATACGCACATCAACGGCGGTGCCACGCTGCGTATCGGCCAGGAGTTGTATGTCGATTACGGCCCGCCGCTGATCCGTCCCAGCCTCAGCGGCTTCGGTGCCATCAACCCGGCGGAGAAATTCTCCTGGTACGCCTTTGCCGGGCTCGATGGGCGCTGGGTGGTGCACAACATTTTCCTCGACGGCAACACCTTCGCCGACAGCCACAGCGTCGACAAGAAACCGCTGGTCGGCGATTTCGTCGCCGGTTTTGCCGTGACCTATCACGATGTCCGCTTTGCCTTCACCCACGTGATGCGCACACACGAGTTCGATGGCCAGTCCGAGCCGGACCGGTTCGGTGCCGTCAGCCTTTCCTTCCGTTTCTGATTAAGCAACGGAATCTTCTGCACTTTTTATATTAGCGTCACTTCCCCTGACCGCACGGATGGGATAGCCTTCCCGTATAACCTCGATGTTAAGACGAGGAAGGAAGCATCCAATGCCGAATACGGACCAGGCCGGCGGCGCCATCGTCAAGGCCGCGCTGACAGCATCGCAAAAATCGGACAAGGGCAAAAAGGGCAAGCTGCTGCGCGCCTTCATCGGTGAATACTTTGCCCATGTGCCGGCCCACGACCTCAGGAACCTGAGCGGGGCCGAGCTAGCCGGCATGGCGCGCGCGCACCTCGAAGCGGGCAAGACACGCAAGCTGCGCACCGCGAACATCCGCGTCTACAACCCCGATGCGAAGCGCGACGGCTGGACGACCGATCACAGCGTCGTCGAAATCGTTACCGACGACATGCCGTTCCTGGTGGATTCCATCTCCACCGAGCTGACGCGGCGCGAACTGCCGATTCACCTCGTCATCCATCCGGTCTGCAAGGTCCGCCGCAACAAGTCTGGCGCGGTGCTCGATATCCTCGAACGCGGGCACATGGATGTGGATGCGAAAGCGGAAAGCTTTATGCATTTTCAGATTTCGCAGCAGCCGGAAAAGGCGCTCCGCGACATCGCCGCATCGCTGAAGTCGGTGCTGGAAGACGTCCGCGCCTCGGTCGAGGACTGGCGGCCGATGCGCGAACGCATGGAAACCATCATCGAGGATCTGGCGATCGAACCGCGCGGCGTGCAGATGGAGGAATCCGCCGAGATCCGGGAACTGCTGCGTTGGCTGCACGATAACCATTTCACCTTCCTGGGATTCCGCGAGTACAAGATTTCCGGTTCCGGCAAGACGACGCGCGTTACCGTCGACGGCGCGTTGGGCCTTGGCGTGCTGCGCGATCCGGGCGTCCCCGTGTTCGAGACGGCGCAGCTCAAGGGTCCCCTGTCCGCCGAGATTTCACAGTTCCTCGGCCAGCGCGACCTGCTCACGGTGTCGAAGACCAACCAGCGCTCGCAGGTGCACCGCTCGGTGCACATGGACGCCATCGGCATCAAGAAGATCGACCGCAACGGCAAGGTCGTCGGCCACCGCCTGTTCGTCGGCCTGTTCACGTCCGTCGCCTATAACCTGTCGCCGCGCAACATCCCGCTGCTGCGCCGCCGTCTGCAGAACATCGTCGACAAGGCCGGCTATACCCGCGACAGCCACGACGGCAAGGCTCTGCTGAATATCCTCGAGACCTATCCCCGCGACGAGCTGTTCCAGATCAAGGAAGACCGCCTGTTTGAGATCGCCACCGGCATCCTGCATCTGCAGGAACGCCAGCGCGTAGCGCTGTTCGTGCGCGAGGACGTCTTCAAGCGCTACCTGTCGTGCATGGTGTTCGTGCCGCGCGACCGTTACGACACCGGGCTGCGCCAGCGCATCCAGGAAATCCTGGCCACCGCCGTCGGTGGCGAGCCGTCGGCGTTCTTCACCCAGTTGGGCGATTCGCCGCTGGCCCGGGTGCACATGATTATCAAGATGATGGGCCGCAAGGTACCGAAGTTTGATGTCGCGGCGCTCGAAGCGAAGATCGCCGACGCCGCCCGCTCGTGGGGCGACAAGGTGCTGGACGCACTGACCGAACGCGAAGGCGAGGCCCGTGCGCATGCCCTGCACAGCCGCTTCAAGAACGCCTTCGGGCCGTCGTACCAGGCGCAGTATTCCTCCGACGAAGTGTTGTTCGATCTCGACAAGATCGAATGCATCGCCGCCGAGGGCGGTATCGGCTTCCACCTCTACCGGCCGGCCGGCGCGGGGGCCAGCACGGTCCGCTTCAAGCTCTACAACCCGGAACAGGAAATTCCCCTGTCGGACGTGCTGCCGGTGTTCGAACACATGGGCTTCAAGGTCATCAACGAGGCCGGGCCGCACAGCGTCACCCTGCCCGACGCCGGGTTCTCGAGGCTGGTCATCCACGACTTCGGTCTCGAACAGCGCAGCGGCGCCGCCATCAACGTCGACGCGATCCGGGACAATTTCGAAGACGCCTTCGCCCGTGTCTGGCACGGCGATTCCGAAAGCGACGGCTTCAACGCACTGGTCATCGGTGCCGGACTGAGCTGGCGCGACATCGTCGTGCTCAGGGCGTATTGCAAATATCTGCGCCAGGTCGGCATCACCTACTCGCAGGCCTACATGGAGCAGACCATCGCCCGCCATCCGGGTTTCGCCGAACTGCTGGTCGGCATGTTCCATGCGATCTTCGATCCGAAAGCCGGCAAGAACAAAAAAGCCGACCCGGCGCGTATGCGCAAAGCCTATCTGGAGAAACTGGAAGCCGTGGCCAGCGCCGACGAGGATCGGATTCTGCGCCGCTTCCTCAATCTGCTCGACGCCACGCTGCGCACCAACTTCTTCCAGCCCGGCGAGGGCGGGCAGCCGAAGTCCTATGTCTCGTTCAAGATCAAATCCGGCGCCGTCGAGGAAATGCCGCTGCCCCGACCGTTCCGCGAAATATGGGTCTACAGCCCCAGGGTCGAGGGCGTGCATCTGCGCTTCGGTTACGTTGCGCGCGGCGGGCTGCGCTGGTCTGACCGGCCCGAGGATTTCCGCACCGAGGTGCTGGGCCTGGTCAAGGCGCAGCAGGTCAAGAACGCGGTCATCGTGCCGGTCGGCTCGAAGGGCGGCTTCGTCTGCAAGCAGCCGGTACCGCCGGGCGACCGCGACGCGTTCCTGAACGAAGGCATCGCGTGCTACAAGATTTTCCTGTCGGGCCTGCTCGACATCACCGACAACATCGTCGGCCCGCGCGTCATTCAGCGCAAGGACGTGGTGCGGCTCGACGACGACGATCCCTATCTGGTGGTCGCCGCCGACAAGGGGACGGCGACGTTCTCGGACATCGCCAACTCGGTGTCGATCGATTACGGACACTGGCTCGGCGACGCCTTCGCATCCGGCGGCAGCCAGGGCTACGACCACAAGAAGATGGGCATCACCGCCAAGGGTGCCTGGGAATCCGTGAAGCGGCATTTCCGCGAAATCGGTATCGACACGCAGACCCAGGACTTCACATGCATCGGTGTCGGCGACATGTCGGGTGACGTGTTCGGCAACGGCATGCTGCTGTCGAAGCACATCAAGTTGCTGGCCGCGTTCAACCACATGCACATCTTCGTCGACCCGGACCCGGATCCGGAAAAGACGTGGGCCGAACGCAAGCGGCTGTTCGACATGGGCCGTTCGTCGTGGACCGACTACAACGCCAAGCTCATTTCCAAGGGCGGCGCGATCTTCGAGCGCAGCGCCAAGTCCTTGAAGCTCTCTCCGGAAATCCGCAACCTGTTCGGCATCGACAAGGACACGGTGACGCCGAACGAGCTGCTGAAGACGATCCTCAAGCACGACGCCGACCTGATGTGGTTCGGCGGCATCGGCACCTACATCAAGGCGGCGCACGAATCCGCCGCCGATGTCGGCGACCGCGCCAACGACGCGATCCGCATCAACGGTGCCGAGGTCCGCGCCAAGGTCATCGGCGAGGGTGCCAATCTCGGCGCCACGCAGCTCGGCCGGATCGAGTTCGCGGCCAACGGCGGGCGCCTCAACACCGACAGTATCGACAACTCGGCGGGCGTTGATTCCTCCGACCACGAGGTCAACATCAAGATCCTGCTGGGCCAGGTGATGCAGGCCGGCGGCCTCACGGAGCCGGCGCGCAACAAGCTGCTCGCCAGCATGACGAGCGAGGTCGGGTCACTGGTGCTGCGGCACAATTACGACCAGAGCCAGGCGATCACGCTGGTGCAGGCGCGCGGTCTGGCGGCGCTCGACAATCAGCACCGGCTGATGAAGTCCCTGGAACACGCCGACCGGCTCAACCGCGCCGTCGAGTTCCTGCCCGATGACGAAATGATGGCGGAACGCGCGATCCAGCGTCACGGCCTGTACCGGCCGGAAATCGCCGTGCTGATGTCGTACGCCAAGCTGTGGACCTATGACGCGCTGCTGGCCTCCAACGTGCCGGACGATCCGTACCTGTTCAACGATCTGGTGCGCTACTTCCCGACGCCGTTGCGCGAAAAGTACCGGGGCGAAATCGCCAAGCACCGGCTGCGCCGTGAAATCGTCGCGACGCGGCTGACCAACAACATGATCAACCGCATGGGCGGCAGCTTCGTCAACGAGGTGCGCGAGAAGACCGGTCTCGGCATTGCCGAGATCGCGCGCGCCTGGTTCATTGCCCAGGAAATCTTCGAGATGCCGAAGCTGTGGGCCGAGATCGAGGCGCTCGACAACAAGGTGCCGGCGGCGACCCAGACCTCGATGATGATCGACACGCATCATCTGCTGGAATGGGTGACGCTGTGGTTCCTGCGTCACGGCGAAAGCAATCTCGACATCGGGGCCAACTGTGGCGCCTTCGCGGACGGCATGCGCACGCTGGCGCAGAACCTGACCTCGACGCTGCCGAAGCATTACGTCAGCGATCTGAAATCCCGCGCCCAGCCGTATGTGGATCACGGCGCGCCGGAAGCGCTGGCGCTGCGTGTCGCCAATCTGGTCAACCTCTATTCCGGATGCGATATCGTGAAACTGGCGCTGAAGCGTAAGGGCGACGTGCTGACCGTGGCCAAGAGCTATTTCGCCATCGGTACGCGCTTCCGCATGGGCCGGCTCCGGGCGGCGGCGGAGATGCTGGATTCCGAAAGCCACTGGCAGCAGCTGGCGATTGCCGCGCTGGTCGAGGAAATCTACAGCCATCAGCTTCATCTGACCGAAGCCGTGCTCGACAGCGCGCGCAAGGGGGCTGCCCCGCTGCAGGCCGTCGACGCCTGGATCGCCGCCAATCCGATGCTGGTCGAGCCGACCGAACAGATGCTGGGCGAGCTGTGGAATGTCGAGGTCAACGACCTGTCGATGATCGCGGTTGCCAGCCGGCAGCTCAGAACCATGGTCGACGGTGCCAAGCACTAGGCCGTCGTCACACCGGTCATCACGTCTGGGGATCGCGGCGTGGTGCCTGTATGACTGGGCCAACTCGGCGTTTCCGACGGTCATCATCACGTTTGTCTTTGCCGCCTACTTCACCAAGGGTGTGGCGCCCGACGAGGTGACCGGCACCGCGCTGTGGGGTCAGGCCATCGGCTGGTCGGCGCTGTTCGTCGCCGTCATCAGCCCGATCGCCGGCGCCGTCGCCGATCACACCGGTCCCCGCAAGCCGTGGCTGTTCGCCGCCACGCTGGCCTGCGTCGTGCTGTCCGCCGCGCTGTGGGTGGTGGCGCCGGGCCAGGACATGCTGATCTGGGGGCTGCTTCTGGTCGCCTGCGCCAACGCCGCGTTCGAAACCGGAATGGTGTTCTATAACGCCATGCTGCCCGATCTGGTGGCGGACGCGCGCATCGGGCGGGTGTCGGGTTGGGGCTGGGGCACCGGCTATGCGGGCGGGCTGATCTGTCTGGCGCTGGTTTTGGTGCTGTTCGTGCAAAGCGACACGCCGCTGTTCGGACTCGACAAGGAAAAGGCCGAACACCTGCGGGTGACCGGCCCCTTCGTCGCCGTCTGGATGGCGCTGTTCGCGGTGCCGGTCTTCCTGTTCAGCCCGGACCGGCCGCGTACCGGGATCGGCATGAGCGAGGCGGTGCGGCGCGGCTTTTCCGAACTCGCCCAGACCGTGCGGACAGCGCGCGCACACGCCACGGTGTTCCGTTTTCTGCTGGCCAGGATGATCTACACCGACGGCCTCAATACCCTGTTCGCCTTCGGCGGTATCTATGCGGCCGGCACGTTCGGGATGAGCTTCGCCGACCTGATCGTCTTCGGTATCGGCATGAACGTCATGGCCGGACTCGGTGCGCTGGCGTTTGCATGGGCCGATGACCGCTGGGGGCCGGTCCGTGTGATCTATGTGTCGCTGAGCGCGCTGACGGTCCTGGGGGCGGCGATCCTGGTGATCACCGACATCACGCACTTCTGGATCATCGGTCTTTCGCTCGGCATCTTCGTCGGCCCGGCGCAATCGGCGAGCCGTTCGCTGATGGCGCATCTGGCGCCGGCGGAAATTCGCACCGAGATGTTCGGTCTCTATGCCCTGTCAGGAAAAGCGACGGCGTTCCTGGGGCCGATGCTGGTCGGTGCGCTGACCGCGGCCAGCGACAGCCAGCGCGTCGGCATGGGCGGCATTCTGGTCTTCCTGGTGCTCGGCGGCTTGTTGCTCAGGGGGGTGCACTATCGCCCGGCCACGGCTGCCTGAGCCGGTTGCCTGAATGGGGGAAACGGGATATACGGGGCCATGACTTTTCCCGATAAAAATTTCAGCGACATCGGCGAATTCATCGACGCATACGCCGAACAGGTGGCGAAGGCCTTCGCCTCCGTCGACCGTGCGCTGCTGGCCCGTGCCGGCGATCTGCTGAATACAACCTACGCCAACGGCGGCACGGTCTATGTCTGCGGGAACGGCGGTTCGGCGGCGATTTCGAATCACTTCCATTGCGATCACCTGAAAGGTGTGCAGACGGACACCGCACTGAAGCCGCGCGTGGTATCGCTGTCGTCGACGGTGGAAACGCTGACCGCCATCGCCAACGACATCTCCTTTGACGAGGTGTTCGCCTATCAGCTACGGACCATGGCCGACCCCGGCGATGTGCTGGTCACCGTGTCGTCGTCGGGGGACAGTGAAAACGTCGTCCGCGCCGCGATCTGGGCCCGCGAAAACAATGTCGGGGTCATTTCGTTCACCGGTTTTACGGGCGGCCGCACCGCGGATATTGCCGACATCAACCTGCATGTCGACGGCGACAATTACGGTGTCGTCGAAGACGTCCACCAGTCGCTGATGCACGTTCTGGCCCAGCACCTACGGTTGCGTCATATGGATCCGGACCTGATTGCCGGTCGGAAGTTCTAGTTATCCCGAAAAAAATTGAGCCGCACTCGAATTCGGGTGCGGCTCGATATTCCGGTCCGCTCCGTGAAACGGGACGCGGATAGGATTTGTGCTTAGTGCCTGAAATGGCGCATCCCGGTGAAGATCATGGCGAGGCCTTTTTCATTGGCGGCGGCGATGACTTCCTCGTCGCGCACACTGCCGCCCGGCTGGATGACCGCCGTGGCACCTGCTTCGGCGGCCGCCAGCAGACCGTCCGCGAACGGGAAAAACGCATCGGATGCGACCACCGAGCCGATCGCCCAGCTGTCCGCATCGCCGGCCACGCGGGCGGCGTCTGCAGCTTTCCAAGCGGCAATGCGCGATGAATTGACGCGGCTCATCTGTCCGGCGCCGACGCCGACGGTGGCGCCGGCCTTGGCATAAATGATGGCATTGGATTTGACGTGCTTGCAGACGGTGAAGGCAAACAGCAGATCGGCCATTTCGGCATCGCTGGGCAGGCGTTTGGTCACGACTTTCAGATCGTCCGACGTCAGCAGGGCATCCCGGTTTTGCAGAAGATACCCGCCGGCCAGTGAGCGCACGGTCATGCCGGCAGCCCGGGCATCCGGCAGCGCGCCGGTTTCCAGCACGCGCAGGTTCTTCTTGGCCTGGAAGACGGCCTTGGCTTCGTCGGCGATGGAGGGCGCAATGATGACTTCTGCAAAAAGATCGGCGCACAGCGTGGCGGTTTTAGCATCGAGTTCACGGTTAAAGGCAAGAATGCCGCCGAACGCGCTTTCCGTGTCGCAGGCAAGTGCCCGTTCATAGGCGCTCGCCAGATTGTCGCCGATGGCGACGCCGCATGGATTGGCATGCTTGACGATGACGCAGGCCGGCTGCTCCGTAAACTCGGCGACCAGTTCAAATGCGGCATCGGTATCGTTCAGGTTATTGAAGCTGAGCTCCTTCCCCTGCAGCTGCTTCGCCGTTGCGATCCCGGGGCGGTTTTCGGCATTGGTATAGAACGCCGCCTGCTGGTGCGGGTTTTCGCCATAGCGCAGAACCTGCCTCAGCGTTCCCGCCATGACCGTGGTATCGGGGAATGTCTCGTCCAGTTCCCGGGCAAACCAGCTTGAAATCGCGGCGTCGTAGCTGCCGGTGCGGGCATAGGCCTTGGCGGCAAGACGGGTGCGGAAGTCGGCCGTGGTGGCGCCGCCGTTTTCCGTCATTTCTTCGATCAGCCGGGCATAATCGCCGGGGTCGACGACGACGGTGACGAAGGCGTGGTTTTTCGATGCGGCACGGATCATGGCCGGGCCGCCGATATCGATGTTCTCGATGCAGGTGTCGAAATCGGCACCGCGAGCGAGGGTTTCTTCAAACGGATACAGATTGACCACCAGCAGATCGATCGGCTGGATCCCGTGCGCGTCCATGGCGGCTTCATGCTCGGCGTTGCCGCGAACGGCAAGCAGGCCGCCGTGAATTTTCGGCTGCAGCGTTTTGACGCGCCCGTCCATGATTTCCGGGAAACCGGTAAAATCGCTGACTTCGGTGACCGGGACGCCGGCATTGGCCAGGGCTTTCGCCGAGCCGCCCGTCGATAAAATCTCGACACCGGAATCTGCCAGAGCCTGACCGAGTTCGATCAGACCGGTTTTGTCGGATACGCTGATGAGGGCACGGGTAATTTTTGCAACAGTCATCTTGAGAGAAATTCCTAGTGGCTGGGGTATCAGGACGTCATTTTCCGGGCCGGCGTCTGCACATCGGCCTCGGCGTATTCAGGTATAATATCATGCAGGAGGGCACGTATTTCGTCATCGTTCCCGCTCACGCCATTGTTCAGCAACGGTTGCAGCTGGCTGTTCAGTTCCTCGATTGCGACGACCCTGGGCGCCGCCAGCAGCAGACCGGCATGATCGGTCTCGACGGTGGTTTCGTGATCGTGGAAGACCTCCTCGTACAGCTTTTCACCGGGGCGGATGCCGGTAATCTCGATCCGTACATCCTGATCGGGAACCTGACCGGACAGGCGGATCATCTGGCGGGCGAGATCGATGATGCGGACCGGCTCGCCCATATCCAGAACGAAAATACGCCCGCTGGTTATCTCGCCGGCACTGCCGAGGGCGGAGGCTTCAAGAACCAGTTCGACGGCTTCGCGAATGGTCATGAAATAGCGTGTCATGTCAGGGTGCGTGACGGTCAGCGGCCCGCCCTTCTCGAGCTGGCGCTGGAATAACGGCACGACGGATCCCGTGGATCCGAGCACGTTGCCGAAGCGGACCGTGACGAAGCGGCATGCCTTGCCGGCGTTGGCCAGATCAAGGGCCTGGCAATACATTTCCGCGGCACGCTTGGTTGCCCCCATGACGCTGGTCGGATTGATCGCCTTGTCCGTGGAAATCTGGACCATGGCAGAGACACCGGATGCCAGGCATGCATCGGCCACGTTAATGGTGCCCCCGACATTGGTGCGCACGCCTTCGGCGGGATTGCTTTCAACCAGCGGCACGTGTTTGAGCGCGGCGGCATGAAAGACGATGTCGGCCTTCAGTGCGCCGAACATATCCATGACCCGGTCCCTGTCGCGGACATCCAGAATGATGGCCTGGCGGTGCAGGTCCGGATGGCTCTCGCCCAGTTCCCGGTCGATGTTATAGAGCGCGTACTCGTTGTTTTCGATCAGGTACAGCGAGGCGGGGGCAAAGGCGGCGACCTGACGGGTCAGTTCGGCACCGATGCTGCCGCCGGCCCCGGTGACGAGGACCCGCTTGCCCTTTATCAGGTTTTCCATGACGGTCCGGTCGAGCGGCGTCTGCGGGCGGCCCAGCAGATCCTCGATCGCCACCGGCTTGATTTCGAGACGATCCTGATCGGCGGTCTGGAAATCCGTGGCGCGCGGCACCCGTGCCAAGGTCAGACCGAGACTGGCGGCACGTTCCAGAAGATTGCGCACCGGCGCGCCCTTGATTTCCTCCTTGGTGAGGATCAGTCGCCGTGGTGCACGATGTGCTTTCTTTAGTCGCAAGAAAACGTCTTCCAGATCGGCAACGGTGCCGATGACATCGACACCGCGGATCGTGCGGCCGACCCGTTCGGGTTGCTCCGCCAGAATGCCGATCACGGCATAGGGGCTGTTCGCACTCTGGCGCAGTCCGCGCAGAAACTGATCGGCGCCGTCGGAAGCCCCGATGAGCAGAACCGGTATCTGTGCCGAGTTGCTTGGCAGGCTCAGGTCGATGCGGCGGTCTTTCCAGAAGCGGTACAGGAACCGGGGGCCGCCCAGCAGCGCCATCAGCACCAGCCAGTTGATGAACGGCACCGAACGGGGCACCGCATCCATCCGCGACCAGGCAAACATGACAACCAGAAATGCCAGTATCGTCACGCTCGATGCGCGGGTGATTGCCATCAGGTCGTCCATCGAGGCATATCGCCATACACCCCGGTACAGGCCCGACATCCAGAACACAACGGCGCTGATCGCGGTCATGGCGATCGCGCCTTCGAACAGCAGGGCATAATCCAGTTTGTAGTTCGTGGCGCCAAGCCGCAGATACATGGCAAGCACATACGACAACCCGGCCATGACAATGTCATGGCTATAGGCAATCATGCCGCGTCCGGAAATGCGATGCATCCACTTCACGCCGATTTATGCTCCGCCTTGGTGGCTCTTGTCATATGCCTGTGCACAGACGCGCAGACCATCTGCCATGTTATAGGGTGCTTGCCACCCGGCGTCACGGCGGAACGGCGCTCCATCGACCTCTAAATTGCCGCAAAGGCGATCGATCATCGTGGATCGACCGGTAATCATGCCTGCAACGCGCAACATCCAGACCGGCACATATACTTGGGAGCTCCGGATTGAAAAAGCTTTGGCGACGGCGGCCACAAACGCCGGCGTGGACACCGCCTCACCGTCGCATATGAAATAGGGGGCCCGTTTCAGGCCATCGGCGCGGCAGGCGATACAGATAGCGTCCGTCAGATTCCCGACATAGACCATATCGCGGCGGTTGCGGATTGCGGCCAGCGGCAGCGGCCATCGTTTCAGCACGGCCTTGAGGAGGGTTCTGAAATTTCCGGCAGGGGGCCAGCCGTAAACAAAAGTCGGGCGCAGGATAATCAGATCGCATGTCCCTGTTGTGGCGAGATCGGTTAACAGGGTTTCGGCATCGCGTTTCGAACGGCCATAGGCGTCTTCGGGACCGGGGGCATTGGCGTTGCTGAGCGGGACGTCGCCGGAGCGCTCCCCGGCGGCCTTGACCGAGCTTATGAAGATGAAACGTTTCACACCGGCATTTTTTGCGGCATCGAATACCCGGCCACTGCCATGGACATTGATATCGCGGAACGCATCCTCGCTGAGCGTTCCGCTCATGTCGTGTACGCTGGCCGCCAGATGAACGACGATATCCAGCCCCCGCATGGCGGCTTCGAGGCGGGCGATATCGCTGTCGGCGTCAATGCTCGGAATACCGACGGCTTCGATATCATCGGTGCCTTCAAACTTTTCGGGAGAGCGCACAAGCGCAACCGGTTCATGGCCGGCCGCCTGGAGATCGTCGAGCAGATGTCTGCCGATAAATCCGTTGGCCCCGGTAACGCCGACTCTCATGCGCATTTCCCCGTATCGGGCTGAACGGCGGCCGCCTTGTGGCCCTCCCCGTCGAGGACGGCTTCAAGCACACCCAGCATATGCCGGGCCTGTGTTTCGCGGCTGAAGCGGGGGGCGGCGGTATGGCTGTTGCGGGCCAGTTCGCGCCGTTTGCCCGCATCGTCGGCGAACGCGCGCGCCGCGTCCGCCAGCGCCTGGGCGTCCTCGGGGGGCACAACAAGACCGGCTTCGGCGCCGTCTACGATCCGGCTGCCTTCCCCTGCAGGGCCGGCGAACAGGATCGGCAGGCCCATCCCCATGGCTTCGAAAATCTTGGACGGAATAACCCCTTCGAAGGCGCTTGAATTCTTCAGATGCACAAGCGCCACATCGCACAGCGACCAGACCTCCGGCATGCGGTCTTTCGGCTGCGGATCCAGAAAACGGACATTCTGCAGATGTTCCCTCTCGGCGCGCGCGATCAGCGACGCACGTTCGGCACCGGCACCGACCAGCAGAAACCGGATATCGCGGCGATCCTGTAACAGCGCCGCGGCATCCAGAACATTGCCAAGCGCATGGGCCATCCCGTGGGTGCCGATGTAACCGATGACGCATCCGGCGCCGTCGGTCCCGGCCTGCTTTGCCAGTGTTTCATTTTGGGGCGCGGGTGCGTAACGCCACAGATCGACGCCGTTGATGACCACGGCAATCTTCCCGGCGGGAATGCCGCGTTCGACAAGGTTGTCCTTGAATGACGAGGTCAGGGCGACAACGGCATCGGCGTCGCGGTACATTTTCAGTTCCAGCTTTTCAATCAGGCGCAGCCCCAGGTTGGGTTTCATGGCACCGACGGCGGCTATCGATGCGGGCCACAGGTCGCCCAGTTCGAAGACATATCTGCAGGCCCGGCGCCTGGCGAACCACCACGCGGCGACGGCGGCAAAGAATTGGGGCGATGTCGATACCACGACGTCCGGCACCGGTTCCAGCCGAGCAGCCCGGTAACCGTTGACCATGAAACTGAGAAAATCCACGACCCGGCGGATCACGCCGCGGTTCGGCGAGATATAGGTGCGGACACGGACAACGCGCAGGCCGTCCATTTCGTCGACGGCATACCGGTTTTCGAAGCCGTCAAAGACCTTGCCCTGGGGAAAGTTCGGCTGACACGTAATGACGGTCACCTTGTGGCCCCATTTCACCCAGTACAGTGCCCGTTCATAAACACGGGTCGCTGCCGCGTTGGTCTCGGGGGGAAAGTTCTCGGTGAAAAAAAGGATGTTCAAAGGGGATGCTCTTTCAAGACGTTCTCTGAAATCAGTTTGACCAATATTTGAAAAAGGAAAACAGGCCGGCAGTCAGAACGGTGCCGGCGACGACGGCAACCCAGGGCGCCGAGAGTGACAGAATGCCCAGTCCGATCAGACAGATGCCCAGCAATCCGATCAGCGCCGCGACGCGGGCATGGGACAATCTGCCTTGAACACCCGTCTGATAGGCATGCTGGCGATGGGCCTGCCAGATTTTTTCGCCGCGGCGTAGACGGGCAAGCAGGGTTACCGTCGCATCCAGCAGATAATATCCCGGCAGAATCAGTGCCGCCGCGAGGTATCCTTCGGCTGCGAATTCCAGCAACAGCCAACCGAGCACAAAACCAAGCGGGACGCTGCCGACGTCGCCCATGAATATTTTTGCCGGCGCCCAGTTCCAGATCAGGAAGCCTGCCGCCGCCGCGGCGATCACAAGCGCGGGGCCCTGCAACACGACAGGATCCGTGATGAAAACACACACCGCTGCGATGCCCAGGGTGATGACCAGGGTCTCGACGCCGGTGATCCCGTCGATGCCGTCCATGAAATTATAAAGGTTGATGAACCACAACCAGGCCATCGCCAGCAGACCCTGCTGCAGCCAGTCCGGGAGCGTGTCGAGATAGGGCAGTACGGGTAACGGTAAGATATATAGTGTGGCCCCGACGCAGATGATTTGGGGAATGAATCTTGCGAGTGGCGGCAGCCCCCGGACATCATCGGCCCATGAGATCAGCGCCAGCACCAGCGCGGCCGTGCCGACCGCAAGAACACCTTCGGGCAGCGGCGCCCCCGTAAAAATCAGGATGCCAATCCCGGCAGCGACGGCAGCGGCGATCGCGATCCCGCCGCCACGAGGTTTCGCCTGCTGATGCGAGCTGCGTGCATTGGGGACATCCAGAATCCCCTTGCCGGCCAACACGCGGCAAAGAATACCGTTCCCCAGCAAGGAAATCATGAACCCTGCACCGCACGCCGCCAGAACGGACCAAGCTTCAGACACGTGTTTGTCCGACAATCATCAGGGGGTTGGTCACAGAGGACATGGATGATCTCGACAGGTTGAAAACAGTTCTAATATCGATGGCGTTAAGACCCGTTTGATAGCATGGCTTATCAACAATTGCCTGTAATGACGACCAAAAACAAGAACCCCTTCGGATCGCGCGCAACCGCCGGGCCGCCAGCTTGCCTCGATCCGCTATTCGGGATATAGAACGCCACCGCAAGCGGTTGAAAAGCCGTGACGTTTCACCGCATGTGATAGACACTGACGGTGACATTTTATCCAATCCCGAGCGCTGCAGAACCCATGGATACTGCTGACGACATGCCCTGTTCCAGTGACCGCAAATACGGCAACCGGACGCAGCCATGAGCCGGATTGTACCTGTCGTTCTGTCCGGAGGAGCCGGGGCACGGTTGTGGCCTCTGTCCCGGCAGGCGCGCCCTAAACAGTTTCTGAAACTGATGGGCCCGGACAGTCTGATCGTATCGACGGCACAGCGGGTCGCCGACACGGACCGCTTCCACCCGCCGCTCTTCGTGTGCAACGTCGAGCACCGGTTCATCGTCGCCGAGCAGCTCAAGGCCGCGAGACTCGACGTCGGCGATATTCTCCTCGAGCCCGAAGCCTGTAACACGGCTGCGGCAATTGCCGTGGCTGCGGCCTATGTGCGTGACCGCTATGGCGATGCGACGATGGTGGTGTTGCCGTCGGATCATTTGATCGGCAAGCCGTCGGCGTTTCTGGACGCGATATTTGCCGCCCAACGCATTGCCGAAAGCGGCGGCATCGCAACTCTCGGCGTTACCCCGACGGCGCCGGAAACGGGATACGGCTACATCGAAGCCGAAGAGACGGCAGGCTCAGGCACATCCACATACGGGATTCGCCGCTTCTGCGAGAAACCGGACCGGGAGACGGCGGCTGCGTTCGTTGCGTCCGGACGCTATCTCTGGAACGCGGGCATCTTCGTGATGCGTTCGTCCGCGGCCCTGGCTGCGTTTGACGCCGCCAGTCCCGGCATGACCGAGGCCGCGGCGGCCGCCGTCGACGGGGCTGTCCGTGACATGGACTTTGTACGGCTTGCGCCCGCCGCCTATCAGGCGCTGCCGGTCGGCTCGTTCGACAAGTTGGTTATGGAGGGGGTCGACAACGGGTTCGTGCTGCCCGTCGATATGGAATGGAGCGACATCGGGTCCTGGGATGCCGTATGGCGGCATGCGCCGCACGATGCTGACGACAACGCCATTGTCGGCGATGCGATGCTGATGGACAGCGACAACTGTCTGGCCTATGTCGAGTCCGGCATGCTGGCGATGACCGGCGTCTCGGGACTGGCCGTCGTGGTCACCGACGACAGCGTTCTGGTGGCGGACAGGCGTGCCGCGACCAGCGTTGCCGACGTGGTCAGCGTTCTGAAGAAAAAAGACCGCCAGGAAACGCAGGTTTCGAAAATGGTCTATCGGCCATGGGGGTTTTATCAGGATATCGACCAGGGCAGCGGTTTCCGCGTCAAGCGGATCACGGTCAAGCCGGGCGGCCAGCTGTCATTGCAGATGCACCATCATCGATCCGAGCACTGGGTTGTTGTCTCGGGCACCGCATCGGTGGTCAAGGGCGAGGTCGAACAGCTTCTGTATGCCAATCAGTCGATTTACATTCCCGCCGGCGAGAAGCACCGGCTGGAGAATCGCAGCGCCGATGAACTTGAGCTGATCGAAGTTCAGACCGGCGACTATCTGGAAGAGGACGATATCGTTCGTTTCGAAGATCTGTACGGACGCCTTGATGACGATGACGCCAAGTCGTCATAGGGACCGGGAAAGCAGGCGAAAATGGACCTGATGGATTCCGGTATTATCTTCAACGGCCTGGTGATTGCGGTCTTCGCCGGGGTGCAGTCGATCTTCGGCATGGGCGTACTGGTGTACGGGACGCCGACGTTTCTTCTGCTCGGCTACGGGTTTCCGGAAACCCTCGGCATTCTGCTGCCGTCGTCGTTCGCGATCTCCCTGGCCCAGGTGGCGCTGCATCGCGGCCCCAGACCGGCGATTTCAAAGGCCCTGTTCGCGATATCCGTGCCGATGATCGGCATCAGTCTGTTCGTGACGATCTCCTCGGATCTGGCGCGCCATGCGTACGTTCTGATTGCGGTGGCGCTGCTGATCTCGGCTGCAGCGCGAATCTTTCCGGCGGTCCGCAAGTTGCTGCGCGCCTTCATTGTCCGCAACCTCAAGGCATATCATTTCGTGATGGGGGTGTTTCACGGTGTTACCAACATGGGCGGCGCCCTGCTTGCCGTGATGGCGGCGACGATTCACAACGACAAGGTCAATGCCCGCTATGTGGTCGCCGTCTATTATATGACCTTTGTCGTGATCCAGTTCCTGGTATTGCTGTTCACCATCGATGGGCAGTACCTGCTGGATGGCATGATTTACATGCCGGTCAGCCTGGTCGTCTACTTCGTGTTCGGTACGCGCCTGTTCCGGGGCATCGATAACGCGGTGTTCCAGGCCGGTATGACCGGGTTTCTGGTTCTTTACGCCGCCGTCCTGTTGGCGAAATGGCTACGGGTGTACTAGCCCCGAAGCGGGTCGCGGGCCACGGGTCAGCGCCAGAGATTGTATTTCAGAATGCAATAAATCGCCCGGAAGCCGTCCCGCCAACCGATTTTCTTACCTTCGGCATAGGTTCGTCCGTTATAGCTGATTCCGACTTCAAAAACCCGAGGGGCGGGTTTGAGGTGGCTGATCTTGGCGGTGATTTCCGGTTCGAAGCCGAAGCGCGCTTCTTCGATGGTCAGTTGCTTGATGATGTCGCTGCGGAAAACCTTATAGCAGGTCTCCATATCGGTCAGATTCAGGTCCGTACAGATGTTTGACAGCAACGTCAGGAACTTGTTGCCGACGCTATGCCAGAAATATAGAACGCGTTGTACTTCGCCGCCTCGGAAGCGTGAGCCGAAAACGATATCGGCCTGGCCGTCGACGATCGGTTTCAGAAGTCGCGGGTACTCGCTTGGATCGTATTCCAGATCGGCATCCTGAATCAGGATGATATCCCCGCTGGCCGCCTTGATCCCGGTACGCAACGCCGCACCCTTGCCCTGATTGTGGCCGTGGTCAATCACGTTGATCCGGGGGTCCGCCTCGGCCAGGCCGCGCGCGATCTCCAGCGAGCCGTCGCGCGAGCCGTCATTGACGATGAGTATTTCGAGCGTCAGGCCAAGGGTCGACGCCGCGCGGACCCGGTCTACAAGCTGTTCGAGCGAGGCTTCCTCGTCGAAGCAGGGAATGATCACGGATAGGCACTTATAGCTCACTGGAATAATCCTCGATGGGTCGCCTTTGCCGTCGAATGTCCGCCGCCCAGCCGCCAGCATGCCGACTCACGCACGGGGGCGGTACTGTTTTGCCTATTGGACGCCGCCCTGCAAGCATGTTTCGTCACGAAGTGCATAAATGTCAAAGTACTCCTGTTGCTCCACGGTGCCAAGAGTGCGCGACGTGATCGCGGGCCCCTCGGCACGGTGCAACAACTGCAGGCACCCGGTGCCGAGCAGGATGTTGATGGGCGGCTGATACGGCGCATTGACGTCCACGCCCGGGCCGTCAGCGGGTCTGTTGAGGATGGCGTGCGTCACCCCGGCGGCGCGCAGCTCGCGGTACAGGGTTTCGGGGTCTTTGCGCTCCGGGTCAAGTCCGACCCGCGCCTGCACGATCCCCGCGAAGAAGGCCGGCACCTGCATGTAAAAGCGCAGCTCGCGAATGAAGACCAGTACCTTGTCGTTGCGATTCAGGTTCTCGTTGACCCAGCGGATGGCATTGTAGCCGCGCAGGTTGTGGTACAGAAACGCATCCTTGCTTTCGCCGTTCAGCGCAGCGGTGATGTACTGGCGCGCGAACACGGTATGGCCCGCGGTCTGCAGTACCAGGGTCGCTGCGACGGCCAGCGCGAAGACCAGCCTGTAGGGGCGCATATCGCTGATCCGGGCGGCCGCGACGCACAGCACCATCAGCAAAATCGGCAATACAGGCACCAGATGGCGAACCCGCATGGACCCGCCGATAACGAACCATATTGCGTAAAACAGCCCGGCGATCGCGAGATAGATGAACAGCGGGCTGGCGGTTATCCGCCGGCGCAGACGCACTGCCGCTACGACGGCGAAGGGTGCGGCCAACAGCGGGAACGGGCCGAGGCCGACCCGCCCGGCGTCGACCATGTTCATCAGATTGAAAGTCGCGTAGATCGGGAACATCAGGAAATTGAAAACCGTTTTCGTCAACGGGTTCTCGGCGGCGAAATAGGCGTCCTTGAAATACGCGTTATAGTCCTTCGACCAGAAATCCAGATTCTCCCGGCCGATCCAGTCGAACAGGACAGGGAAAAAGGGATCGCCGGTATGCAGCCAGTTCCAGCCATACCACTGCGCGCCGGCGGCAAGCCCGCTGATACCGAAAACCAGCCCCATCGCCAACCAGCGTTTCTGCATCATGATCACGGCGCCGGCGGCGGCGCAGAACAGAGCCCCGGTATACTTGGAGGCCATGAAGAATCCGGCCCCCATGCCGCCCAGAACGGCGTAGCGGAGGTTTCCGGTGCGGATTGCCTCGGCGGTGCTCCAGGCAGCGACCATGGCGAAACCGGCGATGCGTGCCTCGACCTGACCGCTGCCCGCGCCGTAAACGACCGCCGGCGTGGTCAGAAACAGAAGCGCCGCGACCAGCGCCATCGCCGCACCGGTGTGGATGCGGCAGACACCGTAAAGGACGGCGGCAGCGGACCAGCCGCTGATCATCGTCCACAGCGTCAGGCTTTTCTCGCCGCCGAGCATCAGCACCGGGACATAGCCTATGTGTGTCAGCAGCGGGACCGCGCCTTCGAGGGGGACTCCGATGAAGAATATCCGCCCGGCACCGATGAATTGCTTCGGCAGATCGAAATGGTACGCAAGAGAATCCGCGTCCGCCGCCGGTGCCAGGGCTTCCGTCGCATCTAAAAACACGATCACGGCGAGTAGCGCCAGCAGGATCATGGTGACGGCCTCTGCCTGCGGCACGGCCAAACCGACACGGGGAGCGGTGCGCCAGGTCAGAATGAACAGCGCAACTCCCACCGCCAGCAGCCCGACGGCGGGACCGGGGGCAAACAGTCCGGCCACGCCGATGATGAAAAGCAGCCAGCCGAGGATGCCATGACCCACGGTAAAGGCCACCGACCAGTGCAGCACGGGATTGCCGGATATGGACAGCCGCAGAGCCGACATCAGGGCGGCGCCCAGCCCTATGCAGCAGAGAACCTGCGTCAAGGTGACGGCGGCAGCGATCATGACAGGCCGAACTTACGCGCGATGATTCCGATAATGCTCCGGTACTGGAGCACATAAAGGATCAGCACGGCGACAACCCAGCACCCCAGCACGATCGCGACAGTGTTTTGAAACAGGGAAGGTTTCACGGTACGGGTAGGCTCCAGCTAGAGGACCGGATGCGGGTCCGTCACCCTGGCAGCGGTGGTTGGGAAATCAACCAGGGGTTTGTCCCACGGGCGCCGCGCGGGTATTCAACGCCAGACCCAGCAGTCCCAGTGTCAGGCCGATCGTCACAATCCACCAGCTGGACAGTGGGCTATAACTGAAACTGGCATGGGCGATGATGGCGAACGCCCAGGTGAAGACGAAAAATTCCTCCAGCCGGGTGCGGGCAATAGCCTTGAGCGACGGAAACAGCGCGTACAGGAAAAGGCACAAGGGCAAGATGCCGGCCAGGCCGAGTTCAAGCCAGATCTGCATCGCCGTGTTGTGCGGATGCAGCGGCAGCGCCTCGCCGATTTCACCGAACCGCGCATCGCTGAGCCAGGCATCGCCACCGAGAAACCGGGAACTGGCGAAGCCCCAGCCGAACATCCACTTCTCGGCGATCTTGTTCATCACGAAGTCCCAGATATGCAGCCGGTAGATCAGCGACTGCCCGGCCGACATCTTCAGGGATATGTATTTGCTGGCATACTCGTGCGCGTGCGCCAGCCAGACCAGCAGCGGCGCAGAGGCAACAAGCGAGATGAACGTACCCCGGAGCAAGGTCATCCTGAATCTTCCAAGCATCAGATAGACGCCGGCAGTGGATGCGCCGAGGATAAGGCCGAAGGCACCTGTCTTCGATCCGATCCCGACGGCAATGGCGATGCCCAGCAGGACGACGCCGATCGCCACGATGTAGCGGCCGCTGAGAACGGCGTGCGCTGAAAGCGCGATAAGCGACAGCAGGATCACGTTGATACCGGCCTTGAACCAGAAATAGCCATAGCTCGGCACATACGATTTTTTCAGGACGACGAGCGAGACGGCGCCGCCCAGCAGCAGGTCGGAAACCAGATATATGGCAATGAGAAAGCTGCCGGCCCAAAGCGCGCCCAGGACGATTCGGCCCTCATCCCGGTCCAGCGCACGGAAGCCGGTTATCACCAGAAAGAGAACGAAAATGTTTCCTGAGAATTTGAGCAGGGAGACGGTTTCGAATTTCGGATGCGGCGCCCACAGCAGGCTGACCGCACCGACGGCGATCAGGCCGAGAAGCCCGAACAATATCCCTTTCGGGATACGCCCCGCCGCAGCGAGAACAGCGCGCGGGCCCAAATGGATCAGCGTCGTGACGGCAAGCAGGATGGCGAGCGGGACGATTCCCCGGTGGTTGAACATCGCCACCGACGGCAGGGCGAGAGTCACCAGCGCGTACGGGAAAACGGGAAAGCGGAAAATCCGGGACATGATTGAGGCTTCCACTTCGGGAAAAGTCGCCTGGTGAGGTGGGCCAAACGTTGGCGCCTTCATAAACAATCTGCTATCGCCCGTAAAGCCCTGAGCCCGGAAGGGGTTAGTTTGGGATGCGACGATGCGCCGCCAGCAGGGCTTTCGGGATTCGGACCAGCGCGGAAGCTATGAGCCCAAGCGCCGATGCGTACATGCCGCGCCGGATGTAACTGCGGAACGCTTCCACATGTATCGCCGCCAGACGATGCAAAAGGACACCCAGCGGCCGCCGCGCCCGCGCCCGGATCGCGTCGTAATGCATCACGGCTATTCGGGTGCAGCAGGTCAACCGGCGTTCGGTGAACGACATGATGCCGCCCGGACTGTGATGATACTTGAGCAGCGGTTCGCCGAATACCTCGAAACGAGCCCCCGGCTGACGCAGAAGGCGCAGCCACAGCTCAAAGTCCTGCGCATTCCGCAGACTATCGTCGAAGCCGCCGATCCGGTTGATGGCATCGCGTTCGGCAACCACGGAACAGCTCGGAATGTAGCCCTTGATGTAGAGCGATGTGTATGGATCCGGTGGTTCGTTGAATCGGCGCACACAGTCGACATGAACCTCGCCGGCCGGCGTCACGTCGAAATAGTCATGCGCGCTGAGGGTAACGCCGGTGGTTTCAATATGGTGCATCGAGCGTTCGAGTTTCGCCGGCAACCAGACGTCGTCGGCATCGATGAACGCGATGTACGTCGCGCGGGCATGGGCAATCGCGGCATTGCGCGCGGCGCCTGCGCCCCGGTTCTCCTGTTGCAGGACGTGCAGCGCGATACCCGGGGACTCGTCACGGACCGATTCAATGGCGGCGAGCGTCCCGTCATCCGAGCCGTCATCGACGATCACGATTTCGCGCGGCTTCAGGGTTTGCGCAAAGACCGAACGCAGCGTCGCGGGGATGGTGGCTTCCGCCCGGTAGGCCGGGATCACGACGCTGACGTCGCAGACCCGGGTGTCGGATTGATCCGGATCAGGCATGGGCGAAATCCCGGAGCGAGACATTCGGGGCCGATGCGCTCAACGGCATCTCGGTAAACTGTCTGACTGCCAGCTCGAGCATCAACAGAGAATACAGACGATAGGCGTGACGCGCCGGAGCGGCGGCAAGGCTGTGAATGCCGCCCGCCGTCCACCAGCCGCGATCGAGCGTTTCCTTGCGGGTCAGGATGCGGACCGCGGCCTCGCCGATGTTGCCGGTCATCCATGCCGTAACAGGTGAGACGAAACCCTGTTTCGGCGCGTTGAGCACCGACGACGGTAAATGGGCCGCGGCGATGTCGCGTTCCAGTCCCTTCTGTACACCGCCCGGCGTGCGGATCGCGGGCGGCACGGCGAGTGCCGCTTCGACAAGGCGATGGTCGAGAAACGGCACCCTGCCCTCGACGCTGACCGCCATGCTTGTGCGGTCGAGCAACGTCAACAGGTCATCGACCAGATAGGTGCCGAGATCCGCAGCAAGGCCCACGGTCTGCAATGGCCCGCCGTGCGCGGCAGCATAGGCGTCGGCGGCACGGGCCTGCGCCGACGGTCCGACCGGCATGCGATTGCCGAGAACGGCGCGCAATGGCGGCGGGAAATGAGTCGAATGGGCATTCAGGTATGCACCGCGGTTTTCTTCGAACAGCTCGGCCCGCGACAGCTGCCAGGCCCGCATCGGCGAGACCATGCCGACCGCCGGTTCGATCACGCCGTCACGGAGCCACGCCGGCAGCCGCAGATAGCGGCGCTCCACGGGTAGTTGAAAATAGCGGCCGTAGCCGGCGAACAGTTCGTCGCCGCCGGTGCCGTTCAGAGCCACGGTGACGTGCGCGCCGAGGGCCTTTTCGATCAGGTAGTTGGGGAGCAGGGCGGCATCGTTGAGCGGTTCTTCAGCGAACCACGCCAGCCGCATCAGATTGTCATCGGCATCGCCGCCGCCGACCCGCAACGCCGTATGGTCGGTGCCGTACTGACGGGCGACGCTTTCGGCCAGCGGGCTTTCATCGTAATCGGCGCCGTCGAAGCTGACGGTGAAGGTCTTGATCGCGTCTTCCTGGCGGCGTGCCGCCAACGCCACAAGCAGCCCGGAATCCAGACCGCCGGACAGCAGCACGCCGACCGGTACGTCACTGCGCAGCTGCATACGGACACTGTCGTCGAGTAGTGCGGACAGATGTCCGGCGATCTCCGGCGCCGTTTCCGGCAGGTCTTTCGCCGGTCTTGGGGACCAATACGTTCTGACGTCGATGCTGCCGTCGGCGCGCGCGGTGAGACGCTCGCCGGGGCGCAGTTTGTGAATGCCCTTGAGAAAGGTGTCCGGGCACGGCACGTAGCCGTGCTGGAGGTAGGCATTGACGGCATCCTCGTCGACCTCGGCATCGATCAGTCCGCTCGCCAGGATCGGTTTGATCTCGGATGCGTAGATCAGTCCGCCGCCGGGTATCCGTGCCCAGTACAGGGGCTTCACACCCATCCGGTCGCGGACCAGTTCAAGTGTATGCGTATCGGGCCGGTACAGGGCCAGCGCATACATCCCGTTCAGGACATCGACATAACCGTCGCCGAGGTGGTGAGCCGCGGCGAGCACGGCTTCCATATCGCCGCTTGTCCTGTAGGGGTAGCCGGCGAAATCACGGCGCAGTTCCTGATAGTTGTAGATCTCGCCGTTGCCGGTGAGGACGGTGCCATCAACGCCGAGCAAGGGCTGGTTACCGGTTTCGAGATCGATAATGGCCAGGCGGCGAAAGATCGCGGTGTAACGCCGGTCGTCGGACCGGTACAGGCCGTCGCCGTCTGGCCCCCGGTGCGCGATCATGTCGCCGACCCGTTGCCAGTCGACCGTCACGTCGCGCACTTGCGGCAGGTACATGCCCGCGATGCCGCACATCAGCTGACGGCCTCGCAGTCGATAACGCCCTGCCAGTCGGCCTCAGTGCGGGTTTCGAAGGAAATCCGGGTGCCGGGACGGCCCTCGCCATAGGCGTGCCAGATCGTCGTCGCCTGCATCGTGCATTTCGTCGCGGCGTCTGCACTGCGCAGAATGAATCTTGAATCCGGTGTGTTGATAACGGCGCTGCCTGCGTTGAGTGTGGTGGGAAACGGCGTGACAAACGCACGCACAATCCGATGCTTTCCGTGACCGGTCAATCGATCTCGAAGCCGGAAGCCCCCGGATGAAAAGGACCATGCACGCTGCGTTTCGGTGATCCCCAGCCGGCGATAGCCGCCGTGCCGCAAGGTGACGGTATCGCCGTCAGCGGCGATGTGCGCGCCCGGCGCCATGCGGCGGCGGAACCCGTCGTCGTAATAGGGTTTGTTCGTCGGATAGGGGTTGATGCCATCGACGGTCAGGGTGCCGTGCACGGCCGCGTTGCTGAACAGGGCGGCGGCGGCGCTTTCGCCATAGGTCCCGCGCCCGGGATCGACGAACAGGGCCGTCCCCCGGTAATGCAGTTCGGCGCTGCCCATGTCCTGGTGCCCGTGGCCCGGAGCCGTCGGCCAGCCGTCGGCGGGAACGTGCCACAGGCCCGCCCAGTCGTCTCCCTGATAGCGGAGCCAGCCGTCGGCGGCGGCCGTCGCGGGCAGGTCCGTGGTGGCGTGAAGCCTGGCAATCCGTGACTTTTCATCGTCGCCGAGGGCGCGGCTCCAGCCGCAGTCGACATCGCCTGCGGCAAGACCGGACAGATACGCGGGCGGGCAGTCCGGTGATATATCGCCGATCAGCGGCATGCCGCCGGGCAGCAGCAGCACCCGGGCGGCGGCAAAGGCGCGCGCCGCGATATCCTGGAACAGGCGTGCATCGGCCTGGTGCCCGTGCCGGTGGGCGGCGAGACAGACGTCCAGATAGTTGCGCAGGTACAACAGATGGTAATGCGACGAGCCTTCGCGGAGCATACCGTCGGGACCGAAAATACGCTCGGCTTCGACGCTGAGGATGTCGCGGCCCAGCCGGGTTGCCTCCGGCAGCCCGAGGGCGGCGCCGATCCGGTAAAGGCCGCGTCCGTTGTTCGCCAGATGGTTGGACGTATTGTGCCCGCCGAAATATTCGAGCCGCGCCGAGATCGCCGGTGCATGGGCGGCAAGCTGATGCGCAATGCCCGCCGGTGCCGCCTCACCGGTGCGTGCGAGGTAGTCGAGGATATTGATGGCTCGTTCAGTGGCGGTATACGGGTGCCACGCCCAGCCGTCCTGTGGTTGCCCGGCCCTGTCGCACCACGCGGTCCACAGGTGCCAGATCCAGTTCGCGTCGGGTGCCGGGTGCATCAGCGGCAGCCAGGCGAACCGGTGCATGGCAAGATGCGTCTCTATGTCGTCGCGGGGGTCCGTGAACAGCGCCGCCGGATCGGCGGGATCGACGGTGATGACCTGACCGTGCATGTGAATCCGCAGGGGGGCGGCCGGACGCTCATGCACGGCAGTGCGCGCCGCCAAGGGGGCCGGTTGCTCAAGGGGCAGGGGCAGCGGGTCCGTCACATACGGCGGCCGTCCGGCGGTGAAGGCAGGCATCGGCACCGTGCGGCCGAGCGCGCGGCGGTACAGCCATTGGCGCAAGGCCGGATCGCCGGCGAACTTTCGCGCCCAAGAAAGGATTTTCAACTTCTAGGCCTTCGATTTATACACGGGGCTGGTTTTACTATAGTCCGGCGGCCACGCTGCCAAACTGCGGAGAGCGTTCCGATGACGTCGCAATCTGTTAAGGGTGATATTCAGGCTTTCTGGAAGTCGCTTTACGATTCCGTCTACGAGGACGTCGACGCCGGATTGACCGAAGACCACCTGCTGGAAGGGCTGGACGCGCTCGAGGACATGTTTCGCCTGCGCGGGCACCTGGCCGTCGTCGAAATGCCGCTTGATCGGCTGCAGGGGAAAAGGGTTCTCGAAATCGGTCCCGGCGCCGGCGGCCATTCCGCCCTGTTTGCCAAATACGGCGCACAGATGACGAGCATCGATCTGACCTATGCCCGGGCGAAGGCGACGCAGAAGAAGTTCGACCTTTTGGGCGCGCGCGCACCGCACTGCGCGGCGGCGCAGGCCGACGCCGAGGTTCTGCCGTTCGCCGACGACAGCTTCGACATCGTTTATTCGAACGGCGTACTGCACCATACGGATGATACCGAAAAAGCCATCGGCGAAGTGTTCCGGGTGCTGAAGCCCGGCGGCGACGCCGTGATCATGCTGTATTGCAAAAGTTCCTGGCATTACTGGATCAACATGCTGCTGTGTGTCGGCATCCTCAAGGGCAAGGCGTTCGGCGACCGCAACTGGCTCGGCAAGGCGACGGAATGGGGCGGCAAGAATGAACAGACGGTCGCCAATCCGATCACCCGCTGCTACACGGCGGGCGGCATCCGCCGGCTGTTTGCGGCTTTCCGCGACGTGACCCTGCGCAAGGGCGAGTTCTATTTCTACCTGATACCCAAGCTCGGCCGTCTTTACCGGTCCTACCAGCTGAAAAAATACGGCACCCACCCGGGCGGCATTCTGGTTTACGGTGAACCGTGGCCGATCCAGTCGCCGCTGGAGCGCACGCTTGGGGGCATCATGGGCTTTGCCTGGTTCATCCGGGCCAGAAAACCCGGAAAATCCTGACGCCGGTCTGGGTTCTACCAGCGGCCCGGCGGAAAAATGCCGGGCTCGGGTATGGCGTGCGCGTCGAGACCGTCGATCGCGGCCCTGCCCATGGCGACGATGGCTTCCTCGGCACTGCCGCCGATATGCGGGGTCACGAGAAAATTCGGGATTGCGAACAACGCCGTGTCTTCCGGTGGCTCGACGGCCAGGACGTCGAACCCGGCACCGGCGAGACGTCCATCGCGCAGCATATCCGCCAGGGCGGCCTCGTCGACAAGTCCGCCGCGGGCCGTGTTGATCAGGATCGACGTGTCCGACATCAGCGCCAGCCGTTCGGCGTTCATGATCATCGCCGTCGACGGGTCATACGGCAGATGCAGCGAGACGACATCGGCTTCGCGGAGCAGGCTTTCGAGATCTCGGATCTCGGCCCCGGTTTCCGCGGCAAAGGCATCGAGCGGTTTGATGTCGTTGATCAGCACACGGCTCGCGAACCCGTTTCTCAGCATCCGGCACAGCTCCTGGCCGGCATGGCCGCAGCCGACGATTCCCACCGTGCAGTCGGACAGCTGCCGGCCGACGATCTGACGCCACTGACCGGCGCGGACGTCGGCGTTGCCTTGCGGAACCTTGCGCAACAGCGAGATGGCGAAGGCGATCACCAGCTCGGCGACGGAGCGGCGGTTGACGCCGCCGGTCCAGCCCAGCGCGATCTGGCGGGCCTTCATCGCATGCAGGTCGATCTTGTCGAAGCCGACGCCGTACTTGGCGATCACCTTGAGTTCGGGCAGTGCATCGAGGATGCCGGCGTCGATCGGCTCAAGCGCAATGATGGCCCGCTCATGGCCTTGCAGATACGCGATCAGCTCGTGTCCGCTGAGGCTGACACCGGCATCGTTGAACGTGGCGTCGGGATAGCGTGCGCTCAGCTCGGCGCGGAGCAGCGGATGGCGTGAAAAGGACCGCGACGCGACAGCGACTCTGGTCATCCGGCGGCGGCCGCCTGTGCCTGCACGCTGGCCAGCGCATCCCAGAACTGGTCGTACCGGTCGATCAGCACGGTCGGCTTCAACTCGTCATAGGGCATGTGGCAATAGCCGAAGCTGACGCAGATCGACGGGACACCGGCGTCATGTGCGGCCAGGATATCGTTCTCGCTGTCACCGACCATGACAGCGGCGGCGCCGGGTTGCTGCATTGCCGCGATGGTTTCGTGAATGTGGCGGCCGTCCGGCTTGCGGTAGGTGACGTCATCGCCGCAGCGGATCACCGGAAAGAACTCGGCAAGGCCGAAGGCATCCAGCACCGGTAACGTCGTGATACGCGGTTTGTTGGTGCAAAGCGCCATCGGCACCGCATCGTCGCGCAGTTGCATCAGCACCTCGCGTGCGCCCGGGAAGACGATGGTGTCCTGGATCGGATTATCGGCGTAAATACGCAGGAAGGCATCCATGATGCGGTCGCGGTGCGCCTCATCCTTCATCCCGCCGGTATCTTCGAGCGCGTCGGCAACAAGATGCACCGCGCCCTTGCCGACAAGGTCCTTGACCCGATCGACGCTGAGCGGATCGCGCCCGTCATCGGCAAGCGCGCGGTTCAGCGACCATGCGACGCCCGGCGCACTGTCAATCAGCGTGCCGTCGAGGTCGAAAAGAACGATATCGGTCATGGTCGGCACATCCTCAGTATTTTCCCCAAAGCGGGTCGTCTTTCAGCGCGGCTTCGACCCGGACCACGTCTTCCGGACTGTCGACCGATTGATATGGGCGGAACGTCATCGGCGCGATGCGCTGAAAATAGCCGTTGTCGCAGATGCGGTTGGAATCGCAGGCTTCGGCCTTTTCCAGCGGGGATTCCGGGGTTTCCGTAAACCAGCGCAGGAAATGCCAGCGGAACCCGAAAATACCCCCGACGCGCTTGGCCCCGCCATCGGGATCGAAGGTCTTCATGTACGGGACCGGACTGCGCGATGTGTAAAGCACGTTGCCTTGCAGGTCGTGCACCAGCTTGACCATGTCCGGGTTGTTGAAGGTTTCCTGGTCGCGTATCGGCACCGCCAGCATGGTCCCGTTGACGGCGGCATCGTCTGCAAACGGCGCCAGCACCGCTTCGATCACGTCAGGGCCGAGCAGCGGCTCGTCACCCTGTACGCAAATCACGATGTCATCGTCGGCGACGTCGGTGCCGCATTTCGTCGCCGCTTCGGCGACGCGGTCGAGGGCGCGGGTGTGGGTGTCGGCTGTCATGATGACGGGAAAGCCCTTGGAGTCGCAGAAGGCACGGATTTCCTCGTCACAGGTGGCAACCGCCAGCACGTCCCAGCCGCCGAACATCTTGGCGCGAAGATAGCAATGTTCGAGCATCGGGCGCCCGGCGATCGGGTGCAGGGGTTTTCCGGGAAAACGGCTGGCCGCCATGCGGGCGGGAACGATACCAATGGTTCTCATTAAAACACCATGTAAATGAAATCTTCGGAAGCGGATTTTCGTATCACGACCACGATAAGGGCCGCAATGGCGCAGGCGATGGCGAACAGGACAAACCACTGCCGCCGCCGGCGCCAGAGAATATTGTTTTGCAACGCCGGGTCAGGCACAAAACCGATGACCGGGTCCCGGTCGCAGGCCAGCTCCTGCGTATTCGGTGCCAGCCAGACCACCGGCAGCAGAACGCAAAGCCACAGATAGAGACTGGGATCGAGCAACGCCCAGCTGCCATCGAGCGCCCCCAGCCCGTTCATCCCGATCATGCCCTGGATCATCGCCACGCCGGCGTCCCAGCTTTCGGCGCGGAAGAAAACCCACGCCACCATGACCGCAAGAAAAGTCAGCGCCCGTCCGGCGATGCGAGACGCCCGGCTCGCCTGGGCGGGCGCCGGCCCGCGAATCCGCCGCCACAGATGGTTGATCATCAGGAACATGCCATGCAGGCCGCCCCAGAAAACGAAGGTCCAGCTCGCGCCGTGCCACAGCCCGCCCAGCAACATGGTGATGATCAGGTTGGCATAGCGCCGGGCATCGCCGCGGCGGTTGCCGCCAAGCGGAATGTAAAGATAATCGCGCAGGAAACGGCTCAGCGTCATGTGCCAGGTCTGCCAGAACTCGATGATGCTGATGGCCTTGTAGGGCGAAGCGAAGTTCGCCGGCAGACGGATGCCGAACAGCCGCGCCAGACCGATCGCCATGTCCGAATAGCCGGAAAAGTCGAAGTAGATCTGCATGCCGTAGGCCAGTGCACCGCCCCAGGCCTCGAAAACATTCGGATTCTCCAGTGCCCGGTCGAAGACGGAATCGGAGAACGCCGCAATGCCGTCGGCGATGACCACTTTCTTGTACAGCCCGATGGCAAAGATCAGACCCCCAGCCGCGAGATTGTCGAGGGTGATGTTGAAACGCTTGCGCTCTTCGAACTGGGGAATGATCTCCTGATGGTGGACGATCGGCCCGGCGATCAGCTGCGGGAAAAACGTCACGAACAGGCAGTAGTGCACGAAGTCGGTGTCGCGAACCTTGCCCTGATAGACGTCGACCTGATAGGCGATCTGCTGGAACGTAAAGAACGAGATCGCCAGCGGCAGCGTGATCGTGCCGAGGTCGATCGCAACACCGGGCAGCATGCTCAGGGTTTCGGCGAGCAAGCCTGCGTATTTGAAGTATCCGATCAGACCGAGATTGAACAACACGGCGAGCGCCAGAAGATCGCGCCGCTGCGCCCGGCAGATCGCGACCCCGAAAGCATAATTCACGAGAACGGATACGATCAGCAGGATGACCACCGGTGGATTCCACCACGCATAGAAGAACAGCGAGACGACGACCAGCAGCGACAGGGTAACGCGGGTGCTGCCGTACCGCTCGGTGAGCCAGACCAGGATCAGGACGGCCGGGAAGAACCCGAACAGGAATGGGAGCGAACTAAAGAGCATCGCCGTAGCGGTCCTTCAGATGGCGTGCCAGCGCGGCGGCGGCGGCGGCGTGGCCTGCGGGCTGCCAGTGCCCGTCGTTTTTGAAGTGATACTCGAGCGGATGGCCATCCGCCTCGAACACCGGTTTCAGATCGAGCATATCGACACCGGCGTTGCGGATTCGTTCGGCGATGGCGTTATGAGTGTCGGACAGGGCCTCTGTCTTGTCGCCGAACCAGATATAGCGGGACGCCAGCAGGACCACGGTTGCGTCATAGCGCCGTGCAATATCAATGGCGCGTGCTGCGGTCGCGGCGACGGCTTCGCTCGGTGCGAGGCGTCCCTGGTCGCGCTGCAGGTTGGGGCGAATCAGGCCGAGCCGGACGGCACCGTCGCGCAACCACGGGGTCTGATGAATTTGCTGTGTCAGCAGGAAGTACACCGCCGAATGTTCGGTCAGAAACCCCTTTACGTCGCGGAGGCCGAGTCCCGTGTTCTCTGCTGCCGGTTCGGCGGCAGCGGTCGCCCTGGATGGTGCGGGCGTCCGGTAGCCGGCGACATCGGTTTCCATGCTCACGGCAAGAATGACCCGTGGCCGGCCGGCGGCCTTGCTCATCGCGTAGGCGATGAGCCTGTCGTAGGTGTCGAGATCCCCCGGCACGGCGACATTGAAGACACGCCGTCCAATCAGGGATTCGAGCTGTTCGCTAATCCGCTCCGGTTCTTTGACGCCCCATCCGAAGATGAAGGAATCGCCGACGATGATGAAGTCATGATCGTTTGCGGTGGTGATATCCTGACTGTCACGCAGGCCAAAGCGGTTGAAGCGCACCTCAACATTGAAGTCGCCGGTGTTCTTGATCTGACGCTTGGTCGTCCCGGGCTGGCCGAGAACCAGCCCGTCCGTATGCCACGAAAATTCAAGATGCGTCGACGGATTGTATTCGGGGACGGCAAGGCGGATCGAAAACTCAAGGACCGCAAACAGTGTCAGCGCGAACACGCCAACCACTGCCGCCCGCCGTGCCAGTGAGCGGACGGAAGTCATGCGTACAAACAGCCCGGGGATGTCATGGTTCGGACGACAATCCCCAGCGCTCGCGCCATTCGGGATCGGCACAGTAGATGCGGTACACCAGCTGCATGGTCCTGAGTGCGTCGTCGGCGGAGCCGTTGGTAATCGCGGCCTTGCCGTGCACGGCGTCGGCGAATTCCTCGACTTCCCAGGCCCACGACCGGTCGTTGTTGTAGCGGGTGGTCTCTTCGCGGGGGTTGCCCATATCGTTCTCGCCGCGCCGCACCAGCGTCAGGGTCTCGGCGCCGTAGCTTTTGGAACCGGACAGGATGCCCGACAGGACCAGCGCGCCCCGGTTCAGCGTGATCTCGAGACGGAAGCGGTGGCGCCATGACGACGCCGACGAATGCAGCATCGCGACTTTGCCGTCGTCGGTGCGCATGAGGGCATAGGCATTGTCTTCGACGTCGTGACCCCAGACGGAGTTTTCGACGAAACTGCGGACCTCGGTAAATTCGCCGGCAAACAGACGCAGCAGGTCGACCATGTGAATGCCCTGGTCGAGGAGTACGCCGCCACCAGCGAGCGCACGCTGCGTCCGCCAGGAAGTTTGGTCGAAGGTGATGAGCTGTGATTTACCGTAAACGCCGCTGAGATTGATCACCTCGCCGAGTTCTCCGGAATGCAGGATCGCCAGCGCGTCCTGCACGGAGTCGTGATAGCGGTGGTTGAAGCCATATTTGAGTTGCTGTGCCGGCCGCGTCGCATGGGTGGCGACGACGCGCTGGATATCGTGCACATCGCGGCCCGGTGGCTTTTCACAGAAAACGTGCAGGCCTGCCTCAAGACCGGCGATCGTGACTTCGGCGGCGATATCGTTGGACATGCAGACGAACAGGACGTCGAGTTGTTCCGTCAGCAGGTCCTTGTAATTGTCGTAATGGCGAACGCCATCCGCAAATGTACCGACACCGTCCAGCGTGCGATCGCAAACGGCAACGGTGTGCATGTCGTCGCGGGCATCGATGACGCGCTGCCGGCGTTTGCCGACGATCCCGTAACCGGCTATTCCGACTTTAAGCTTGGGCATTGGCGGGCGGGGTCCTGTAGAGGTTTGAGATCGCGTCGTCGGCGCGGCCGAGCCGGACCGACTCGGCGTCATCGCCGGCGTCGACCCATGTCCCCGCCTCGTCGGCGCGGTAGAAGGCATGCAGCAATCTTAGTGTCGACAAACAGTCGGCTTCGTCGACCGGGTACGGAGCCTGTCCCCTGAAATCGGCAACGATGTCGGCATACATTGCAGTATGGCCGAAGCCGTAGACGGCACCGTTGCCCTTGAAGCTCTTGAAGTTCTCGCTGTTGACGGCGCACGCGTCGGGGTCCGGCGTGAACACCTGCAGTTCGTTGACAGCAATCCCGCCGATCTGCGCCATGCCGTCCGAACAGACGAACGAGATCGAAGCTTCGAAATCGTCAGGCCTGGCGGCGGTGGTGGCTTCCAGCGTGCCGATCGCACCCGAGGCGTAGGTAAAGGTCGCGACAGCGGAATCCTCAACTTCGATCTCGGCACCGAGCGTACGCATGGTGGCGTTGATGCGCGCCACGTCGCCGCCTAGGTGGCGCAACAGATCGACATGGTGAATCGTCTGGTTGGTCAGCGCGCCGCCGTCGTGCGAGAACGTGCCGCGCCACGGCGCCAGGTCGTAATAACGTTGCGGCCGGCACCAGCGCAGCCGTACCGAGACCAGCCGGATGTCGCCGAGTTCCCCCGAACGCAGCGCCAGGCGGACACGCGTCACGGCCTTGTTATAGCGATTCTGGAAGACGGGGAAGATGCGTTTTCCGGCAGCATCGGCGCGGGCATAGGCGGCGGTCAGCTGGCTCGGGCGCATGAAAGTCGGCTTTTCGATGATTACGTGCTTGCCGTAGCCTTCGATGACCTCCATCGCGTGTTCGAAATGCATGCCCGATGGCGTGATCACGGCGGCGATGTCGATTTCCGGCACGGCGCGGAACATCTCATGATAGCTGCGGAAGGCCGGCGCCCCGAATTCTGCGGCGTAAGCCTCGGCTTTGTCTATCTCGAGGTCGCAGACCGCGGCAACGCGCACGCCTTCGACGGCGGCGATGGAGCGGCAGTGGTGTCCGGCGATGCGGCCGCAGCCGATCAGCGCAATGTTAAGGTCGTTCTCGGACATTGTCGGATGTGTTCCTGATGGCGTTGGGCGCCATGTGTTCGGTCCGGGACAGCCGGCCCGTAGCGCCTGTTTACGATTACAGCCCGATCATCGGGTCGGTCAGCGATTTCAGGTCGGCCGCCTGAATCCGTTCCGGGCTGATGCGGAAATCGGAAAGCTGTTGCTTCTCGGCAATCGTGCCGTCCGGCTGGACGAATTTCTTGGCACGCTTCTGATCCTCGCCAAGGAAGTTCTCCGCATAGATCGCCGACAACTCGGCGCGCAGGCGCAGCCCCTCCGCGTCATTGCTTTCGGCGCGGCGGATTTTCGGCCAGTCGGTTTTCGGGAAATAGCAATACAGCGGCAGCACCGTGAGCAGACCGTCGATTTCATCGGCATTGAGGTACGGCGGCGGCATTGTCAGCAGCGAGCGCGAGGTGTTGTGGCGGGTGATGGTATTCGGATCGAGCCAATTGTTGTCGAGCGCGACCTGGCGCAGCGGCGTGCCGTGATACGGCGTGAAGATAAATGCCGTGACCGCGTCGTAACCCTTGATCGAGCGGGCGAGCTCGATGGTGTCCATGACCAGATCGCGGGTTTCACCCGGCATGCCGATAATCAGGTTGATGCTGAAAGCGATGCCGCTGTCGGCGATGACCTTGAAGCGTTCAATGATTTCCTCGTTGGAAATCTTGCGGCGCAGGACTCTCTGGCGGTACTGCTGATTGCCGCTTTCGATGCCGAAAGCAATGCGGTAGCAACCGACTTCCTTGAGGCGTGCGAGAATTTCGGCATCGCAATTTTCGGCCCGGGTGTTGAAATAGAACGGCAGCCGGAATTCCTCGTACATGTCGCAAAAATCAAAGATTTCCTGGCGCGGCCGGGCCAGGAAGCTGTCATCGACGAAAAAGAAGAAATCGGGTTTGTATTCGTCGTAAAGCGCCCGCAGCTTGTCTCGCAGGCTGTCCATCGACTTGCGGCGCATGAAATTGCCGAGCCCGGCATTCTTGGACAACAGGCGCTGGGTCGGTGAATTGCAGTAGGTACAGGCATACGGGCAGCCGCGATAGCTCTCGACCGGGACCATCCGGAAGACCTTGCCGCCCATCGGCCGGTTGAAGCGCGACGGGTGGAACAGCGAGAAATCCGGAATGATGTCGTTCAGGTTGACCAGCGACGGCTGCTGCGTCTTCTCGATGCTGCCGTCAGGGTTTTTCAGCCATGTCCCGGGAATGCCGTTCAGCGGCTGTCCGGTGCGCACGGCCTCGCCAACCGCCTTGACGGTCTTTTCGCCCTCGCCGAGGGCAATCAGGTCGATTTCTGGCGCGGCGATGCATTCTTCCGGTGCCATGGTCGGGAACACGCCGCCGACCAGGTGCGGAATTTTCAGATCGGCAATCGCCTGCATCATCGAACGGGCCTGGAAGAAGGTATCCTCGACGACGGAATAGATGATGAAGTCCGGATCGAACGTCTCGACCTTTGTGCGGAAGTCGGACAGCATGCCGCGTTTGATGCTGATGCCGAGGTCTTTCTCGACGTCGAATTTGCGGGCATTCAGCAACCTGACGCGGTTTTCCGAATAATTGATATTGGTTTCCGAATAATCGAGATCGTTGGTGTCATAGTGGGTCGTCTCGAACAGGTCGATCTGATAGCCGAGATCCCGGAAGATCCGCGTGAAGATGGCGATCGAAATCGACGGAACAAGCATCAGCGGCAGGTTCGGATAGACGATCAGAACCCGAAAATCGGCTGCGGCCTTGTCAGTCTGCGGCGTCATAATAGTATCACCCTATCGCCAATGTCCCGCTATCGCGACCGGTGCTGTCACTTTCGGAAGCTGAAGCGGTGAGGAACTTTGTTTCACTATATAGCCTAAATGGAGGATATTGGCGCGCCATTCAACAGTAAACGCCAGCGAGCAATATCCGGCACCGAAAAAATCCTGTGCCAATCCGCGGGTTCCGGCGCTTTTGCGCTGTCCAGAACCGAGACCACGGTATCCGCGTCGGCGGTCAGCGCGGTGCTGAAGGCGGGCAGCGTATTGATGGATATCTGGTCCGCCAGCTGCAACCGGATGCAGGGAATCCCGGCGAGCACCGCGTCGAGACCCGATGCCCCTGTCGTATACAGAACCGCCGACAGCGCGGTCTGCTCCGCCATATGCGTCGAGGTGTGCGAAAGCAGTTCGGACTCCTCGAACCTGACGGGATACATCGGGTGTTCCTTGACGATCACCCGGCGACCGCTGGCGGCCAGGCGTTCGGCAACCGCCATCTGTTGCGGCACGATCTTGAGATTCCCGGAGAGCGCGACGAAAACCGGCGCGTCCGGATCATAAACCGGTCCCTTCCCGGGCTTGAAGCGGAAGCAGCCGGCATCGATCAGGCGCGCCGCGGGGATGCCCCAGGCGCGCAGCTCCTGGCCGTAGGCCGGCCCGTTCGCGATGACGACGTCGGGAATGCTGTCGAGTCCGTCCGGATTGGCCTGGACACTGTAATTGAACTGATGCGGACCGACGACCGTATGCTGGTAGCCGAGCGTGCGCACGCCGTTGGCGCGGGCGGTGCCGACAAGGGCGCGCTCCCAGGCGAAATTCTCCCACGGCCAGGCGACGTTTGCCGGGGCTTCGGCCTTGATCCAGCGCCGTTGGCAGTGCATCTGCCATCGGTTCATGGCCGGTCCGCCGCCGCTGTTTTCCATGGCTGCCGCGCGGCGCACGATCCAGCCGTAAGGCGCCGCCAGCACATCCCTGCCGGGACGCCAGCGGGTAAACGGCAGAACGGCCAGGGCGAACAGCGGGCTGCCCCAGGCGTGCAGACTGGCGCTCCGCCCGTCGGCACAGAGCGCTTCGGCCCTTTGCGGCGGGCAGTCCGTGTGCAGCAGCCGTGCCAGGTCCGGCAGATGTTGCAGCAGGCCGTTGAAATAGGCGTCGTTGCCATTCGCATCGCTTGACGGGTGTCCGTAGACGAGGATCGCGGCCTTGCTGCCCGCTACCTGTGCGCGGAACCGCCGCGTCTTCCACACGGCCGCGGCCAGCCGAAGCGCCGTCCTGAGCCGTGCCATCACGCCGCGAAACCGGCGCCGGAGGTTTGCCGCCAGCAGCCCGGGGGCACGCCCGGCACGGACACCGGGAAGCGCCGCCAACTCGCGGAACAGCCACGGATCGTCGCAAACCACCAGCGTCGTTTCATCCTGCTCGGCGAGATCGCGCACCAGCAATGTCCAGGCGATCATGATGCCGAAGTCGGATCCGACCGAGGCGCAGGCGGTGGCGTGGGTGATGTTGCCGGTGGGTTCGGCGAACAGCGTCCGCCCCAGTCGCCACCAGATCTCTCGGCCGGCGACGAACGCCGCTTCAAGTCTTGCCGGCACATCGGGCAGTCGGCGCGATGCAGGAAGATCCGTCGCGGCGGCGCCTGTCACGGCCAGCCAGTGCGTCCACGCGGTTTCGCCGGGCAGTGAAGCGGATTGATTCAAAATGACGCCCACGTCATCGGGTCCGGGAAAAAAAACTTGCCGTGACAGGCGATTCTGCCATTTTGTGCGCAAATCTCTGGAAATATTGGAGCGCCCTGTGTCCGACAACGCCGCGTATATCGAATCTGTTCTTGGCGCGATTTCGGAAACAGAGAGCGGCGGTCTGCTGAGCGACCGCCATGAACAGGGGCTGGACGGCATTTCCGGAAGCAAGACGGTCGGGCTTTTGCAGCGGCTTGTGCGTGGCATCGCCGGCGATGCTTCGAGCTGTTACCTCGAAGTTGGAGTATTCCAGGGACTGACCCTGATATCGGCGGCCCTGGAAACCCCGGACGTCGCCTGCTTCGGGATCGACAACTTCGCGACCCTGGACCCTGACGGCACCAACCTCGGTATCGTCAGGCAGCGCATGGCAACGTTCGGGACGCAGAACGCGCACCTCATCAATCAGGATTTCGAAGTTGCGCTCGAAGCTCTCGATACGCACATCGGAGAGCGCAAGGTCGGCGTCTACTTCGTCGACGGCCCGCACGACTACCGCAGCCAGCTGATCTGCCTGATGCTGATCAAGCCGTTCCTGCACGAAAACGCGGTGATTGTGATCGATGATGCGAACTATCCCGATGTCAGATGGTCGACCCGCGACTTCCTGCTGGGCCACCGTGAATTCAAGCTTGCCTTCGACGCCTACAGCCCGGCCCATCCGGCAAATATGAGCGAGGACGAGAAGCCCCGCTACGAAGCCGGCTGGCTGAACGGCGTCAATGTCATCGTTCACGATCCGGCGGATGTGCTGGACGCCATGCTGCCGCCAACGAACGACCACGAGCGGACGATGTATCTCAACGAGTGGCTGGCGCACCGCCTGCGGCTTGGCGAACTGGCCCCGCAGGCGCTGATACTCGCCGATGCCGTCTGCAGCGGCGATGCCGAAGCCGAGGCGGCGGCCCGAGCGGCCCTGAGCAGTGCCTATGCGCCCGATGCGGAGATGTTCGCCGCGCGCTTCGCGGACCGCAACATGTACAGTGCCGGCCTGACGGAAAGCCGTCTCAATCGGAAGAAAGGCTAAGCCGGCGCTGCCGGTTACAGCCAGTCGCCGCCGGTCAACGCCAGCATTTGACCGGTGATGTACGCGCCCCATCCCGACAGCAGATAAACGATCAATGCCGCCGCTTCCTCGGGTTCGCCGCCGCGTTTCAGCGGCACCAGTTCGGCGCGATTTTCAAGGAAAGCCGCGTCACGACCGGACCAGCGCTGATGAAATCCGCTCTTGATGAAACCGAGGCGCACACCGTTGACGAGAATACCGTCCGGTGCGCCTTCACGGGCCATGCCCTGCACCATGCATTCGGTGGCCCGTTTCGCCATCGCATAAGGCATTGAATGCGTGCTGCCGCCATGCAGTGCCGACTCGGTTCCGTTGAAAACTATCCGCCCGCCGCGTCCCTGCGCCCGCATCGCCGCCATGGCGTGCCGTGCGAGAAAGAAGGGATGGCCGAGATTGTCGGTCATGTCGGCCTGCCAGGCCTGCTCGGGCATGTCTTTCCAGTGGCCCTGGAAGTTCAGCCGCCCGCTCATGAGCACGATGCCGTCGAGGCCGCCGGCCGCGGCGATGAAGTCGTCGACGGTGGCGATGCAGTCGGCTTCGCTGTGGAACGGACGTATCAGCGAGACCACGCGGGGGTCATCGTGGCGGGCATAGGGTTTGCTGGCGCCGTGCGCGCCGACGATGCAGTCGGAATGATCGAGTAACATGTCGGCCACAGCCGACCCCAGGCCGCCGCTGGCCCCGATCACCAGGATGCGCGCACCGTCTTCGACCTTCGGCGACCAGTTGGGGCGCTGAAAGGGGGTCATGAGCCGCTCATCGTTCGTTACGCGGGCTTTCGACGGACAGCAGGTGCAGATCCGATTCCATCATCTCCGAGACCAGTTCGCGAAAACTGATTCGATGCTGCCAGCCGAGTTTTTCACGCGCTTTCGTGGCGTCGCCGAGGAGATGCTCGACCTCGGTCGGACGGAAATACACGGGGTCGATTTCGATCAGCACCTGACCGGTCTTGCGGTCGATGCCCCGTTCCTCGATGCCGCTGCCCTGCCACACGATTTCGCGGCCGACGTGGGCAAAAGCCAACTCCACGAATTCGCGCACGGAATGACTCTCGCCGGTCGCCAGCACATAGTCCTCGGCGGTATCCTGCTGCATCATCAGCCACATTCCCTCGACATAATCGCGGGCATGCCCCCAGTCCCGTGAGGCATCCAGGTTGCCGAGATAAATTCGGTCTTCAAGCCCAAGCTCGATCATGGCGACACCGCGGGTGATTTTGCGGGTCACAAACGTTTCGCCGCGGGTCGGCCCCTCGTGATTGAAGAGAATGCCGTTACAGGCATACATGTCATAGGCCTCGCGGTAGTTCACCGTGACCCAGTAGGCGTACAGCTTGGCTGCGGCATAGGGACTGCGGGGCTGGAACGGGGTGGTCTCACTCAACGTGCCGCGGCTGACGTTGCCGTAAAGTTCGGATGTCGAGGCCTGATAGAAGCGCGCCGTTTTTTCCATGCCGAGGATGCGGACCGCCTCGAGCAGCCGCAAGGTGCCGAGACCGTCGGCATTGGCCGTATATTCGGGGGTTTCAAAGCTGACATGGACGTGGCTCTGCGCCGCCAGGTTGTAGATTTCGGTCGGCTTGATGGTTTGCACCAGACGGATCAGGTTGGTGGCGTCGGTCATGTCGCCCCAATGCAGAAACATGCGCGTCTCGGGATGGTGCGGATCCTGATACAGATGATCGATGCGTGCCGTGTTGAACGACGACGAGCGCCGCTTTGCGCCGTGTACCTCGTAGCCCTTTTGCAGCAGAAATTCGGCGAGGTAAGCCCCGTCCTGTCCGGTGATCCCGGTAATAAGGGCGACTTTCTTACTCATCGGCAGCTCTTTCGCAGTGTCTGTCGGCTTCAGTCAACGACCCGGAAATCCGGCAGCGGGACAATAAACTTCCCGCCCGCGTCACGCCATGCTTTCTCGCGCTCGTAAAATTCGCTGAAGAAAGCCCATGGCAAGACGAGGAAGTAATCCGGTTGTGCCGCGCGCGCCTCGTCCTCGGACACGATCGGAACCCCGGTGCCGATGGTAAACTTACCCCATTTCTCGGGGCTGCGCTCGGCGGCGGCGGTGATCAGCGTGTGATCGAGGCCGTAGTATTGCAGGATCGTGTTGCCCTTGGTCGAGGCCCCGTAGACATAGACGGTCTTCCCCCTGGCGACTTCTTCCCTGATGAACTCGACGCAGGCGGCGCGGTTGCGGTCGATGCGGTCGACGAACGCGCGCAGGTCGTCCATGCCGGTCTTTTCGTCGTAGTCCATTCCGTGACCGGAAAAGTGACGGCAGAAAATGCGGTAGCTGCCGCCGTTGATGTCGTTTTCCTCGATCTTGATCATCTCGAGACCGTTATTCTCGAAAAGGTATTTCAGGGAATCCAGCGAGTAGTATTCCAGGTGCTCGTGGCAGATGTTGCCGAGATCGTTCTGGTCGAGCATCGTCTTCAGGCACATCAGCTGGGCAACGAACAGACCGCCCTCGGCCAGCGACGCGGCGACGTCGGCGATGAACGCGCTCGGATCCTCGAGATCGTAGAACATGCCGAGCGCGGTGATGACCTTGGCCTTGCCGAAACCATGCGTCTTCGCGGCAGCAACGAACGCTTCGGCGCTCCAGAAATCGTTGATCACGACATCGACGTTGTCACGCAGCAGGTCGGTCAGGTTGTTCGCGGGCTCGCAGCCGACGGTGGTCACGTTGCGGTCCTTGAAGTTGGCGAGGAAGGTGCCGTCGTTGGCACCGATGTCGAGAACCACGTCGCCGTCATTGAGCGAGACGATATTCTCGACGGCGACGGCGATGTCGCGCAGCCCTTCGCGCATCGTTGCGGTGACGCCGGACCGGTACCAGTAATGACGCGCGTACATCAGTTCCATCGGAGCCGTATGGCGCAGCTGGATCAGCGAGCAGTGATCGCAGATGACCAGATCGAGCGGCGCCTTGAGGCCGGTCGAGATGTCCTCGCGGTCAACGAAGTTCGATACATAGTGCGAGCCGAAGTTGTGAACATCGGTCAGGTTTTCGTTTCCGCACAGACGGCAACGCCTATGTTCGACCACTTCCATTTGAGACATCTTCAGTCCTTTTCGTTAACGCGCTGACGGGGTTGTCCGGCGATCCGGATCATGCCGCTTTCGGGGCCGCTTTCGGGGCCGTGACTTTTTCGAGCACGACGATCTGATGGGTGAAAAGATCGCGCGGGCCGAAATAAAATTGTTTGAGTTTAAAACCGCCGAGGTCGCACCAGCGCAGGATTTGTGCTTTCGAGTTGACCCGCGTGTACTCCGGCGGATGAAGCTCGATCTCGCTCTTCATGACACTGTGCAGAAGCCAGTGAACGACGCGCAGAACATTGACGGACAGGCCCCACTGCGGCGGCCAGAACAGCACGGCGCGTCCGCCGGGTTTCAGGACACGGTTGATTTCCGGAATGATGAGGTCGAGCTCGTGTGTATGAAAATGCTCCATGACGCCGAGATTGAACAGGCCGTCATAAGATTCATCGGCGATCGGCATCTCGAAAATCGAGCCCAGCATCAGGTCCGAATGCTCGTGATGACGCGAGTACTCGGTCAGCCCGGCCGGCGAAATATCGAGTGCGGTGATGTGCATCTTGCGGGCAACGTCGACGTCGACCATGCCGCTGCCGCAGCCGGCATGGACAAGCCTGGCGCCTTCGGGAAAGTTCTTGAACAGGAAGGCGTTGACCGCGGGGCGGATGATGAACGCGCGGTAGAAGGCGGCGATCAGATCGTAGACCCACTTGCCGGAATGGCTGCCGTGCGTCCAGTACGAATCCCACGCCACCTGTTCCTCGCTCGAGGCGGCATCGGCTGGCGGCGAGAACGGCTCGACGTGGCGGAACTGGGCCTTGGCCATTTTCATCTGCATCGCCAGCGCGGTCAGGCGGATCAGCGGCGGCCGGACGGTGCGCGCGGCGTCATTGCCGTCGGCGGCGATGCGGATCTGTCGAACCGGGTGGCCGTTATATTCGGCGACCAGCGGCAACAGCATGACGGTCTCGACGATGTTGCCGCCGATAATGCCCAGCAGCGCCTCCGGCAGGCGCGTCAGCGCGAACCCCTGCATCGACGAGGTCACGTCGAAATCGGTTTCAAGAAGGCGCCGCGCAATGCCCGACGGGTTGCCGTTATGCGGCGAGGCTATGACGACATCGACATCATCGAGTGCGGTACCGAGCGCCTCGATCGCGTCGCCCGGAAAGGCAGCGGCAACCGGAACGATAAGGAGTTTTGCAAATCCGGCACGTTTGGCATGGTCGATGATCCGGAATTGCCGGATGCCCGCCGGCGTACCGCCGGGAATATGAAGAACTTCGTCAGCCCAGTCCGGCTGCGCGGTACCCTCGGCAATAACGGCAAGGATGCTGTCTGCCCCCGCCGCCCGCACGGCATCGCTGCCGATGCGCGCCGGATCGTCAGCGATGATGGCGATCAGCGTGTCCTTGCCGGCGGTGGTTCCGGCGGTTGCCGGGGTCGGGGTGTTTTGATCTGCCATGGGGTCTCTCTGTGGTTGTGCCTCTAGGATGCGGATTCAGCGGCGAGATCCGCATCGACCATCAGCTTCACGAGTTGCGGCGTCTTGACCTGTGGATCGAACCCGAGTTTCGCGCGGGCCTTGGTGGTGTCGCCGCGTAATGCCGAGGTCTTGGTCTGGCGCAGCAGGGCCGGGTTCTGTTCGACATAGTCGGCGGCCGACAGGCCGACGTGGGCGAACGCGAGATCGACGAAGTCCTGTACCGAATAGGCTTCACCGGTGGCAATCACGTAATCGTCCGGGGCGTCCTGTTGCAGCATCCGCCAGGCCGCGTCCATGTATTCCGGCGCATAACCCCAGTCGATCTCCGCCGAGGTATCGCCCAACTGCAGCTTGTCCTGCTTGCCGAGTTTGATCCGCGCCACGGCGTTGGTGATTTTACGGGTCACGTACTCGACGGTCCGGCGCGGCGATTCATGATTGTACAGAATGCCGGTCGAAACATGCATGCCGAAGGCCTGACGGTAATATCTGGCGAAATAATAGACCGTGGTCTTGCCGATGGCATAGACGCTCTGCGGATTGAAGGGGGTTGTCTCGTTCTGGAATTCCGCTTCGCTGAGGCCGAACACGTTCGACGAACACGGCAGGAAGACCCGGATCGACGGGTCGACCTGGCGGATGATCTCGAGCAGGCGGCCGACCGCCGAAGACGTGATGTCCGCGGAATAGCCGACCATGTCGAAGCTCCACCCGACATGATCCTGGTCGGCCTCGTTATAAATTTCGTCCGGCCGCACGTCGTTGATAATGCGATACAGCGATGTCGGGTCGGCCAGATCGCCGCGGACGATGAAAAACCGCTCGTTGAAAACGCTCTCGTCGTCGATCAGATGCTGGATATTTCGTGTATTTCCTGTTGCCGAACGGCGAACCATTCCGTATACGAAATAGCCCCTTTCAAGGAGGGAGTCGGCGAGGTAACTGCCATCTTGGCCAGTTACGCCTAATATCAACGCTTTTTTCATCACAAACCTTCTTTAGGTGGGCAGACGACAGTTCGGGAGTCAGCATCAATCCAGACGAGGGACACCAGTATCAAGTCCAAGAGCGCATGCATATATGACTGAATTACCGAACAAAAAAGATGAAATCGAGACCGCTTCGCCTGCGAACCTAATCTCAATCGTTATCGCAACTTTCAATGAAGTAGACAACATTACTGCGACGATCGAGGCGATTTTCAGGAATGTCGCCGGAAACGTCGAGGTTATCGTTGTCGACGATAATTCCACCGACGGGACCGCCGATGCGATCCGCGCCCTGAACAATCCGAACGTCAAACTGATCGTCCGCACCCGCGGGCGCGGCATGGCGTCGGCCGTGGCACGCGGGATCATCGCGTCGAGCGGCGACGTGGTCTGCTGGATCGACGCCGACATGGCGCGCGAAACCGCCGCTTTCCAGGGGATGATCGACAAGACCGCCGACTTCGACGTTGTCATCGCGTCCCGGTTCGTGCCCGGCGGCCGTGACGACCGGCGTGCCATCCGCGTCCTTGCCAGCCACATGATCAACGGCCTGGCGCGGCTGGTGCTCGGTTACAAGATCATGGATTTCGACAGTTGCGTCGTCGCCGTGCGCCGCCGCGTGTTCGACGATGTTTTGCCGATCCCCTACGGCGGCGGCGATTTCTTCATCGAATTCATCTACGACTGCTGCCGCCGCGGTTTCAAGGTTACCGAACATCCCTACACGCTTTACGAACGCAAGGGCGGGCAGTCGAAAATGGCGCCGAACCTGCCGGGGTTCCTGTGGCTCGGCGCAAAATACTGCATGCGTATCTTTGCAACGCGGTTCCGCGGCAACTGACAGCGGCCTCAACCGAGCAGATCCCGCACCGTGGCGATGACCCGGTCCTGATCCGCCGCTGACAGACCTATGCCGCTCGGGACATAAAAGCCGCGCCGGGCAATACGCTCGGTGACCGGGTGCCGTTCGCCGGCGAACAGACCGCGTTCCAGATAAACCTGCTGCTCGTGCAGGGGCCAGAAAAACGGCCGGGTGCCGATGCCGCGCTCGGCGAAAGCCCGCATCACGGTTTCCGCATCACCGGGCACCTTATCGTCCAGGACCATGCCGAAGACCCAGAATGCGTTCTCCGCCGTCTCGTTGCCGGCCATGGGCAGCTGCACGGCGTCGAGATCGGCGAACGCTTCCATGTAGGTCATGCCGATGCGCCGCTTGGTGGCGGCGGTTTCCGCCAGACGCTCAAGCTGTGCCACGCCGACGGCCGCCTGCAGGTTCGTCATGCGCATGTTCCAGCCAAGCTCGGTGTGGCGGAAGCGCTGTTTGTCGAAGCACAGGTTGCGGTACCAGCGGCATTTTTCCGCGAGCGCCGGATCGGAGGTCGTCACCATGCCGCCCTCGCCCGTGGTGACGTGCTTGTTCACGTAGAAGCTGAAGGTCGAAATGTCGCCGATGCCGCCGCACGGCCGGCAGCGATAGGCAAGACCGATGGCTTCCGCCGCATCCTCGATGACGCGCAGGCCGTGTTTCCGTGCCAGCGCCATCAGCGGATCCATGTCCACCGGCAGACCATATATGTGAACCGCCATGATGGCGCGGGTCCGCTCGGTGATCCGGGCCTCGATCTGGCTGACGTCCATGTTCCAGGTGTCCGGGTCGCAGTCGACCAGCACCGGCACGGCACCGGCATCCGTAACCGCACTTGCGCACGAGATGATCGTAAACGACGGCATGATGACTTCGTCGCCCGCGCCGATTCCCAGGGCGGCAATGGCCAGTCTCAGCGCATCGGTGCCGTTGGTGACGCTGATTCCGTGGGCACAGTCCACGGCGGCGGCGAAACCTTCTTCGAACCGGGTCACGAACGGCCCCTCGGAGGAAATCCAGCCGGTATCGATGCATTCCGCGAGGTAGCGCTTTTCGTTGCCCGAAAGGTCCGGTGTGTTTACCGGGATGAAATCGTCGGCCATGTCCTAGACCTCCGCCGCCGGGTCGAAGCGGACCTTGTCTTTCTCGCCCATGAAGGGTCCGGTCTTGGCCTCGATCATTTCAAGATCCTCCAGCGCCTCGAAACCGTGTCCGCCGGCGGCCAGCAGGATCACGTCGCCCGAAGCGAGGGTCCGCTGATCGATGATGCGGCGGTCGTCATTATAGAAATCGACGCGCAGCCGGCCCTTGCGGATGAACAGAACTTCCTGGGTATACGTTACAACCCGTTCTGCCGGGATGTGGGCATGCGGACGGATGACATAGCCCTTGGGATGGCACATCAGGCCCATCTGCATCGGCTGCGAATCCTCGGTCAGGAACTTGACCCCGGGCTCATGCCAGCCGGCGCGAATGATCATCGCCAGCAGGACATCGTTATGAATGACTTGTTCTAGGATGGTGAACCCTCCGCAGTATCTGCACGCTTGTAAATGGTGAACCCGTCGATCGTCGTCTGTTCGATAAACGGAAAGACCTCGAAGAAGCCCGGGTTGGCAATATCCTCGGGCAGGATCAGATAGGTCGGGGCCGGCTGGATATTGCCGAACAGGGCATAGGCCGCCGTCCAGTCCCTGGCCAGCATGGCTTTTTCGAATTGCAGCATGTTGGCCTGTTGCTCAAGCTCCAGGACCAGACCCGGGACGTGGAACATCGACGAGCATTCGCGCAGCACCGGAATTGACCGGCCGGTGCGCGAGGCCAGGTGGCGCCTTGCCCTGAGATTGTCCTTGGTGCCGCCCGGATAGTATTCCATCGGCAGGATCATCGCGTCCTTCGGCGTCTCCGCCTTGACGTAATCGATGACGTTGATCCATTTCGCCACTTCAGACCCGCCATAGATTCCGTGCTGCATCATCCACGTCCAGTCCGGCAGGCGTTTCTGGATCGTCGTGCCGAAGGCGATAAGGATCGACAGGCCGAAGGCGATCAGCAAAAACCGGTTGGCGCTCGCCGCATCGAGCCACAGCGCCTCGGCTTCGAACACGCCGGTGTCGAGCCTGCGCAGGACGAAGACGGCGGCGGCGGCGATGACGGCACAGCCGGCGGTCAGGGCAATCCACAGTTCGTGATTGTTGGGGCCGGTCACGAACAGCGCGCCCAGCACCAGCGCGGCAAGGGCGAGGCGGCGGGCGTCCGTGTGTGCGCGCAACATCCGCAGCATGACGACAAACACGATCAGATAGGCGATGGTCTGCGGCCAGCGCAGGTTCCGCACCATGGAGAACGGCATGATGTGCGGATATTTGAGAACATCCGGTGTGAACGTAAAATACAGCCCGGCAAAAGCCCACAGGCCGATCCCCATGGCCACGAAAAGCTTCATGTTTCTGAGCACCGGGTCATTGCCGGCGGGAATCAGGACGGCCCCAGCGGCACAGGCGAAGAACACCAGATTGCGGGCCCACACATTGGTCGCCGGGAACGGGTAGAAGGGATTGGAATCCCACTTCTCGACGTCGTTGTACATCCAGTCCCAGACGAACAGCCGGTCCGCCGGGGACAAATGGAACTTGACCGTCGCCACATACACGAACACGGCGCCGGCCAGCGCGATCAGGGCTGTGACGATCAGCCTGTCGCGGCGTGTGCCGTTGATCGCCGCAATGATCAGGCAGAAGCCGATCACATAAGGCGCCATCTTGATGGAGCTGGCCGCGGTCAGGAAACAGAAGAACAGGATCACCCACAGGCTCTTGCGTGCGAACGTCGCATACAGCAGCCACGCCGTCGCCGGGATCACATAGGCGGCATGGTTGATGTCCGGCTGATTGGCGAACGTTGCGGTCAGGGTAAGGTACTGGTGATCGCGCATGAACAGGATCTGGATCAGCATACGCGGCATCAGTTCCTTAATGCCGCACAGCTTCACAATCTTGTCGACGGCGATCAGCGTTGCCAGGATCAGCCCGAAATAGACGATCACGACGAAGCGGTCGTCGAGCCAGATGTCGCCCATCAGGTGCGCCGGCAGATAGATCAGCGAGATCTGGAACACCCGCTTCCAGAACGGCCGCGAAGGATCGATGAACGGATCGTTGGGGAATGCCGTCGGATCAATTGCCGACAAGGTATTGCCGGCATAGGCATCCGTATGCTCAAGCCCCGGGAAGCACTTCAGCGTCATGAAGATCGTGACGACAACGAGAAACAGCAGCAACAAACGTTCCGACTGGCTGTTGCCTGCGGGCTTGGTAACGGAATCCGTCATGTGTCTGCTCTTAAATCCCCTGACACGGCGAAACGTAGTATTCGTCCAGAATGCTGAATGATTGGGCCGCGGCGGCCAGCGGGTCTGCCGCGTCGAGCATGCGCTGTTCGGCGGTTATATAGCGTCGATACCCCCGCTCGGCCAACATTTTTCCGATCCGCGCATGATCGATGCCGGCATCCGCCGTCAGCACGCCGAGCCCGTCGGCATTGACGTGAACATGCTCCAGATACGGCAATGCCCGGTCGACGACCTCGTCATGAACGTCGTCGTTCTCGACCATGGCCTTGACGTCCAGATGCATGCGCAGGCCCGGGTGGTCGACGGCCCGCATGATCGACAGCGCCTCGTCGGTGGAGTTGATGAAGTCGGACCCGGACGGGCCCAGGGCTTCGAAACAGAAGCATGTGCCGTGATCGGCGGTGCGCTCGGTCAGGGTCTGCATGAAGGCGACCGCGATCTTCACCGCATCCGGACGGGCGACGGCGCCGCGGTTGCGGCCGCCGCCCCAGATCAGGGTGCGCCCGCCCAGATCGCGACAGACGCCGGACAGATGCACCATGAACTCCATGGTTGCGGTGCGTGCGTCGGCGTCGCCGAACAGCTGGCATTCCGGATGATCGAAAACCAGCGAATGCAGGCCGAGGATGCTCAGCCCTGCGCCTTCCACCAGGCGGCGATAGGCTTCGACGTCCGAGGCTGCAAGTCCCTTCCAGGTGTCGTGCCAGACCCGGCTCGGCGCAACCTCAAGGCCGCGGTAACCAAGCGCGGCGATGTGCGGCAGCTCGTCGGCGTGGTCATAGGCGCTGAGCGCGATGTTCGAAATGGCGGGGATCATGACGCCGCGCCGCGATTGCGAAAGCCGTCGTCGAAGGCCGTCGCGATGCGCGTGTCGTTGACTTCATTTATCTCGCGCATGCGCGCCGCGATTTCGCGGTTGAAGGCGAGCACGGCCGGATGATCGTCGCGGTAGATGTCCCGCTCTGACTTCGGGTCCTCGACGATGTCAAAAAGCTGGAACTGCGGTTCTCCGGTGACGTCGTCACGGTCGATGTATTCCTTCCACAGATAATGGAAGCGGTCGTTGCGGAGTGCAAAATACAGCGGGCGCTGTGCGAACAGGCAATTCCCGGAATAGAAGGTTTCGATCATGATGTTGTCGCGGCCCTTGAAATCGTCGGCCAGCACGTCGAAGCCGTCCCAGGCGGCGTCCGGTTCCAGTCCGGCCAGCCGCGAGACCGTCGGCGCAATATCCATGATGTTGGTCAGGCCCTTGACCGTACCAGCCGCGACGCCCGGCCCGTGGATCACCGTCGGTACGTGGACACCCCATTCGTAGAGCCGGAAAAAATGCCCCCACGCACCGCGCTCGCCGATTTCCTCGCCATGGTCGCCGGTGACGACGATGATCGTGTTGTCGAGCAGCCCCATTTCCTCGCAGGCGTCGACGATGCGGCCGATCTCCTCGTCGGTCGAGCGCACAGCCGCATCATAGAGAGCCGACCATCCGGGGCCGTCGTCCGGCGATTTCGGCGTCCCGTCGAAGGTCAGTGCCGGAGGAATCTTCGGGTCATAGCCCAGCGCCTCCAGATAGCGCGGCGTTTCCGTGTACCAGCGCCGCCCGCCACCGGCGATATACGGCAGATGCGTGTCCATGAAATGGGTCCAGATCATGAAAGGCTGTGCATCGCCGTCCGTTGCGGCGCGCATTCGTTCGATCACCTTGTCGGCCAGCGAGCGCGCGTCCGGATAGACCTTGAAGCGGCGGTTGCGGCATTGCGCAAGACGTGGATTGAAGTGGGCCAGGACCCAGTTTGCGGATCTCGACACGGCTTCGCGGAGCAGCACGGACTTCTTGCGCGCAAGGTACCATTCCTTAGGCAGCCAGCGCTGCATCCAGGTGTTCGGTCCCGGCGCCGGGATCAGGTATTTCCTGATATACCCGATCGGGTCCTTTTCATAGGCGATGCGATGCCGTTCGGTGATGGCGAGAATCGCTTCCAGATCGTAGCCGGAATTGACCAGCGAGGAGTCGGCGAAATCGCGACGCAGCTCGTCTGCATTGGCGTTGCGTATATCGCAATAGACGCGAAGATTACTGAACAGATGGCGCATCACCGAATCAACTTCCGCGATCAGCGCGGCATCGTCGATCTCGCCCGCTTCGTAGCTGAGCAGGGTCGCGCGGATCATGGCCAGCGTGACGCCGGGCAGCGTCACCACATCGAACAGCTGGTGTTCCTGATCAACGCCGTCACCGTATCCGAAAAAGCGGTTCACCCAATGCAGCGAGCTCAGGCAGATGGTTTTGTAGCCGGCTGTTCGCACGTGTTTGAACAGATGGGTCGGACGTCCCACCGCCCCATAGTCGTAACCGCCATAGGAAAACGGCCGGGACGAGGTCAGCATCTGGATCAGCGCGGTCTGCGTGACGGAACTGAGCGAGAAGGAATTGTCCAGCCGGGTACCGCCCCGGGCGAGGCGCTCCAGGGTTGGTGTGGTCGGACGTTCATAGCCGTAAGCGCTGCTGCGGTCGGCACGGAGTGCATCGACGGAAAGGAAAAGTATGTTCGGACGTTGTGTCACTTTATATTCCCATACCCAAAGCCGAAGTCATAAACCAGATGGCGGTCGATCATATCCTCGATCAGTTCCCGCCGGTGCGCCGGTATGCCGGCATCCTTGGCGCGTCCGGATACCCGCATCTCTCCACCCGCCTGCGGGTCGGTAAAGCGTTTGCGCATTTCCGATTTGGTGATCATCGAGAAGGCTTCCTCGATACACTCGCGCGGGACATCGAGACCGAACACTTTCGACATTTCGTAATGACAGCCGACGGTGTCGGCCAGAAGCTCATCGTAGGTGAAGCACACGCATTTCCGGTGCCAGCGGATAACGTCGCCCCAGCTGTTGAAAAATTCGATGGCGTCCAGAATCAGCTTTTCCCAGGCGAAAGACGCATCGTCTTCGTCGTCCGGCTGATCGGGAATCTTGCTGAGCTTGTAGAACTTTGATTCCATGCTTTTGAAAATATCGCGGAGCACCAGAACGGTGTTCATCTCCTTCAGCCGCGCCGAGCGGATGCGGTAATAGGGGTGATGGCTGTGATACAGAAACGGATCGGTCATGACCGTCTTCCACAGGGCCGGATCGCGGGTTTCGCCGACTGCCTCACGCCAGTCGAGTTTTGTATAACGGACGCCGATTTCGTCGACCTGCCAGTAGTGATTGATGAAGCTGTAGTCCGGACGCCGGCCATGGCGTATTTCCTGTGCCAGGGTGAGGCCGAGAATCGTCCAGTGCGAGCCGCACCGGGTCAGTGTCGCCAGCAGGTTACGGATCGTTCCCGTGTTCAGATAGAAATCGATGCACTGCCTGCGCTGCTGCATCGTGAGATCGCCACGCAGCAGCTGCCTGCCGATGGCGAGCGTGTCCCAGCCCTGCTTGAGGGGCATCCGGTTGAATGCGACATCGCGCATCCGGGGGTCGAACGGCGAGCGGATCGGCCCCGGCGGGGGCGTGAAGGCAAGAGTGTCGCTGTGGTAATTCCCGATGGCCATTAATCTAGCGTTCCATATCCTTGGCCGGCTTTCCGGATGCCGGCATGTGCGTTGTCATTTTCGGCCGACCGGATGAATGGCGCCCTGTGCGGCAAGCGCATCCAGTTCCGAAATGATGGTCTTGAAGACGACGTCATACGCCTCGCGCGTATAGTGACCGAAGCGGGCGAACATGTGTGCCTCCGCCGGGTCCTTGAAGTGCGCCTGAATAGCCGGGGTCGTGTCGATGACCGGAAGGCCGGCGGCCCGCGCCGCCGCAAGCGCCGTCTGACGGTGTGCTTCACGGACGGCGTTGATGTTCGGATCTTCAAGCGGCTCGAACCCCTGCAGATAGACGAATACCATCTGCCCCCCATGGTCCGCGATGTCCCGTGCCGCGATACGAAGAATCGACGCCAGCAGCTCCTCTGCGCGCACTTCTGTCCCGTCTGCCGATTGTATCGATTCCGTTCCCGCATTATTGAGGAACAGGGCGCCGATTTTCTGGCGCAAATGGCGCAGCGGCATTTTCTTCAGATCGAGCAATTGCTGAACCTGGCGATCCTGATGTGCCCTGAGCGCGGCATCGATTGCCGCGGCATTTTCCAAGGTGTTCTGTTTGTACGCCGGGTCCGCCAGATACCGCTGTAAAATGTCCGACTTCATTTCCATGGTCAGGTTGGAAAAGTCGTTTTCGTAGAAAATCCACAGCACGGTGTCCGGCTGAAAGCGCGGCGCATATTCACGGATAAGGGCCATCTCGATCAGGGGGCCGATGTCCGACTGCGCCAGGTTCACCATCGATGGAAAGCGTTGGCGAAACAGATCGGGCAGGCGTTCTCCCGGATCATGGCAGACGCCGACGGTAAATGAATCGCCGACCAGCATCAGATCGATGTTGTCGTGGCCGTTCCAGATTTCCGGCGGATTGAAAAAGCCCTGCGGGTCGGTCTCATAGAATATGTAGTGCCCTGGTTCGTTGCAGGCGATAACGCGCGCGTTGGCGATCCCGCGCAACGGCACCACACCGGTATCGCCGACCTGCAACGGACGGTCCAGAAACTGCCGGTTATACATGTTGAGACTGGTTGTCGGATGCGCTTCGCGCTCGTCCAGCAGGACCTGCAACGGTCCGCGGCTATCCGCGTCGACACCGGCTTGCTTCTGGATCTGCACAATCGGATTGGCAAATTTCGGCTGGCTGAAATAGTAATCCGCGGCGAACAGAAACGCGGCAATGGCCACAAGCCAGATACAGGCGCCGATGCGAATCTCCTTGCCGAAGAACGACACCCCGATGGAAATGACACCGACACCGCCGACGAGCGCCAGCTGGAAAAGCTTCGACGTGCCGAAGCTGCCGGCGTTGAGGGTTATTCCCATATAAATGACGAACAACAGGCACGCGCCACCGAACAGGCGCAGGGCAAAACCGGCAACGGAACCGGCCCTGTCTGCGGCACCCTTTCCGGGAATTTGAGGTCTCAGGCTATTCGACAAACAACGGTCTCCCATTCGCCTGTTCGTTCAGCAGCGCATCCTGCACCACATCCGTCATGAACCAGTCGGGGACCATCTTTCCAGCCCGCAATCGGTTGCGGACCTCGGTGCCGCTGATCGACTGCAGGGTTTCGCCGGACTTCATCTCACGGTGTGCCCCGGTCGCGGGATCAAAACCGACATTGTCGAAAAAGAGCGGCTCGATACCGATATCGCCAAGCCGTTCGAACAGCTTCGCGTTGCCGTCCTTGGCATAGAAATCACCGACCCCCGTGTGATCGCGGCCGATGATGAAATGCGAGCACCCCATGTTTTTCCGGCACAGTGCCGTGAACACCGCTTCGCGAGGCCCGGCATACCGGGAATAGGTGGCGAAGCTGCCGAGCACGACGGCATCCTTGGGGTAACGCTGAAATTCCAGCATTGTCTGATAGGCCTGCAGAATAGCGCCGGCGGTGAAGTCTCCGGACTTCTTCGGCCCGATAACGGGGCTGATGAACAGGCCGTCTGCGTTGGCCCGTTCCAGGGCCTGCAACTGGATGTATTCGTGCGCCCGGTGCGGCGGGTTGCGGCCGTGGAATCCGACGACCTTGGTCCAGCCCTTCTGGTTGAAGACGAACCGGCACTGCCGCGGCGTCAGTTGAAAATGGCGGTACGGACTGGGCAGCGGGCGAACCATGGCGACCTTGCCGGCGACAAAGACCGAGCCGCCGTTCAGGATGTTGCGCACGCCCGGATGCTCGTCGGATGCCGTGCCGAACCAGTCCGGCAGCACACGTTCGAGATCGAGGGCGTATGTTTCCGATACATCCAGCACGGCATAGACGATTCCATCCGCGCCCTTGAGGGCGATCTGCGTCCCGGCGGCCAGTGACCCGGCATCGGCGGCCGGTACCTGCAGGGTGATCGGCAGCGTCCATGCCGTTCCCGACGGCAGGGCGTATTCCGCCAGCACCGACAGAACGGTTTCCTTGTCCATGAACCCGTCTAGCGGCGAATAGGTGCCGTGCGTCAGCTGCTCACAGTCCATCAGAATGTTTTCGCTGACCGTCAGGGCCGGCAGCGATGCCAGCGTATCCTCGGCGACGGTTGCCTCGTTGACCATCAGCCTGCCGCCGTGCGGCGCGGTGAGCATCGACGACGGCTGCATTGTCGGTGTCGCGAGCACGGACTCCTTCGCCTCGAACTGCTGGATGATCCGCGAGATCATGCTGGTGCAGCGGATCGGATAGGACCCGATGGCGGTCTCTGCGGCCAGCACCAGGCCGTCGGCGCCGTCGGCGAGTGTATTATATATGTCGTTGACCTCGGCGCGCGTCGGCTGCGGCAGGTTGACCATTGATTCCAGCAGATTGGTTGCGACGTACACCGGCCGCTTCAGCTCATGGCCCCGGGTGATGATCTCTTTCTGCGCGATGGGAATTTTCTCGATCGGGATTTCCCGTGACAGGTCGCCGCGGTCGATGAGGATCGCGTTCGACGCGGTCGCGATCTCGGAAAGATTGCGCAGTCCGTTGCGGCATTCGATCTTTGAGATGACGAAGGAATCGCCGACGATCTTGCGAATCTCGGCAACATCGCTGCCGCGGTTGGCAAACGAAAGGGCGAAATTCGACACCTTCTTGCGCATCCCGATTTCGAGCGCCTCGCGATCCTTCTCCGTGAGCGGGTCGAGCGCGATATCGCGCTCCACGGTGACGGCCTTGTTCTTGCCCATGATGCCGCTGGTGATGACGCGCATCTTGAGGACGTCCGGTTCCTTTGCGATGACCTGTACAAGGGCGGCGTTGAAATCGATGCTGATGAAGTCGCCGATCTCAAGGTCGTCGATGACGTCGAGCGGATAAAAGTTGAAGTCCTTGTTGTCGCCGGGAACGGTGCGGCGGTGGGCGCGAATGATACTGCCTTCGATCAGGTGCACGGCGCCTTCGACGATGTTGCCGGTCCGAACCTGCGCGCCTTCGGTGTCGAGACACACCGGAATGTCGGTGACCCCCATCAGGAAGTCGAGGTGGCGTTCGACATCCTTGGCGCTGACATGCGACAGGTTGATTCTCAGCAGCGAGACGCCGAGCTCCCCAAGCCGTTGAATGATGTCGGCGGACATGGATGCCGGGCCGAGCGTGCAGAGAATCTTTTTGGTCATGTTGATGGTTCCGTCGTGTCGTGGGTGGCGGCGGTTATCGGCAATGCGCGATCCGGCCGTCCGGATCAAGGCTCAGGTTTTCGGTGGCGACCTCATAATCGCGATAGGTATCGATCTCGAACCAGCCGCGATGAATCGGCACACCCTGCACCCGCTGGCCGTTTTCGATCATGTCGGTCAGCAGGTCCGTCATGTAGGCTTTTTGCGGATTGCGGTCCGGGCGCGTGGTCGGCCAGCCGCGGAGGATCCGCGCCCGGGCGTCACGAACAGCCTGCACGGCGGGGCCCCTGAACCGCATCAGGCCGATATACTGTGCTTCGATGTCGTCATAGCCGTGTGGCTTCTGGCCGATTTCAAGAATACGCCCGTCATCGCCCAGCTTCAGGGTTTCCGCATCGTCAAGGGGGTCATCGATGCGCGCCGCCCAGTAGGACCGCCAGTCGCGGTCGATGACGACACCGGTATCCGACGGCTCGGCAAGCAGCGCGGCGATGACGCCGTCCTCGAAGACGATATCCCCATAGCAGACGATCAGGTCGTTGCCGAAATGGGCCTCGGCACAGAACAGGCTTTCCACCATGTTGGTGGTCTCCCAGTCGGCGTTCTCGATGTAACGGGTGGCGTCGGCGCTAAACATGTCGCCCCGGTATCCGGTGATGACCGTGATGTCGTCGACGCCGGCGCGGCGCAGTGAATCGATCTGATAATCGATCAGGCAGCGGCCGTGCAGCTGTGTCATTGCCTTGGGCTGGGTATCGGTCAGCGGGTAAAGGCGGCTGCCCCGACCGGCTGCGAGCAGAACGGCCGTCATCTCCAAAAGGCGCCTTCCCTGGCCAGTCGTTCAATCAGCGCGTCGTCCGAGGCGGGATGGCCGGGCCGTTCCGGATGCCACATCACGCCGAGCAGCGGCGCGGTGCGGTGGGCCAGGGCCTCGATCAGACCGGCCTCGTCGGTTGCCCACGCCGTCAGTTCAGGGCTCAGCCCGTGACGGCTGATGGCGCGGTTGTGAAATGAGTTCGTTTCGGCCGATCCCGGATACAGGTCGTTGAACGTGGCATCGACCGCGAGCGTGTGGCGCACGGCGACGTGGCCCTCGACCGGTTCGGTCCGGCCGCCGTAATAATCGTTGAGAAGCTGCATGCCCCGGCAAACGCCGAGCACGGGGATCATCTGGTCCAGGCAATGCTCGAGGACGGCACGCTCGGCCGCATCGCGCACGGGCTCCACGCCCAGATCCTCGCCGCCGCTCAGGATGACAAGATCGGGACGCCGCCTTCGCAGTGGTGCCGCCGGATCGGATAGCCCGTTGGGCAGCAGCAGGATGTCGGCACCGGCGGCGTCCAGCTTGGCGATCCAGTCGTGCGATACGCTGTCGCGCGGCTCCGCATAGGCAGGCGGATGCGTGACACGCATGGTCAGGGCAATGGTGAGATCATTCAGGTTCATCAGTGAAAGCTGATCGTCTGTGCGCCGCAGTTCATCTCGAGCCAGTTCGCGTTAAGCGCCGCGTCGTATAATTTCTGGCCGCAGCCGATGGCCGCAGGCAGTCCGAACTCGGCACAACGGATTGCCATGTGCGAGTTTGCACCGCCGTAAAGAGTGATGAGGCCGGCGATACTGTGAGAAAAAATCCAGTCATATCCTGGATCGGCACTTTCGATAATGAGGACTTTGCCGTCGAGGGATTCGGTGGTGCCCGACTGGTCGAGACAGACGATCTGCGCGGCGACGGTCTGGTCGGTGATGAAGTTCGGCTTTTCCTTGCCGGGCGCAATGACGCGGAAGTCGGTGTCGGCGGTGATCAGGTGCGGCATGCGCAAGGTCCGGCTGATCATGTGCTGGCGGCGTCCTTTGTCCGCCGCTTCGCCGAGAGCGGCGGCATCGTTGCGGCAGTTGTAAATGTCCTCGAAGCGGATATCGGCAAGGACGTCGCGGTCGATCCCCTGTGCCGCGCCCCACTGTGCGATCAGGCGCAGCGCGTCACTGATGCCGCGGGTGAAGTTGAATTTCGCCTCTTCGCGCGCGGCGATCGACGAACTGATGTAGTCGAACAGGCCGCGGGCATCGATCTTGAATCCGTATTCCTGCAACAGCCGGTCGGTCTCTTTGAGCTGCCGGGCGGTAAACGCAAACGAATGCCGCTTGCGTTCGGCGACGGCGAAACTGGGTGTGCCGACATTATGGAAATAGACATCCGGCCGTTCGTCGTAGCGCAGCGAGGAAATGTCGTAGGTGCCCGGACGCAGATGCCCGAAACGGGTCAGGAAAATGTCCAGCGACATCATGCCGTGCGATACTCGGTTGAGCGCGTCGACGAGGTCATTGGCGACCGTCGAGATCGTTGTCAGGTAGTTGTTGAAATCCTGGCTGGACAGGATGCCGCGCACCACCAGCGATTTCAGGAACGACATGCTGATAAACGCATGCCGCGCCAGCTTCGAGAACGGCAGGGTGCCGTGCAGGATCGCCAGGTCGAGAATGCGTGTTGCATGATCAAGCGGGGACGTTGACGCCGGCATCGATGCATAGATGACCGGGTCGGATGTTGCCAGCAGGGCTTCGATTCCCATGCGGCCGCGGTTCACGTTCCTGCGGGTCAGCTCGAGCTGTGCGTCGCGGAGCGCCGCGCAATCCGCCGGCGAGATGTTGTCCCCGGTCAGCTGGGCGAGCCGCTGGTCGAAATCGAAACTGAAACAGGTCAGCGCGATCTCGAATTCGATCTTGTCGTGCAACTCCGGATTCAGTTCAAGCTGCCGGATCTGATGGTCGATCAGCCTGTCGGCGACCGGTGCCGGGATGTCCGCCGGCAGGAATGAGTTGAAGCTGAGCCGTACGTCGATATAGGGGCGCCCGTGCAGAACCTGCATCAGCGGCCTGTCGACGAAGCGATATCCCATCTCGCGGCGCGCCTGCGCCCAGGTGCGGTCGGTGATCTGGCGCTGGTACAGGGACAGGGCAAGCATGCGCGGCGCGCTGCCGATCATTTCGGCGGGGTTCCAGTCCGGCATGTCGCCGAGAACAGTCCGGCTGCCGCCCAGGCCTTCGACCGGCGCCATCAACGCGTCGACCGTGGCGGTGATATCATCGATCGTGCCGTCAATCTCGTCGTCGGGAATCCAGGTCCAGTTCTGGCGTGACGCCAGCGGACGAACCTGCAGGACATAGAACGCGCCGTCGTCGGTTATGCAGAATTCGATATCCAGCGCTTCGTGCTGCGTGGCCCTTTCGATTTCGCGCGCGGCTGTCACCAAATCGCGGATATTTGCCGGGACCTGTGCTTCCGGGGTGTCGCGGTGAACGGCAACCGAGCGTCCGGCAAGCCCCGAGGTTACGGTGTTGGTGGCGCCGCTTTCATCGTCGTAGTCGATAACGAAGTATGGTCCGCCGGTGGCAAGATCGCGGGTCAGGATCACGCCCGATACCGTGACGCCGCGCACCATCGGCTGCACCAGGACTTCGTTCTCGTCGGCATCGCTGTCATAGGAGGCAATGACCTCGCATATGGCGTCGCGGACATTGTCCGCGGTTGCTTCGACATCGATCAGGCTGGTGAACCGCCCGGCGTTCGATGCCTCGCGGCCGTCCTCGTCGATGGAACTGGAACGGATGGCGAGCGGCAGCGTCGCAAAGGTCGAGACGATTTCCAAGACAATGTCCTCGGCACCGGTTCGCCACTCGGCGATGGTGAACAGGATCTGATCACAGAACGACAGCCCGCGGGGTTCGAGCAGGGGCCGCACGGTACGCAGCGACTGTCCCTTGGTCGTAAACTTGAAGCCCGGTTGTTTCAGGTCGCTGGCCATCTAGTCTTTCGCTTTTGCACGGTCAATGTCTTCGCCGCTGGTCTGTAGATTGTGGAAATTGGCGAACGCGGCGTTGTCGCGTGCCAGCACATCGTAGGTGCCGTCGGCGATGACGCGTCCGTCGTTCAGCATGTAAATGCGATCCGCGTTGCGGATCGTCTCGAGGCGATGCGCGACGACGACAATCGTCATCTTGTGCACCAGATTGTCGATCGCGTTCTGCACTTCACGCTCCGACACGGGGTCAAGATCGCTTGTCGCCTCGTCGAGGATCAGAAGGCTCGGCTGGTTCATGAGCGCACGGGCAAGCGCCAGGCGTTGCCGCTGCCCGCCGGAGAACCGGACGCCACCCTCACCCAGCATGGTGTCGAGGCCGTGCTCGGTGTTGCGGATCACGTCGCTCAGGTTTGCCGCTTCGAGCACCCGCGTGAAATCGTCTTCGCTGGCATCGGGTTTGACGATCTTCAGGTTGTCGCGAATGGTGCCGTTGAACAGGACAGTATCTTGCGCGACATAGCCGATGTGGCGGCGCCACGATCCGATGTCGAAGCCGTCCAGCGGTTTGCCGTCGATCAGGAACGTGCCGGAATCGGCCTTGCGCAGTCTGCAGAGAATTTCCAGCAACGTCGACTTGCCGGCACCGGAGCGGCCGACGATCGCGGTCATCTGACAAAAGCCGATGGTGATCGAGATGTCGTCGAGCGCAGGACCGTCGCTGGACGGGAACCGGTATTGCAGGTTCTTCAGAACGATATCGCCTTCCAGGCCCTCGAACGCCGGCAGCGTCTTGGTTTCCTTTTCCGACTGTGCCGAGATTTCGGAGATGGCGTCGCGCACGGCATCGATCGTCGCCGTTTCCTGTATATAAGTCTGGTACAATTGCTGCAGACGCACCAGCAACGGCGCGCTGCGCACCAGCAGCATGCCGAACACCAGAATCTGCGTCAGATCGGCGCCCGGCAGCGAGTAGCCGAACAGCAGGATCACCGAGAGGATGAGAGTCGGCAGCGCCTGCGAGACGACTTCCATCTTCGCCAGGTTGTCCTGCTTTTTCATGATTGCGTCGTGCAGGTCATCCTGAAGGGTGCGGATGGCGCCGAAAATTCGGTCCTCGGTGCCCGTTGATTTGATCAGCCGCAGGCTCTTCAGATAGTCGACGACGTAAAAGCTGTGACGCTCTTCGGCCCTGACCTGTGCCGTGCCGATGACCAGGGCGCGTTTGCGGAACGGCACCAGCGCCAGCACGGCGAGAACGCCGAGGACAATCGTACACAGGAACAGCGGCAGCGAGATCAGCGCGCTGGCCCCGAGCAGGACCGTGATCTGGATGAAATCGGATATCGCATAGGTCTGCTGCATGATCGCGGTGCCGGCACGAAATGTCTGTACCAAAAGCTGGTTCAGCGTGACCCCCGTGGCGCGTTGCGAAAGATACGACCAGTTGGCGTGCAGGTATCCCTGGATCAGCCGGTCGCGGGCGTCCTCGACATACAGCAGCATGCTCTTGAACAGGATCACGCGGCGGAAATAGTTGATGCTGATACCGCCGACGATGAACAACGTGATGACCAGCAGCAGGATCGGCAGCGACGGTTCGATCCCGATGGCTGCAAAGGCCCGGTCCATGACCTGCATGATCCGGTTGTCCGGCGCATTTTCGCCCAGCATGATCTGGAACAGGGGGATGAACAGCGTAATGCCGAAGGCCTGCGACAGGCCGGCGGCGAGCGACAGCGCGACGACCAGGACCTGGTTCGGCATCAGGGCGGCGTCTTCGAAAAAGCGCTTCATGCGGCTTCACCGGCTGGTGTGTTGATAAGGGCGTTCATCGCTTCCCAGACCTTGCGCGACGGATCGGCGATCTCTCCTTCGCTGAGGACGAAACGGCGAAACCCGGCATGCGACAGCGGGCGGTCGTCACGGAGCGCATCGCGTAAAGCCTCTATGCTGCCGTAGGTGCCGAGGGCGTCGGCGTATTGACGGCCGATGCTGGTGGGCGTGAACAGCAGCGGAAAGAACGGTTTGCCGGCGTGCATCGCCTCCAGCATCGCCCCCGTATGCATCGGCCCGATGACGATGTCGGACCAGTTCAGATGTTCGGTGAACGGGTCGTTCTGACAGACTCTGACGTCGATTCCGTAGTGCGAAAAAATGCGCTCGAAATAGGACACTTTTGGCGGCCCGGGATGAAGTTTGACGCGGATCTCCGCATCCGGGTAGGCGTCGCGCAGCATCTTCGCCGCAGCCGCGATCAGGGGGTACTGCTGGGCGTGCGGCCAGCAGGTGTCGTACGGCGTCACCGAATATTGCAAAAGCAGGATCCGCGACCGCCCGCCGGACGTTGTGGCCTCCGTACTGGACCGGCGTGCCGCTTCGGCAATCGGGGATCCGGTCCGGTACGGCAAAACCGTGGCGTTGATTTGCTCCAGATAGGTTTCCTGTTGCCGGCCCCAGGTCAGGCACATATCGGCGACGGCGGGACGCCGTGGATCGGAGCCGAAAACATCCATCTTCATGTCGTCGAAATACGGCCCGTGCCACATCACGGCGGAATGGATGCCGCGGCTTCTGCCCAGCGACATGCAGATATTCGAGACGACGTTCTGCAGGCCGTCGGTGACGATGGCGCGGGGCTGCGCGTTGTCGAGCAGCTTGCGGTAAATGTTCACCTTCAGCGCATAATCGCGAAGGCGGCCCTCGTCGAGAAGGTGGCGGCAGATAAAGTCGCTGATGCCGGCAATCTGCGGGTCCCGACTGGACCGGGTATGGGCGCGAATATCGGCATCCATGACCGCAAGGGCCTTGTCATCCGCCTCGGACAGTGCCGCCGACGGCATCGCGACCGGCACCAGGCCGCCGCAAATGTCTTTCATGAACTGGCGCAGATCGCGCTTGCCCGGATAGTGGCGGGCAATCAGCAGCGCCAGCGGATCCTTGGGACCGTGCGCGGCCAGGATCGGCCGTCCGTTCAGCTGCGTGGTCAGCATCAGGACGCCACCGGACTTGCCCGAGACCGCCCGGCGAACCTGGCCGGCCATCACGGCCATGCGTTCAAACAGTGCCGCAGCGGCGGGCAGCCGGCTGTCCACCGGCGTCAGATCGATGCCGTAGGTCAGGTTTTCGGGTGACATCTCATCGAAACGGGTGTCGGCAACGCGGGCGTCCGAGAGCGTGATGCCGATGGCGCTGCAGGCGTCGGCGACGGCATGGAATCTCTCATCGTCGTTCAGCATGCTGCGCTCGGGATAGAATGCGCGCAGCGTGACCCGTTCCGGCTTGTAGGCCCGGGCAATGGTTTCCAGGGACTGGCGAAGCCGCGCGCGTTCCAGAATGGCCAGGCCCGCTTCCTTGACGAACAGCCGTCCCAGTGAGACGCCGCCGAATTCCGTGATGTCCTGGCTGTCACGGTACATCCAGTCATTGGCGGCGAGAAACAGATCAGTCTGCAGAATGCCGAAATCGGTCTGCGGCCAGAAGCACTGATAATGCACGGCATCGACACCGGCCTCGGCCAGCTCACGCCAGGCAAGCCAGTCACAGCAGACGACAAGTGTATCGGCATCGGCGTCGCAAGCCTGGTCCGCGCGCGACACCAGAAGCAGATGCGCATAACGCGCCCGCAGCCAGGCCGGAACGGCGTCGACGAAGATCGCGCTCATGTCCGCCCCGGTACCGGTCGCGGCTTCGGGGTTGCGATGCGCAGTCATGCCTGTACGGCCCGAACCTTGACGGCTTCGGACAGCCGGTCGATTTCCGACCTCATGCCAGCAGGCAGGGACGAAAAATCGATGTCGCGGTTCCGGGTCGGTTCGCGGACACCCTCAAGAAGGCTGTCGGTCATCGCGCCCTTGCGCAACCCCAACTCGGCGGCAATGTTTTCGAACTGCGCACGCGGCTGCTGCTTGAAGGTGTCGTAGTCGACGACCAGCAATGACGGGTCATCGGGCAGCGCGCCGTACATGCGGATGAAATAATAACAGCATCGTTCCAGCTCGCCCATGGCGGCGAAGCGTTCAATATCCTCCGGCAGGACCCAGAACGGTACGGCGAGGTCGCCGCATTCGTGATACGGCCACATTGCGGAAAACCCGCTGAGGCCGTCATCCGCGAGCCACCGTTTCTGCATCAAAGAGGAAATGATACTCTCCACGCGCCGGAACAGGACAACCATGCGCAGTCCCGGATAATAGTCGCGGATGCGCCGCAGGTAGGGCACCGCGTCGACCATCTTGAAGACCAGCACCGCTTCGCGGATCGCATCGAGATCAAGAGAGCGACGGTGCGAATAGCCGAGCCGTTCGCGGATCTCACTTTCCGGTTTCGCTTTATAGACGCTGGCGTCATCGTGGGCGTTGAGGTTGAGCCGCCGCCCGGCGATGGCGTTGACGAGAAAATCCTCGAACATGTACGTCTCGAACAGCAGCATCCAGTCGTCCTGTACCAGCCGCTCGATCATCGGTATGTGTGAAAACATCATCGACGGCTCGTACGAATATTCGACGTGCTGCATCGAGTGCACGATGTTGCCGAACATTGTCGTGCCGGTGCGACCGGGGCCGGAGATAAAGATGCCGGTGTTGATCTTTTCGGCGGCGAGGGGATCGAGACGTATCATGACAAACCTTGTTTCCGGATGGCGGCGAAATGGGGCAGGAGGGCGCGGGCGACCTCCAGGTCCAGTGCCGTGTCGATATCGATGGATCGCGCCGCCGGCATCACGCTGGCGACGGTCTCCGGCGTAACGAAAGTGCCTGCACCCAGAAGCCAATCCGTGAACGCGGCATAGACGGCACCGTTCAGGGCATAGGCCGGCTCCAGGTCCTGGCGGCGGGTGCCGACCGCCCAGCTGCCGAGCAGCGGCGACAGATGATGGCCGGACGTCAACCGGAACATCCACTCCGGTGCCTTGCCGGTGTCCGTGACGCTGACCGCGCTGGGCGCCGTGGCGGCGTCGAGCAGGGCCAGGCAGGCCTCGATATCGGCGCTGGTTCGCAACGGCGACGTCGGTTGCAGCAGCACGACGATGCCAATGTCGTCGTCGAGGGTGTCGAGGGCATGACAGACGACGTCGTGCGACGGCGTGTCGTCCGCGGCCAGCGTAGCCGGGCGCATGAACGGCACCTCGGCACCGCAGGCCCGTGCCGCGTCGGCAATCGCGTCGTCGTCGGTCGAGACCACGACCCGGTCAATCGCGGCGCATTCAAGGGCGGCGGCGATGGACCAGGCGATCAGGGGCCTGCCGCCGAGATCGGCGATGTTCTTTCCGGGCAATCCCTTCGAACCGCCGCGCGCCGGCACTAGGGCGAGCACCCGTTTTTGCAGGACCGTCATGATGCCGTGCCGATATCGATGAAGCGCCGCAGGATATCGAGTCCGGCCTCGCCGCTTTTTTCCGGATGGAACTGGCAGCCCCAGCAGTTGCCGGCATGGACCGAAGCGGTGACAGGCGTGCCTTCGAAATCGGTGACGGCGAGCCGGTCGGCGCCATCCTTCGGGATGCACTGGAACGAATGCAGGAAGTAGGCATCGAACGGCGTGCCGTCGCTGGGCAGGATACTGCCCTGCCAGTCGGCGCCGTCCGCCGGCACCACGCTTGACCAGCCGATGTGCGGAATGCGGCGCGGGTTGCCGTCGGCATTCACCTCGTCGATCTTGCGCACCGTTCCAGCGACGATGCCGAGTCCCTGGTGGATGCCGAATTCCTCGCCGGTGTCGAACATCAGCTGCATGCCGACACAGATGCCGAGGAACGGCCGTCCGGAAGCGGCAAACGCCTGCACGGCCTCGGTCAGGCCGCGCGCCCGCAGCTTCTCGGCGGCATCGCCGAAAGCGCCGACACCGGGCAGGATCAGCCGTTCGGCGCTCAGGATTTCCGCCGCCGTGGTGGCGATGCGGACATCCGAGCCGCAATGCTCGATGGCATGGCGGATGCTGAAAAGATTGCCGCAGTCGTAGTCGACGACCGTGAGAGTACTCATGCGGGGACGGGAGTCCTTGTCGCAATACCGGCGTCCCTGAGTCGGTCCTTGACCTGGCGAATCGACACCTTGTTGTAATGCAGGGCCTTGGCGATCGCACACGCGCTCGCGCCGCCGTCGCGAAGCGCCTGGACGGCATCGTCGGGCTTGCCGAAACCGCCCGACGCGATGACCGGAATACCGACGGCGTCGGTGACGGCCCGGATCAGCTCGAGATCGAACCCCTGTTCGGTCCCGTCCCGATCGACGGACGTCAGCAGAATTTCACCGGCGCCTCTGCCGGCGCCTTCACGGGCCCAGTCGATGACGGACCGGCCGCTGTGCTCGCGCCCGAAATCCATGTACGCTTCCCAATCGTTACCGTTCCGCTTGGCCTGGATAGAGAGCACCATGCACTGCGATCCGAAACCGCGCGAGATGCCGTCGATCAGCTCCGGGTTCTTCAGAGCGGCGGTATTGACGGCGACCTTGTCGGCGCCGGCGCGCAGCAGCTGACGCGCATCCTCGACCGAGCGCACGCCGCCGCCGACCGTCATCGGCACGAACACATGACGTGCCGTGGCCTCGACCAGGTCGGTAATGGTGTTGCGCTCGTACAGGCTGGCGACGGAATCGATGTAGACGATCTCGTCGACGGCCTCGGCATAGTACCGCTCCACGAAGGGGCGGGGATCGCCGAGCTTGCGCAGGCCCTCAAGGTGCACCCCCTTGATCAGGTTGGGCGCCTTGATGTCGAGCCGGGCGATGATCCGGGGATAGGCCAAGAGCGTTCAGTCGCCGTCGAACACGGTATGGCGGAGCTGCCAGCCGTTCTCCGTCTGTCGCCACAGGTGCGGCGAGCGGAAGGTGTCGACCAGCGCATCGAATGTCTCACGGGTCATGATCGGTTCGCTGAAATGCCGTGACGCCTCCGGAAATTCTTCCGGCGGCAGGCTCAGGTAGGCGAAAATCTCGTCGGCGAAGCGGGTCGGGAATTCGCCGTCGTAGCGCTTCACCAGAGCCACTGCTTCATCGCGTTCGATATCGCCGGAGCGGACCTCCTGCGCTGCGTCATAAGTGGCGCGGCCGATCCCGAACTTGATGAACGTTGTGTAGTAATGAAAGTCGTCGATGCGATCGTCGATGCTGTTGTATTTGCTGTAGGTCCCGGGCGTGCGTTCCGGTGAAGGTTCGAACCCGCCGTGGTCACGGGCATAATAGTAACAGCCCTGCGGATGCCACTTGAGATAATAACCGAGATAATGCACCGCCGTGCCGACCCTTTGCAGCGCTTCGGGCTGGGCCGGCATATAGGGCTGAAGGTCGGCTTCCGACAGGCCGTAGGCGCCGACGAGTTCGCGCCCCGAAACGCCGCCCAGCGAAATGCCGTCAAGGCTGTTCTCGGCGGTATGAAATTTATCCGCGCGCAGCGCCGTTTTGTTGTCCTTGAGCGGGTTGCCGTACTCGGCCTCGTTCTCGCCGTAGAACACGAGCGGAATGTCGAACAGCACCGACATCTTCGCGGCGATGCTCTTCTGTCCGATGATGAACGGCTGGAACGGATGCAGAAGATTTTCGACGGCAGCGCGCGTGAGAATCCGGTGCGCCCGGCCGTTCGGCGTCATCAGGTAGTTGTCGAAACCGGAATGAATCCAGCGCTCGAAATTGCGCCAGCCCCATTCCGTATATATGTGCGGCGCCCAGGTCACGGTCAGCGGGTTCATGCCGAATTCGTAGCGCAGGACGTGCGATGCATAAAAACTGTCCTTGCCGCCGGATCCCGGCACGATGCAGTCGTAGCGGCCGTCGGTACGGCGGTAGCGGTTGCACAGTTCGACCAGCTCGGCCTTGCGTGCATCCCAGTCGATGGCGGCCTTTTCCTCGACGAAGCGGCATGCATCACAGACCCCTTCCGCGTCGAAATGGATGGTTTCCTTCTTGCTGTCCTTGGTGTGCCTGAATTCCGCGGTTGAATTCGGACGCTGGTTGGAAATGACACAGCGTGTACAGAATTTGACCTCGCGCGGCAGGCCGTATTTGGCCTCCAGCGGCGCCTCGTTCTCGTTCGTGGTTGGCGTATCGTCGTTCATTTTATCTCCCGTATTTCGCGCCGCGCCTGATCAAGATCGTCATGCCGCCCGATATCGAGCCAGTATTCCCGGATCGGGAATGCGACACTCGTCATGTTCTTCGCCCGCAGTTCGGCAAACAGCGAGGTCATGTCGAAGCGGCCGCTTGCCGGGATCATGCCGAAAGCAGCCGGGTCGAGAACATAGATGCCGGCATTGACGAAGAAGACGTGCACGGGTTTCTCGTCGATTGCGGTTATAAGGCTGTTTTCGGTCTGTACCACGCCGTAGGGAACCTGGAAATCGTACTCGCGCACGGCCATGGTCCCGACGGCACCCATTTCGGCGTGGAAATCGAGCAGGTGGCCGATGTTGATCGACGTCAGCACGTCGCCGTTCATGACGATGACCGGCAGCGTCGGCTTCTCCTCGAGCAGTCGCAGCGACCCCGCGGTGCCGAGCGGCTCGGTTTCCTCGATATAGGTAATCTCGACGCCGCGGCTGCTGCCGTCGCCGAAGTGGTCCTTGATGATATTGCCCTTGTAGTTCACCGAGACCGCGAAACGGTAGAACCCGTCCCGGATGAAGTTGTCAAAGATCGCCTCGAGCAGCGGCTTATCGCCGACCTTGATCATCGGCTTGGGGATATCCTCGGTCAGCGGGCGCAGGCGTGATCCAAGCCCGCCGGCCATGAACACGACAAGGTTGTCGCGCCGCGCCGTCCGGCCGGACAGGAAATCGACATGCACCAAGCCGCACACCCGGCCATCGGCGTCGAGTAACGGCATCTGGCGGATGACCTTGCGAGCCATGATCTCGGCGATTTCGTCATTGCCGGTGGATGCCGGTACGCTGATCGGCTTGTGGTTCATGACCTGTGTCAGCGGGTCGTTGAGCGACGCACCGCGAAGCAGCGCGCGGCGGATGTCGCCGTCCGTCACGGAGCCGACCAGTCGGGTTTCGGCATCGACGATGAGGGCGATCTGATAGTCGTTGGTGTCGATGATGCCGATGACGTCACGAATTGTCGCCTCGGCGCCGACTAGGGTTTTGCGCCAGTCAGCCACGGCCGGCCTCTTCCTGTTTCTCGGCAACATGTTCGAAGCGGAACCCGTGAACGTCAATAAAGGCGCCGGGCGCCCCCGGGAACGTCACGGCGCGGACACGTCGGCGGACTTCGTCGCCATCCATCTCGGCGGTAATCCGGCACAGCGCATTCAGTTCGCGCCGTGTAAAGGGTTTGCGCGCCCATTGCTCAGCACTTTCGGGAAAGCGTCCATGGCGTGCCGCATCGCGCATGACCGCCTCGAAGGTTGTGGCGATTTCGGCGTAGCAGCGCTGCGTCAGGGTCCAGACGCTATCGTCGGCCGTGATGGGAAAGCGGCGGACGGCGATGATCGCTCCGGTATCGACGCGCGGGGACATGTGGTGGCAGGTAATCCCGAAAGTATCGTTCTCTTCATAAAGCGCGAAATTGGTGCAGCCGATGCCGGGGTAATCCGGCGGCCCGGGATGAAAGTTGATGGCCGCTGTCGCGGCACGCTCAAGATCGCCGGGTTTGACCACGAACGGCCACAGATACGACACCATGACGTCGCCCGACCAGTCGCACGCAGGCAACGGGTCGCTGTCGCCGCGCTTCGCCCATAGCGCAGTGACATCGTTGAACAGTATCTGCGTCAAGGCCAGGGCGTCGGCCGCCCTCTCTTCGTCGCGCTTGCCCAGAAAGAGAATTTTCACAACGCGCCGTCCCTCAGGATTGCCGCGTCAATCATCTCGTCGGCGGCGTAATCCCGGTCTGCCGGACAGCCGATGATGCGCCAGAAATCGATCGGCGAAATACCGCCCGCCGGGCGCTTGGCGATGATGTCGTCTTCACTGATGATCGTGCCCGATGCTATCGGCCGTGCCGCGACGAGGCTCTTGCGGGCGATGGCGACATTTTTTTCTTCGGCCGCCGCGCATTTTTTCTCGTCGCTGCCAAGCAAGGCCTCAACGGTGCGGATGCCCGCGACCATCTGCTGCAGTTCCGCCGGTTCCAGTGACGCCGCCTGATCGGGGCCGGGCAGGTCGCGCGAAAGGGTGAAATGCTTTTCGATGATCGTCGCCCCGCAGGCAGCGGCGGCAACGGACGCTTTGATCCCCATGGTGTGATCGGAATAGCCGACCGGAATGCCGAAGCTGCGGCGCATCGTTTCCATGGCCCGCAGGTTCACGGTCTCCGCGGGCGCCGGGTATTCGGTCGTGCAATGCAGCAACGACACTTTATCGCTAAGTTGTTTTTGGATGGCAGGATCCGCATAGGCCGCGTTCAGGGTTTCCCGGTCCGGCAGGCCGGCGGCGCCTGTGAAACCGAAGGCGATGACTTCGAGGGCGCGGCGTATGTCGTCCAGGTCACACATGCCGGTTGAAAGAATAATATCGACGCCGCTCCGTGCGGCGGCCAGAAGCAGCGGTCCGTTGGTTGCTTCGCCCGATGGAATCTTGGTCAGGGTCAGGCCCAGCTCTCCAGTCAGAAAGTGCAGACTTTCGACGTCAAACGGCGTTGAAAGAAAGCGGATGCCGCGTGCCTGGCAATGGGCCATCAGGTCGTGGTGCATCTGCGGACTCAGCTCAAGCCGTTTGAGCATTGCGTGCTGGCTTTCGCTGCTGTCGGTCGTGCGCTCCTGATAATTGGCCTTGGGTGCAGTCCGTGTCGCCAGCCGGTCGGCGACGAACGACTGGAACTTGACGATATCGGCACCGGCCTCGACGGCGGCGTCGATCAGCCGAAAAGCCATATCCATATCGCCGTTATGGTTGACACCGGCTTCGGCGATGATCGTCACCGGGACGTTACTGGACGGCATGGGGGGTCCTTTTGAAAAAATCCGACAGGTATGCGGCGATGAAGGCGTGGCCGGTGCGGTTATAGCGCGGCGCCAGGTTACGTGCGTCGTCAAGCGCGTGATCGGCGTTGACGGCATGGACCAGGCGCGGGTCTTCGAAACGGCTTTCAAGCGCAGCCGACGGATCGAGAAACATCTGTCCGTTGGCCGCGGCGATTTCTCCAAAGGCGTCCCGGACTTGCGCATTACGCTTGAGAACACCGGCAAGGTCGGCGCTGTTATATGTTGGCAGATAAAGCATGGCGATCTTTGTGCCGAGCGGCCGTGTCGTTGCGGTCATCGCTTCGGCGACGCGGGCGAACACCGCAAGGTTGCCGAACGCCTCGTCGGCAGGAACCGCGGAGCGGCCGCCGCGCAATTTCTTGATGGCAGCGCCGAGCTCAAGCCGCAGGGCTTTCAGCGGTGTCCACACGCGGTCCAGCATCCGTTGTCGCCGGTCCTGATAAATTGCGCTCATGGCGTCGTTGATCGCGTCATGTCCGGCGACCAGGCCCTGAGAATATACCGGTTCATCCAGATACCGCTGGAGGATGGGGACGGCACTTTCCTGCTGGATGTTCTGCAGATCGTTATAGGTCACGGCCCAAATCAGAAGACGGGGTTTCAGGGACGGCAGGTATTCCCGGGCAATGGCCAGTTCCGACAACGGGCCGTTGCCGCTGCGTGACAGATTATAAAGCCGCGGTATCGTCTCTTGCAGGGTGGCGACGAAACCAGACCCCCGGGGCACGCAACCGCCCTCGCCGAGGGCATCACCGAGAACGACCGTGTCGACGGCATCCGCACGGACCTTGGCGGGGTTGGCGAAACCCAGGCTGTCAAACTGCACGACCCGGTACTGGCCGAGTTCGTTGCATTGCACCGCCTGCTGTCCGGAGGGTCCCGCCAGCGGGATGACAGGGCGCCCGGCGATGGTCAGCGGCGGGTTGAAGAAGTCGCCTGTGGAAACGCGGGGCAGCAACCCGGGGTCGGTCGTGGCACGGTCGCGCAGATATTCCGGAACCGTGCGAAGATCGGCATCGATGCCGAGCCGCGCGGCATGCCGGGCGGCGGGGTTGAGTGCGCCGTCCCAGCGCAGCCATGCATCCGTTGCGAAGGCGCCCAGCAGCAAAACGGCAATCCCGATCAGGACCATGCGCCCGGTCCGCCGCATCCGATCAGCCCCGTGCCGCGGGGATGTCGGTGAAGGTCTTGTGCAGCAGCGCCGCCGGTGCCGCTGTTTCCAGAATGTCGGCAATCTGCCGTGCCGCGCCGGGGACGCCGTAGGCCGGGGCGATCCCGGCATAGGCCTCGCGGAAATCCGGCGCGACGGCGCGCGACAACGCCGCTTCGATGGCGTCCTCGGTGGCGTCGCAATCGATCACGCTCGCCGAGCGCAGGCGGCCGTCCTGGCGTGTGCCGATGTTGACGGTCGGTGTGCCGACGGCGGGCGCCTCGATAATGCCGCTCGACGAATTGCCGACGACCGCCGCCGCAAGGCCAAGCGCGCTCAGGTAGCGCCGCTGCCCGAGGGACTCGGCGACGACGGTCCGGTTTTCGTGCCGGCGGCGGAACGTCTCGATCGCGTCGGCAACGCGGCTGCGGCCGGGGTCGGCGTTCACGCCGGTGATGACGATGCAAAAGTCCGGATGCCGCGCCAGCACCGCGAGCATGGCCTGAAGCCCCTCGTTGGCACCGTCGCCGACGGTTTCCGGATGATACGTCACCAGCAGGAACGGCCCCGTCAGATCGATGCCGAGGCTGTCGCCCAGTTCGGACCGGCTCATCGGCTCCAATGTCGCGATATTGTCGATGCCGATGGCGCCGACGTTGTGGACGTGCGCAGGCATCTCGCCCATCTGGATAACGCGGTTGCGGTATGCCTCGGCGGCGACAAAGTGCAGGTGTGACAGCTTGGTGATGGCATGACGGATGGAATCGTCCATCGCGCCCGCCGTCAGCTCGCCGCCGTGAAGATGTGCGATCGGCACCCCCATGATGGTCGCGGCAGCAGCCACGGCGAGCATCTCATATCGGTCGCCGAGGATAACCAGCACATCGGGGGCCAGCGTATTCAATTGTGCGGCAAATCCGCCGAGGCACGCCCCCATGGCGGCGCCGAGGTCGGCCCGTGTATCGGAATCCAGGTTTATTTCGACCGTCGCCGCGATGTCGAAGCCGTCTGCACGGATCGCATCGATGGTATGGCCGTATTTTTCCGACAGATGCGCGCCGGTGACGATCAGCTGCAGCGCCAGGGCCGGACGTTTCCGGATTTCCGCAAGAAGTGGCGCCAGCAGACCGTATTCGGCGCGGGTCGCCGTGGCCACGGCAATCTTCTTCACGGACGTACTCACGTCGGCTTCAGTGCCGGGCCGGACGGAATGTTGATGAGCCGCGCATAGATATCCTCGGTGACGTCGAGCGCCATGCGCGGGTTGGCGGTGAACATGTCCAGCAGGTGCATCGGCCGCCAGGCGGCACGGGTCATGAAACCGGCATCGTTGGTGGCTTCAAGCACCGCATCGCGGGCGGCTGCATTGTCGCGGTCGAGCAGGATCAGATTGAGCCAGTAATTGCTGCGGCATCCTTCGGGTTCGACGAAGGCGCTGACGCCGGGCACGTCCGCGAAAGCTTCATGATAGCGCAGCGCCAGTGACCGCTTCCTGGCGAGGAAGTCGTCGAGCAGTTCTATCTGTGCGCAGCCAAGCGCGGCGTTCAGGTTCGGCATGCGGTAATTGTAGCCGACCATATCGTGAATGAATTCCCACCGGTGCGGCTGTTTCGCGGTTGTCGTCAGGTGCCGCGCCCGCGCCGCCAGCGTGTCGTCGCCGGTCAGAATCGCGCCGCCGCCGCCGGTTGTAATGGTCTTGTTGCCGTTGAAGCTGAGCACCGAAAGCAGTCCGAAGGTGCCGGTATGCCTGTCTTTATAATAAGAGCCGAGGGATTCCGCCGCGTCCTCGATCAGGGGCACGCCGAAACGGTTGCAGACCTCGAGCAGCGCGTCGAGATCGCAGGGATGGCCGAAGCTGTGCATGCAGACGACCGCGGCGATACGGCGCCCGGTGTCCTTGTTGACGAGGCCGTCCGGTCCGCGCCGGCCGATGACCTCGAGATGCGACGCCAGCTTGACCGGATCAAGCCCAAGCGTCCGGGGCTCGATGTCGGCGAAATGCGGGACCGCGCCGATCTGCGCGGCTGCATTGGCGGTGGCAACAAAGGTCATGGCCGGGACGATGACCTCGTCGTCCGCCTTTACGCCGGCGACCAGCAACGCCGCGTGCAGGGCCTGCGTGCCGGTGCCGGTTACAATCACATGGCCGGCGCCGGTGTAGGCCTTGATCAGGTCCTCGAAGCGGCCGACATAGCTGCCTGCCGTCGACACCCAGCCGGTGTCGATGCAGTCCTTCACATAGGCCCATTCATTGCCCTCGAACGACGGCTCATGCAGCGCAACCGGGGCGTCCAGAAGGCGGGCAAAGACATCGACGACGGCTTTCGGATCAAACGTCATGTCAGCTCTTCGGGTAATCGATTTCGTAATTGCCGTAGAAATTGGGCCGCGCCTCGGCGTCGGCGAACAGGTTCTGTTCAAGCGCCTTCAGCAGTTCGCGGATGCCGTCCTCGACGCTGTAGCGCGGCTCGAAGCACAGCCGCTCGCGGATTTTTCTGAAATCGACACGGTAGTTGCGGGGATCGGTGCCGTGCTCCTGATAGGCGATGACGGCGTCGGGCAGATGTTCCCGGATCGCTTCGACGATCATCCGCTTGGTGAAGTTGTTGGTATCGCCGCCGGCATTGAAGACCTCGAACGCGATGGCGTCTCGCGGCGCCTCGAGCACACGCTGAATGACGTCGGCGAAGTCCTGTACATGGCAGTACGGCCGCCAGGTATCGGGATCGTAAACCAGCAGATCCTGGCCTTCATACATTTCCCGGGTGAACTGGCTGACCGTCAGATCGAACCGCATCCGGGGCGCCAGCCCGAAGGCGGTCGCGAAACGCAGCGCCGTCGCCGTGTAATCGACCTTGCCCTGCAAGCCCAGAAGCTTCTGTTCCATGCCGACCTTGGCCTTGGCGTAGAGCGACAGCGGGCTAAGCTCGTAGTCTTCGTCGGCAAGGGTGCCTTCGGGAATGAGGCCGTAGTTCGAGCAGGTGGACACGAAGATCGCCCGCTGCATGCCGCGGCCGTCAAGGGCATCGATCAGCCGGGAAATGCCGTTCTCGTTGATCGCCGCGTGGGCGTCCGGGTACTTCTTGGTGATCGGATCACCGACGAGACCGGCCAGGATGACGGTGTCGGTCGCGCCCTCGAGGCCGGCATCGACAATGGCGGGATCGGCGAGATCGCCGTTCAGCACCTCGAAGGCCGGGTTGTCGAAAAGGCCGAGCAGGATGTTCTCGGTGCCGTACAGAAACATGTCGACGACGCGGACACGATAGCCGGCGCCGAGCAGCCGTTTGGCAACGACCGGGCCGATGTAGCCGCCGCCACCGAACAGAGTGACCAGACGACCGTTTGCGGAAGGTGAAGATGCAGTGTTCAAGGGAAAGCCTTTGTTTTATCCAGACATGCTACCGCACTCCGGGTGAAATCACCCGAAGTGCAAAACCTAAAAACCGTGCCGGGCCTAGATGGCGGCGAACACGGCGTCCTTGTGTACCCGCGCGCGCACCTGGCGCCCGAGCAGATTCAACAGCACGGTGACGCGGTTGCGCTCGTCGCTGGCTTCGAACAGGGCTTCGAATTCGCCCAACGCGCCGCGCAGCACGCGCACCGGGTCGCCGGGCTTGAAGCCCGGGCCGTCGATTGTCTTGACCAGCCCGTTTTCATCCTGGCGGGCGCAGATTTCATCGATCACCCCGTCCGGCACCGGCGCCGGGGTATCGCCGAAGCGAATCACGTCGAGGACGCCGACCGTCGAGCGGATCGCCCGCCACGGCGAAAACGACGGATCGATCTCGACGAACAGGTATCCCGGAAACAGCGGTCTCGGCACCCAGTCGACCTTGCGCGCATGACTGCGCCGTTTCAGATGTTTCGGCAGAAGCACGTTGAAGCCCTGGCGCATCAGATGAAAGACGGCCTTGTCCTCGGCGTTGGCCTGCGTGTTGGCGACGCACCAGTAGGTCATGCGGGCGTCTCCTCGTCGAGGGCATCGATCCTGTCGATGCCGAGGAAAGCCGGCGCAAGCACGCGCTCCTTGTCGAACAGACCGCGGGCAAGCGTGTACAGCCGGATCGGATCGTTCATGTCGCAGACGACGACACAGTCGACGTCCTGCAACTGCTCCGTGTCCGTCAGCCGCGGCAGTTCCGCCAGTGTCAGATTGTGGGTATCGGTATTGGCGAAGAGCGCCAGCTGCAAATCCTTGTCCATGGCCGACATGGCGAAAATTTCCACCAGATCGCCATCGCCGAGCAATGCGACGCGATGCCAGCCGCGTTGCAGGCATATTATGAAGATGCCCTCGGCTTCGTTGCGCGAAACCCGGAACAGGTTCAGGGACTGCGACAGGTAAGCCGCCGTCAGGCGCGTTTTTTCACTGAACCCTTTCGGCGTCAGGTAATAGGCGTAGCGGTTGGCCGGCGCCTGGGTGACCTTGATCAGGCCTTTTTTGATACATCTTTTCAGGTAGGTGTTGGTCAGGCCGAGGGCAATCGACAGTTCCGATGAAATGGAGCGTTGCGAGACGCGCTCGTTTTCATGAACCGCATTCAGCAGACCCAGCGTGATCCGGTGCTCGTTATCGATCGGCTCGGAACTGAATTTCGCTTTTGTCATCGGCCCTGCCGGGTTATGGCTGATGCCTTCGTGGCACCATATGTTGCGAATCTTGAGGTTTTAATACACTGTTCAATATATGAACGTCAAACGCGTTCATAATGTGAACATTAAAAAAATCGTGCATGAACAAGCCACTGTCATTAGTTTTGGCCGTTCTTCGTACGCTATTCTTGCCGCCATTCGGGGGGAAACGGATTCCATGGCCACGCGCGCCGCTGAAAAAATCGCCGTCATCGGTCTCGGCTATGTCGGCTTGCCGCTGGCCCTGGCACTGGCGCGGCATTATCCGGTCATCGGGTTCGATATCTCCAAGTCGCGTATCGCCGAACTGCAGGCCGCTGTCGACCGCTCCGGCGAGGTCGATGCCGCGAAACTGCGTACCAGCACCATGAGTTTCACCGCCGACGCCGCCCAGTTGAAGGATGCGGAGATCTACATCGTCACCGTGCCGACGCCCGTCGATGCCGAGAACCAACCCGATCTCGGCGCCCTGACCGCGGCCTGCACCACCCTCTCCAAGGTGTTGAAGAAAGGCGATATCGTGGTCTTCGAAAGCACCGTCTATCCAGGCGTCACCGAGAATTTCTGCGGCCCGGCGATGGCCGCGGCGTCGGAGCTGGAATGCGGCGTGGATTTCTTCCTCGGCTATTCACCGGAACGCATCAATCCCGGCGACAAGAAGTATACCGTCGAGCGCATCACCAAGGTGGTGTCCGGTCAGACGCCCGAGATCGCCGAGCGCCTGGCCAAGGTGTACGGCCGTGTCACCGGCGACAACATCTTCATCGCCAAGGACATCAAGACCGCCGAGGCCGCCAAGGTGATCGAAAACGCACAGCGCGACATCAACATCGCCTTCGTCAACGAACTGGCGATGATCTGCAACAAGATCGGGCTGTCGACGCATGACGTGCTGGCCGCGGCGGGCACGAAATGGAACTTCCTGCCGTTCACGCCGGGTCTGGTCGGCGGGCACTGCATCGGGGTCGATCCCTATTATCTCGCGCATCTGGCGCGTTCGCTCGGCCACGAGCCGGAAGTGATCCTGTCGGGGCGGCGCATCAACGAAGGCATGGCCGGCTTCATCGCCCGCCAGATCGACGAAGCGCTGGGCCACAAGCCGTCACGGATTCTGGTGCTGGGCCTGACGTTCAAGGAAAACGTCCCCGATCTGCGCAACTCCAAGACCGCCGATCTGGTGCATATCCTGAAAGACATGGGCCACCATGTGGATGTGCATGACCCGTGCGCCGATCCGGACGAAGCCAGGGCGGAATACGGTCTCGACCTGCATCCGGTGATGAACGACATTCCTGCCGCCGACTGCATCGTCGGTGCCGTCAGGCACGCGGCGTACTGCGATTACACCGCCGAGGTTCTGGCGGCGCAGGTCAACGAGGGCGGCCTGATCGCCGACCTCAAGGGCATGTGGCGGCACATCGACATGCCGGACGGCATCCGCCGCTGGAATCTTTGAAGCTTCACGACCACGACGACAGCGCATCCTGCGGCACGGCTTTGGCCGAGGCACTGGCCGGGGCCGTCACGGCCACGCTCGGCGAAAAGCCGCGTGCCACGCTGGCGCTTTCCGGCGGGCGTTCGCCGCAGGCGGTGCTCCCGGTGCTGGCGGCGCAGCCCATCGACTGGGCGCGGGTCGACGTGACGCTGGTCGACGAACGGCGTGTGCCGCCGGACGACGCCGACAGCAACGCCGGCATGGTGCGGCGCTGTTTTATCGAGCAGGGCGCGCAGGCCGCCGCCCTGCATCCTTTGTGGACCGGCACGCTGTCCGTCGGCGATGCACTGGCGGACGCACAGCACCGGCTGAACGGGATCCTGCCCGCCGACGTCGCCTATCTCGGCATGGGACCGGACGGACACATCGCCTCGCTGTTTCCGGCAAGTGACGAAAGCGCGTTCGAGCGGGACGGCTTCGCCGTCATTTCGAGCGAGGCGCCTACGGCGCCCCGCGAAAGAATAAGTCTGACGTTTTCTGAACTCACGAAGATTTCGAAACTGTTTCTGCATGTAACGGGTGCGGACAAGATCGATGCCCTCGAACAGGCCTTGTTGAACCCGCCGACACCGCTGCTGCCGGTGTCGCTGCTACTCGCCGCGCGTCCCGATGTGGAAGTATTCATTTGCGACTAAACAAAACGTCGTCCTGAACTTGATTCGGGACCCATGATTCATGGACCCTGAGTCAAGCTCAGGGTGACGATGATGATCTTCAATTCTCTACTCTAGCTATCGATGGCGAAGCGCCATTTGACGACGGTTTCCGCCGGCTCGTGATTGCCGAGAATGACGATCTGCTGGGCCCGGTGCTGACGGCCGTCGACGAAGCTGACGCTGTCCTCGAGCCGCACCGGATAGTGGCAGGTGAAGCGCCAGCCGCGGCCGCGCGGCGGCTTGACGATGACTTCGCCGCCGCCGGCTACCATCGAGGCGCGGACCTCGGGATGCAGGTGAAAGCGCACCGAAAACGGCACCGAACCGCCACCGGACAACTGGTCCTCGCCGCGCACGTCGCTGCCGCTGGCGTCCAGATAGATGCTGCGGGTATGGCGGATGCCGGTGCGTGCGAAATATCCGTCGTGGCGCATTTCGATCAGCCGTGCCCCTTCGTGGTCGCGGCGGCTGACCAGAACCTCCGTGACCGGGCCGGCATCGCTGTCGCCGATGACCAGCGCCGTATGCGCGGCGGTCGATGCCAGCGCCTTGAGCCAGCCGGCACGGGCTCCATCGGCGGCCAGCCGGGTGCCGCAATTGCCGATCAACCGCACCTTGCCGGCGCTCAACTCGAAACTCGCCGGGGCATGAAAGCCGCTTGCGGCAAGGGTTTCGCCGCAATCGCAGATCAGCGTCGTCTGCCCGGCGCGCAGCCGGTGAAACCCCGTGTGCGGCGCGCTGGCCATGGCCCGGCCCTTGCCGCCCGAGGCCGCGATCACGGCATCGATCAACGCGCCGGTGTCGGCGGTGGCGCCGGCGATCAGGGCGAAGCCGCCGTCGGCGTGGCACAGCGCCTTGATGAACGGCACCATGCGGTCGATGGCCGATATTAGCCCCTGCGGCGGCTGCACATGATGCCCGGAAAGGGCATCGCGAATTTCCGTCAGGATCGCCAGCACCGCCAGCGCGCGCGCCGGGGCGCGTTCGATATGACCGCCGTCGCCGGGGACCTGCCGCTCCACGTCCTGGCCCAGCTCGCCCAGCCGTCTTGGCAGGGTGTCTTCAAGTTCCGGCAGGGCGATGGCGGCGTTGATCCGTGCCTGATGCACCAGAAACCGCCGCCACGGCGCCATGCCGTTCATGCCGGCGCGGCTCAGGTGCCTGGCCGTGCGAAATATCTGCACCGCCCAGGCGGCGCGGTCGGCCGGGTCGATGCCGACACTGACGGCGTCATAGGCGCCGAGCCAGCGGGTCAGCCGCTCGGCCAGAATATCGGTGCGCCAGCTTTCGGGCTGCCAGCGGCGGTGCGCGTCGATCCAGATGCGGATTCCCGGCCAGGCGTCGGACGGGTTCGAGGTCAGCTGCGCAAGTGCGCGGAAGTCGTCACGCACCGGCGGTACGTCATATGTCTGCGCAGGCGCCAGCATGTCGGCGGCCCATGCCGCCCGTGCACCCAGACCCTGCAGGCCCTGCGGCACGCGGACGCTGGACGGCGCCCTGGACGGCAGCATCCAGTCGTAAACCGTTGTGGCGAAAACAAACCGTCGCAACCGTTCGGGCATGACATCAAACATACGGCCGGGCGCTCCCCATCGTCGCGGTCAGGCGGACAGTGCGGCGGCATTTTGTCAAATCGAAGGCACGTTTCAAGCCGCCCCTGAAAGCCGTTCCGTCCTGCCCGCCGTTCATGCCCGGCGGGTCAGCCGCGCGGCAAAAAAACCGTCCATGCCACCGGCGTCCGCCAGATGACAGGGCAGCGTGCGCAGATCGCCGGCCGGCGTCACGGCGTCGGCCAGCCCGCCGGCTTCGGCGGCGCTCAGCGGCTTGCGGACGAACGCGGGGGTGCGGGCAAGAAAGGCATCGACCGCGCCGACGCCTTCTTCCGGCTGCAGCGAACAGGTGATGTACAGCAAGACACCGCCCGGCTGCACCAGCAGGGCGGCGGCGTCCAGCAGCGATGCCTGTACGGCGGCAAGCTTGGAAATGTCTTCCGGGGTTTTCAGATAGGCGACATCGGGATGGCGGCGCAGCGTGCCGGTCGACGAGCAGGGCGCATCCAGCACGACGATGTCGGCGGGGCCGTCCGGGGTCCAGGTGCGGGTGTCGGCGCAGACGGTCGCGGCAGCAAGGCCGGTGCGCGCAAGGTTTTCCCTGAGCCGGGCAAGGCGTTTTTCGGAAATATCCAGCGCCGTCACCTGTGCGCCCATCGACGCCAGTTCCAGCGTCTTGCCGCCGGGGGCGGCGCAAAGATCGAACACCCGCTTGCCGGCGACATCGCCGAGCGTGCCGATGCAGAGCCGTGCCGCCGCATCCTGTACCCACCAGGCGCCGTCGGAAAAACCGTCCAGGGCACTGACGTCGGAGGCTTCCGGAAGCCGGACGGTGCCGGCGAGGACGACCGTGCCGCCGAGCTTTTCGGCCCAGCCCGGCGCGTCCGACTTGACCGTCAGATCGACCGGCGGGGTTTCCATGTGTGCCTGCGCGATGGCGTCGGCGGCGCTGCGGCCATAGGCGGCAATCCAGCTTTCGCGCAGCCAGTCCGGGGTGTTCAGCGCCGCCGCGTCCTGGCGCGCGAGGCGGGCCGCCCCTTCACGCTGCAGACGGCGCATGACGGCGTTGACCAGTTTGGCGAACGGAACCTGGCCGACGGTGCGGCACAGATCGACGGTGGTGGCGACGGCGGCATGGTCGGCGGTGGCGGAAAACAGCAACTGTGCGACGCCGACGCGCAGCACGTCATAGACCGGTCGCGCCTTGCGGGGCAGCGGGTCAGTGACGCAGGACCCGATCAGGTCGTCGATCTGGCCGCGTCGGCGCAGCGCGGTGCGCGCCAGATACGCGGCGAAGGCCCGGTCCGGTCCGGCAAGGGCGGCATAGGCGCGCGATGCACCAAGCGCGTCGTCGAGAGCCTTTTTGCGCCACAGCACGTCCTGCAGCACCTCGAACGCGGCCAGACGGGACATCAGCGGGTCGGCTGCGGGCTTGTCTTGTGCGGGTCGGTCTTTTGCTGGCCGGTCTTGTGTCGATTTGGCAGGCATTGTTTCCCCGGGATGCGGTGCGGCGGGCGTGGCGACTGCGGCCACTCTAAGGACGGCCACTCTTAGGACGGACTGGCGCAGGCGGCAAAGAAAATCAAAAAACACACATTATATGTATTAACATATATAATAACTTTATATAATAGTAAAATTATAATATATAACATTTTGATTGTGTTGTATATGTGTCTCTTGTTAGAAAACAACAGGTTACCATGATGAGTTCATCCATCGACGCCCTGAACGCGCAACACACCACGACCCCGGCGCAGGATATCGTAAATCTCGCCATCCGGGATATCTTTCCCGAACGGATTGCCCTGGTGTCTTCGTTCGGCACGGAATCGGCGGTCCTGCTGCACATGGTCGCCTGCGCCGACCGAGCCACACCGGTGCTGTTTCTCGATACCCTGAAGCATTTCGACGAGACGCTGGCCTATCGCGACCGGCTGATCGCGCGGCTCAGGCTGGAAAACGTCCGCACCGTGCAGCCGGCGGCCAGCGACATCGTCGCCACCGACGCCGACGGCATGTTGTGGTCCAGCGATCCGGACGCCTGCTGCCGGGTACGCAAGACCCGGCCGCTGGAACGCGAGATCATGCGCTTCCGGGCGCTGTTCACCGGTCGCAAGCGGCACCATGGCGCCGCGAGGTCGGTGTTGCAGCCGTTCGAGGCGGACGGTCCGCGCATCAAGGTCAACCCGCTGGCGCACTGGGACAATGCCGACGTTTCGGCGTATCTCGACCGGCATGGTCTGCCGCGCCATCCACTGGCCGACAAGGGCTATCCCAGTGTCGGGTGTGCGGTCTGCACGTCACGCGTCCGGCCGGGCGAGGACTTCCGCGCCGGACGCTGGCGCGGCACCGGCAAGGTCGAATGCGGCATCCATAAATTGCTGCGCCCCGACTGAGCCGGCTCCCCTAAAACCGAGACGACGCAAGCAGCGGCACCGACCGGATGCCGGTACTGTTTGCGCTTTGCCATTCATGCGATAAGAAAGATGATCCTGCGCTATGACTGAAACCGAAATGATCCCTTTGAACAATTTACAGCGGCTGGAGTCCGAATCGATCCACATTCTCCGCGAAGTCGCGGCGTCGTTCGAGCGGCCGGTGCTGATGTATTCCATCGGCAAGGATTCGTCGGTGCTGCTGCACCTGGCGATGAAAGCGTTTCACCCGGCGAAACCGCCGTTTCCGCTGTTGCACGTCGACACCACCTGGAAATTCCGGGACATGATCGCGTTTCGCGACGTGCGGATCCGTGAACTCGGGCTCGACCTGATCGTGCACGTCAACGAGGACGGCCTCAAGCGCGGCATCTCGCCGTTTGCCAGCGGCGCCACGGTGCATACCGACGTGATGAAGACCGAGGCGCTGAAGCAGGCCCTGAACCTGCACAGGATCGACTGCGCCATCGGCGGGGCGCGGCGCGACGAGGAAAAGTCCCGCGCCAAGGAACGGGTGATGTCGTTTCGCGATACTCATCATGCCTGGAACCCGCGCCGCCAGCGCCCGGAACTCTGGCATCTTTACAACTGCCGGATCGCCGCGGGTGAAAGCGTCCGTGCGTTCCCGCTGTCGAACTGGACGGAACGCGATGTCTGGGCCTACATCCGCCAGGAAAGCATTCCGGTGGTGCCGCTGTATTTTGCCGCCGCACGTCCGGTGGTCGAACGCGGCGGACAACTGATCATGGCCGACGACGCGCGGCTCGAACTGCAGCCCGGCGAGGAGATCCGCACCGAAAAGGTCCGCTTCCGCACCCTCGGCTGCTATCCGCTGACCGCCGCGATCCGCTCCGACGCCGCCGACATCGATGCCGTCATCGCCGAGACGCTGTCGGCGACGACCTCGGAACGGCAGGGACGGATGATCGATCACGACCAGTCCGCCTCCATGGAAAAGAAAAAACGCGAGGGGTACTTCTGATGCCGACGACACAAAACAACGCGGCGGAAAAGAGCCTGTTGCGCTTTCTCACCTGCGGCAGCGTCGACGACGGCAAGTCGACCCTGATCGGCAGACTTCTGCACGATGCCGAGCTTCTCCCCGACGATCAGGCGGCGACGCTAGCGGCTGAATCGAAACGCTTCGGCAGCGTCACCGACGGCGTCGACTTCGCACTGCTCGTCGACGGTCTCGAGGCCGAGCGCGAGCAGGGCATCACCATCGATGTCGCCTACCGCTATTTCCAGACTGCGCGGCGCAGTTTCATCGTCGCCGACACGCCGGGCCACGAACAGTACACCCGCAACATGGCGACCGGGGCCTCGACGGCGGACCTCGCCGTGATCCTCGTCGATGCCCGCAAGGGCGTGCTTACGCAGACCCGGCGGCACAGCTATATCGCGCACCTTCTCGGCATCCGTCATGTGTTGCTGTGCGTCAACAAGATGGACCTGGTCGGCTATGCGGAAGATGTCTTCACGGCCATCGAAAACGACTACCGGGCATTTACCGACGGCCTGGAATTCGCCTCGGTGACGGCGCTGCCGGTCTCGGCGCTGCAGGGCGACAACATCATCGCCAAAAGCGGCCTTATGCCGTGGTTCAATGCTAAATGCGTGCTCGATTATCTGGAAACCGTGCAGGTTGATGCAGAAAAAAGCAGCCTCGGCGCGCGCCTGGCTGTGCAGTGGGTGTGCCTCCCGGACGGCGATTTCCGGGGCTTCGCCGGCAGCGTCGCCGGCGCCGGCCTTAAGCCCGGCGACCCTGTTTTCATCGAGCCCGACGGCGCGAAAACCACGGTTTCCGGGCTTCAGACCCTGGACGGCGCGCTTGCCGAGGCGGTCCCCGGCCAGGCGGTGATGGTGACCCTCGCCGACGACGTCGACGTTGCAAGGGGCAATGTCATCCGCCACGCCGACAGCCCCATGCAGAGCACCGATCAGGTGCAGGCACACATCATCTGGATGTCATCCGAGCCGATGATTCCGGGCCGTCACTATGCCATCAAGCTGGCGGCAGCGAGCGCCAAGGCCTGGATCAGTGATCTCAGATACAAGGTCAATATCAATACCCTGGAGCATGTTGCTGCAAAAACGCTTGAGCTGAATGACGTCGCCGTCTGCAACCTCAGCTTCGACCGGCGCCTTGCCGTCGACGCCTACAAAGACTGCCAGGAAACCGGTTCCTTCATTCTCATCGACCGCGAGACCAACGAGACGGTCGGTGCCGGGATGGTCGACTTCGCGTTGCGCCGCGCCGCCAACCTGACCCGCCACAAGCTCAGCGTCGACAAGCAGGCGCGGGCCGATTCGCTCGGACAAAAACCGGCCATCCTCTGGTTCACTGGGCTTTCCGGCGCCGGCAAGTCGACCGTCGCCAACATTGTCGAACAGAAGCTGCATCTGGCAGGGCGGCATACCTACATGCTGGACGGCGACAACCTGCGCCACGGGCTGAACCGTGACCTGGGCTTCACCCAAGCCGACCGGGTCGAGAACATCCGCCGTATCGCTGAAGTCGCGAAGCTGTTCGTGGATGCGGGGATGATCGTTCTGGTTTCGGTGATCTCGCCGTTCCGCAGCGACCGGGACATGGTCCGCGGTCTGATGTCCGATGGCGAATTCTTCGAGGTCCATGTCGACGCCTCGCTGGAAATTTGCGAAGCACGCGACCCGAAGGGGCTATATGCGCGTGCGCGGCGGGGCGAGATCGCCAACTTCACTGGGATCAGCTCGCCGTATGAACCGCCGCTGAACCCGGAACTCAGGCTCGATACCGGGGCGCTGTCCGCCGAGGAAGCCGCCGATCTGGTGCTCGCCCTGCTTGAAGGCGAGGCCGGCTAACGGCGCAGATTTATACGTGCATCAGCCCCACGGCCGCCCGGCGAGGCCGGCCAGTTCGCGCAGTTTGCGGACCCGGTTTTCGGTCTTCGGATGGGTCGAGAACAGGTTATCGGTGGCGCGTCCGTGCAACGGGTTGACGATGAACATGTGCGCCGTCGCCGGGTTGTTTTCGGCGACATCGTTGTCGATGACCTGAGCACCCTGCTCCAGCTTCTGCAGTGCGGCGGCCAGCCACATCGGGTTGCCGCATATTTCCGCACCGCCGGCATCGGCGCTGTATTCGCGGGTTCTGGAAATCGCCATCTGTACCAGCATGGCGGCGACCGGCGCCAGGATCATCACCGCGATGGTGCCGACGATGCCGAGCGGATTGTTGCGGTTGTTGCCGAAGAACAGCGCGAAGTTGGCGAGCATCGACAGCGCGCCGGCGATGGTCGCGGTGACCGTCATGGTCAGGGTGTCGCGGTTTTTCACGTGCGCCAGCTCGTGCGCCATGACACCGGCGATTTCCTCGTGCGTCAGAAGCTTTAGCAGACCCGTGGTCGCGGCGACCGCGGCATTGTCGGGGTTGCGTCCGGTGGCGAATGCGTTCGGCTGTTCGTTCTCGATGATGTAGACCTTCGGCATCGGCAGCTCGGCCTTCAGTGCAAGCTGACGGACGATGCCGTAAAATCCGGGCGCGCTCTCGGCCGTCACCTCGCGCGCGTTGTACATGCGCAAGACCAGCGTATCGGCGTTCCAGTAGGCGAAGAAGTTGGTCGCCACGGCAAATACCAGGGCGATCATCATGCCGCCTTCGCCACCCAGCAGGTAACCTGCGCCCATGAACAACGCTGCCAGACCCGCCAGCAATACCGATGTTTTAAGCCAGTTCATCCGTCTTTCATCCGCTAAACCGCCCTTCCCGGCTTGTGCCGGGCGCCTGATTGAATTATCTCGAAACCGTGGCTTTTCAATATGCCGCAGCGAAATGAAGGAAAATTAATCATGCCGTCCGGTGACGATAAGAACGACATTGCCAGGCAGCCTGCCGCCGCCGCGGATGCGGATACAGCCAAGGACACCGAAGCGTTGCCCGAAACCGGCGAGATCGGCGGACCGAAAGGCCCGGAGCCGACACGCTACGGGGACTGGGAGAAAAAAGGCCGCTGCATCGATTTCTGATGAAAGCGCCCCTTTTTCGGCGGCTTGTCAGATTGCGGTCATTTCCAGACCGCATTATCATATTTGAAAGACAATGATATGCACCGGTTCCGACGGGACCGGGAGCACAATAAGAAAACCGAAAGATACTGCGGCCGGTAATGCGATTCCGGTCGTGCTCGCGGGGATGGTAATGGGGCTTTTCGCCAGTATTCTTAGGAGTTTTGTGCCCGGTGGGCGCAAGCGCAAGAAGAAGCGTCGCGGTGCCGTACAGGCCGGCGGTGGTTTCCGTCCGTCCGAAGGCGGCACCGACGGCAAGATCATGCTGGCAGTGCTGTTCGGTTCCGGCGGCAATGAAATCACCGAACGGCTGGCCGGGATGCTGTCCGCCGAAAGCGCGCTGCAGACGGTTTTCGCCGGGCGTGCCCTTAAAAAGAATCTCCGTGTCGGCCTGATCGAGCGCCTGCTGCTTGCCGAGGAGGAGGGCCGCCAGTGGCTTGAGGAAGAGGACGCCGACCTGCTGATCTGGGGCGACATGGAAGAACTCGGCACCATCGCCCGGCTGCATTTCCTGACGCTCAACGCGACCCAGGATGGCCAGCCGGGGGTTTTCGGCATGGCCGATACGCTGGATTTGCCGGTACCGCTCCCGGACGACGCCGGGGCGCTTGTCCGTGCCGTGACCATTGCAGCCCTGTTGCCGGCCGCCAGGGGTGCGCGCCGTACGCTTTCCGAGCGCCTGGTGGCGCAATTGGCTGACGCCAGTGCGGCGATCGGCAATTTCCCTGAAGACATGCCGGAAGAATGCCGGGTCGCTGTTCACAATGCGCTCGGCAACGCCTTCGCCACGAGCTTCCGTCTCGGCAACAAGAAGGCACTCAGCGACGCCCTGCAGCAATATGAGGCCGCCGACAAGTTGGTCGACCCGGCCAAGTCGCCGATGACTTGGGCCGTGATCAATACGCACCTCGGCCTGGTACTCGAAGCCTCGACGAAGATCGACCGCAGCCCGGAAACGTTGATGAATGCGATCAAACGCTACAGCGGCGTAGCCAATACCCTGAGCCGCGAAGCCCACGCCAGCGACTGGGCGCTGGCGCACATGCGCCGGGCCATGGCGTATTACAAGCTGGCGACACTGCAAGCGGCGCAGGCGCAGGCGCACCTGAAAAGTTCCGCCAGCGCCTTCGAGGAAGCACTGACCGTCTATGACCGCGCCAAGTCGCCGGACCGCTGGGCCGAGGTGATGAACCATTACGGTGTCGCGCAGATGGCGCTCGGCGGGCACGGCAAGGCGGACGCCATCCTGCAGCAGTCGATTTCGACGTTCCGCAAGGTACTCGAGGTCCGCAAGCGCGACCAGCAGCCGCTGCTTTGGGCGCAGACCGCCAACAATCTGGGCGCCGCGTGTTTCGCGCTGGCCAAGCAGAACAAAGAAGAACATCTTCTCGAGGAAGCATCCTATTATTTCCAGGGCGCGGTGCAGGTGTACCGCAAGGTACGCGGCCAGAAGAAAAAAGCCGAAGTGATCCAGAAGAACCTGATGCGCGTGCAGCACATGCTCAGCGAGGACGCGGCTTGATATAAAAAAGGGGGGCCGAAGCCCCCCTTGGCATTTCAGTCTAGCTTAATGCCAGATCATTTTCTGTTCTGGCGGTTGTTGATCAGATCATCGACCACCGCCGGATCGGCCAGCGTCGAGGTGTCGCCGAGGTTGGAAAACTCGTCCTCGGCGATCTTGCGCAGGATGCGGCGCATGATCTTGCCGGAGCGGGTCTTCGGCAGGCCCGGCGACCACTGCAGCCAGTCCGGCGAGGCAATCGGGCCGATTTCCTTGCGCACCCACTGTACCAGTTCCTTTTTCAAGGCGTCGGTGGCTTCGACACCGGCATTCAGGGTCACATAGGCATAGATACCCTGCCCCTTGATGTCGTGCGGCGCGCCGACGACGGCGGCCTCGGCGACGTCGTGGTGCGCGACCAGGGCGGATTCCACTTCGGCCGTGCCCATGCGGTGACCCGACACGTTGATCACGTCATCGACACGCCCGGTGATCCAGTAATAGCCGTCCTCGTCGCGGCGGCAGCCGTCACCGGTGAAGTACTTGCCGTGATAGGTCGAGAAGTAGGTCTGCTCGAAGCGCTCATGGTCGCCGTAGACCGTGCGCATCTGACCGGGCCAGCTGTCGGTGATGCAGAGGTTGCCCTCGGTCGCGCCATCCAGCACGGCACCTTCGTTATCGACAAGCTGCGGCTGGATGCCGAAGAACGGCTTCGTCGCCGAACCGGGTTTGAGGTCGATGGCGCCCGGCAGCGGCGTGATCAGGATGCCGCCGGTTTCCGTCTGCCACCAGGTATCGACGATGGGGCAGCGGCTATCGCCGACGACACGGTAATACCATTCCCACGCTTCCGGGTTGATCGGCTCGCCGACCGAACCCAGCAGACGCAGCGATTTGCGTGACGTCTTGGTGACTGGATCGTCGCCTTCGCGCATCAGGGCACGGATGGCGGTCGGCGCGGTATAGAAGATATTGACGTTGTGCTTGTCACAGACATCCCAGAAGCGCGACATCGACGGATAGTTGGGCACGCCCTCGAACATCAGCGTCGTCGCGCCGTTGGCGAGCGGGCCGTAGACGATGTAGCTGTGGCCGGTGACCCAGCCGACGTCCGCAGTGCACCAGTAAATTTCGCCGCCGTGATAATCGAACACGTACTGATGCGTCATCGACGCATAGACCATGTAACCGCCGGTGGTATGCAGCACGCCCTTCGGCGCGCCGGTGGACCCGGAGGTGTAGAGGATGAACATCGGATCCTCGGCGTTCATTTCCTCCGGCTCGCAGACCGGATCGGCGGCGGCGCAGACATCCTCGTACCAGACGTCACGGCCTTCCTGCATATTGACGTCGCCACCGGTGCGTTTGACGACGATCACCGTTTCGACCGACGGGCAGCTTTTCAGCGCGGCATCGGTATTGGCTTTCAGCGGAATCTTGCGGCCGCCGCGAATGCCCTCGTCGGCGGTGATCACGCAGTTGGAATCGCAGCCCTTGATGCGTGCCGACAGGCTGTCCGGCGAAAACCCGCCGAAGACGATGGAGTGAATGGCGCCGATGCGCGTACAGGCCAGCATGGCGACGGCGGCTTCGACCACCATCGGCATATAAAGCGTGACCCGGTCGCCCTTCTTGACGCCGCGCGCCTTCATGGCATTGGCAAGGCGGCACACCCGCTCATACAGATCACGATATGTGACGTGCTCGTCATCGGTCGGCTCGTCGCCTTCCCAGATGATGGCCGTCTGATCGCCGCGCTTTTCCAGATGCCGGTCGAGACAGTTCACCGAGGCGTTCAGCGTGCCGTCATAGAACCACTTAATCTTGACGCCGGGGGTATTGTAATTGACGTCCTTGACCTTGGTGTACGGCTTGATCCAGTCGATGCGCTTGCCGTGTTCGGCCCAGAAGGCTTCGTTGTCCTCGATCGAAGCCTTGTACATGCTTTCGTACTTGGCCTTGTCGATGAGAGCGTTTTTAGCGAAGTCGGCGGGGACCGGATGAATGTGAACGTCGCTCATGGTGTACCTCTCCCTGATCATATGCGTTTTCGCGTGCGGGTATGCCCCGCTTGGGGCCGATTATCGGCAAAGATAGGTTGAATGCCAAGGGGGCTTGGCATCCACGACGGTTATCGGACCGGCGGTTTCCGGACCCGGGGCTAGGCGATGTATACAGACCCGTCGCGGACCTCGACATTGATCTGGGTCAAGCGGTCGCCGAAGCACGGACCGTCGATGCATTCCCCGTCTTCGATCCTGAACAGCGCGGCATGGGTCGAACAGATTATGTTTTCCCCGTCATCGGTGAGAAATTCCCCGGGCCTGAAATCGAGCGGCGCGCCGACGTGCGGGCATTCGTTTTCGTAGACGAAGACATTGCCGTTCTTGCGGATCGCCATCACGGCAATCTTCCTGTCGTCGATTTCGGCGACGAACGCGGCGGAACCGTCATCGGGAATGTCGTCGACGGCGCAAAGTCGGACGTTGCTCACGATTTCACGCCCCCCATCGCACAGATCAGCTTCCATGATTTGGCGTCAATCGGCATGACCGACAGCCGCGACTGTTTCAGAAGCGGCAGTTCCGACAGGCGCGGGTCGGCCTTGATATCGGCCAGCGTCACCGGGTTCGGCACCGGGGCGACTGTCTTGACGTCGACCATGCCGAAACGTCCGGAGGCGTCCGACGGATCGGGGTAGTATTCACGGCAGATCTCGACGATACCGACGATGCTTTTTTCCTTCACCGAATGATAGAAGAAAGCCCGGTCGCCGGTCTTTATTGCCTTCATGTTGTTGGCGGCCTGATGGTTGCGCACGCCGTTCCAGGGCTCTACGCCCTTTTTGACCTGATCGTCCCAGGACCACGATCCGGGTTCGGTTTTCATGAGCCAGTATTTCATGCTTCGCTTACTCCGCTATTCGACCTTCAAAGGCCGCTCCATCAGCATGCGGATGGCGGTGTCGATGTCGCGGCCCTGATGAATGATGGCATGGACGGTTTCGCATATCGGCATGTCGACGCCGAGTTTCGCCGCCAGCTCGACCACCGAGACGGCGCTGGACACCCCCTCGGTGACGGCAACGCGTTCGGCGAGAATCTCTTCCGGGCTTTTGCCCTGGCCAAGCGCATGACCGAACGAGAAATTCCTGGACTGCATGGCGTTGCAGGTCAGCACCAGATCGCCGAGACCGGCAAGGCCCATCATGGTTTCCGTCGACGCGCCCTTGGTGCGGCCGAGCCGGACCAGCTCGGCAAGCCCGCGCGTGATCAGCGCGGCGCGGGCGTTGTCGCCCAGCCCCCTGCCCTCGACGATGCCGCACGCTATGGCCAGCACGTTCTTGACCGCGCCGCCGATCTCAGCGCCGACGATGTCCTTCGACAGATAAAGCCGGAACATGCCGCTGGCCAGGGTATCGACCAGCCGCTTGCCAAGCGCTTCGTCGGCACAGGCCAGGGTCAGCGCGACTGGCAGCGAACGCGCCACCTCGGCGGCAAACGACGGCCCCGATAGCGCGGCGATGGGATTGCCCGCCAGCGTCTCTTCGGCGATTTCGCTCATCAGCATGAGCGAACCCTGTTCGATGCCCTTGGCGGCGAGCACTACCGGCGTGTCTTTTGAGAGAACGGCGGCAAGCTCGCCCGCGGTGGCGCGCAGGAACTGCGCCGGCACGACAAGGATGACGGCGTCGGCGCCTTCGACGGCCTCGGCCAAATCGGTGCCGGCCTGAATGCCGTCCGGTAACGGTATGCCCTTGAGGAAAACCGGATTGCCACGACCGGCGTTGACGGCGTCTGCAACCTCGGCCTCGCGGGCATACAACCGCACGCTGCGCCCGGCGCTGCAAGCCGCCGCGGCAAGTGCCGTGCCCCAGGCGCCGGCACCGATGACGGAGATGTTTTTCATGCGCTCATTTGTAGGGGAAGCAAAAGGGGCTGTCACCTGCGGGTCGGTGCAATCGGCGAAATTATGCCTTTACCCCGGCGAAGGCGGCGGCGGGGGCGTCGGGGTCGAGCGGCCAGCGCGGCCGCGCCTTGAAATCGAGCGAATCGGTCTGGCCGAGGCGGAAGCGCTCCAGCCCGGCCCAGGCGATCATGGCGCCGTTATCGGTGCACAGCGCCGGGGCCGGCTTGACCAGCCGCATGCCGGATTTTTCGCATAAGCCCGCGAGTGCGGTGCCGATGGCCGTGTTGGCGGCAACGCCGCCGGCGACGACCAGGGTGGTGATGTCCGGATGCATGTCCCGGGCCATGCGGATGGCGTTTTTCGTTCGTGCCACCAAGGTCTCGGCGACGGCCTGCTGAAACGATGCCGCGAGATCGGGGGCGGCATCTTCGAGCGGGCGGTCCAGGGTTTCGACGGCACGCCGGACGCTGGTCTTGAGGCCGGAAAACGAGAAATCACAGCCCGGATGGTGCGCCATCGGACGCGGAAAATCGAATTTCCGGGGATCGCCGCCTGCGGCGGCTTTCTCGATCAGCGGGCCGCCGGGATAGCCGAGGCCGAGCAGCTTGGCGGTCTTGTCGAAAGCCTCGCCGGCGGCATCGTCGATGGTGGTGCCGAGCCGGGTGTACTTGCCGACCCCCTCGACGATCAGAAGCTGGCAATGCCCGCCGGACACCAGCAAAAGCAGATACGGAAACGCCACATCATCGGTGAGGCGCACCGTCAACGCGTGGCCTTCCAGATGATTGACGGCGACGAAGGGTTTGCCGGTGGCCAGTGCGATGGCCTTGGCCGACATGGCGCCGACCAAAACGCCGCCGATCAGGCCCGGCCCGGCGGTCGCCGCGATACAGTCGAGATCGGCGAAATCCAGACCTGCGTTCCGCATCGCCTGGGCGATAACGAAGTCGGTTTTTTCCAAGTGCGCGCGCGCGGCGACTTCCGGCACCACGCCGCCGAACGGGCGGTGATCGTCGGTCTGCGACAGCACCACGTTGGCGCGGATGGTGCGCGCATCGTCAACGACGGCGGCCGCCGTCTCGTCGCAGCTGGTTTCGATCCCCAAAACAATCACGTCAAAGCCCTTTCGCTTGGCGGGGCGGGACTTTACTCTCGCACGCAGCCGCCGCCAAGGGCACGCGGTGCCTTTTGACGGCAATCGAGACGAGACGACGAGAGCATGAGCGACCCATCACGCAGTTTGATCATCGGCACCCGCTCCAGCCCGCTGGCCATGGTGCAGACCGAAACCGCCGCCGCCGCGCTCCGCGCCGCCCATCCGGAGCTGGCCGCCGACGGCCGTCTGGTCATCGACCCGGTGAAAACCACCGGCGATCTGGTGCTCGACAAGCCGTTGTCGGAAATCGGCGGCAAGGGGCTGTTCACCAAGGAACTGGACCGCGCGCTGATGGACCGGCGCATCGATCTGGCGGTGCATTCCATGAAGGATCTGGAAACCTGGCTGCCCGACGGCATGGCCATCGGCTGCATCCTGCCGCGCGCCGATGTGCGCGATGCCTTCATCAGCCTCAAGGCCCCGACCCTGAATATGCTGGCCGCCGGCGCCCGTGTCGGCACCGCGTCGATCCGCAGGAAGGCGCAACTCATGCTGATGCGCCCCGATCTCGAAATCGGTATCATCCGCGGCAACGTGCAGACACGCCTGGCAAAACTCGAGGCCGGCGAATACGACGCCACGTTTCTGGCGCTTGCGGGACTGGACAGGCTTGGACAGCGCGGGGTGGCGACGGAAATCCTCTCGCCCGACGTGTTTCTGCCGGCCTGCGCGCAAGGCGCCATCGGCATCACCTGCCGCGCCGACGATGCGGAAACGCTGGCCTATCTGGCGGCGCTCGACGATGCGCCGTCGCGGATAGCGGTCACCTGCGAGCGCGCCATGCTGGATGCGCTCGACGGTTCGTGCCGGACGCCGATCGCCGGTCTGGCAGTGATTGACGGCGACAATCTCCGTCTACGGGGCATGATCTTCCGCCCCGACGGCTCGGAGGTACTGAGCACCGAACGCACGGGCTCCCCGGCAGACGCGGAAGCGCTCGGCCTCGACGCCGGTGAGGAATTGCGCCGCCGCGCCGGCCCCGGATTTTTCGACGAGCACGGATAATGCCGACGCTGCTGTTGACGCGCCCGCTCGAAGATGCCGCGCCATTGGCTGAGCGGCTGCATAAGATGGGTGTCGCGACGGTATCGTCGCCGCTGCTCGAGGTCATCTGTCACCCGGGACCGCCGCTGGACCTGGATGGCGTGCAGGGATTTTTGCTGACCAGCGCCAACGGTGTCCGCGCGCTGGCGGCACGGACGGCGGTGCGCGATCTGCCGTGCTATGCCGTCGGTGACGCGACAGCGCGTCAGGCCTTGGCGCTGGGATTCGGCAAGGTTGAAAGTGCCGACGGCGATGTCGACGATCTGGCGCGGCTTGTGGGTGCGCGGTGCGATCCCGGTGCGGGGGCGCTGCTGCATGCCGCTGGAACGGTCAGCGCCGGGGATTTGTCGGCGCTGCTGGCGCCCGGCGGTTTCAGGGTCAGGCGCGAGGTGCTGTACGAAGCCCGGACGCCGGATACCCTGCCGGATGCCGCCCGCGCCGCTCTGGAAAGCGGTACGCTCGATGGTGTGGTATTGTATTCGCCAAGAACCGCCAGGCATTTCGATGCGCTGGCGTCTGCAGCGGGTCTTTCGGCGGCGCTTGGCCGTCTGACCCTCTTCGCGCTGTCGGAAAACGTTCGCGCCGCAGCCGGCGGAAACTGGAAAGAATGCATCGTCGCCGCGCACCCTGATCAGGAATCCTTGCTGGAAGCGGTGCGGACTTGTTACTACTGATAGACGCCAGCACGGCGAGCAGAGAGGGATGACGCATGGCCGAGCCATCGGACCCGGCAAAGACGCCGGACAAAAAGCCCGCAAAAGCGGCGAGCGACACGAAAAAGCCCGCAGATACCAAGGAATCCCCGGCAAAGGCCGCGACGGACACCAAGGATGCGGCGACGGTGAACGCTTCTGACGCGACGGCGAAATCAGGCACGAAAACCAGCTCGGTCCCCAGCGGTGGCGGCGCCAAGCCGGCGGATTCCCAGGCCAAGGCCGAAAGCGGCGGTGGCGGCGCGCGTGCGTTCGTATATCTGCTGGTGTTTGTAATCCTGGTCGGCGGCGGTGCCTATGTGACCCGCGACATCTGGATAGCCGAGGTCGAACCCTATCTGGCCAAACTGCCCGGCTTTGGCGGCGACGGCAGTACAGTGAGCGGGTCCAAACAGCCGAGCCCCGTCGAACTGCTGAGCCGGCGTATCGAATCGCTTGAAAAGTCCGTCGCCCAGTCGGGCAGCACCGACAGCGTGATGGCGGCGCTTAAGAATGAAAAGGCCCGTGTGCAGTCGGGACTCGACAAGGCACTGGCACGCATTGATGACCTTGAAACCCGTCTTGCCGAGGTGCGTGAACTGGCCAGTGCCGTGACCACAAGCTCGGGAGCCGAGGTTGACCTGGCGCCGATCCTGACGCGCATCGACGGCCTCGAGAAAAAAGACCGCGACACCAACAGCGAGGTGGCGGCGCTTGCCGAAAAAGTTCAGAACATTTCCGAGAAAGGCAGTGGTTCCGCCGGTTCCGGCGTGGTGCTGGCGATTGCACAGTTACGCGATGCGGCGCTTTCCGGACGCCCCTATGCGGCGCAGTTGGGCGCCCTTAAATCCGTCGCTGCCGGCAATCAGGACGTGATTGCCGCAGCCAGCCGGCTCGAAGCCGGTGCCGACGGCGGCCTGCCGACGATTGAAACGCTGCAGGCCGGGTTCTCGGCCATCGCCGGTGATATCGTCGCCCAGGCCAGGGCCGGTGACGGCGACTGGCTGCAACAGGCAACCGGGCGTCTGTCGGCGCTGGTGTCGCTGCGCCGCACCGACGGCGTTTCCGGTGACCCGGTCGAGGATGCGGTGGCCGGCATCGAGCAGAGCCTCGCGAAACACGACATGGCCTCGGCGGTCAAAACGGCGGACGTCCTGTCCGACACGCTGCAGGGCGCCGCGAAAAAAACCCTCGACCCGTGGCTGCTCGACGCCAAGGAGCGAGCGACGGCGGAGCGCGCGCTGGACGCCATGCATGCCTCGGCGCTGGCGGCGCTCGCGAAATGAGCCGCGGGATGATCCAGGGAACAACACCGGGGAAGGACGTATAAGCCATGTGGCGTTGGATATTCTTCCTGGCTGGATTGTGTCTCGTCGTGGTCGGCGTTGTCTGGTTCGTGCAGCATCCGGGCGACGTGACCTTGCAATGGCAGGGCTGGCGGCTCGATACATCGGTCGGTGTGATGATGGCGGCGGTACTGCTGTTTGCCGCGCTGACCGCGGCGCTGTACCGTTTCTGGCGGTTCCTGCAGGCCGTGCCGGGCGAAATCGGCACGGCGATGAAGGAACGCCGCAAGCGCAAGGGTTATACGGCGCTGTCCAGCGGTATGGTCGCGGTCGCCGCCGGCGATGCGACGGAAGCACGGCGTCATGCGCGCCGTGCGGAAGCTTTGCTGAGCGGTTCGGCACCGCTGACCCGGCTTTTGTCGGCGCAATCGGCGCAGCTGGACGGTGACGAAAAAGCCGCCGAAAGATTTTTCACGGAAATGCTGGACGATCCGGAAACCCGGTTTCTCGGTCTGCGCGGGCTGCTGACACAGGCGATCAAGGCGGGTGACAAGAAACGCGCCCTTGAGCTGGCTCAATCGGCATATCGTCTGCAGCCGAAAAGCGAATGGGTGGCGGCGACCCTGTTCGATTTGCAATCCGGCAGCGGCTCGTGGCTCAGCGCCGCGGAAACCAACGACGACATGGCCCGCAAGAAGCTGTTGGAAAAACCCGCCGCCGAGCGCCGCCGCGCCGTTATCGCCTTCGAGTTGGCCCGGGAAGCGGAAGCCAAGGGTGACCATGCGCAGGCCCTGAAACAACTGAAGATGGCGAGCGATCTGGCACCGGACCTGATCCCGGCGGCGGCGCACCTGATTCGCCGCTTCGTCGCCGACAGCCAGCACCGCAAGGCGGTGGCGCTGAGTGAGAAAATCTGGGCGAAGACACCGCATCCGGACCTTCTGGAACCCTACTGGGAAGCTCGCAAGGCACCGGACGGGATCGCGCGCGTCAAGGCCAGCGAAAAGCTGGCCGCCATCAACCCTGACCACGCTGAAAGCCATATTGCGCTGGCCCGTGCCGCGCTTGGCGCTGAGTTATGGGGTGAAGCCCGCAAGCACCTGCTTGCCGCGGGTGCCGGTGGCGGGCTTGAGCCGCAGGCTCGCATCTGCCGCATGATGGCGGAACTGGAAGAACGCGAGAACGGTGATCTGACCAAGGCCCGTGAATGGCTGGTGCGTGCCGGCAGCGCGCCTCAGGACGAAAAGTGGGTCTGTGCCGATTGCGGCAACGCGGTCGAGGTCTGGACCGCGCACTGCGGCAACTGTAATGCCTTCGACAGCTTTGCCTGGCGGATACCGCCGCATATTTCCGCTCTGCCGAAGCCCGCCGTATCGGCAGGCAGTCAGGACGCAAAGGGCGGCGATACGGCGGCTCTCGCCGGGACGACCGCCGTCAGCGCGCCAGCGAGCGCGACTGCCGTCAAGACGTGAGCGCGACAGTCACTGCACCGATCCGGACTTATCGGGCGTTCATGGCCGGTGAGTCCGCGTCACAGTCACTGCGCAATGCGGCCCGCGCCGCCGCCATTGCCGGGTTGTCGCTGACCCGGTCGCCGACACGCACTACCGGGTGGGTCCGGTTCCCCTATTACCATCATGTGTTCGATGACGAACGCGCCGGCTTCGAACGGCAAATCCGGTATTTCAAAACCATTGGCGAGATTATCGGCATCGACGATGCCGTCGGCATGATGACGTCTGGCACACCCATCGACGGACGTTACCTGTGCATCACCTTCGACGATGGTTTCAAGAACTGGATCGAAAACGCGCTGCCGATTCTTGTCGCCGAACAGGCGGTTGCCGCGTTTTTCGTGGCGACGGGCTATATCGGCAGCGATCCGGTACGCGACCGGGAAAAGCTGCTGGGCTTTTACGACAACGACGGGCGGTTGATGGAGTTTCTGACCTGGGACGATTGCCGCGCCATGGCAGAGGCCGGCATGACCATCGGGTCACACAGCGAAGGCCATGTGCATCTGAAGGATATCAGCGACGACGAGGCGATCGGCGAACTGGCCCGTTCGCGGGACGTCATCACGCGTGAAACCGGGGTGCCGTGCCGCCATTTCTGCTGCCCGTTCGGCCGTGAAGGCATTGATTATGATCCGGCCCGTCACCCGAAGATGGCCGCCGATGCCGGGTATGTATCGTTTTTGACCGGACATCGGGGGGCCAACCGGACCGGGACCTCGCCGTTCGATATCCGGCGCGATCACCTGCTGGCAAACTGGGGCAACTACCAGCTCCGTTATTTTCTGGGTGCCTGAGCATGACCGGTCCCGAAAAAGGTACGTTGCGCGCCGCCACCATTGACGATGCCCCGGCGATCACGGCGTTTCTGGCAGCGCTCGGGCTCGTCATGCCGGATGGCCCAGACGCGGTCATCCGCCACTGGCAGGGTCTGTGGGCGGACAATCCGGCGCTGACCCATCACGCCGACGACGTGGCGCTGGGATGGGTTCTCGAGGACAACGGCGCCATCAAGGGCTTCTTCGGCAACATTCCGCAGGTTTCGTGGCAGGGCGACACGCCGGTGCTGATTTCAAGCGCGCGGGCGTGGGCAGTCGATCCGGCGTACCGGACCGAAACGCCGCGTCTGTGCGAAGCCTTCTTCGGCCAGAATAACGTAGACGTTGTGCTGATCTCGTCGGCAAATCCGCCGGCAGGGAAACGCTGCCTTGCCTTCGGCGGGTCGAAAATGCCGCAGCCGGGCTACGCGGATATTCTGTACTGGGTGGTCGACGCGCCGGGATTCCTGAAGGCGGCATTCCGCAAGAAGGGACGCGGCAACTTTTCGGCCTGGCTGCTTGGCCTGCTGGGGTCGGTGCCGCTCGACTTCACCATGCGGATCGCCGGTCGCCGGCCTTACGGGGCGCTCGATAACATCACGCCCGTCGGCCTTGCCGGTATCGATGCTGCCTTCGACGATCTCTGGGCACGACGCCGTAAACAGCTCCCGGATGTCATGCTGGCAAGCCGCGATAGCGAGACGCTGAAGTGGTATTTCTCCCTGGGCGCGGCCAGCGAAGACGTTCGCTTTCTGCGTTTCGATGACGAAAAGACGCTGAAGGGCTACGCCGTGCTGGTGCGCGAAGACGCGCCCGGAATCGGCCTCCGCCGCATGAAGATCGCCGATGTCTTCATCGACGGCGATGACCCGAAGGTTTTGCAGGCGCTGCTGGCGGGGGCTTACGAATATGCCATGTCCAGGCGATGCCATGTTCTGGAGCTGATCGGCCTGCCGGCGGGACTGCGCGCCGGGGTCATGAAAACCAAGCCGATGTCGCGGCCGATGGCGACTTTCCCGTTCTTTTACAAGGCGATGAACGAGGAAATGGCGGCCCGTCTGGCGGACCCCGACGCGTGGTATGTCACCGCCTATGACGGCGACACGTCGCTGATTTAGGCCTTAACGAAATCTCAGTTCTTGACAGATACAACGCGCGGTGTAGTTTTCGCGCGCACGGCGTCCGCGACCGGTTTCAGACCCGAATGCGCAGACGTTTGCCTAAGGGGCCGCTTTAGCTCAGTTGGTAGAGCACATCATTCGTAATGATGGGGTCGTCAGTTCAAGTCTGACAAGCGGCACCACTTCCCCCTGCCTTTCCGAAAACCCCCGAAGCCGCTCAGACAAAGAAAAACCCCGATGCGGGCACCGGGGTTTTCCGTTGAACGTCTCGCTTCCGTCTATTCGCGGTTGCCGAAGAAGTGCAGCAGCAGCATGAACATGTTGATGAAGTCGAGATACAGGGACAATGCGCCCATGACGCTTTTCTTGGTCATGGTATCGGCGCTGTCGCCTTCGTAGTACATCGACTTGATGCGCTGCGTGTCGTAGGCGGTCAGGCCGGCGAAGATCAGTACGCCGATCACCGAGATTGCGAACTGCAGACCGGAGCTCGCCAGGAACATATTGACGATGCTGGCGATGATGATACCGATCAGGCCCATCACCAGGAACGAGCCGAAGCCGGTCAGGTCGCGCTTGGTGGTGTAGCCGTACAGGCTGAGGCCCGCGAAGGCGCCAGCAGTGATGAAGAACACGCGCGCGATCGATGCGTCCGTATAGGTGATGAAGATGGTCGACAGCGATAGGCCCATGACCGAGGCGAAAGCCCAGAACAGCAACTGCGTCGCCGATGCGCTCAGCTTGTTGATGCCGAAGCTGAGCACCATGACGAAGGCCAGCGGCGACAGCATCACGATCCAGGCGAGGCCGGTGCCGAAAATCGCCTGCATGACGGCCGGCTGCGTTGAAACCACATAGGCCATGAGGCCGGTGATGGCCACGCCCAGGGTCATGTAGTTGTAGACCCCCAGCATGTACTTGCGCAGACCCATGTCGATCGAGGCATCGTATGCCTGAGAATGGGTCATCCGCCCGGTGCGGGCACCGAAACGGGTATTGGGTCCGAGAGCCATTTGTAACTCCTGTCAGTCGGGTTATTAGGACTGTTCTAAAATAGGGCAGTCGGGGGTCTCATTGCAACTGATACCCATGAACCTTACGAAAAATTCATCTAAACCGGTTGCAGGGAAAACCTTTAATTTCAATCGTTTCTCAGGAACGGGGCGGTTTTCATTCCAAGTATGCGCCAGGATCCGGCAAGACCGAGCACAATTGTCGCCATCAGCGCCATGACAAGCGTCACCGCGGCCTCGCCCGGCAGCCAGGTCCAGTCCATGCGCATCAGGAATTCGCTGACCGCCCAGGCGGCGATGGTACCGACGGCGAACGCCGACAGCGCGGTGACGATGCCGAGCGCGCCGTATTCCAGCACGAACGTCAGCGCGATGCGTTTCCGTGTCGCGCCGAGCACCTTGAAAATCACCGCATCGAATTGGCGGCGCTGCTGGCCCGCCGCCAGCGCCCCGGCCAGGACGATGGCCCCGGCAACGACAGTCAGGCCGGCGACGGCGCGTATGGCGATTCCGATCCCGGCCATCAGGTCGCGGGCGGCGGCGAGCGCTTCGCGGACATGAATCGCCGAGACGTTGTCGAAAGCGTCGGTGACGGCTTTTTCCAGCGGGGCCTCGGCGGCCTCGGTGGCGCGGACGGCGGCGATGTGGGTGTGCGGTGCGCCTTCGAGCACGCCCGGCGACAGCACCACGGCGAAGTCGAAGCGCAGTGATTGCCAGTCGATATCGCGGAGCGAGGCGATCTCGGCGGTGATGCGGCGCCCGAGGATGTTGAGCGTCAGGCTGTCGCCGATGCCGACGCCGAAGCCTTTGGCCAGACCGTCATCGAGCGAGATCAGAGGTGGCCCCCTGTAATCGGACGGCCACCATGCCCCTGCGACGATCTGCGTGTCGGGCTTCATATCCGCCGCCGAGGTCAGGGCGCGGTCGCCGCGCACCGCCCAGCGGCTTTCCGACGCGATGGCGGCTTCGTTGACCGGGGTGCCGTTGATCTCGACGATCCGGCCCCGCACCACCGGCTCGCGCCTGAGATCGCTGGTGCCGGGGATTTCAGTGACGATGCGGTCGAAGTCGGCGACCTGATCGGGCTGGATGTCGATGAAGAAATACGCCGGCGCCGCCTTCGGCAGGCGCTCGTCTATCTGCCGTGTGATGTTGCCTTCGATCTGCACCACGGCGACCAAGACTGACAGACCGAGTCCGAGCGACAGCACCACGCCCGCCGTGGCCGCACCGGGCCGGTGCAGGTTGGCGATGACCAGCCTGGCGACGGCATTCCTGGGATGCAGGCGGCGGCTGAGCCGGATCAGCAGTGCGCCTGCAAGCCGCAGCAGGGCCACCGTGGCGCTGGCGCCGAGCACGAACCAGAGTGCGAACCATTTGTCCGTGGCGCTCAGGAACACCAGACCCGTCAGCAGCGCGAGGCCGATAGCGATGGCCAGCCAGAAGCGTCGTCCGGGCGTTGCCGATAGCGGCGCCGCCTGGGCGCGGAACAGGTCGCGAGCCGGCACCTCGCGGGCGCGGCCCAGCGGCCACAATGCCGCCGTGACCGCCGTCAGCAAACCGAACGCGGCGGCGACAACCAGCGCCTTGGCGTGCCAGTCGATGACTGGGCGGACCGGCAGCAGATCGCCGACGGCACTGAGCGTAATCGCCGGCAACATGATACCGGCAGCAACGCCGAGGACGATCGCCAGCATTGACAGCACCGAGACCTGGATCAGATACACCCGGACGATCAGTCCGGCCGGTGCGCCCAGGCATTTGAGCGTGGCGATGGTGCGGCTCTTGCTTTCCAGATAGGCACTGACGGCGCGGGCGATGCCGACGCCGCCGACCAGCAGAACGGTATATCCGACGAAGCCCATGAACAGGGTCAGCCGTTCGATGAAGCGCCTGACACCGGGCGCTGCCTCGTTGGCGGCGCGGACCCGCCAGCCGGCATCGGGAAAGGCGGCATTCAGGTCGTCGCGCCAACGCACCGGATCCGTGCCGGGTTTGAAGACGACACGGTAATAATATCGGATCAGGCTGCCCGGCTGCACCAGACCCGTCGCGGCCAGATCGCTATTGGCGATCATCACGCGCGGCCCGTAATTGATGACGCTGGCAACCCGATCCGGCTCGGTGCGAATCACCGCATTGATGCGAAATGCCGCCTTGCCGATCTTGATGACACCGCCTTCGGCGATGCCGAGTTTGCTCAGCAGATTGGCATCGACGACGGCGCCGGGCATGCCGTCCCGGGCGGCAAACATGGCATCGCGATCCAGCGCCGCCGACAATTCCATACTGCCGACCAGCGGATAGGCGTCGTCGACGGCCTTCAGTTCGACGAGTGTTCGTTTTGAGTTGTCGCCGGTTGATGCCATGGCGCGCAGCCGCACGGTTTCCGCCAGCCGGGCACTGTTACGCTCAAGGTAGGCGCGTTCCTCCGGGCCGGATTCGCGATGCACGAGCCGCATTTCCATGTCGCCGCCGAGCAGTTTGCGGGCATCGGCTTCAAGGCCGCCGACGACGGCACCGGACGTCCAGCCGACGGCGGTGATCGCCGCCACGCCGAGGGCGAGACACAGCATGAAGACGCGAAAGCCCGCCAGCCCGCCGCGCAGTTCGCGCCGTGCGATGCGCCAAGCCAGCGACAATGAAGGCCCCTTGTTCATTCAGTCCGCCGCCAGCGGCGCGCGCTCATCGCGCGTGATCCGTCCGTCAGCCATGACGACTCGGCGGCCACAGCGTGCCGCCAGGCGTTCCTCGTGGGTGACGAGGATCAGTGTCGTGCCCTTGCGGGCATGGACATCGAAAATCAGTTCCATGATCCGGTCACCGGTTTCGCCGTCCAGATTGCCGGTCGGTTCGTCGGCGAGAATCAGTTTCGGCGCGGGGCCAAGTGCGCGGGCCAGGGCAACGCGCTGCTGCTCGCCACCGGAAAGCTGCCCCGGATAATGAACATGGCGGTGCTGCAGCCCGACTTCGTCAAGCGCGGCACGGGCCCTGTCGAAGGCATCGTCGATCCCCGCCAGCTCCAGCGGCAGGGCGACGTTTTCCAGCGCCGTCATGTTGGGAATCAGGTGAAAGTCCTGAAACACGATACCGATGTTTTCGCCGCGCAGCCGGGCCAGCGCGTCTTCGTTCATACCGGCGTAGGAGATGCCGCCCATGGCGATGCTGCCGCCAGTCACGCGCTCGAGCCCGGCGATGATCATCAGCAATGACGTCTTGCCCGAGCCGGACGGGCCGACGATGCCCAGCGTTTCGCCGGCGTCGACGGCAAGGTCGATGCCGCGCAGGATGTCGACCGGTCCGGCATCGCTGTTCAGGGTCAGTTCGGCGCGTTCAAGAGCTACAAGGGATGTGGACATGCTTTCTTCGTTCATTTGTCGATCGCCATGACTATATGGTACGGATGACGGCCATCGGAACCAAAGGCATTCACTGGATATGTGGCTTAGACGGATAATTGCAACGTTGCTGGTCTTTGCCGGCATCCTCGGCCATGCGCCAGCGGCACCCGCGCAGGCTGACGGCCCGCTGAATGTCGTCGTCATCGGCGACAGTCTGTCCGCCGGTTACGGGCTTGCCGCCAAGGATGCATTTCCGGCGCAGCTTGAAGCCGCGCTGAAGAAAAAGGGCTACGTGGTCCGCGTCGAAAACGCCGGCGTATCAGGCGATACCACGGCCGGAGGTCGAGCCCGTCTCGGTTGGGCAATCGGCGGCAATCCCGGCGCGGTCATCCTCGAACTGGGCGCCAACGACGCTCTGCGCGGCCTGGAACCGGAAAAGGCCTACCAGAATCTGGCGGCGATGCTGGACGAGCTGGCGGCGAAGAATATTCCGGTTCTGCTCGCCGGCATGAAGGCACCGCCCAACATGGGTGAGGACTATGGCCGCGAGTTCAACGGCATCTATTCGCGCCTTGCACAGAAATTCTATGTCATCCTCTACCCCTTCTTTCTCGAAGGCGTGGCCGGAAAACCGGCGCTCAATCAGGACGACGGCCTGCATCCGACTGCTGACGGTATCGGCATCGTCGTCGACAACATCCTGCCCGCCGTCGAACAGCTTTTGCGCCGCGCCGGCGCCGCCATGGGGCGAAGCTGAATGGCTGCCTTCCCCGTTGCCTATTCCGAATCCGCAGATGCCACCGTGGCGGCCCGTGAACTGGCTGCCGGTCTTTCCGCCGCCACGGCACCGGGCGGCGGCCTCGGCCTGATATACCTGACCGACAATTTCGCCAGCGACTTCGCCGACCTTATCGAGGTGCTGAAGGCGGAGACCGGCATCGAAACCTGGATCGGCACGCTCGGCCTCGGCGTTCTTGCGAATGCCCGTGCCGCCTTCGACCGGCCGGCGGCGGCAGCAATGGTCCTCGACATCGGTTCCGATGCGTACCGGCTGATCGCGCGCACGCCGATCCCAGACCGCTGGCCCGATGAGCTGATGCGCTGGGCGGAAACCGTCAATCCGACTTGTGCCCTGGTCCATGCCGACGGCACCACGCCGGGGCTGGCTGAACTGATCGAAACCTTTGCGCAGCGCTCCGGGGCCTATCTGGTCGGCGGCCTGACTTGTTCCAGATCGCAGCAGCACCAGTTGGCGTCCGATATCGGTGCCGGCGGTGTCTCGGGGGCGCTGTTCTCGCCGCAGATCCCAGTCACGGTCGGCCTGACGCAGGGCTGCAGTCCGCTCGGGCCGAGCCATGAAATTACCGCCGGTGAAAGTAACGTCATCATCGAGATCGATGGACGCCCGGCGCTCGACGTGTTCAAGGAAGACATCGGCGAGATGCTGGCGCGCGATCTGCAGCGGGTCGCCGGGTATGTGCATGTGGCTTTCCCGGTCTCGGGCGCCGATGCCAACGCCGATTATCTGGTCCGCAACCTGATGGCTATCGATGCCGAAAACGGCATGCTGGGCGTGGCAACGGCGGTGGCGCCGGGTGATCGGGTGATGTTCGTCCGCCGTGATCCGCAGAGCGCGCAAAAGGATCTGCACCGCATGCTGGAAGACGTCAAAAAGCGCATACCCGACACTGCCATGGGCGCCGTCTATATCAGTTGCGTGGCACGCGGCCCGTCCATGTTCGGCAGCGAATCGGCGGAGGCGGAGATGATATCCGAAGGCCTCGGCGGCCTGCCGGTGATCGGATTCTACGCCGGCGGTGAAATTTCCAATGACCGCCTGTACGGTTATACGGGCGTGCTGCTGACGTTCGGCTGAGTGCCGCCTTGACGCCGGGAAGACACTCCGTGCTTTTCTTGACAGGCATCGGCGATGCCCCCCACATTGGCTGATCGTTGTCTCTCGCCCAGGCTGAGGTTGAATGCGCCTCTTTATCGCCATCCCCGTTCCCGATGAAATTCGCCAAAATCTGATTGCGGTATCATCCGGCGTGCGTGGCGCGCGCTGGGTGCGGCCCGAAGGTATGCATATCACGCTGTTTTTTTGCGGCGAGACGGACCGAGCGCAGGCGCGGGACCTGGACGCCGAGCTGGCCGATATCACGATCCCGCCGTTCGAACTGCGTTGTGACGGCTTCGGATATTTCGAACGTGGTTCGCGCATCAAGTCGATTTGGGCCGGGATCGAAGGCAACACCACCCTCGGCTACCTGCACGGCCGGATCGAGAGCGCCGCCGTCAAGGCCGGCTTCGAACGCGAGGCCCGCAAGTACAAGCCGCATATCACGCTGGCCAGACTGAAACAGGCACGCGCCGAGGACGTCGGCCAGTGGATCGAGGCGCATGACACCCTTTCGACGCCACCGTTCACAGTCGACAGGTTTACCCTGTTTCGCTCGCATCTGGCACGCGAAGGCGCCATGTACGAACCGCTGGTGGATTACCCGCTGGCGTAATCAGTGGCTAAGCAAGCCCGGCAGCTCACCCATATCGGCAAACACCAGATCGGCGCCGGCATCCCGCAGCAGCTTTGTGTCCGCGGCCACGCGGTGCGCACCGCCGATATAACCGAACGCCCGCATCCCGGCGCGCTTCGCACCTTCGATGCCGAGCGGCGTGTCTTCGATGACAGTACAGTTCCCTACGTTGGCCCCCATGCGTTCGGCGGCCATCAGGAAGAGATCCGGCGCCGGTTTCGGGTGCTGGACGTCGTGGGCGGAAAAAAGGTGCGGGTCGAGATAACGCAGCAGCCCGGTGGTTTCCAGATTGCGACGAATTTTGTCCGGGCTTCCCGAGGACGCCACGCACTTCGGCAGGTGCGCGAGCCGTTCCAGCGTGCCCTGCATGCCCGGCGTCGGTTTCAGATCGCGGGCGAATGCCTCGATATCGTTTTCGCGGAGCGTGGCTTCGAAGTCGTCCGGCAACGCAACGTCTTCATCGGCGACCATCTTGATGACGCCTGGGATCGTCCGGCCGAGAAACTTGGCACGGCATTCAGCGGCCGTGACCGGGTATCCGTGACGGCTCAGCAACGCCGCCAGAACCCGGTTGGCGATGATCTCGCTGTCGACCAGCACGCCGTCGCAATCGAAGATGATCAGTTCAGGCATCGTTCAGATGTTTTTCGCGGATGTCGGCAAGCAGGCCCCGTGACGCCGCTTCGATCATATCGAATACCCGGGCAAAGCAGTCATCGTCGCCGTAGTACGGGTCCGGTACGTCGGGCCGCCCGAGTTCCGGCGCGAAACTCAGGAACAGCCGCACCCGGTCCTGGTGCGACGGCGGACACAAGGCCTTTAGCTTGGCGATATTGCTGTCGTCCATGCCGAGGACGTAGTCGAAGTCGGTAAAGTCGTTCATGCAAACCTGACGCGCACTCAGATCGGTAATGGAAATGCCGCGCCGTTCGGCTTCGGCGCAGGCGCGACGGTCGGGCGGATCGCCGATGTGCCAGTCGCTGGTGCCGCAGGAATCGGTGCCGATCCGCTCAGCCAGTCCCTCGCGGCGAACCAGATCGCGAAACACACCCTCGGCGGTGGGCGAGCGGCAGATGTTGCCGAGACAGACGAACAGTACTCGGATCATGGCGTTTCCCGTTCCCTTGGAAATATCGGAACGCGGATTATCATGAAGCGATAGGCAGAGGGCAAGGCGGCGTGAAAGGAAACCCCCGCATGGTGAAGATCGGCCGCGACATGTCCGTCGTCATTCTGACGGGTGCGGGGATTTCGAAGGAATCCGGCCTGGAAACGTTTCGCGATGCCGACGGCATCTGGTCTCGGGTGCGGATCGAGGATGTGGCAACGCCAGAAGCCTTTGTCCGCGATCCGGACCGTGTGCATGAATTCTATAACGCACGCCGACGGGGCCTGCTCGACACCGGGGTCAAGCCCAACGCGGCGCATGCCGCGCTGGCGCGGCTGGAACGGGAATGGTCCGGTCCGGTGCTGGTGGTGACACAGAATATCGACGACCTGCACGAACGTGCCGGGAGCAAAAATCTGATCCATATGCATGGCGAACTGCTTAAATCACGTTGCGCACGCTGTGGGGCCATTGCCGAATGCCGCGGCGATCTGTCGGTGGACATGGCCTGCATGGCCTGCGGCGAACTGGGGGGGCTGCGCCCAGACGTGGTTTGGTTCGGCGAGATGCCGCTCGAGATGGAGCGGATCGAACAGGCGCTTGCCGGTGCCGGTCTGTTCATGTCGATCGGGACCTCGGGCAATGTCTATCCGGCGGCGGGCTTCGTCGAGCTCGTCCGCCGCTATGCGCACGGCCATACGGTCGAACTGAACCTGGAACCATCGAGCGGCGCCACGTCGTTTGCCGAGAAAATCTACGGCGCCGCCGGTGAGATCGTGCCGGCCTATGTGGACCGGTTGCTGGCTGGTTAGTCGCGGGCGACACGTACGCCGTCGAACCGGTCGAGGCTGTTACGGTCCATCATGCCGCGCAGTCGCGCCCCGTATTTCTCGGGAATTTCTGAATATGCGGTCAGGAAATTCGTCATTGCACGTCCGCTTGGCGGACGTCCCTGGGCGCGCTGTTCGGCACGGGCCTGGCGGAATTTAGTATAGGCGGCGTGCGTGTTCAGATTGCGCATATAAGCCCGGACACTGGCGGCGATGTCCTTGAAGACCATGACCTTGAAACGGTCAGCCTGTTTCGGGTCGATGCCCTTGGCGTCCATGTTGTAGGTCCGCATGCCGAAGAAGTTATTGCCGTGGCGCGCAAAGCGCGACGTGCCCCATCCGCTTTCCAGCGCCACCTGCGCCAGGACCAGGGACGCCGGTATCACATCGACACGTTTCAGCAACTCCTTGATATCGCCGGGATCGACACCGTACTTGTCATAAAGTTTGGCCGGCGCCTTGACGGGCTTGGCGCTGATCTTCGTGCGCTCGTCGCGGATGCGGTCGTTTTCGCGTGCGATGTGCGGCAGCATGATGCGGAAGAACGTCGCCTTTTTTTCCGCGATATCGCGGATGCGGTCCAGATTGACCTCGATGGCGTCAATAAACAGCGCAGGCACGGCCTTGCGCTGTGCAACCTCGTCGAGCGGATAGCTGAGACCGCTGTGAATTTCCGTCGCCACCAGCGGCGGCAGTTCGGCGACGTCCTGCTCTGGCGGTTCCGAACCGCGATCCGTGAAGAAGAGCAGCACCAGCGCAAGGGCCGCCGCGCCCAGAATGGCAAGGACGGCAAATGTTCGCGGATGCGGTTTTGAGTCAGGCTGTGTGCTCATGGGCCTTCAAAACGGTCATTTTATTCAGCAAGACATATGGTAAGAAATCATCATGGCACAACTGCTTGAAAGTTTGGAGACATTGCTGGAGCGGGTGCGCGCCTGCGATATCTGCCGTGATCATCTGCCCCTGGGGCCAAGGCCGGTGGTACGGATTTCCAGCACGGCGAAGATCCTGATCATCGGCCAGGCTCCGGGCACCCGGGTGCACGAAACCGGGATTCCGTGGAACGATCCTTCCGGGGAAAGGCTGCGCGACTGGATGGGGCTGGAACCGGAGGTGTTCTATGACACCTCGAAGATCGCCATCATGCCGACAGGGTTCTGTTATCCGGGCCGCGATCCGAAAGGCGGCGATCTTCCGCCGCGCCCGGAATGCGCACCGACATGGCATGCGCCATTGCGCGAGCACCTTAAGGGTGTTGAGTTGACCTTGCTTGTCGGGATGCATGCCCAGGCCTACTGCCTTGGGGCACGGCGCAAGCGGACCATGACTGAAACCGTGAAAAGCTGGCGGGAATATGCCCCGGATATCATTCCGACGCCGCATCCAAGCTGGCGGACTACGATCTGGGCCCGGAAGAACCCCTGGTTCGAGGTGGATCTGGTGGCAGAAATCCGCCATCGCGTCGCCAAATTGCTTAAGTAGAAACACCTAGCCTGTAATTTCTTGACAGGGATTCAAAATAAGGTCATTGCTTCGATCTAATAATATTAAGCTCACACAAATGAACATCGTTGTGTGACAGGGGGGCCGAACCAACGGATTCCCAGAGTGTAGCCGTCGGCAAGGTATGAAAACGGGGATCCATGCATACCATCACCGACAACGATCTGTTCCACCGACTGGCCTTTGACAACCCGTGGTGGGAATTCAAGGATTCGACCCGCGTTGCCTTCAAGAACCCGCCGAAGCGGGCGTTCTTTCAGGCGTTTCATCAGCGCGTCATGGATGCCGGGACAGGCAATGTCATGGTCCTTGCCGGGCCATTACGTGCCGGCAAAACGGTGCTGATGCGCCAGATGGTGGCGCAACTCGTTGAAAAGGGCATTAAGCCGACCAGCATCCTGTATTGCTCATTGACCACGCCGAGCTACACCGCGGCCGATCTGTCCATCCTGTTCGAAATGTTCTGCCGACGCTACCGGCACGGCCCGGACGCGGAAATCTATATTTTTTTCGACGAAGTACAGTACGTGAAGGAGTGGGAAAAACAGCTCCTGAAACTGGCGAAGATGCGGCCGCATGCGAAAATCGTCGGTGCCGTGTCGTCGGGATCGCCGTCGATCGTCAGCGGTGCCAAGGTCATGGACGGCAAAATGGAAATCTTCGTCCTGCCGCCGTTGACGTTTCTCGAGTTCATGCGTTTTCGCGGAACCGAGGAAAAGCTGTTCGGCACGCCCGGCGGCGATCTGCAACATGGGGCCATGACGCTGGCGCCGAACGGTCTGCCGGCGCTCAATCAGGAATTTCACCGCTACGTCAATTTCGGCGGCTTTCTCGAAGGGATCCTCAGCGGCAAGGACGGCGTGCCAGCGCCGGCGTTCATCCGCGACGGCGTCGCCGACCGGGTGCTACACAAGGATCTGGCCTCGCTTTCCGGAGTCAACGATCCGCAGGAACTGAACCGCCTGTTCGGACTGCTGGCCTTCAACACGGCCCGCGAAGTTTCGATGGACGATCTCGCCAAGGCCACGGGGATCGCCAAGAACACGCTCCGCAAATACCTAGATTATCTTGAGCAGGCTTTTCTTATCCGCCGCATCAACCGGGTCGACCGCGACGGCAAGAAATTCCAGCGCCAGGTGTTTTTCAAGGTCTACCTGACCAGTCCGTCGCTTTACGCTGCCCTGTTCGCGCCGGTGCCGCCGTTCGACCAGTTCTTTCAGCGCCTCGCGGAAACTGCATTGGTGTCGCAGTGGCTCGGCTCGGCGGCGATCGACAATCTTTATTATGCAAGCTGGCGCGGCGGAGCCGTCGACCTGCTAACCCTGCATCCGGAAACGGAAAAGCCCGATCACGTTTACGATCTGGACTGGTCGAACACCTATGTGCGGACCGGCACGCGGCCTGAGCAGATGGTCAACTTCGTGCGCGAGAACAATCCCAAGGCGATGTCGTATGTGCTGACCGGCAGTGTCGCGCGGGCAGCGACCATGAAGGGGGTTGACATGACCCTGGCGCCGGTGGCGCTTTATACATACTGGATCGAGCGCGACCCGACGCTCAGATCATTTCACGGATAGACGGTTTCAGCCGCGCGCGCGTTCGTCGCGAAACAGGCGCAGGATCTGCTCGAAAAAGATCGACACCAGAATGCCGGCGATGCCGAAGCACAAAAGCAAGGCGCCGCTGCCCAGCGCCTGCACCGACCCGTTATGGAAGAAAATTCCGACACACACGGCACCGGCAATGACACAGAATCCGGACAGGAAATAGAGCACAACCTTGAGAGCCGCCATCCACACTTCCCCCTTGTTCGAGTATGGTTAAGGCCAGCTTGCAGATAACCGGTTCAATGGTCAACCTAAATAGTAAAATAGCCCGGAATACCGGGCTATTTTAGCCTTTCTGACGACATCCGAACAGTTAACTATTTGCGTCCGAGCAGGCGCAGACGCAGTGCATTCAGGCGGATGAAGCCTTGGGCGTCACGCTGATCGTAGACGTCATCTTCCTCGAACGTGACCATGGCTTCGTCGTACAACGAGTTCGGCGATTTGCGGCCGGTGATGATGACGTTACCTTTGTAGAGCTTGAGACGGACCGTGCCGGTGACACGTTGGGAGGCATGGTCGATGGCGGCCTGCAGCATTTCGCGTTCCGGGGCGAACCAGAAGCCGTTGTACAGCAGTTCGGCATAGCGCGGCATCATCTCGTCCTTGGTGTGCATGGCGCCTTTCTCGAGCGTGATGCTTTCCATGGCGCGGTGCGCGTGGAACAGGATCGTGCCACCCGGCGTTTCATAAACGCCGCGCGATTTCATGCCGATGAAGCGGTTCTCGACGATGTCGATACAGCCGACGCCGTTGCGCCCGCCCATCTCGTTGAGCTTGGCCAGCAGGGTGGCAGGGCTCATCTTCTCGCCATTGATGGCGACCGGAACGCCGTGTTCGAAGTCGATGGTGATTTCTTCTGGTTTGTCGGGGGCCGCCATTGGCGTCACCATGCGCGACAGGATCAGGTCGTAATCAGGTTCGATCCACGGATCTTCGAGAATTTTGCCCTCCGACGAGATATGCAGAAGGTTGGCGTCCTGGCTGAACGGGGCCTCGCCGCGTTTGTCCTTGGGCACGGGAATTTGGTTCTTCTCGGCGTACTCGATGAGCTTGGTGCGGCTGGTCAGATCCCATTCGCGCCACGGTGCGATGATCTTGATGCCCGGCTCCAGCGCATAGTAACCAAGCTCGAAGCGGACCTGGTCGTTGCCTTTGCCGGTGGCGCCGTGCGACACGGCGTCGGCGCCGGTCTCGCGGGCGATTTCGATCTGGCGCTTGGCGATCAGCGGCCGGGCGATCGAGGTGCCGAGCAGATACGTCCCTTCATAGATCGCGCCGGAACGGAACATCGGGAACACGTAGTCGCGCACGAATTCCTCGCGCAGGTCCTCGACATAGATTTCATTGATGCCGAGCATTTCGGCCTTCTTGCGCGCCGGTTCGACCTCTTCGCCCTGGCCGAGATCGGCGGTGAACGTCACCACCTCGCAGTTATAGGTGTCTTTCAGCCATTTCAGGATGACCGAGGTGTCGAGACCGCCGGAGTAGGCCAGCACTACCTTTTTGACGTCGTTGCTCATGCGCCTGCGCTTTCAGAATCTGAAGTTGGTAAAGCGCGCGCAGTATATTGATCCCGTCCGCTTCGTAAAGCCGGATCGGGGGGGTGGGGCGGCGAACGGGCTCAGGCGAAGGCGTGGACCGCCATCACGCGGTTGATGACCTCGTCGACCTTGGCGCGTTGATCGTCGCCCATGAAGTCCAGATCACGCTCGGTCAGACCGAACGACATCAGGATCTGATCGCGCTCCGGCTTGAACGGGGGCAGTGGCGTGTTGTCGGGCATGTCGGGCATGCCATCCATGGCCGATCTGATTTCGTCACGGTTTGCGTTGAGGCCTTCGACCAATGCTTCGAACGTTCGCGGATCCAAAAGCAAGGGGCATCTCCTTCAGCATGAAAGACACACCGATTGAACACCCTGCAATGTTGAGGAATGCTTAAAACCGGCCTGTGTCAGTATTGCTTCAACCGATGCGGATGCCGGGGGTATCTTCGTAGAAGGCGATGAAGTCGCTGATCTCGGCGACGGCGAGCCGCGGCGCCACATAGGACCAGGCTATGTTTGTTCCCTGTCCGCCCGTGGATTTCAGGCTGAAGTAGGACGCCGTGCCTTTGTGCGGGCAGAAGGAGGTCTTTTGCGACGGCTCCAGAAGTTTCATCTTCACGTCGAGGCGGGGGAAGTAATACCTGGGCGGATGTCCCGGTTCATGCATGATCAACGCGGCCCGGCTTTCTGCCAATAAAGTATCCCCCAGCCGCACCGAAACGGGTGCCGGGCTGGTGGTGACACGGATAGTTTCGGCTGTCCGGCGCTGGTAGTTCAAGAGCACGTCCGCTGGCTATGAAGAAATAGGTCTTACACCCTACTCATACGCTTTTTTGCGAATTGTGCAAAGAGTGCGTCTTCGACATTGCCGGGTAGTCGGTAAGAATTACCCGGTTTCATCCTTTTTCCCGGGTTCCGGCAGCATGCGCTGCGCCTCGGCCTGGTCGAGTTCCTGCATCAGCAGAACCCCGGCGCCAAGCCCGTTCGGCGCGGTGCGGACCTGGTCTGCAAGGTTGCCGGCGGCAGCCTGTGAGGTGTCTGCATTGGCGTCGAGGGCGTCTTCGGCAGCGAGCCGTTTCTGTATTTCGAGAGCGACCATCTTCTCGATCTGGTTGCGTTGTTCGGGCGACATATTCTCCAGATCGCCTTCGCTAAGTCCCATGGACGCAAGGATTTTTTCGCGAAGCTCCTCCATTTTCCGTTCATGGATTTCATCCGCGTAGGCACCGAAGCCCTTGTCCTTGATCTCTTCGAGTGTGCGGCGGAATTCGCTTTTCCAGCCCGGCTCCTGATCCATCTGCGGTTTTGAATTGGTGCCGGTGACGGGTGCACCGGTCGGCATAGCTGCACCGCCATAGGCACCGATGCTTTCAGTTTTGTCGTACATGGGACGCTCCCTTTTTCCTCATCTCCAGGAAAAGGGATGCAAATCAGGGACCAAATTAACCCGCTAGGCGGTTTCGGCGCGCTCCGAGAATTTCCGCGCTCTTTCGGACGCCGATTTGAGCTGCCCGCACGCCGCCATGATATCGCGGCCGCGCGGCGTGCGCACCGGCGACGAGTAGCCGGCATTGTTGACGATCTCGGCGAACTTGTGGATGCGGTTGCCCGACGAGCACTCATACACCGTCCCCGGCCACGGATTGAACGGGATCAGGTTGATCTTGGCAGGAATACCCCTGACTAGGCGTACCAGTTCGTGTGCATCGGCGTCGGAATCGTTGACGCCGGCCAGCATGACGTATTCGAAGGTAATGCGGCGCGCGTTGGATGACGTCGGATAGCGGCGGCAGGCGTCGAGCAGTTCGGCGATCGGCCATTTCTTGTTGATCGGCACCAGCTCGTCCCTGAGGTCGTCGCGGACCGCATGCAGGCTGATCGCCAGGTTGACGCCAAGCTCGGCGCCGCAGCGTTCGATTTCTGGCACGATCCCCGACGTCGACAGCGTGATGCGGCGTTTCGACAAAGCAATGCCGTCGCCGTCCATGACGATGGTCAGCGCCTTGGCCACGTTCTCGTAATTGAACAGCGGCTCGCCCATGCCCATCATGACGATGTTCGACAGTTGCCGGCTGCCGTCGCTGGGCGACGGCCACTCACCATAGCTGTCGCGCGCCGCCATGAACTGGCCAACGATTTCCCCCGACGTCAGGTTGCGGACCATCGGCTGCGTGCCGGTATGGCAGAACTTGCAGGCCAGCGTGCAGCCGACCTGACTCGAGACGCAGACCGCGCCGCGGTCTTCCTCGGGGATGTGCACCGTTTCCACTTCCTTGCCGTCGGCAAGGCGGAACAGCCACTTGCGCGTCCCGTCGGTGGATGTCTGCTCGGTGGCGACCGCGGGGCGGGTGACCTTGTGGGTTTCGGCGATCTTGGCGCGGAAGTCCTTGGAGAGCGTCGTCATCTTGACGAAATCGGTTTCGCCCTGATGATATATCCAGTGCCACAGTTGCTTGGCGCGGAACGGCTTCTCACCAAGGCGCGACAGTTCGTCGGCGAGCTCGTCACGGCTCAGCCCCACCAGTTCGGTGCGCGGATCTGTCGTCAATGCATTCATGGCCGCGGGGTGTACACCCAAACAGCCGCCGCGCCAAGGGGGATGCGGTTTCACGGCATACTTGGCGGCACGGCGTTATTCCTCTAAAGCCATGATCATGGTCGCGCATGAAATCGATCCGAAGGAAAAGGGAAGATCGCTGATTCTTCTGGCGCTGGCCGAAGTGATGGCGCTTTCCGTCTGGTTTTCCGCCAGTGCAGTGGTGCCGGCGCTGAAAGCCGGTGCCGGTATCAGCGACGCCCAGGCGTCCTTATATACCAGTGCGGTCTCCGTCGGTTTCGTCACCGGAACACTGTTGAGCGCGCTTCTGGTGCTGGCGGACCGCCTGCCGGCGGTGCGCCTGTTCGCACTGTCGGCGCTGCTGGCCGCAGCGGCGAATGCGGGGATACTGCTGCTCGACCCGTCATCGTTCAGCGTGATCATGCTGCGTTTCGTGACGGGTGTGTGCATGGCCGGGGTCTACCCGGTCGGCATGAAGCTGGCGTCGTCCTGGGCCAGGGGCGACACGGGGTTCCTGGTCGGGTTGCTGGTCGGTGCGTTGACGCTGGGCTCGGCACTGCCGCATCTGTTCAACGTCGCCGGCGGCGTCGATTGGCACTTCACGATCGCGGCGTCGTCAATGGCGGCGGTGATGTCGGCATTGCTGATCTTGCAAAGCAAACCGGGCCCCGGAATGGCGCCGGCGGCGCTCTTCAACCCCGCAGCCGCGCTGGAAGCCTGGCGCAACCGGCCGCTCAGGCTCGCCAACCTCGGATACTTCGGTCACATGTGGGAGCTGTATGCCATGTGGGGCTGGATTGGATTTTATCTGAGTGCCAGTTTTGCCGAGAGCGGTTTGCCGGCACCTGTGTTCTGGGCCGGCGCGGCGACGTTTCTGATCATCGCCGCCGGGGCCGCCGGATCAATGGCGGGCGGGTTGTTTGCCGATCGCATGGGCCGGACCACGCTGACCATCGCCGCGATGACGATCAGCGGGATGTGCGCGGCCACGGTCGGCTTCCTGTATGGCGGGCCACCGCTGGCGATGCTGGCATTGTGCATAATCTGGGGCGCGTCGGTGGTTGCCGACTCGGCGCAGTTCTCGTCCTGTGTTATCGAGCTTGCCGATCCGCGTTATGTCGGCACCATGCTGACGGTGCAGACCTGTGTCGGCTTTTCCCTGACGCTGCTGACCATCCATGCGCTGCCGGTGTTCGCCGATCACCTCGGCTGGCAATGGGCGATGGCGCCGCTGGCCGTCGGCCCGGCTCTGGGCGTCGTCGCCATGGCGATGCTGCGGGCCGATCCGCAGAGCGTGAAACTCGCCGGCGGACGCAAGTAACTACGCCGTCGCCAGCAGGGTGACGCCGAGCAAGATGACCAGCGCCCAGCCGAGCCGGCGTTTCAGATCGCCTTCGCGAAGCAGAATGCTGCCCATCAATACGGTCAGCAGGACGCTGCTTTCGCGCAGAGGGGCGACGTAGACCACGGGCGTGTATGTCATCGCATATAGTACGAAAATATACGCAAGCGGCATGATCGTGGAGACGATCAGGATGATCCGGCGCTGTTCCTTCCAGAAGGTTTTGACGGTGTGCAGGCGGCGAATGCCGACCGGCGTCAGGAATACGGCCCGGCAGACAATGCCGGTGATTTCGAGAATTAGCGGAGAAATCATGATAGACGAGACGGCATGGGCATCCCAGACCGTATAACAGCCGATAAAGGTCCCCGATCCGATCCCGAACAGAAGCGACGTGCGGAAATTGTCCGGCCGCTTGGAAAAGCCGCCGGTCAGGCTGACCACGCCGACGATGATGATGACGGCGCCGATGGCGAGTTGCAGGCTTATGTGTTCGCCCAGAAGCAGCACAGCCATCGTCACCGACAGCAAGGGTCCGGTGGCACGCGCCGTCGGATATACGAGTGACAGATCGCCGTTTCGGTAACCGGCCTGCAACAACAGGAAGTATCCAAGGTGAATGACGGCGCTGCCGACGACGAAACCCAGTTCAAGCCATCCGAAGACGGGTTTTTCCATGACAATGACGAAAATCGCCACCGGCATGTAGATGACGCTGGAGGCAACGGCGAACATCCACGCCAGTTCGGCACCGCCGTTCAGGCGTTTGACGAAAAAGTTCCAGGTTGCGTGGCAAAAGGCGGCGGCTAAAACGAGAAGAAAAGCTGAGACAGTCATCGGGGTTCCCAAAGTCGGCTGTTAAAAGACGTGCACCAGCACGCCCTTCCAACCCCTCTAGATTTTTCGTCCTCGGGTGTCTGCCGTACACGGCTCATAACGGCGCTCGGTCCGGACCTGCTTTGCAGCGGAACCCTAGCCGCACTTGGATAGGTGACGTCAGTATACGGTTTCAGGCGCGACGGTAAAGAGCGCCGGGCGGAAAGCTCGTTTCAGATATCGGGCGCATCCAGGCCGTTCTGGCGGCACGCCGCGACCAGGGTGTTACGCAAGAGACAGGCGATGGTCATCGGCCCGACACCGCCCGGCACCGGCGTGATCGCCGAGGCCACCTCTGCGGCTTCGGAAAAGTTCACGTCACCGACCAGCTTGGTCTTGCCTTCGCCCTTTTCCGGCGCCGGCACGCGGTTGATGCCGACATCGATGACAACCGCGCCCGGCTTGACCCAGTCGCTCCGGACCATTTCCGGACGGCCGACGGCAGCCACCAGGATGTCGGCCTCGCGGCAGCGCGCGGGAAGATCCTCGGTCCTGGAATGGGCAATCGAAACGGTGCAGCTTTCCGCCAGTAGAAGCGCCGCCATCGGCTTGCCGACGATGTTGGAGCGGCCCAGCACCAGCGCCCGCTTGCCCGAAAGCTGGCCGCCGAAGTGATCCTTCAGCATCAAAAGACAGCCGTAGGGCGTGCACGGCACCAGCGCGCTCTGCCCGGTCCACAGCCGGCCGACGTTGATCACGTGAAAACCGTCGACGTCCTTGTCCGGGTCGATGGCCGCCAGCACCTTGCTTTCGTCGATATGATCCGGCAGCGGTAACTGCACGAGGATGCCGTTGCAGCCGGGGTCGTTGTTCAGGCTGTCGATCAGCGACAGCAATTCATCTTCCGGCGTCGACGCATCGAGCCGGTGCGTCACCGAGGTCATGCCGGCTTCCTCTGTCTGGGTGCCCTTGTTGCGGACATAGACCTGGCTGGCCGGGTCCTCGCCGACCAGGATCACGGTCAGGCACGGCTTTATACCGTGACCAGCGGCCAGCGCGGCAACCTCTTTCGCGACCCGTTCGCGGAGGCCGGCGGCGAAAGCCTTGCCGTCGATGATGGTGGCATCGCTCATGATCTTGTCTCTCCCATTTCATACTTCCCTGGCAGCAAGCAGCGGACTCAATAGTGATAACAGCTCTTTGCCGTTTCCGGCGATCAGCAGTGTCTTGTTGCGGTCGGTTGCGCCCTGCACGATATCCAAATCCGATTTCCTGAGACGCCAGGATTTGGCCAGCAACTTGATGACGGCCGCATTGGCGTTACCTTTCTCGGGAACGGCGGTGACCGCAATCTTGAGGACGCCGTTTCCTTGCCCGTCGGCGACCACATCGCCGATGGCATCACGAGACGCCTTCGGGGTGACGCGGAGACGGACCTGAAGGCCCTGCGGCACGGCTTGGAACGGTGAAAGCGCGTCAGCCAATACGCAGCGCGAGGCGGTAAACGACATCCTTGGCGAACCACAGCAGCAGGATCAGGATCACCGGCGAGATATCGACCCCGCCGAGGTCCGGGAGAAAGCGGCGGATCGGACCAAGAAGCGGTTCGGTCAGGCGCGTCACCACATCATATACAAGGCGCACGAACTGATTCGACAGGTTGATCACGTTGAGGGCGATCAGCCAGCTCATGATGACGCCGATGATCAGCACCCAGGTATAGAGCTCGATCAGATGATAGATGAGGGCCAGACCCGGGCCGATGATGACGTCCATGTTCGTGCTCTCCGTTGGCTTGTCCGTGTTGCCCGCCCGCGGGGCCGGCTTGGCGCTCTGGAACGCCGCTAAAGGTAATTGCCACGAACTGAGCGCGCAAGCTTCACGGCGCGGCCCAAACAGAACCATATCGTCTTGACAGATCAGACCCCTGCGCCGCATATTCCGCGCCCGTCGGGGAGACATCGCATCTCCGGCGTCCTGGTGCGGGGCCGTAGCTCAGTTGGGAGAGCGTCGCGTTCGCAATGCGAAGGTCAGGGGTT
>JAYNVG010000016.1:0-73020 GCA_038100295.1 Thalassospiraceae bacterium
CCGAGAACGCCGGTGCCGATGGTGCCGTCGTGGCCGGCAAGCTGCTGGACCAGAAAGACACGGCGTTCGGTTACAACGCGCAGACGGACAAGTACGAAAACCTGATCAAGTCGGGCGTCATCGACCCGGCCAAGGTTGTTCGCACCGCGCTGCAGGACGCGGCCTCGGTTGCCGGCCTGCTGATTACCACCGAAGCCATGGTCGCCGACAAGCCTGAACCCAAATCCGCCGGTGGCGGCGCGCCCGACATGGGTGGTATGGGCGGCATGGGCGGTATGGGTGGCATGGGCTTCTAAGCCCCGGCCCACACGCCAAAAGATCGAGGGGCGCTCTTGGGAGCGCCCCTTTTTCTTGGTCCAGCCGTTGGGGGGTTGTGCCCGGATATGCGCTGCCGTATACGAGGTCGTCGACAGGCCGATACGCCAATCCACTGATATATAAACAGGAATGCCATGCCAGAACTTTCGTCATACGCCGAGTATTTCATCGGTGGCAGTGGCCAGCTGCCGGTTCTTCTGGCGTCCTTGTCGGTGCTGGCCGGGCTTGCAGCGATCGGCCGCGTCATCTTTCGCGGCAAAGGCCTGGTGGAAGCGGATTTGTTCGGTGGATGGGCGCTGGCAGTTCTGGCTTTCACGACCGGCAACGTATTTTTCCGCATTCCGTTCAATTATACTTTCTGGCTGCTGGCGGCCATTGGTGCCGCTGCGGCCGTATGGTTGCTGATCCGCGAGCGGCGTATCGGGCCTTCGGGGTTCTGGCGTGTATTGGTGCTGAGCATACCGTTATTGCTGATCGCATCTGCACGGATGGCATCGGAATGGGACGAGTTTTCACACTGGCTGCCGACCACGCGCTATATTTTCGAAGCGCATCAGTTTCCGTTCGGCGGGCGCGAAATTTCCGGCGGGTATTTTCCCGGCTATCCATACACCTGGCTGTTGCTGGTCTATATGACGAATATGATGGCCGGACAGCTCGTCGAAGCCGCCGGCTCGATCCTGAATATTCTATTGCTGCTGGTCTTCGGCGTCGGTGCCGTCCGCATGTGGTGCGAGGCGATTGAGAAACCGATGCCAGACATTGGCAGGCTGACATGGGCCGGGGCGCTGTTTGCCGTACTTGCGGCCACGCTCCTCAATCCGACGTTCGTGCAGAAGGTCATCATGACCACGTATGCCGATGCCAGCACATCGGCGGCGGTCGGGATCGGCACGGTGCTGGCGTATTTCATTATGGAGGCACTCAGTCGTCGGGACATGGAGCGCGCCCGTTCGCTCGCCTTGCAGTTCGGCCTGGCGATGGCGGTTCTGATCAATATCAAGCAATCGAACCTTGTGCTTGTCGTCATGCTTTTTGGCGGCGCCGGGATTGTCGTGCTTCGCGATCGCTTCATCTCATTCAGTGCATTCGCGACATTGCTGCCAAGAATGCTTGTCCCCGCTGTCCTGATCTATGGCGTTTGGCGCTATCATGTCGCAGCCCATCTGCCATCTGGCGCCGAAGCCGTGTTCGCCTCGTATGATCAATGGAATACGCACATTTTGTGGCCGATCCTGAAGCAGATGCTGATCGTTGCCGGCAAGAAGGGCGCGTATTTTGGACTGATGGCGGTTGCCGTCGTTTTTGCTCTTATCGCTTTTTTCCGTTCGAGCGGAAGTTTAGATCGTCTGGCGATGCTGATCGGATTTTCCTTTCTCGGCTACAACGCCTTTCTGTATCTGATTTTCGTGACGCAATTCGGCGAGAATGACGCCCTGAGAGTTGCGTCCTACTGGCGCTACAACCACCACCTCGGCCTGATGGCCGTTGTTTTCGGCACGTTCGGTGCCGGCATTCTGTGGCGCAGGTACATGGTGGACCGGGAATTGCCGGGGGTGGTACTCAAACTTCTGATGTGCCTTGTCCTGGCGGCGCCGTTCGTGTTCGCCGAGAAACTGCGTTTCGATCTGGAGCATCCGAAGCCGTTCTATCGCGCCGTCGGACGGGAGCTTCCCGGACTGGTCCCCGTCGGCGCGCGGTTATTGATCCTCGATCCTAAGGGGACCGGTGAGTCCGGTGTCCTGACATTGTACGCGTTGAATGAGCGGCGGAAGGATTACTTGGGTTACTTTGCCGCCTTTCACGATTTTTCCGTATCAGGCGTTCGCGACATGATCGACAGCATGAAGCCGACGTACCTGCTGGTACACTCGGTCAAACCATCCATCAACGAGGTGCTCGGTACTGATCTGCCCGAAAACGGGTTTTCATACCTGCTCAGGAAGACCGGCGATGCGCCTGGGGATTGGGAAATCGTCAAGAAGTGGCCGCGTTCCGACGGCCATTGGGCCGGCCGCTAGGTCTCAGGTTCCGGCACCCATCTTGAATCGTCTGAGGATATTGGCGAGCGCCATTTCCGAGCGTGTCTCGTGCTTGCCGGTAAAGACATGCCAGACGATCTTGAACGGCCGCACCGGTCGCACCAGCCACGACGTCAGATAAAAGATCGCGACGCCGATCCAGCGCAGTTTCTTCAGCTGCGCATCGGTGAAGTTCTCACTGTACGACACCGTCCGCGTGGTATCGGCGTAGGAGCGCAGACTGTCGTAATAGGCGTCGTCGAGTTTCAGCCGTCCCGAAGCGTTGATCTGCTGGAACAGCTCCGAGCCGGGATAGGGCGAGAACGCCCACACCGCGATATCATCGGCGCCGGCGATGGCCATCTTGGCGATGAAGCCGTAGGTCTCGCGCACTTCCTTCATTGTTTCGCCCGGGAAGCCCAGCATGATGTTGGTTTTCAGGCTCATGCCCTGGCGGTAGCTGGAGCTGATGGATTCCAGCACTGATTCCGTCTTGATCTTCTTCTTGATGCGTTCCAGCACCCCCGGCGAGCCGCTTTCCGGCGAGTACGACAGGTTGCGGCAGCCGGATTTATAGAGCCAGGCAGCGACCTCGTCGTCGATGGCTTCGGAGCGCGTGCCGCTCGGCAACTGCCATGTGAACTTCATGCCGCGTTCTTCGATCTTCTTGCAGAAGTCGACGATCCAGGCCTTCTTGACGATCGCCGTCAGGTCGTAGAAATCGAAATTCTGCGCGCCGTACTTTTCCTGATACATCTGCATTTCATCGAGCAGAAGGTCCGGGTCGCGTGCCACCCAGCGTGTCGTCCACATCGCCGGGTTGGAGCAGAACGTGCACTGGTAAGGGCAGCCGCGGCTGGCGAGTACCGGCATCGAGCGGCCGCGGTTGATGCCGAAGCCGTAGCCACGGTCCATGTAATTGCCGATCGGCATCAGATCCCATGCCGGCAGCGGGATGTCGTCGAGATCGCGTTTGCGTGCCCGGCGTTCGTTGACCACGGCCTTGCCGTCGGCATCGATATAGGCGGCGCCGGCGATTTCGGCCGGGTTGAGATTGCCGGCCTCATAGGCCTTGCAGACGATCAGCGCCGTTTCCTCGCCCTCGCCGAGGATGCCGATGTCGAGTTCGCTTTCCAGAAGGCTCTGCTCGGGCACTGCCGTTACATGCTCGCCGCCGCCGATCATCAGCGCGTCGGGGAAACGCTTGCGCACCAGCTTGGTCAGATCGCGGCACGCCGGCCACTCGAACGAAAAGCCGAAGGCGACGCCGATGATGTCGGCGTCGTCATCGATGCGCGCCACGGTTTCTTCCGGCGTCAGGCCGTACATGTAGCAGTCGTTGTCGACCCGGTGACGGGTGCCCAGTTTCTCGCCGACGCCGTCGATCACCTGCACGTCGAAGCCGCCGTCGCGGAGCGTGCCGGCGATATAGGCAAGGCCCAGCGGCGGCGTGAACATGGCCACCTGGTTTGACGCAGGGACCACGATGGAGGGGCGGATCAAACAGACTTTCATCGAAACCTGACCGTTGTCGTCATTCGTTGCACCCTAGTACCGCAAAAATACGGCGATGGCCATAACTGGTTACCTAAATCCCTAATGTCTCAAGGGTTTAAGGTCCGTACACCGGTCCACCGGCAAAATCCTCTCAAGGCCTTGCATAAGCTCATCACATTGGCGGCGGAGATGCGCGCCGTGGTCTGCTCGAGCAGCGCCTTGCCCTGTTCGGGATCGGCCTTCGCCGTGCGGTGGATCAGGTCGGCGACCTCGTGGACACCTTGATCGCCATAGTTCTCGGCGGCGTCGGCGGTATACGTCGGCAGGTCGCCGACACCTCTGATCCGGCCCAAGGCTGATACCTGACGATCGTTCGAGGCGTCGGCGGTCTTGCGCTGCACATAGGCGGCGCTTGCGGCGCTGTTGCCGCCGCCCTCGGCCTCGTTCGGCGCATAGACCGGCGTTTGCCCGGACGTTGCCGTACGTCCGGCCAGTCCGGCGGGTGTGCCGGGAACCGGCGCGGGCTTTGACGGCAAGGGCGGCGGGGGCGGCAGTTGCGGCGTGGCGGCGCGTGATTCGCCCGGTTGCGGTGCGCCGCGGCCGCCGAAGGGATCGAGAGCGTTGAGTGGTGCCGACGGCGGATTCAGCCACGGCGAGGCGGACGGATCGGGCCAGTTGATCGCTTCGCGGTGTCCGCCGGAGAGGATGCCGTCCTCCAGCGGGACCGCACCCTGTATTTGATCCGCGTGCGTATATGCCGGGACCACAGGGGCGGCGGGTGCCGGCGTCGGTACTGTCGGTGCGCCCTGTATCTGGTCGGCATGTGACGTGGCGGGTGCGCTGCCTGTTCCGCCGGTGGCGGTGCCTGCTCCTTTGGCGGGAGGTGTGGTTGCGGTGAAACTGCCCATGAGTAATCTCCTTTGTGTTCGGACATGAAAAAAGCGCGTCCGGAAAATCCGGGCGCGCTCGCGTCGTTGCGGTCGTTTTTGCGGTCGAATGCCTGCACCGGCACGGGCCGGGCATAAAAAGAATCACGGAATGGAGACGCACGTCTCCCTGTGACTTGAAGCGGCTTTAAAATCACTTTGGCGTGGAGTCAAGAATAATTCCCTCTAAAAGAGTACTCTTTTCAGGCGCCGGCAAGACCTGTTCAATCCGGATCGAGCGCCTTGATCAGCGCCGCATGGTCAAGATCGCCGCCGCCGTTGGCGATCAGCCGGTCATACAGATCGCGGCTGAGCGCGGTGGCGGGCAACGCGATGCCCAGTTCGCAGGCAAGCTCCAGCGCCTGGTCCATGTCCTTGCGCTGCACGGTGGCCCGCGCGCCGGGGGTGAAGGTGTCGTCGACCATACGCTTTCCGTGCACCTCAAGAACGCGGGAGTCGGCGAACCCGCCGCCGAGCGCTTCGCGGACCCGGGCCGGGTCGACCCCGGCATGCTTCGCCAGCGTCAGCGCCTCAGCGACGGCACCGATGTTGAGGCCGACGATGACCTGATTGGCGGCCTTGGCGACCTGCCCGGCGCCGACACTGCCGACGTGGGTGATCTTCTGCCCCAGTACCTCAAGCACGGGACGGGCGCGGGTGAACGCTTCGTCGCTGCCGCCGGCCATGATGGTGAGCGTGCCGCCTTCGGCGCCGATGGTGCCGCCGGACACCGGGGCGTCGACGTACTGCCCGCCCTTGGCCTCGATGGCGGCGGCCATGGTACGGGTGGCAGGCACCTTGGTGGTGCTCATGTCGATGACCAGCGTGCCGGGTTTCAGTCCGGCGATGACCCCGTCCGCCGGGTCCAGCATGACCTTTTCGACGGCGGGGGTGTCGGTCAGCATGGTGATGACGATGTCGACGGCGGCGGCGACGCCGTTCGGGCTGCCACCTGCGTGCATGCCCTCGGCCGCCAGTTCGTTGACCGAGGTCTGGGAGCGGTTGTGCACCCACATTTCCGCGCCCGCCTTCGCCAGATTGCGTGCCATCGGCTTGCCCATCAGGCCCAGTCCGATAAATCCCGTCTTCTGTCCCGTCAGTGCGCCCATGGACGATGTGCCTCCGCCTGAAAATGGTTTGCTTGTGCCTTCGCGTCCGGGAGCTTAGATATCGAGGGAGTCCGCTTCAAGTGCCGCCAGTTCCCGGGAGTTTCATGGAACCGATCTTCAACGTCGTGCTGCCGGTTTTCGCGATCATCCTGACAGGCTATGCCTGCGGGCGTTTCGGCGTGCTGGGCGCGGCCAGTTCCGAGGCGATCAACAAGTTCGTCTATTTCGTGGCGCTGCCGGTGTTGCTGTTCTTCTCGATGGCCCGCGTCGATCCCGTACGGATTTTCAACTGGCCGTATCTCAGCGCGTTCGCGGCGGGCAGCATCATCACCACGGTGCTCGGCATTTTCTTCGCGCGCATGGTGTTCCGCACGCGGCTTGCCGAACAGTCGATGTTCGGCATGGTGTCGATCTTCGGCAACACCGGCTACATGGGCATCCCGCTGTGTATCGTCGCCTTCGGCGAGGCAGGCGCGCTGCCCGCCATTGTCGCCACGGTTTTTCAGACCATCGTCATGATCCCGTTCTATGCGGTGCTGATCGAAGCCGATATCCGCGGCGAAAGGGGCCTGACGGCGGCGTGGGGCGTGACCCGCTCGCTGGCCAGGAATCCGCTGATGATCTCGTCGCTGGCCGGCATCGCCTGGTCGTTCACCGGCATGCCCCTGCCGGCTTCGGTGGAGACGTTCTGTTCGATCCTGGCCCCGGCCGCGGGGCCGTCGGCGCTGTTTTCCATCGGCCTGTTCATGGTCGGCAAGCCGCTGTTCTACGGCTTTCCCGAAATCAGTGCACTCAGCGTCTTCAAGCTGCTGATCCATCCGGTGATTACCTGGATATTTTTCGCTTACGTGGTCGAGGTCGAGCCGCTGTGGCGCGCCGTCGGCATCCTGATGGCGGCGCTGCCGGCCGGGGCCTTGTGCTTCGTGGTGGCGCAGAACTACAACGTCTATGTACAGCGCACCTCGGCGGCGATCCTGTTCTCGACATTGCTGGCGGTGCTTACGCTGTCGATACTGTTCGTCTCGCCGCTGATGCATGTACCGCAAGGATGAAGACACAATGATCGTACGTACCGGTAATCTGCTGATCCTGTGTTCCGTCGCCGCGTTCGTCGTCGCCACGGCGTGGTGGATCGCGTTCTTTCACGAAGTGCTCGGCGACAGGTTCCAACTGGCCCGCGAATGCTTCTACTGGAATGCCGATCTGTGTGCGCTGAAGACGCCGGCCGGACTGTTCGTCGACGTGCCGGTCTACAATCCGGCGCTGCTGTGGGTCGCGGGGGCGCTGTTCGTCGGCGGGCTCGCGGTACGTTGCGCGGGCTGGCCCGGCGCTAGTCCGTTTCCTCCAGGAACGACCGGGTGATGTCGATGGCGTCTTTCATGCCGATGCGCTCGACGGTGACACCCTGGGGGAACGCGCTTTCGAGCCGTGTCGGCAACTGCCGGTCGAGCATCACGAAGACGCCCCTGTCGGTGGCCCGGCGCAGCAGCCGGCCGACGGCCTGCGACAGCTTGAGGCGGGTCAGCATCTCGTCATAGACCTTGCCGCCGAACGCCTTGCGGCGCGCCTTGTGCAGCAGGTCCGGGCGCGGCCACGGCACGCGGTCGAAGATCAGCAATCTCAAGGAGCGGCCCGGCACGTCGACACCGTCGCGCACGGCATCGGTGCCCAGCAGGCAGGCGTGCTCCTCGGCCCGGAAGATATCGACCAGCGTCCCGGTATCGAGCGGGTCGACGTGTTGCGCCAAAAGCTGGATGCCGTGATCTTCCAGCGGTGCGCGAATCCGGCTGTCGACGGCGCGCAGTCTGGAAATCGCCGTGAACAGGCCAAGCCCGCCGCCGCCCGCCGCCTTGAACAGCTCGCGGTAGGCGGCCGCCGTCTGCTCCATGTCGTTCTTCCGGACGTCGCCGACGACCAGCACCTTCAGGTGCTTCTTGTGGTCGAACGGGGATTCCTCGCGGGCCAGCAGCGGCCGCACCGGCAAGTGCCGGGTGCCGGTGCGGATCTCGGCGGCCTGCCAGTCGGCGTCAGGATCACCGGTGCGGTCGGTCAGTGTCGCTGACGTGATGACGATGCCGTGTGCCGGCTTGTAGACGGCTTCCGCCAGCGGTTTCGTCGGATCGACCCAGTGACGGTGAAAGCCGACGTCGAGATCGCGCCCCTGGATGCGCTGGATGCCGAACCAGTCGACGAACTCGGCCGGGGTCTCGTTGGCGACGGCATCGAGCATGCCGCGCCACGCGGTTAGCTGGCCGATGGCGCGGCGTTCCAGCGACGCGGTGACGCTTTCGATCTTGGTGCGGGTCTGCGTCTCCAGCGTATCCGCCTCGTCGGCGAGAACACGGTGCAGCACGCCTATCAGCTCGATCAACGGGCGCTGGATGTCGTTCAGGTCGTCCCTGAGCGCCAGCGCCGCTTCTGCCAGTCCGTCGATCGCCGGATGCGGGTCGGCCTCCAGATCGTATGGTCCGTCGCTGTCGGTGGCGCGGGCATAGACCTGATGACGGACCAGTGCCAGGAACTTCTCCGTCGGGCCCTGGGGTCGGGCGTCGCCGATACGCTGGTGCCAGCCGGGACCGGCCAGCGCGCGCGCCGCATGCAGCGCCGCCTCGAGCGCCTTTTCCGTAGCCTCGTTGCCGGCGATCAATTCCTCGACCCTGGCTTTGAGACCGCGCGACCGCGACCGGCTGCCGCCCTCGGCACCGATCAGCCAGCGCCGCAACTCAGCAGTCTCCATCCCCGACAGGTGTGCCGAAAAGGCACCGTCGGCGGCGTTGAACAGGTGATGCGCTTCGTCGAAGACATAACGCAGCGGGCGGTTCTCGCTGTCCGTCGCCATCGCCGCGTTGATCAGCACCAAAGCGTGGTTGGCGACGACGAGATCGGCATGACGGGCGCGGCGCTGGGTATGCTCGATGAAGCACTTGCCGTAATGCGGGCAGGCCGAATAGATGCATTCGCCGCGGGTGTCGGTCAGATCCGTCGTCACCTCGCGGCCATAGAGATGCGTCAGCCATGACGGAAAATCGCCGCCGACCATGTCGCCGTCGCGGGTCGCCCTGATCCAGCGTGCGATCAGACCCAGCGCCACCGTGTCCGGTCCGCTGGCAATCTGTGCGCGGCCCAGAACTTCTTCGTAGTTCAGCAGACACATATAGTTCTCGCGTCCCTTGCGGACGACGATACGTTCGCGCTTGAGTTGCCGGTCCGGGTACAGCCGGTCCAGTTCGGTATCCAACTGGCGCTGCAGATTGCGTGTATAGGTGGCGATCCACACCGGGGCTTCGTTATGCTCCGCCCACAGGCTGGCGGGTGCGACATAACCGAGGGTCTTGCCGACGCCGGTGCCGGCTTCGGCGATGACCACGTTCGGCTCGTCCTCGTTGTTGCGCGGCTGGAAGGCGGCGGTCACGGTTTCCGCATAGCGTTGCTGCTGCGGACGGCGTTCAGAAGTGCGGCCCAGCAGCATGCCGAGCCGGGTCCGGGTTTCCGCCGCCGCCACCGACAGGTTGCCGGGCGGCAGTTCGCGGGGCCGGTCCTCCCAATCGGGCAGCCGGCGCCACACCTGCATGGCGCCTTTCAGTGCCGAGGAGTGCGGTGCCTCACGGCTTGCGAATCGGTCAAGCACCGCCGGACCCCAGGGCCAGCCGGCGCGGGCCATGGTCCAGGCGATGTCACGGGCTTCAGGCGGGGCCTTTTCAAGATCGCCGAGCAGAAGATCGGCAGCGGTGAACAGCATCGCCGCTGTATGCTCCGGACCGTCGGGCAGCACCAGGCCGAGCGACTGGGCAACGCCGCCCGGCGTCGGCAGGCAGAACGCCGCCGGCCTGACGAAGGCGAATAGCTCAAGGATATCAAAGCATTGAAAATCCCCGGCACGGATCGCCGTGGCCGTCAGACGACGATGACAGACCAGCGGCCTGGCACCGTCCCGCAGCCGTGACTGCGATTCGCGGTGGCTCAGCGCCTCGATCTCGCCGTCGCGGCTGAGCCATATGGCTTCGCTGGAACCGGCAACCAGTGCGGGGGCGTCTTCGAATCCGGCAGTCTGTGTCGGGTTGGCGTCGTTCATGGCGCGGAGTATAAGGCGCGTGCGGGGGCCTGTCCCACCCGGCGTCGTATTCTTTTGGCGTTCCTTCGGGGTTCCGGGCATAATCGTGAAAATTTTTGAGGAGGTCTCGCCATGGCGGACAAAAAGCCGTCGATCATCAATAATCCCAATGCACCGGAAATCTATGCCGACAGAACGGCGAGCGTATCGCTTCGCGGGAACGTCGCTCGGATTTCCCTGGCCAGCGAACGATCCGGCGGCGATCCGCAGCATCCGGAAACCGTGATTTCCGGCCATGTGGCGATGCCGGTACGCGGTTTCATCCAGCTTTATGCACAGATGCAGAGCATCGTGAAACAGATGGAAGCCAGCGGCATGCTCAAGCCGCCGGGCAAGGGCGGTGCGGGAGGAGCGAAAAAACCCGCCGCTGCCGCCAAAAAAGCACCGGCGAAGGCAAAACAGACAACCTTCGCGAAGCGTTCCAGAAGCAAAAATTCGTGAACGAAACCTGTATTGAAGGTTCTTGAAAGTCGCCGCGCATCGGCCTATCGATAGGGTTGTCGGGGAAGTCCGGTACGGAGAAAAAGACGGTGCTCAGAAGAAACAAGAACGGTATCGAGGTCGGCGACAAATTTGTCAAAACGGACGATCCAAAAACCGTCTGGATTGTAGCCGGGCGTGGCAGCTCCGTTGCCCCGATGCCGCATTTCCAGGTCGTGCAGGAAGGCTATTACAGCCGTATGCGCACGCTGGCCGAAAGCGTACTTCTCGATCCCGACTATTATCGCCGCATTACCGAAAACTGATTAAGCCATCGTCAGTGGCGCCGCTGCGCTGCTAGACTGCAGTGATGGCTGATTCTCCAGATAACGATTCCAGAAAAGACGCGGATCGCCGTGGCGACGAACGCCGGGACGATGGCGATCGCCGCCGTCAAAATATGTCAGCGGCAGATGTGCTGGGATGGGACGGCACCGACCGGCGCCAGGAAGAGCGCCGCGCCGCCCAGGAACGTCGTCACGAGGAACGCCGTCTTCAGGATGCCGCCTGGGAAGTGGACGCCATCGATAGCATGTGGCCGATGGACGACCAGGCCCGCGCCGATCATGAACGCCGCCAGGAGGAACGCCGCGCGCGCGAACGCCGTGCAGCGGAGCGCCGACGTAGCCAGGCCGATCCCGCCGACGTGCCGGGCTGGGATGGAACGGAGCGGCGCGAAGCCGACCGCCGCGAACTGGAACGCCGCGATCTGGAACGGCGCGTCCGCGCCGCGAAGATCGCCGACGGCGGTCAGACTCCGGGGGTTTGATTCCTATCGGGATTACCGTCATTCCCGCGTAGGCGGTAGTGACGGGATAGTCTGAATTACACCTTCGGCGTATATCCCAGATTCGGCGCCAGCCAGCGCTCGGTGTCCTCGATGCTCATGCCCTTGCGTTCGGCATAGTCGGCGACCTGATCGGGGCCGATCCGACCGATACCGAAATATGCGCTCGCAGGGTGCGAGAAGTAATACCCCGACACTGCCGCCGCCGGCATCATGGCGAAGCTTTCGGTCAGTTCGATGCCCGCGGTTTCGCTTGCGTTCAGCAGGTCGAACAGGGTGCCCTTCTCGGTGTGGTCGGGGCATGCCGGATATCCGGGCGCAGGGCGGATGCCGTCATAGGTTTCCTTGATCAGCGCATCGTTATCCAGCGTCTCGTCCGCTGCGTAACCCCAGAACTCCTTGCGCACGCGTTCATGCATTCGCTCCGCGAAGGCTTCTGCAAAGCGATCGGCCAGCGCCTTGACCATGATCGCCGAATAATCGTCGCCGGCTTTCTCATATTCCTTGGCCTTTTCGTCGGCACCGATGCCGGCGGTCACGGCGAACGTGCCGATCCAGTCGGCCATGCCGGTATGCTTCGGCGCGACGAAGTCGGCCAGGCACATGTTGGCGCGCACGCCGGATTTCGGCATCTGCTGGCGCAGGCAACGCACCGTGGCGACCGGCGCGTTCTCGCCGTCGACGCCGAACACCTCGATATCGTCGCCGACGGCGTTGGCCGGCCAGAAGCCGATCACGGCCCGTGCCGTCAGCCATTTTTCGGCGATGATCCGTTCCAGCATGGCGTCCGCATCGGCCTTAAGCGAATGCGCGGCTTCGCCGACCACATCGTCTTGCAGGATGCGCGGATAGGTGCCGGCCAGATCCCAGGTGCGGAAGAACGGCGTCCAGTCGATGCGCTCGACCAGATCGGACAGATCGTAATCCTCGAATGCCTTCAGCCCGGTAAACGTCGGCTCCGGGGGCGTGGTGTTTTCCCAGTCGATTTTGAAAGCGTTGGCGCGGGCATCCTCGATGTCGATGATGTTGCGGGCGCTGTCATTGCCGCCGTGCTTGGCACGAACCGCTTCGTATTCCTGGGCGATTTCCTCAACCAGCCCGGCGCGCTTGGTTTCGCTGAGCAGCCGGCTGGCGATGCCGACGGCGCGCGATGCATCCAGCACATGGATCGTCGGATGCTCGTAGTTCGGCGTGATCTTCACCGCCGTATGCGCCTTCGACGTGGTCGCGCCGCCGATCAGCAACGGAATTTCAAGCCCGGCGCGCTGCATCTCGCGGGCCACAGTGCACATTTCCTCAAGGCTCGGTGTGATCAGCCCCGAAAGACCGATCATGTCGGCCTTTTCCGTTATCGCGGTTTCGATGATTTTTGCGTACGGCACCATGACGCCGAGATCGATCACCTCGTAGCCGTTGCACTGCAGAACCACGCCGACGATGTTCTTGCCGATGTCGTGCACGTCACCCTTCACAGTGGCCATGACGATCCTGCCCTTGGTCTCGCCGGCCTTCTTTTCAGCCTCGAGATACGGTTCCAGGTGTGCCACCGCCTGTTTCATGACGCGCGCCGATTTCACCACCTGCGGCAGGAACATACGGCCCGATCCGAAAAGGTCGCCGACCACGTTCATGCCGTCCATCAGCGGGCCTTCGATCACGTCGAGCGGTTTGTCGAGAGCCAGACGGGCTTCCTCGGTATCGGCGACGATGTATTCGGTGATGCCGTGCACCAGCGCGTGCTCAAGCCGCTTCTCGACGCTTTCCTCCCGCCACGACAGGTCCTCGGCGCGGCCCTTGGCAGCGGACTTGGCCTGGTCGGCGATCTCCAGAAGCCGCTCGGCGGCATCCTCGCGGCGGTTCAGCACCACGTCCTCGACGCGGTTGCGCAGTTCCTCAGGTATGTCCTCGTACAGCGCCAACTGGCCGGCGTTGACGATCGCCATGTCCAGCCCGGCGCGTGTCGCATGATACAGGAACACGGAGTGCATGGCTTCACGCACACCATTGTTGCCTCGGAACGAAAACGACATGTTGGATAGGCCGCCCGACGTCTTGACGTGCGGCAGTTCCTTTTTGATCGTCTCGACGGCACGGATGTAATCTTTTGAGAAGTTGTCGTGTTCCCTGATCCCGGTGGCGATCGGGAAGATGTTCGGATCGAAGACGATATCCTCGGCAGCGAAGCCGGCCTTCTCGGTCAGTACCTTGTAACTGCGTGTGCAGATTTCGATCATGCGTTCATAGCTATCCGCCTGACCGTTCTCGTCGAATGCCATGACCACGACGGCCGCGCCGAAGCGCTTGGCTTCGAGGGCATGATCGATCATTTCCGCTTCGCCTTCCTTGAGGCTGATGGAATTGACGATGGAACGGCCCTGCAGGCATTTCAGCCCGGCGACGATGATCTCCCATTTCGAGCTGTCGACCATCACCGGCACGCGGGCGATGTCCGGTTCGGATCCGATCAGCTTGATGAAGGTGCTCATCGCTTCCGCGCCCTCGAGCATGGCATCGTCCATGTTGATATCGATGATCTGCGCACCGTTCATGACCTGCTGGCGGGCGATGTCGACGGCTTCCGGGAACTTGCCGTCGCGGATCAGGTCGGCGAATTTTATGGAACCGGCAACATTGGTGCGCTCGCCGATGTTGACGAAGCCGGTGACGTCGTCGAGTCGCAGTTGCTCCAGTCCCGACAGGCACATGGTGTGATCGTGTTCCGGCAGGGTACGCGGCGCGTACCCTTTGACGGCGTCACGGATCGCCTCGATGTGGTCCGGGGTCGTGCCGCAGCAGCCGCCGACGATGTTGACTAGGCCGGAGCGGGCAAATTCGCCCAGATGCTCAGCCATGTGTTCGGGGGTGTCGTCGTAACCGCCGAAGGCATTCGGCAGCCCGGCGTTCGGATAGACACTTATAAATGTATCGGCGATATCGGAAACGGCCTTGATGTGGGGGCGCATTTCCTCGACGCCGAGCGCGCAGTTAAAGCCGACTGCAAGCGGTTGGGCATGGCGGACCGATTGCCAGAACGCTTCCGGCGTCTGTCCCGACAGGGTGCGGCCCGATGCGTCGGTGATAGTGCCGGAAATCATCACCGGCCAACGTCGGCCGGCCGTTTCGAAATGTTGCAGGATGGCGTAAATCGCGGCCTTGGCATTCAGGGTGTCGAATACCGTTTCCACCAGCAGGATATCGACGCCACCATCGGTCAGGCCGCGGATCGCTTCGCCGTAGGTCTCGACCAGACCGTCGAAGGTCACGTTCCGGTAACCGGGGTCGTTGACGTCCGGTGAAATCGACGCCGTGCGGTTGGTCGGGCCCAGCGCGCCGGCAACGAAGCGCGGCCGGTCCGGGGTCTCGGCGCTGATCTGCTCGGCGGCTTCGCGGGCCAGACATGCGCCCTGGTAATTCAACTCGTACGACAGCGCCTCCATGCCGTAATCCGCCTGTGAGATACGGTTGGCGTTGAACGTGTTGGTGGCCAGAATGTCGGCGCCGGCGCGCAGGAACCCCAGATGGATATCGCGGATCACGTCGGGCCGGGTCAGCGTCAGCAGATCGTTGTTGCCTTGCAGATCGCTCGGCCAGTCGATGAAACGGGTGCCGCGAAAGTCGTTTTCCGTCAACGCGTGCGCCTGAATCATCGTGCCCATGGCACCGTCGAGGACGAGGATTCGGCTTTCCAGCAGCTTCCTGATCTCGTTGCTGCGATCGGCGGCGGGATGTGCCGGCATGCTCTCCGCCGGGGCCGCCCGGGCATCCATGCGGTGCGCCGGTGGTGTCGGCGTGGAGGCAGCGTGATGCGGATGCGGGCAGGTCATGAAGATACGTCTCTTTTCGTTCGGTCGTTACGTTCGGTTATGCGGTGCGCTTCAGGCCGCAAGCGGCTTGCGCACACCCATGGTGTGGCAGATCGCATAACAAAGATCGGCCTTGTTCATGGTGTAGAAATGGAACTCGTTGATGCCGTTGGCATGTAGGACACGGCATTGTTCGGCGCAGACGCTGGCTGCCACCAGCTTGCGGGTTTCCGGATCCTCGTCCAGGCCGTCGAACAGGCCGTGCATCCAGTTCGGAACGGTGGCGCCGCACATGGCGGCGAATTTCGCGGTCTGCGTGAAATTGGTCACAGGAATGATGCCCGGCACGATCGGGATGGCGATGCCCGCGGCTCGTGCACGTTCGAGAAACCGAAGGAAGACCTCCGGGTCGAAGAAGAACTGTGTGATGGCGCGCGTCGCGCCGGCATCGATCTTGCGTTTCAGGTTGTCGAGATCGGCCTCGGCGCTGAGCGCTTCCGGGTGGGTTTCCGGATAGGCGGCAACCGAGATTTCGAAGTCGGCGATATTCCTCAGGCCGGCGACGAGATCCGATGCATAGCTGTAGCCGCCGGGATGCGGCTCATAACGGTTGCAGCCGGCGGGCGGATCGCCTCTGAGGGCGACGATATGGCGGACACCGGCGGCCCAGTAGGCCCTGGCCACCTCGTCGACCTCGTCGCGGGTGGCGCCGACGCAGGTCAGATGCGCGGCCGGCGGCATGGTGGTCTCATCGGCGATGCGGGTCACGGTGGCGTGGGTGCGCTCGCGCGTGGTGCCGCCGGCGCCATAGGTGACCGAAACATAGGACGGTGCCAGCGGCTCAAGCCGTTTGATCGCCTGCCACAGGGTTTCGGCGGCGGCGTCGGTCTTCGGCGGAAAGAACTCGAACGACACGGATACGTCATCAGGCAAAGGCGCGGCGATCATCATCGCCGGAGACGGCGGTCGTCCGCCACGCGATACATTCATGATGTGCGGATCGGCTGATTTGTCGATGCGGTGTATCATTGTGCGGCGACCTTCTGCGTAGTGTTCCCCGGCTTGTGCGCGGCCCATATGACCACCGTCAGGGGATCGCCCTTGAGGTGCTCAACGCTGTCGAGGTGTAGCCCGGCTTCGGCGAATGCCGTATCGAATTCGAAATCCGCGAATCCCAGCCTGTGATGCTGGTAGGTGCGGCGCAGTTCCTCGACTTCGTGCGGCGCGAAATCGGCGATCAGCAATGTGCCGCCCGGCGCCAGCATGCGCCCGGCCTCGGCGATGGCGGCGTTGACGTCGTCGACGTAGTGCAGCACCTGATGGATCAATACTGTGTCGAACTCGCCGGATTCATATGGAAGCGAATACAGGTCGCCCTGGCGGACACGGCAGTGAGCGAGCCCGTCCTGCTCGATGGCGGCTCGGGCCACGGATAACATGTCGCGCGACATGTCGATGCCTTCGCCGCGTTCGATCCTGTCCGCGAACAGTGCCAGCATGTCGCCCGTGCCGGTGCCGATGTCGAGAAACGGTCCTTTCGGCCGGTCGCCGAACAGCCGGATCAGGGCCTTGTTGACCTCTTTCTGATCGACATGCATGTCGCGGATTTCACGCCACACCCGGGCATTGGCGCTGAAGAAGGCGTCGGCGGCCTTGGCGCGTTCGCGCTTGATACCGGCAAGACGTTCGCGGTCGCGCAGGAAAGTAATGTCGTCGTCGTGGATGTTGTCGATGAGCGCCTTGACGATAACCGCCGCCGGTCCGGTGTCGTCGATCCTATAGAAGACCCAACTGCCTTCCGGAATCCGCGCCAGCGCGCCAGCTTCGGTGAGCAGTTTCAGATGCCTGGAAACGCGCGGCTGGCTTTGTCCGAGGATGCGCACGAACTCGCTGACCGCAAGGTCGCCGCCGGCCCGGCACAGCGCAACGATCCGAAGGCGCGTCGGTTCGGCCAGGGCTTTCAGCAGTTGCACGGTATGGTTCATGGGGCGCCTCTCATCCAATAATGAATAAAACATATAAACATATCTTTATGTCAATAGGATTTTTGAGTGGAGTACGAAAAAGGCTTTGGATACCAAACGTTAACCATCCGGCGGCTAGGCTTGAAATGGGTGCCGGAAAGGCCGGCGATCGGTGACGAGACGAGGTGGGACGTGGGACGCGTTTATCAGAGAAAACGGGTGGATACCCTTGCCTGGCGGGCGCTGGTGACGGCCAGACGCAAGCGCTGGCTGCGGGATCTGGAGGATCGCAGGAAGGATCCGGAGGGCGAAAAGCCGATCCGCATGGCGCCGACAATGCCGCGCCGGAGCGTCATGTAATGAGACGGCAATCCTGCATTCTTATGCTGTTTTTATGCATATTTTTCAGTTTCGGCTGCGCCACGCCGCCGCCACAAGGCGATTTAGAGGCAAATAAGGATTTTTTAGCCGAAAACGATCCGGCCGAGCCGCTGAACCGTGCCGTGTTCGCTTTCAACCAGACCATCGACAAGGCGCTGTTCCAGCCCGCCGCCCGGGCCTACCGCGACACGGTGCCGTTGTGGGTCCGCCAGCGCATCGGCGCGGCGATCGACAACCTGCGCGCCCCGGTGATTTTCGTGAACGACCTTTTGCAGGGGGAACTGGACCGCGCGCTGACGACATTGGTGCGCTTCACCATAAACTCGACGCTGGGTGTCGCCGGCCTCAATGACCTTGCCGCCGAAGCCGGTCTCGAGAAACATGGCGAGGATTTCGGCCAGACCCTCGCGGTGTGGGGTGCCGATGCCGGCCCCTACATGATGCTGCCGATCCTGGGGCCGTCGAATCCGCGCGACACGGTCGGCCTGGTCGTGGATTTTCTGGTCGACCCGTTCAACGCCTGGGCCGCCAATACCGATCGTGAGGAACTGACCTATGCCCGGACCGGCGTCGCCGCGCTGCACGCCCGCGCCGGATTGCTCGATCTCACCGACGATCTGGAAAAGAATTCCATCGATCTGTATGCTGCGACCCGAAGCCTGTACCGCCAGACACGCGGCCATGCGATTAGCAATGGCAACGCGGCGGGTCCTGATGTATCCTCGGCGCCGTCCGATTTTCCGGACATGAACGACATCGCCGATAACCGGGAGCTTTCGGTGAAGCCCCGATGAGAAGAGATGAGTTGAAAGTTCAGAGCAGCATGCCGCGTTTCATTTATGCCCTTCTTGCCGTATTCCTCGTTTTCATGGGGCCGCCGGTCCAGGCCAGCGATCTCGAGGAAGGCGCCAGTGCCTTCATCCACGCGCTCGAGCGCGAAGCCGTCGAATCCCTGACCGACCCGGCCAAGGAACGTCCGGCGCGGGTGCAGGCGTTCCGCACCCTGTTCGAGGAAAAGTTCGCGGTCGAGGCGATCGGCAAGTGGACGCTGGGCCGCAACTGGCGGCGCGCCACCGATGACGAACAGAAGGAATTCCTGCAGTTGTTCGAGGATCTGATGGTCGCCATGTACGTCGACCGCTTCCAGAACTACGCCGGCGAGAAGCTCAACATTCTCAAGACCTCGCCGGTCGACGAGAACCGCGCCACGGTGCACACCGAAATCACCCGGCCGGAAGGCGTCGACGCCAAGCCGATCAGCGTGCTGTGGCGGGTCGGCCGCCAGGGCGACATCTACAAGGTTCTCGACGTCGTCGTCGAGGGCGCGTCGATGAGCATCACCCTGCAGAAGGAATTCGCCTCGATCATCAAGAACACCGGTTCCGTCGCCGGCCTGCTCGAGGAACTGCGCAAGAAAACCGCCCAGCTCAACCCGAGCTGAGGTCCGTCTTCAAGCCCGCTTTTTCGCTACTCCCACGGCCTTCGGGACACGATTTGCCGTCAACCGGAACCGGGTTCCGCGCCGCCCCGCGCCTGCCCCGGAGCCCCGTAAAGCGTTGCTGACCAAGGGCTTCGTCCGCTCAATTGCAGGGTCACTAATTATTCAATTGAGAATCTTTGTGGATTCGCTATCCTTTTGCTTACGTGCACAGTCGTGAGTTTTTCTGACCACCCGTTTCCACGGCGAGCCCAGTTACTTCCCGACATTGTGAACGTTGCGCAGGAGACCTGCAGTGGTTGCAGCTCCGAAAGTTAATGTCGTGAAAGGGAATTATCATGGCAAACGGAACCGTAAAATGGTTCAACCCGACCAAGGGGTACGGCTTTATCGAACCCGAAGACGGCTCGAAGGATGCCTTCGTGCACATCAGCGCCGTCCAGCAGTCGGGCCTTGCAGGGCTGACCGAAGGCCAGAAGGTCAGCTACGAACTGGTTGAAGGCCGGGGCGGCAAAATGGCCGCCGAAAATCTCGAGATCATCGAGTAAGACGACGCCGCCGGTTTCGTGTGACGGGGCGCGGTACCCGTGCCCCGCACCGACGCGTGCGTAATCCTCGCGCAGCTTAGCTGTCGCGTTTTGCCGCGCGATTTCGCGTTCCAGAAGCGCCACGTTGCGCCGGTTCGCTTTCCAGAAAACATCGAACACATCGCCCAGCAGCGGCACCGTGCCGAAGGCATAGTCGACGCCGACGTTGGCCAGCATCTTCATCAGCACCGGCGTCGGGATGCCGAGCCGGTGCGCGCGGGCCACGATCCACAGCCCGGCGGCCAGCGTCGCGGTGTCGCCCAGCACCGGAAACAGAAATCCGAGGATGCCGTCGAGTCCGAAGTCAGCCGCGTGCCGGGGATACGAATCCAGGTGTCGAGCAGCGACGCGGCCTTCCTCAGCCGTTCCAGTTCGCGTGCCGCCGCCTCGGATGTTGATGTGCCGGATGCTGAAGGGCGGTCCTTCATCGCGGCTCAGAGCGGCTGGTCAAGACGGTCGACCCTGCGCATCGCCGGGAACAGCCTGGACCACAGTGCGGCGATGCCGACGGTGGCGATGCCGCCGACCAGCACCGCGCCGACACTGCCGATGCCGCCGGCCATGATCCCGGCGCGGAAATCGCCCAACTCGTTGGAGGCGTTGATCGACACCGAATTGACGGCGCTGACGCGCCCGCGCATGTGATCGGGGGTGGCGATCTGCACCAGGGTCTGGCGCACATAGACGCTGATCATGTCGGCGGCGCCGTATACCGCCAGCGCCGCGATCGACAGCCAGAACCACGTCGACAGACTGAAAACGATGATCGACAGGCCGAAAATGGCGATGGAAATGAACAGTGCCGGTCCCATGCGGCCGGGTGCGGGTATCTGCGTCAGGATCAGGCCGACCACCAGCGAGCCGGCACCCGGCGTCGCGCGCATCAGGCCAAGCCCGTCCGGGCCGACATGCAGGATGTCCTGGGCGAACACCGGCAGCAATCCCATGACGCCGCCGAACAGCACGGCCATCAGATCGATGGACACCGCGCCCAGCACGATCTTGTTGCGCCACACGTAAACGAAACCGCTGACCACCGAAGCCAGGCTGAACGGCTCCGGCGTATGCACCACCAGGCGCCGGCCCAGCATGGCGGCGGCGACGGCGGAGACGACGAAGCTCAGGGCGATTGCATGATAGGCCCCGGTGTCGAACCAGGCGATCAGCACGCCGCCCAGCGCCGGCCCCAGCAATTGCGCGCCCTTGTTCGCCGAACTGGCGAAGGCGATGGCGCGCGGGAACTGCCGGGTGCTGACCAGGTTCGGCAGGATCGCCTGCGATGCGGTATGATAGAACGACCGCGCCGCGCCGTGCAGCACCAGGATGCACAGCACCGGGATGACGGCGAAGGCGTCCATGTGGAACAGTGCGATTATCAGCGCCACGGCGATGACGTGCACGACATTGCAGGTAAAGATGATGCTGCGCCGCTCGAAGCGGTCGGCGGCCATGCCGGCCAGCAAAAACAGCAGAAACGCCGGTGCGAACTGGGCCAGACCGATCAGCCCCAGGTTCACCGGATCGCCGGTGAGCTTGTAGATATGCCAGCCGACGGCGACGGTCAGCGCATGCACCCCCATCGCATTGCTGGTGCGGCACAGCACGAACAGCACGAAATCCCTGTTGCCGCGCAGCGGCGGGTCGGGGGCGTCAGCGGCGGCGGGAGCATCGTCGGGCGCGGTCATGCTGCGTTTTTAACGCACATGGATGTCTTTGGGTAGCGCCATTGCTGAGGGGATCGGGGCTGCCGACGGGGGCTATGAGGTCTGGCGGTCCGAACCCGGCCGTTCAAAAAACCGTGATCGGCGGGTTCCGGAATCCGCTAGGGCCGCACCCTGCGATGTCGTAGTATCGGCCATGAAGATGCCGCCGCGTTCATTCGGCGTGCATCAGAAATGCATATTTTCGACCGGCATAACCGGCGATGGAACAAGGAACATCATCCATGAAATCACGTATTCTGGCCTGCGCCGCCGCGGCCTTCGTCATGTTCGCATCCGCTTCGGCGTTCGCGTATCACTGCCCGCAGGACATGAAGAAAATCGATGCCGCGCTGAAAACCACCAAGGCATCGAAGGAAGCCGTATCTGAGGCGATGTCGCTGCGCGCCGAAGGGGAAGCCCTGCACAAGTCCGGCAAGCATGACGAGTCAGTCAAGACGCTGGGCCGGGCGATGGAGCTGCTGGGCATCAAATAAGCGGTCGGCGCGACACCGCGCCGCCAGTTCATATGCCGATCAGGACGACGCCCCGGTGGTCAACGCCGGGGCGTTCGTTCATTGCGCCGCCGACGCAGGTCCGGTTGAAAATACCGCTTGAACAAAACCCGGATCGGGTCCACATGAGCGCCGTTCCAGGCCTTGGCCGGAACGTTTTTTCCGTTGCACAATGATTTTATGGAGAGTCTGTCCGGCCCGTGCCGGCGGATCGGAAAGTGACACATCGACATGGGTAATCTTGACGTCGTTCACCGGGAAAAGTTCGGCACGCTTCTGGGCGTCGCGGAAGGCGGGGTCGAAGTGTATTCGAGCCATTACCCGAGCGCCGACCGCACCGATTTGCCGAACCGCCAGGCCTACCGCAGCTACGTCGACGGCCAGTTCATGGGGTACAAGTGGCAGTGCGTGGAACTGGCGCGGCGCTGGCTGTACGTCAACAAGGGCTATGTCTTCGACGACATCGCCATGGCCTACGATATTTTCCGGCTCCGCTTCGTCACCTGCGTCGCCGACAATACCAAGCTTGCGCTGAAATCCTTCGCCAACGGCGCCCGGCGGCGCCCGGAACCGGGCTGTCTGCTGATCTGGAACGAGGGCGGCGAGTTCGACGTCACCGGTCACGTCGCCATCGTCACCGAGGTCTTCGACGACAAGATCCGTGTCGTCGAGCAGAACGTCGAGGATAAGCTGTGGCCGGATGGCCATACCTGGTCGCGCGAGCTGGCGGTGACGCTGGATGACGACGGCGGCTACTGGATCGACTGCACATACGAGGACGCGGGAATCATGGGCTGGGTGATCCAGACCGACGATGCGACGCATGCCGAGGTGATCGAGGATATCGATCTCCGGCTGTTCGATCTTGAAATGCGCCAGGTGGAAGACCGGGGCCAGAGCGGCGAAGGCTGGCTCGACCCGGCGCGTCTCGACGAGGCGGCGTATATCCAGTCGATGCACGGCTGCCGGCTGGCCACCGACGATGCCGAACGCTTCAAGTATCTGTGCCTGACGGAAACCGCGAACCAGGAAATCAAGCGCGCGACCAACGAATTGCACGCCATGTTCATGCATGCGACGAACTTCGTTTTACAGGACGACGAATTGCTGCGCCGCTTCAACCTGCCGCCAGCGATCTGGTCACGGCTGCATCAGAGCTGGGACAACCGCAGGAACGAGATGATCACCGGCCGCTTCGATTTCTCGCTCTCGTCCAGGGGCCTCAAGGTCTACGAGTACAACTGCGATTCCGCGTCATGCCACATGGAAACCGGCAAGGTACAGGAACTGTGGGCGCATCATTACGGCTGCACCGACGGGCGTTCCGCCGGCGTGCGTCTGCACCGCGAACTCGTCGACGCCTGGAAGGAATCCGCCGCCGGGGCGTTCCTGCACATCATGCAGGACCGCGATCTCGAGGAAACCTATCACGCCCAGTACATGAAATCGGCGATCGACGCGGCGGGCATTCCGTGCGCCATCGTCAAGGGCGTTTCCAGCCTGAAGTGGGGCGATGACGGCCAGGTTGCCGATGCGGACGGACGGCACATCGACTGGGTGTGGAAGACCTGGGCCTGGGAAACGGCGCTCGACGAAATCCGCGAGCAGATTTCAGAGGACGAGGAAAACCTGCGCCTGCACCGGACCATCGACCGCGCGACGCAGCCGCCCAGGCTGGTCGACGTCTTGCTTCGCCCGGAAGTGATGGTGTTCGAACCGCTGTGGTCGCTGATCCCGTCGAACAAGGCGATCCTGCCGGTGCTGTGGATGCTGTATCCGGACCACCCGTATCTGCTGAAGTCGAGCTTCGATCTCGACGACGGTCTGCGTGCCTCGGGGTACGTTGTGAAGCCGATCGTCGGGCGCTGCGGACACAACATCGCGATCATCGATGCCGACGACAACGTGGTTTCGGAAACCGCCGGCCAGTTCGACGACCGCGATCTGATCTATCAGGAAATGTTTCCGCTGCCGAAGATCGACGGCAAGAACGTGCAGGTCTGCACCTTCACCGCGTCGGGCACCTATGCGGGGGCCTGCGTGCGCGTCGACCGCTCGGACATCATCACGGTCGACAGCGATATCCTGCCGCTCCGGATCGTCCCCGATCCGGTATAAGCGACAAGGATCGTCCCCGATCCGGGATAAGTTTAGCCCAAAGCGATCCGCTGCATCGCCAGATGCACGACGACGGCGCCGAGCAGCACGGTCAGGATCATGAACATCAAAAGCGTATAGCGGTGCAGGTTGCCTTCGCGCGGCGACTTGATGGCGTGATATCGCGGAACAGGCTCGACATGTGTTCGGCCATGGCGTCGATCTTGCGCTGCTCGTTGTGCATCCAGAACTGATAGATGATCAGCGTGAAGATCACCGCCGTCGTCAGGATGATGGTGATCCCCATGAGTTTCTGCGTCAGCGCCAGGTCGGCGCGGACGGTATGGGCGATGAAGATCAGGCCCAGGAACGTCAGCAGCGTCGCCCCGACGGTCCGCCACTGGTGGTTCTTGACGAAGCGCAGCGTTTCGGTGCTTTCCGCATACAACCAGCGCACTTCGGCGTGGGTGTTTTCGTCGAGTGCGGACGGAACGATGTCTGCCGGTTCCCGGCTGTCCTCGGATGGTTCGTTCTTGTTTGCTTGGGCCATGTTCAGCTCCCGATTCCTGGTTCGCGGTCATGTGTGAACCTGCCGCGAATCCGTTACCCGAAAGCATAGCATTTTTCGCCTGCCCGGCGTTAGCGCGGTGATGCGGAAGACGGGCATAGACAACATCGCCTGATCTTAAGTTTCTGGCGCGGCAAAGGTCCCGGCCCGCGATCGCGATTGCAGCGCTCCGGGGCGCTGCATAGACTGACGGCCTCATCACTTTCCCGGGGGGATCGGCAGTGCGGAACATCGGTTTTATCGGATTGGGCAGCATGGGCGCGGGCATGGCGCTGAACATGCTAAAGAAGAACGGCGCGCTGCATGTTTTCGACACCCAAGCGGGGGCCATGCGGCCGCTGCTCGAAGCCGGTGCCGTGGCGGCATCGTCGCCCGCCGACATGGCGGCGAAGTGCGATCTGATCTTCCTCTGTCTGCCGTTTGCGCCGGAAGTGCGCGCCGCGATCTTCGGCGACGACGGCATTGCCCGCCATCGCGGCACCGGCGCCAATGAAGAACTGACGGTGGTCGATACCACGACGCTGGACCGGACCGATGCGCTGGCGATCGCCGCCGATGCCGCCGCCGCCGGTATCGCCTACTGGGACTGCCCGATCTCCGGCCTGCCGTTCCGCGCCAAGGACGGCACGCTGACGATCATGTTCGGCGGCTCGGACGAGGCGTTTGCCGATGTCAGTCCCTATCTCGAGCTGATCGGCAAGTCGATCATCCATTGCGGCAGGCTCGGCGCCGGGCAGGCGATGAAGGCACTCAACAACATCATCTACGACGTCAACATCGCGGTGCTGGCCGAGGTGCTGCCGCTGACCGTGGCCGTCGGGCTTGATCCCGAGCAGGTCGCAGAGCTGGTCACCACCGGCAGCTCGCGCAGCTTCGCGTCGGAATACTTCGTGCCGCGTATGCTGCAGGGGCTGTTCGAAAACGACTTCGCGATGAACGCCGCCTACAAGGATATCGTCAACGTCGAACGCATGGCGGCCGAGGCCGGAGCCGAACTGCCCGTGGTGCGGGCCATGATCGGCAGCTACAAGGCGGCCATCGAGGCCGGCTACGGCGACGAGCCGAAGAGCGCCATGCTCAAGGTCTATGAAGAGGCGCTGGGTGTTTCGTTCCGCAACCGATCGGTTAAATCCAGCGCTTAAAATCCCTGTATCCCGTCGCAATCGATTATATAATCTCTTCGGGGAGAGTGATCCGATCCCGGAACGGGGCGGGTACAAAATAAAACATGTCGACGCTTTGCGATGCCATGGGAGAGACCGTGTCCAATGCCGATGGCCGGTGAATATTTCCCGTCGTGGAACATGATGATCCTGGCCGATGTGCTGCTGACGCTGATCGCGGCCATCGCAAGCTTCATGGTCTACCGCTACCGGGCCGACATCCGGCGTGCCGGTGCTGGGGGCGGCGTGGGGTGTGTGCTGGCCGGCCTGTGGGTCATGACCGCGTTCTACATCGGCGATTTCTACACCATGATCGTGATGCCGCAATACGCCGGCATGGACGCGGCGATGCGGGCGATGGCGACGCTGCATCTGACCTACAGCTGGTATGCGTATTCGATATCGGCGGTACTGGTTTTCTGCGGCCTGGTGCTGACGGTGCTGCAGTTTTCGCGCCAGCTCAGGGAATTGCAGGGTCGGACCGAAGAGCTCCTGGAGAACGAAAACATTCTCGATTCCATCTTCGAGAACCTGCCGGTCGGTCTGCTGATCAAGGACAGCAACCACGTCATCGAACGGCCGAACCGGACCTACCTGTCGTGGTACGGCATGGAACTGCAGCAGATGGTCGGCCACCGCTTCGATCACATCGAAGGCTTCCAGTCGGAAGACGACTCGGTCATCATGAACTCCCAGGAAGACGAGGTCCTGAAGACCGGCAAGCTGGTGCACCGCCAGGTCGAGCGCTACTTCGTCGACGGCAAGCCGCACGTGCTGTCGATCACCAAGTTCCCGGTCTACGACCGCGACGGCCATATCACCAAGGTCGGCTCGGTGACCATCGATCTGACGGACCAGGTCAAGGCCGAGGAAGCCGTGCGCAACGCGCTGAACGAGGCGGAGAAGGCGACGCGGGCGAAGTCCCAGTTCATCGCTACCATGAGCCACGAATTCCGCACTCCGCTCAACGCCATCCTCGGCTTCAGCGAGATGCTGCGCGGCGAATATTTCGGCCCGCTCGGTGCCGCCAACTACATCGGATACGCCAAGGACATTCACGACAGCGGCGAACACCTGCTGGCGCTCTTGATGCTGTTCCCGATCGCCAAGCGTCTGATGGTCGATTTCGCCGAACAGTTGAAGGCCGGCGTCGACCGCCCGGTGCTGGATCCCGACAAGTACGCGGATCTCAACATCGACCGCACGGCCTGGACCGGCAAGGTCGAATAGACCGCACGGTTCTCGTCTGAAACGAAAGGGGCTGCCGGCGGGCAGCCCCTTTTTTCATGCAGGTGCCTTGGGCCGTCGGGTTTATTCGGCGGCTTCCGAATCCTGGAATTTGGTGCGCAGCGCGTTCCATGCCGATGCACCGAACCGTTCGAAACGGTCGCCCACCTTGCCCGGCCGGGCGTCGGGGTCGGCGGGCATGTCGGTGTCGCGGACCCGGGCCAGCGTGCGGTCGCAGGTTTCCATGATCGCGGCGGTCAGCAGCGACGGCATGATGGCGATCCTGTAGCCCAGGTCGCGGGCCGCGCCGAGGGCGAGGTCCGGGGTCTTGCCGCCGACGACAATGTTCAGCAGGCACGGTCCGTTGACCCGCTTCGGAATGTCGCTCAGCTCTTCCATGGTGCGTGCCGCTTCGACGAAAGCGACGTCGGCACCGTTGGCAAGCGCGGCGTTGGCGCGGGTGATGGCGTCGTCGAAACCGGTCACCGCATTGGCGTCGGTGCGGGCGATGATGACGAAATCCGGATCCATGCGCGCGGCGGCGGCGGCGCGGATCTTGGCGACATATTCGCCGAGCGGGACGATTTCCTTGCCATCGAGATGACCGCAGCGTTTCGGCATCACCTGATCTTCGATGTGTATCCCGGCAACGCCGGCCCGTTCGTATTCGTTGACGGTACGTGTCACATTCAGTTCGTTGCCGTATCCGGTGTCCGCGTCGGCGATAACCGGCACGCTTACGGTGCGCGCGATGACCGCGGCGTTGGCGACCATTTCCGTTTGCGTGATCAGGCCGAAGTCCGGATACCCGAGCGACATCGAGGTGCCGGCACCGGTCATATAAACGGCGGGGAATCCCGCCTGTTCGATCAACTTGGCGGTGATCCCGTCATAGGCCCCCGGGGCGCGAATGATATCGTCGCCGGCAAGCAGCGACCTCAGCGTTTTTGTTCTGCTCAACTGTGTGTCCCCTGTTCCTTATGAAGCAATTCTGCGTTCCGGCCAGGCCGGCGGGATGCGCATGCCGAGACTCTCGGCCTGACGTTTTTCGAAGGCCAGACAGGCGTCGTCATGGTGATGACCGCGAATCCCGCCGCGCACCGTGCCCGGCTCGACGGCGCGGAAAAAATGACCCCAACTGTCGGGCAGGCGGAAGGAATCCGGCGGCGCCAGCCACAGACGGCTGAGCAGTCGCTTTTTCTCCGCCGCCTCGTGATCGACGTAATCGGTGCGCGAATGCAGCATCACGTGGTTGTTGAGAATCTGCAGATCGCCCGGTTCCAGGTACATGGTGTACATCAGTTCAGGCCGGCTCAGGATGTCGTCCAGCAGGTCGATGGTTTCGTGCTGTTCCGCGCTGAGTTGCGGCACGCCGTCGATGGCCTGCGCGGTGCGCACACGGTTGCGGTTCCACTTCGCGAACAGCCGCCCGTCGGCGGTATCGAACAGGGGCTGTGCATAGTATGCGGCCTCGTCCGGTGCCTGTTCCTGGTTGCGGCTGAAATGGAAATCCTGCAGCGCGATTTCGGCCAGGTCGGGACGTTCGTCACGCAAGACGCCGAAGGCGGCGACGCTCGACGAGATCATGCTCTGGCCACCTGACCTGGCCTTGTTGTAGCAGGCCAGGGTGACGAGATCGCAGCCGTCGGCATGGAAATCGAGTTTGGCGTTGGAGGAATAGCCGCGGCCGTTCTGGGCGCGGTAATCGGTACCGGCATCGCGCACCGGCGAGATGTATTGCGACATCCTGCCCTGCGGGCGGGCGACGCCGACATGCAGGCCGATGGCCCAGTTCATCAGTTCGAATTCCTGCTCGCCAAGGTCGTCGCGGGGCAGGCCCTTGACCAGCGCGATACCGCGCCTGTGATAGGCTTCGCGGATGGCGGCGGATATGGTGTCCCAGGCCGGACCGAGATCGAAATCGGCGCGGCTGTAATCGAACAGGTGCCGGTCCGGGTCGTATGCCGCCTTTACCGTGCGGGCCAGTTGCCGGCGCGCCGCGTCGTCGAGAAAAAACGTCCAGCCGCGGTCTGCCGCCAGTTCCGGGGCCCGCCACCCGGCGGGAATATCAACATCGATCGGGCGCATCTACAGGAGGTCCTTGGCTGTTTTCCGGGTCCTTGTAATCTAGCGCCTGTCACCCCGAATGCAAAAACCCGTTCGCTAAGGACGATACCCCGGCGGCACCGTACCTGGCGCCGGTGATGCCGCAGTAGGTCGGCTCAGGACGGAATTTCGAGGAGCGTCAGGCCGTCGAAGTCCGATGCGTCGTGGCGTTCCTTCAGCTCGGTTTTGGCGTCGCCCTTGGAACGGTTGACCATGCGCCCGCGCTTGACCGGATCACGCATGCCGATCTCGCGGGTCCAGCGCTGCATGTTCTTGTAGGTGTGCACCTCCAGGAACGTGCCGGCGTCGCCGTACTGTTCGCCCAGGCACAGCACGCCGTACCACGGCCAGATCGCGATGTCGGCGATGGTGTATTCGTCGCCGGCCATGTAACGGTGATCGGCGAGATGCCGGTCGAGCACGTCGAGCTGGCGCTTGACCTCCATCGAGAAGCGGTTGATCGGGTATTCCCACTTTTCCGGCGCGTAGTTGTAGAAATGGCCGAAGCCGCCGCCCAGATACGGCGCGCTGCCCATCTGCCAGAACAGCCAGTTCATGCATTCGGTGCGTGCCGGAATCTCGGTGGGCAGAAATTCGCCGAATTTTTCCGCCAGATAGAAAAGAATCGAACCGGACTCGAAGACCCGCACCGGCGTGTTCCCGGAGCGGTCCATCAGTGCCGGAATCTTGGAGTTCGGATTGACGTCGACAAACCCGCTGCCGAACTGGTCGCCGTCGCCGATCTCGATCATCCAGGCATCGTATTCGGCGCCGGTGTAGCCCTTGGCCAGCAGCTCCTCGAGCATGATCGTCACCTTGACCCCGTTCGGCGTGCCCTTGGAATAGAGCTGCAGCGGGCGCTTGCCGATCGGCAGTTCCTTGTCGTGGGTGGGACCGGCGATGGGCCGGTTGATGGAGGCGAAATGTCCGCCGCTCGGTTTATCCCAGGTCCAGACCTTCGGTGGCACGTAGCCGGATGTCTCGTTCATCGTTCTTGTCTCCCTCAAGATGGTGCTGGCGCATGCCCGGCCACGAACGCGTGTCATGGGCGAGGCGGTGCGCGCTTACCGATAACATGGGAATTCCCCTTGCCAGCGTCCACCGTTTGATTAGCACGCTGGATGAATTATCCGCAAACGAAGCACGTCTATCGTGGACGAATGTTGTATGATCGGCAGATCAGCGGGTTCAAGCATCGGCAGAAGGTTGCTTGAGAGCGGATTTGGAAAGAGAGGCTGTTTTGTCGTTTTCGCTGCAGACACTTTCGCCCGATCAAAGCGAGATGCTACCGGGGCTGTCGGCGGTCTATGGATATTGGGTTCGCTTGCGTGGCGATAATCCGATGCCTCGCTGGGCGGATTTCGACTGGATGGAACTGCACCAAGCCAGACCCGCTATCATTTTCTGCGCCTGCCATTCGGCGAGAGCGGGGCTGTGCGGCAGATTCTGGCGATCGGCATGCACGAAGAGGCGGATATCAGGAAAATTCAGGAATTTTACGGCTTCCCGCAACAGTCATGACGTTGGCATCGCATGCGGACACGCATCACCGGCGGCCGGCGCCTGTTACGCTGCCATGATCGCCTTGAAGACGTCCGGATCGGTAACGCCTTCGGAGCCGATCAGGACGACACGTGCGCCGCCGTCCAGTTTCAGCACGTCACGCAGGTCGTTTTGCGTCGCGCTGCATACCAGACCGCAAAGACCGGCCACGGCGCTTTCGCCGGCTTCGATGGCGTCCGTGCTCCAGACACCGCCTGCCAGTGCGCGCACGGCGGGGGCGACCACGGAATCCGGGATGGTGATGAAGTCATGGGAAACTTCCGTCAGCACCGCCCAGGCGATTTCCGACGGCTCGCCGCACGACAGCCCGGCCATGATGGTTTCTTCCTCGATCTTCACCGAAGTCGGTGCATGCGCCCTTGCACTGGCGATCAGGCAGGCGGCGTGTTCCGGTTCGACGATGACGACGCGCGGTGCCGCCGCGCCCCATGCCTGCACGAACACCGCGGCGACGGCGGCGGCCAGGCCGCCGACCCCGCCCTGCAGGAACACATGGCTCGGCGGCTCGGGCAGATCGCGCACGATCTCGCGGGCCATGACGCCGTATCCGGCCAGCACATCGAGCGGCGGCTGCCTGTAGCCGGGCCACGACGTGTCGGAGACGATGAACCAGCCGTGTTTCTCGGCATCGACCCGGGTTTGGGCGACGGAGTAGTCATAATCTCCGTCGACGCGGATCACGTCTGCGCCCAGATCGCGCATCGCCTCGGCGCGGAACGGGCTGACCTCGGCATGGATGTAGATGCGGCAGCGCGCCCCGAACCGCGATGCGCCCCAGGCCACCGAGCGGCCGTGATTGCCGTCGGTCGCCGAGATCACGGTGATCGCTTGGGCCTGTTCGGCGTAGCGGCCGTCGCGAATGTCCGCGGGCGAGACATCGTGGCCGAGGGTCTTCGACAATTCACGCTGCAGCGTGCACAGCACGGCATAGGCGCCGCCGAGCGCCTTGAAACTGCCGAGACCGAACCTGGGGCCTTCGTGCTTGTAATGGATCGCGCCGATGCCGAGGTCGTCGGCCAGCGTGTCGAGGGCATACATCGGGGTTTTCCCGTACCCCTGCCAGCCGCGGATTTCCGCTTCGGCGCGGTCGAAGGCATCCCGGGTCAGGGTTTCCGTGGCGGCGGCGCCGAAACCGGGCCGGGCGGCGACGTGGTCGATCCTGGCGGTCTCGAATTCAGTGAACATTTGACGCTTCCTCTGCTTGCCTGCGGTATTCTCTGTGCCCCTTATAGGTCATCAAAAAAGACCGATTTGCAAACCGGGTCGGCTCCGGTGGCGATAAACGCCGGCTTCGGGCAGGGTGCGCTTTTTTCTGCCATTCATCGCTGCCGTGCATTAGGCTGAGCCGATACTTGCTAGGTGCCGGACCATGCCACGTGACGATTACCTTCGCCGATCGCCGATCCGTTTCGACGAAGACAATTACCAGATCTGTTACGAGTACTGGCAACGCCTGAAAGGCGCGCGGCGCTCGCCGGCGTGGCGTGAGTGGGACTGGCTCGAGCTGCCGGTGAGGCTGATTCCGTATTTTCTCGTCGTCGACGTCAGATACGATCCGCTGGATTTCGTCTACCGTTTCTGGGGCACGGCGTCCGTCGATATGCACGGCAAGGACTTCACCGGCCTGTCGATCTCCGAAATCCGTTCGCCGCAGACAGCGAAACTGACCGAAGCGCAGTACGCAGAAGTCGTCGAGCATCATGAGGCGCTGGGTTCCGAATACACCGTCAAGGCCGGCGAAAACGGCCTTGCGTACGTGCAGACGTCGCTGCGGCTGCCGTTTTCTGATGACGGCGAAAACGTCACGCAGATCGCGACCTACGTCGACTGGAGCCGTGACCGGGACAAGATCAAGGAAGAGCACATCCGCGAATTCGGCCCGCGGGACTGGTCGTTCGACAGAACCTGACGCTAAAGCTGGGCGCGGAAGTAGGCGACGTTGCTGATCAGGCCCGGCAACAGCCACTGAAACAGGCGGACCACGTCCAGCACGTCTTCAAGCGGGGCATCGTGCATCGCCGCAGCGCGCAATGCCGCCGGCGTCAGTCCCCCGGGATTGGCGAGGCGGCGCATCTCGCGGACGGCGAAATCGTGCACCGAGGTGACGCAAGGTTCGTACTCCGGTGAGAACACCTTCGGTGCAAGGTCGCTCCAGGCGCGCGCGAAGTAACTCGGCCAGCGCGCCAGCGCGCGGTAGTCGGTGTTGACGAACGGCAGCCCGAGCGTCGCCTTGATGTCGTTGTAGACCGCCTGCGTCGGCGCGTCTGCATGGTGCGGCTCGATCAGGGTCAGGGTCCGTTCCTGCGTCGGCCCGTGCCGTCCGGCGAACGGCGTGACGGTTGCGCCGGTGCCGAGCTCGTGTTCCTCGAGCAAAAGCCGGGCCGCGGTGGCGATCATCAGATACGGCATGTTGCCGTGCGAGAAAATCTCGATCATGGCGCGGATGTCGCCGATCTCGCGGCCTGCGTAGCCGAGCTCTTCCAGCGTCGAGCCCAGCGGGTTCGGCGACAACTGCGCGACCTCGGCCTCGGCATGTGCCCTGAGACCGGCGCAGGCGTCGACGAATTCACGGCTCGCCGCCAGTTCGCGAAGTCCGCCCCAAAGCGTGTCATAGAATGTCGGGTAATGCGCGAAGGCCATGGTGACGACGCCCATCCACGGCACCTGCAGGACCGCCTTGGTGTCGTCATAGACGGCGGCCAGCCTGGCGTCGGCCTTGTATTCAGGGACCGGATGCACCGCCGGAACGGGGGCCGGTTTCAGGCGCGGCAGTTTCACGGACATGATGCGTTCCCCTCTTTGGCGCGGCGGCAAGGCCCGGCGCAAGGATGCGGCGGCAGGGGGCCGCCGTCCACTGCTTTATGTTTCGCCGATTGATCCAGATCACTGGCCCGGACATGAGCCATCGCCTATGCTGGCCCGTTCCCCGAATCTGGGGACGGCGGGCACGGCAGCGGAATGTCTTCGATGATTGAATGGCGCGACAAGATGTCGATCGACGACGGCGGCGTGATCGATCAGGATCACAAGCACCTGATCGAGATCATCAACCGCTTCGAACGCATGGCGGCGGACGGTCTCGACAGGGGCGAGGCGACCGAAATCCTGTATGCGCTGAAGTTCTATACGGAAACGCATTTCGGTCGCGAGGAACAGCTGCAGAACCTGATCAACTTTCCCGAAGCCGCCGATCATCACCAGGAGCATCAGGAACTGATCAAGGCGCTCGACGACGTCATCGTGCATTTGCAGCAGAGCGACGACGCGGTGCTGCCCGACGTGCACCGTGAAACCGCCAACCTGCTGCACGACTGGCTGATCGGGCACATCCTGCACAGCGATCTGAAGATGCGGGTCTATGTCGGGCACATGAAGAAGTTCGCCGACCACTTCGGCGCCCTCAAGGATCTCGAGGTCGACGTCAACTGAACCCCGGCGCAGCGTTACAGCACCAGCGCGCTGACCAGCATGAAATAGATCACCAGGCTCGCCGCGTCCTGGATGATGGTGCAGACCGGGCCGCTGCCCAGTGCCGGGTCGGAGCCGAGGCGCTGGAACATCCACGGCAGGGAAAACCCGACCAGCGCCGATATCAGGCCGCCGCCGAGCACCGCGAAGCCGACCGCCAGCGACAGCGCCGGATGGCCGAAGAACACATACACCGCCGCCGCCGACAGGGTGCCCAGCGTCAGCCCGATGCCGGTGCCGATCACCAGTTCGTCGCGGAGCAGACCTGCGATGGCGATGTTGCCGTGCGACAGACCGCGCACCGAGACCGAAACCGCCTGGGTGCCGATGGCGCCGGCGATGTAGACCAGCGCCGGCACGAAGAACGCGGCGGCGACGTTGTGCGAAAGTGCTTCCTCGAACCCGGCCATGACGAAGGTGATGATCGACGACGCGGCAAGGCCGAACAGCAGCCACGGCATGCGGCGGCGGAAACGGTCGAACAGCGGCGCGTTGAGCGCCGGTCTGACGCCGTGCGCATCGACACCGATCCCGGCCAGGCGCTGCAGGTCTTCCATGTGCTCGTTGCGCAGGATGCGGAACAGCGCCTCGGGCGGCACGGCGCCGATCAGCCGCCCGTCGGCATCGACGACCGGCACCACGATCATGTTGAGACGGATCGCCAGCATGGCGATGGCTTCCTGGTCGGCATCCGCCGGGACGCTCTCGTGCTCCGGTTCCATGATGTCCGATATGCGCGCGCCACCGTCGGCGAACAGATCGTTGATGCGGACGATGCCCTCGAGCCGGTCGGCGTCGTCGGTGACGAAGATGGTGTCGGCGCAATCGAATTTCCGCCCGCGCAGGCTGTCGATGACGGCCTCGACCGGGGTGCCCATGTGCGCCGTGGCAATCCCCCGCACCATGTGCGCGGCGGCGGTTTCGTGATGCACGGGGACATCTGGCATCTGTTCGCTGTGCATGTCGGGGCTGTCCCGTTCGTGTTCCGTGAATCTCTCGGCACCGTAGTACGCATGACCGCATGGCGCCAACCCGATAATCCCCACCGTGAATCGGGACGGATTTGCCGATCCCGGTGAATAATTCGGCGTGGGTCTGGACAAGCCCGTGATAGCATGGCGATAAATATCGAAGAACCGACCCAGGGACGCCCGTGACCAACATCCTCAACCGATTGCGCTACCGGATTTACCTGCTGATCAAGGCGAGCCAGCCCGATCACAAGGGCGCGCGTATCTTCGACGGGCTGATGGTGATGCTGATCGTCGCCAACGTCATCGTCGTGATTCTCGAAACCGAAGCCTCGGTCCACGCCGTCTACGGGCACTGGTTTTACATCTTCGAGATGATCACCATCGGCGTATTCACCGTCGAATATCTGCTGCGCATCTGGGTTTCGGTGGAACATGGGCCGGTGGCCCGGCACGGCGCGGTCGTCGGCCGTCTCAGGTTCGCCATGGGGCCGTATCTGCTGATCGACCTGCTGGCCATCGCGCCGGTCTATCTGTCCCTGCTGTTCCCGGTCATGGACCTGCGTATTCTGCGGATATTCCGGCTGCTCAGGCTGCTGAAGCTGGCCCGCTACTCGCCGGCGCTGCATGCCCTGACGCGGGTTCTGGTGGCGGAACGCCACGCCCTCGGCGCGGCGCTGATCGTCATGATGGGGCTGCTGATCCTGTGCTCGACGCTGGTGTTTCACCTCGAGCACGACGTGCAGCCGGAAAAGTTCTCGAGCATCCCCGCCGCCATGTGGTGGGGGCTGGCGACCCTGACCACGGTCGGTTACGGCGACGTGGTGCCGGTCACGCCGCTCGGCAAGATCATCGGTGGCATGATGATGGTATTCGGACTCGGTATGTTCGCCCTGCCGATCGGGATCGTCGCCTCGGCGTTTTCACGCGACATCCATCAGCGCGATTTCGTCGTCACATTCGGCATGGTCGCCAACGTGCCGGCGTTCCAGCACCTGGCACCGAAGGAAATGGAACGCCTGATTCGGCTGTTACGCGCGCGCCGCATGCCCGCCGGTAGTACCGTGTTCTCGCGCGGCGATATCGGCGATGCCATGTACTTCATCGTCTACGGCACGGTCGGCATCGAATTGCCGGGCCATACCATCGAACTCGGCGACGGGGATTTCTTCGGTGAAATGGCGCTGTACCGCGAAGCGCCGCGCCTGGCGCGCGCGCACTGCCTGACCGACTGCCGTCTGCTGATGCTGGAAAAGGACGATTTCCACGCCCTGACCCGGCGCGACCCGCATTTCAACGACAAGATCGTCGGCAAGATCAACGAGCGCGAGGAATATACTCCGCCCGATCTGGACGCCGGCCCCCGCTCGTGAGCGGCGGCGGCGCTAGCCGAGCCGGTTGACGCCGTCGAAGGCGGCGGTCTTGTAGCATTCGGCGAAGGTCGGATAGTTGAACACGGTATCGATAAGGTAATCGATGGTGCCGCCCAGCGACATCACCGCCTGGCCGATGTGGATCAGCTCACACGCGCCGTCGCCGATGATGTGCACGCCCAGCAGTTTCCGCGTATCGGGATCGAACAGCAGTTTCAACAGTCCGGCCTGGTCGCCGACGATCTGACCGCGGGCGATTTCCTTGTAGGCGGCGCGGCCGATCTCATAGGGCGTGCCGGCCTCGGTCAGTTCCTGTTCGTTCTTCCCAACCACGGAAATCTCGGGGATCGTGTAAATGCCGTACGGCAGCAGGTCGGGGAAACTGTGCGCGGGTACGCTGAAGGCATGGCAGGCGGCAAGCCGGCCCTGTTCCATCGACGTCGACGCCAGGCTCGGGAAGCCGATGACGTCGCCGACCGCATAGATGTGCGGCACTTCGGTTTCATAATGTTCGTTGACGACGATGCGCCCGCGGTCGTCGGTCGCCAGTCCGGCGGCGGCGAGATTGAGCTTGTCAGTCGCGCCGGTGCGGCCGATGGAATAGAGCACGGTTTCGGTGACGATGTGCTTGCCGCTGTCGAGATGGATATGCACCCGCTGGCCCTGTTCGCCGTCTTCGGTCAGTTCGACACCGCTTACCCCTTCGCCGAGGCGCAGCGTGACACGCTCCTGGCGCATCAGGTGCACCAGCGTATCGATGATCTCTTCATCCACGAACGGCAAAAGCCGGGTGCGCTTGTCGACGATGGTGACGCGCACGCCGAGCGTCGCGAAGATCGTCGCGTATTCGATGCCGATCACCCCGGCGCCGATCACGGTCAGGCTTTTCGGCAGCTTCTCGAGTTCGAGAATGTCGTCGCTGGTGAAGATGTGGGTGCCGTCGAAGGCGATCTTCGGATCGCGCGTCGTCGTCGTGCCGACGCCGATGACGACGTTGGCGGCGCGCAGCGTCTTCGACGGGATGGTGCCGGTGTTCAGGCAGACGCCGCCGACGACGGCCTGACGTTCGGCAAGCCCGACCCGTTTGCCGAGTTTTGCCGCCTGGACCGCGGCGCGCTGCCCTGCGGGGCCGGAGCCGATGACAAACAGGTCGAAATCGAAATCAGTCATTTTATCTCGCCTCGAGCCGAACTTCTTGCGGTTCCGTTGCCCCCCAAACAGATGAGACTATTGGATTTCCGGGGTTTGTTGTCTAGGAGAAACGGGATGAAGGTTGTGTTGCATGCCGTAATTATTTGTACGTCAGTGCCGCAGGCGAGATCAGAACGCCGAACTGTTCGCACCAGATGACCACGCTTTTGTAGGTTTTGAGGTCCAGCCCCGCCGGGATCGGGAATACCTGCGATCCCTTGAAGGCACGCAGCCGGCCCAGGTCCACATACATGGTCGCGTCAACGGCGGTCGCGGGGGTGACATTGCCGTCCGGTACCAGATAGACGTGATATTTCGGGCCCGGCCCGACTTCGAAATCGGCGCCGGTCTGCAACGCGTCGGCATAGACCGTGACCCCGCCCTTGCCGTGGTGGATCGGGTCGGACGGATCGGCGTGAATGAACGTACCGGTGGCAACGACCTGTTTGTCCGCGGCATTCTGCAAATGCTCATCGGCAACGATGTCGGCGAGGAAGATGTAGGGGTAGACGAAGATGCCGATGGCGAAACCGCCGGCGATGCCGAACACGCCGCCAACGATGAAAATCAGGAACTGACGCAAGTTGTGCCCCCATTCGACCGTGGTCGCTCAAGTATTGCCTGTGCCGGGCACGGTTTCCAGCAGCATCGGTATCTCGCCGATCACCGGCGACGCCCGGAGACCGTTCCAGGAAAAGACCGGCTACTCGAACTCCATTTCCGCAAACACCGCCTGCGCGTTGCGGCGTGAAATCTGATCGAACACCGCCAGGGAACTGAACGCCGATTGATCGATCTTCTTGGCGTCGATCATCGAGCCGCCGGCTTCGATCAGGGCGCCGATCTCCTTGCGCAGATGGCGCAGGTAATCGCGGGTTTCGGCTTGCGCCCTGGCCAGCGGTCCCGGGTTGCCGTGCCCCGGTACGACGATCGCGGGGTTCAGTTTTTCAATGGCCGCGAACGCTTCCAGCCAGGACTTGCTGTTGGAGGACGGCAGCACGCCCAGCATGCGGTCCATGAAAACGATGTCGCCCGCGAACACGATCCGCTGTTCGGGCAGCCAGACGAACGTATCGCCCGGCGTATGCGCCTGTGCCGGAAGCGTGACGTCGACACGGACGCCGCCCAGCGTAAGGGTTATGGTCTTGTCGAAACGCCTGTCGGCGTAGACAAGATCCGTTCCGGCCATCGTCGCGTCACCGGTCAGCATCGTCATCATCTGCCATTGCGCGTTGCTGCGGTTTTGCTGGTCCTCGACCGCGGCGTTGGCGGCGATGATTTCCGCACCTCTGTCCTTGAAATAAGCGTTGCCGAACCAGCGATGGTCCTGTCCGCCGGTGTTGATGACGATCTTAACGGGCTGCCCGGTGAGGACTTTGACGGCGGCGTCGATCTCGGCCGCTCCCTTGGCGCAGCCGCCGGGGTCGACGAGGATCACGCCATCGCCGGTGACAATCACGCCGAACGTCGCGTTGTTGCCGAAATTCTCGGCAGAGCGCTGCGTCGTGGGACCGACAAGCGCGTACACGTTGTCGGCCACCTTCACCGTCTCGAGCGCATTTGCGGACCCGGCCCCGATGTACAACAGGATGGCGCAGAGTGTGGTGCGGATGATCGATCTCATGGTGGCGCTCCCCGGAATACTTTCGATGATTTCCACGCGCATAATCATATGCTCTTGTTCATGTTGCTTGCGGCTGGCGGCGCCCGCGCAGCCGCCACGCCGATTGCATCGCCACCGCCGAGATTACGACGATGCCGCCGATGAAGGTGGTATGGCTCGGCATCTCGTCGATCACCAGCCACACCCAGAGCGGACCGAGCACGGTTTCCAGCAGCATCAGCAGCGCCACTTCGGGCGCCGGCAGGGTGCGCGGGCCGAGGGTGATCAACCCGAACGACAGCGGCATGACGACGAAGCCGAGCAAAAGCAACAGCCACCAGCTTTCCGGCTGCACCGACATCGGCGATGCGAACGGGGCCACCAGAACCGCCGACAGCAATGCGCCCAGCGCGGCGGCGGGGATCATGTTCACGTGCCGGTGGCGGCGGATGATGATGAACGTCACCGCCAGCGCACAGGCGGTGAAGAAGGCGAAGATGTCGCCGAGCGAGGTGCCGGCGCGAAAGCCGTCGCCGACGACGATGACGACGCCGGTCATGCCCGCGGCGATGGCCGCCCATGTCGGCTTCGAGACCCGCTCCTTGAGCACCACGATCGACAGCAGCGCGGCGAGCAGGGGTGTCGACGCCAGAATGATCAGCACGTTGGCGACGCGCGTGTGATCGATCGCGAACACGAAGCTGATGGCATTCAGCGCATAGATCACCGCGACCGCCAGTCCGGCAATGCCGAGCTTGCGGATGTCGGCAAGCGTTTCGCCCCGGCGGCTTGCGGCAAAGGCGACGATCAGGCTTGCCGCCATCATCGCGCCGCGCCAGAAGTTCATGGTCCAGGGATCGATGTCGATCAGCCGGATCATCAGCGTATCCGGCGTCAAAACCAATACCCCGAACAGGGTCAGTAAAAAGCCGCGGCGGTGCGCGCGCGGATCAATGTCTGTCATGATCCGAGCTTACCCGGCCCCGGCGCGGCGCACACGCATCATTTGCCGGATAATGTGACTTGGCAAAGTTCGGTACCGGTTCCATATCCAGAGACACAGGTTTGTTTGCTTGTCCGGTCCCGGAGTGAAAAAAGAATACATGTCGGTGATGCTGAATCCCTTGTCCGCGTCGTTCGGTGTCGAGGCGCTGGGCGTCGATCTTTCCGGAGATGTCTCCGAAACGGATGCGGCGGCGCTGCGGGACGCGCTGAAGGAAGGCCTGGTGATGGTCGTCCGCGATCAGAACCTGAGCCCGGCTTCCTATGTCGAAGCGATGCGGATCTTCGGCACGCCGATGCGTCAGCACCTTTCGAAGCTGCTGATGCCCGAGCACCCGGAAATAGCCGTGCTCGACAGCCGCATCGCCAACACCAAACGTGCAGACGGCAAGGTCATGCCGATCGGCTCGCGCGACTGGCACACCGACCACACCAACCACCCGCGCCCGCCGAAGATGACGGTGCTGTATGCCGTGAAGCTGCCGGCGCAGGGCGGCGACACCGGTTTCGCCAACATGCAGGCGGCCTATGCCGCCCTTGATGCGGCGGCGCAGGCGGAACTGGACGCGCTGAAGACCGTCAACTCTATCGAACAGGACGTCGGCTATGTCGACGACAAGGCACGCCAGGAATTCGGCGCGCCGCAGGTGCACCCGTTCATCCGCACCCACCCGGAAACCGGGCGTAAGGCGATCTATGTGCATCCCGGCAAGCTGGCCCGGTTCGAGGGCTGGGACCCCGAGGCCAGCAGGACGTTCGTCAACGATCTGCTGGTGCGCGTGCTGACGCCGGAGGTCACTTACCGTCACAAGTGGCGGCCGGGCGATCTGGTGATCTGGGACAACCGTGCCCTGCTGCATGTCGCGCATACCGACTACGACCCGGCGGAGGGGCGCATCCTGCACCGCCTGTGCCTGGAGGGCGATGTGCCGTTCTGAAGACTGCTGGTCCGGGGAAAGATCTCAATTTTTACGATGGATTAACCGGTTATGCTATCTTTTAAGGACGGAGATTCGGCGGGGATAGTGAAGTGAAATCGGGGAATGCATGACGGATAAGGATCGGGACGGATTTTCTCTGGGCAGCGTAGCCGTGACGTCCGTGCATGTGTCCATGGACGATATCCTGGACAGCGGCTGCCGTGAAATCTTCGAACACTGGAACACGGTCAGGGGTGAAAGTTTCGCGCCGAGCTGGCAGGGGTTCGATCTGATCCGCCTGCCGGCCAACCTGATTCGCTATACCCATGTCGTCGATATCTCGAGCGACCCGTTCGATGTCACGTTCCGATTCTGGGGGACGGGGCTGAGCGACGTTTTGTATTTCGACCGAACCGGGCAGTCGCTGCTGACCACCAACATGGGCTATCTGGACGAACGCCGCCGCGATCAGGTTCTGGCGGACTACAAGACCGTCATCGAAACCCGCACGCCGATGCCGTTTCTGTGGGATGCATCCGTCGTGCGCGAACATGCGCGCCGGCTGATCGTGCCGACGATTCGTCTGCCGCTGTCATCGGACGGCGAAACCGTCACCAATATCGTCACCCATTTCGATTTCGCGTCCCAGAAATCCGATATCTGGGAAGAAATGTTCGACGTGCACAACCGGCTGCAAACCTAGCCGAACCCGGCCGGCCGTCAGGGCAGGCGTCGGTTACAGCATCTGCAGATGGGACGGGCCGCGGGGCGGCGGAAACGCCCGGTCCAGCGTGGCGAAATCAGCGTCGGTGAGGGCGATCTCCAGCGCCGCGATATTCTGATCGATATGGCCGTGGTCGACGGCCTTGGGGATGGCCATGACGTTGTCCTGCGCCAGCACCCAGGCGAGTGCGATCTGCAGCGGTTTGACGCCGTGGCGCCTGGCCACCTCGGCCAGTGCCGGATCGCCGGCAAGCCGTCCCTGTTCCAGCGGCGAATAGGCCATCACCGGCACGCCGCGTTCGCGGCAATACGGCAGGATATCCCATTCCGGGCCGCGCCGGCTCAGGTTATAGAGGATCTGGTTGCTGGCCATCGCCACCCCGCCCCGGCAATAGAACCATTCCTCCATCTCGCGGCGGTCGAGATTGGAAACGCCGAAGTGGCGGATCTTGCCGGCTGAGATCAGCGCCTCGAAGGCGTCGATGGTTTCCTGGAACGGCGCGCCGCCGCGCCAGTGCAGCAGGTACAGATCGATGTAATCGGTGCCGAGACGCTTCAGGCTGTTGTCGCAGGCGCGGATGGTTTCGTCATAGTGCGCGTTGCTGGGCAGCACCTTGGAGACGATGAACATGTCCTGGCGCGGAACGGAGCCGCCCCGCAGTGCCGCACCGACGACTTTCTCGGCGCCGCCGCCGGCATACATCTCGGCGGTGTCGATGACGCGGATGCCGCGGTCCATGGCATGGCGGACGGCGGCGACCTCGCGATCGAACGCCGATCGGCTCTCGCCCATGAACCAGGTGCCGAGACCGAGTTTCGGAAATGGGTCGCCGCCGGGAAGGGGGATGCTGTGCATGGCAGTCCTGTGTCGCTGTTGGTCCGTTCAGTCCGGTAACTGGTTGAATTCCGGCAGGTCGTGCAGGCAGTCGTCCCAGTTCGCCCGGTCCTGGCAATAGATATGCCCGACGGGGCGCAGATCGACCGGCGTATCCAGGCTGCCGGCCGGCACGATGACCATGCTGCCGTCGGGCGTGGTGCGGGCCAGCGCGCCGCCGCAATCTGCGCAGAAGCACTTGGTATGGCGCGCGCCGAGTATCCGGTAGCTGCGGATTTTGTCCTCGCCCGATAACCAGGTCAGGACCGCCGTCGATGAAAACAGGTTCGATGCGTGCGCGGACCCGGTGCTTTTACGGCAGCGCTGGCAATGGCAGAGAAAGAAGCGTTCGAAGTCGCCCTTGATTTCGAATGTCACCGCGCCGCACAGGCACGAACCCTTGTGCATGCCGCTCATCCTCAGGCACCGGCGACGGTGCGTTTGCGCACCGGGCAGGGCTTCCGGGTCTTGTTGATCGGATCGAATTCTGATCGGTTGGTATGGGTCAGGCTCTTGCCGTAGACATGCAGCGACATCGACGTCACGTCGCCGTCATTGCGGACGCCGTGAATGTCGTCGGGCATCAGGCTGCAGACGACGCCGCGCGTGATGCTGGTTTCCCGGGCACGCTCGAGCTCGGCGAAGTCCGGCTTGCTGCCGTCATCCAGGCGCCGCCAGTCGACGTTGACCTCGGCCCCGTCGATGCCGACGACGACGCCCCAGGTCTGGTGGTCGTGCGGCGCCACGCCGCGCCCCGGCAGCCAGGAGATGACCTCGACCAGCAGGGTATGGTCCGGCTCCTCGTTGAGAATATTGATGCCGAAGCCCTGTTCTTCGTCGCATTCGTAGTAAGCCGGCACCACCCACGACGTGTCGGCGGCCAGCTTCTCGACAAGCGGCGTGACACGGGCGACCGCGTCGGCCGGATCGTCGATTCCGGCGAGTGCGGCCTTGAGGTCCGCGACGAGATTGGCAACGAGGGGATGGCTCATGATGCAGGTTCCTTCACGGGGGCTTCGGTATCGACCGTAGCATGTTCCATGCAGGACAGTGCAATTTCAACCGTCTTTCCGCCCGCCGCTTGCCCGAAAGCCACGATCCGGCGTAGCATTCCTGACGATCCCGACAGATGGAGAATCAGGCCATGAAACGTATATGCCTTGCCGTCGCCGTATCCGTGCTGTGCGGCGTTGCGTTCAGCGGATACGCCGCTGCCGGTTCCGCCGGACAAACGCAAACGCAGACGCCCGTGCCCTATGAGCCACAGGATTACAGTTCGCCGTTCGGTGGTGAGTCCTGCTCGAAGCCGGCGCCGACGTCCTGACGCCGGCATTCTATTTCTGACGTGATGGTGGTGCGGCCTGTTGTTCTATCAGGCGTCACATCTGCGTCTTTTTATTTCCGGTTCGACCGTGCGGGCACGCCGGTCGGGACCGAAAAAATCGCTCGACCTGATGAACGATTTCTTCATCTCGATGATCTTGCACAGGTGCTGATAGATCGTTTTCGGGGAATAGGGCTTTGCCAGAAAATCGGTGGTCCCGGAATCCCGGGCGATGATGACGTTGGTGTATTCGGTCATCGAGGTGGTGATGATGACCGGCACGAAGACGTTCCTGCTGTCCGCGTCATGGCGCAACCGCCACAGAAGCTGCAACCCGTCATAGCTGGGGCTCCAGTCGATGATGACGACGTCCGGGCTGTGCGACTGGAAAGCCTGCCAGGCATCCTTGATCGGACCGGCATCGATGATCTGACCGACCTTGAAGGTGCGCAGGATGCTCTTGATCGTCAGCCGCAGAAAGGAATTCTGCTCGGCGACCAGAACGACAAGGGAAGAAAGGTCATATTGCTTCACGAATAAAGCCCTATTAGTGACTGCAGACCCAATCTCACACATTAGAACGTATGAATATATTGGTACTTATACGGATACCCCCGGGGACCGGCTTTTTGCGTCCGCTGCCGGCGCCGCACGTAGACGTATCTTTCCTGATCGTGCCGGCTCCGCTAGATTCGGGGAAGCAAACCAGCACATCTAATGCCATTTCGGGTCGTCGCGCGCTGGAAGCCGGCAGTGAAAACGAAACATGCAAAGCTATATCCAACGCTGGCAGGCACTGTCCGGTAACGTTCGCGGCTCGATCATCATCCTGATCGCGTCGCTGGTCTCGGTGATCATGTCGTCGCTGATCAAGCATGTCGGCCAGACCATTCCGGTGATCGAAATCCTGTTCTTCCGCCAGGTTCTGGTTTTGATGATCATTTCACCGGTGATATTCAGAAACCGCGCGACGGTGTTCAAATCGAGCATCTACGGGATGCATTTCCTGCGCGCCACGCTGTCGATCTTCGCCATGTACCTGGGGTTTTCCGCGGTGGTCAACATGCCGCTGGCGGAAGTGACGGCGATTTCCTTCGCGCGCATCCTTTTCACGACCATACTCGCCATCATCTTCCTGAACGAGGTCATCGGTATCCGCCGCTGGAGCAGTATCGTCATCGGCTTCATCGGCGTGTTGGTGGTGATCCGCCCGGACCCGGACAACATTAACATCTACGCGCTGATGGCGGTCGTCTCGGCACTGTTCGTCTCGGCGGTGCAGATCATCCTCCGCAAGATCTCGCAGATCGACAAACCGTCGACCATCCTCGTCTTCCATTCCGTTTCCATCACGCTGGTGATGTCGGTTCCCACGTATTTCCAGTGGGTCATGCCGAGCCTGCACGAGCTGATCTTCATCACCATGATCGGCGCGCTGATGTCGCTGATGCAGTGGATGTTCATCCAGGCGCTCAAGGTCGGCGAGGCGGCGGCGATCGTACCCATGGAATACGTGCGCCTGCTCTATGCGGGGGTGATCGGGATCGTCTTCTTTGCCGAGACGCCGACCGTGTGGACCCTGACGGGCGCCGGGATCATCGTCGCCAGTACGCTCTACACGATGCACCGCAATACGCTGAAATCATCGCAGAAGTAATATTGCCGGAAACTCCTCTCCTTCGGGAGAGGGGGCGCAGCGCCGGGAGAGGGGCTGCGACCTGGCGCGTCACCGGCACGTTTGCGCGTTGAAGAAATACAGTGACGGCAGCGCGTCTTCCGGCAGGTTGTCGACGGGTTGTCCCATTTTCCCGCTGGTGCGGTAAATGTGCCGGTTCTTGTTCGGGTTCCCTTCCTTGCTGTTCTGGAAGGCGACAAGCTGGTTGAGCATGTAGGACACTTTCTGACCGGCAAGATTGGGGATGTAATAGGTGTAAGTGATGCCCGTCGCACCGTGGCAGCCCGCGCATTTGTCTAGAACGTCCATGTGCGCGCTTTCCTGGCGCCCGGCGCAGGAGACAACCAGTAGAATTCCAAGAAGCAGCCCTGCTGAATAAATGAGTGTGCGCGTCATTCCGTGCGTTCGCTTCCCAGCAACACCGGGAATTCGTCGCCAACAAGCTGATCCCCGTTTTGCAGCGTGACCTGGCTGAAGGGCGGCGAGGTGACAATGCCCTCTCGTCGGACGAATCTCACGCCGTCACCCAGCAGGCGCAGGGAAAAGGCCCTGCGTTGCGCGGTCTTTGCGTTGTTTGCGGGGGCGCCGTGGATCGTGCGGTAGTCGAAGGCGATGGCGTCGCCCGGGCCGACGGGCCAGCCGATGATCTCGTACTCGTCGCGATGTCCGTCGATGTCCGGAATTTCTTCCAGGCCGTCGCCGTCGTTCAGTGCCGAACCGTCGAAGCGTTGCGGGCGATACGACTTGCCCCACAAGTGGGAGCCGGCGATGAATTCCAGCGTCGTCTCGCGCGGCACCTCGTCCAGCGGAATCCACAAGCTGACCGTCTTCGGACCGTCGACGCAGTAATACGGCGCATCGTGGTGCCATGGGGTCGGAATGCCGGTCTGTGCTTCCTTGACCAGAACATGCTCATGGAACAGCTGGACCTGTTCGCTGTCCATCAGTTCGGCGGCGATTTCGGCGGCGGGGGAGTTGAAGATGAAATTCCTGTATTCCGGAATGCGGTCCCAGTTGCAGTAATCGACGAAAAAGCGGCCGCCGCCGTTTTCGTCCCTGTATATCCGCGCCGTCGGATCGGGGTCGGCCATGTTGGCATCGACGCCGTCCCGCAGTGATTCGACCCAGTCGCTGAACACGCCGCGCAACACGGTCGCGCCCTTTTCGCGGTATTCCTGCCTTGTGCGTTCGTCGACCCAGTTCATGCTCACGATATCTCCACGCTTTTCGCGTGACTGTAAACGCTCGAGCAAGCTTGACCAAGCGGCACGGTCGTAGCGGAAAACCAACTACGGGCGTGGTGGCGGGGCCGACGCGGTGCGTCAGAACAAGCCGTTGGACTGCTGAACGGCCCGCACATACTGAAGTATGGATTGCAGTTGCGCGTCGTTGACGCCTTCGACGGGCGGCATGTTTCCGAATGGCCAGTGATGGGCCCGTACACCGTACCTCGGGGCCAGGAAAAATGCTCCGTCGCCATGGTGCCCGGGGTGATAGATTTTACTGATAAAGGTCGGCCCCTTGTCGGTCCCCCGCGCCGTTTTGCCGTGGCACGAAGCGCAGTAGGTATCGTAGTTCATCTTGCCGAGATTCAGGGCCGGGGTCATTTGCGGTTCCCTGGGGTTGTCGAACATCCAGTGGTTCGACGCCCTTACTCCGGCGCCGACAAGGCCCAGGCCGGCGGCAATGAACAGAGTCAGTAAAATGGCGGGCGCATGTTTCATCCGATTATCTTGAAGCTGCCCCCTGCAGGAAGGTCAACCCGGTTTGTGCTTCCTAGCGCGTCAGCGGCTTGTATCTTAGTGCGTAAAACCACAAACGAAATTTACGGTGATTGTGCCGGCCTCTATGAATCACTTTTTAGTGTGGGGCTTGCGTCTTGCCATTCGCTTCCAGAGCCAATCGACTGCAAGCGCAATCGGAAGAACCAGTGCCCAGAAATAGAGCTGCCCGTCATCATGCGTTAGGTCGATGTCAACGAATTCCCAGATCAGCCAGAATACGACAAAACTTGCCGCTACGAGCGCCACTAGTCGCAGCAGATCCAAGATCGTTTCGCCGCGAGTTTCCTTGTTGGACTAGTCTCGAATAAGGTCGGCCAGTGCCTTGATGGGATTTTCTCGCTGAAATATTGGGTCTGGCATCAGCTATTCCTTCTGCTAGATAGCTAGTTCCCGCACGTCGAATTTAGCCAACCCTGGTCGAGTGATCTCTCTTTTCACGAACCGTTAGCGCTAGCGCGTCAGCGGCTTGTACTTGATGCGCCAAAAGTGAAGCGACTTTGCCGATGTTCTATTCAGCCGCATTCACGAGGCTGCAAAATCTTTCAGGATCGACGTTGCCGCCGGTGGTGAAGACGGCGATTGTTTTCCCCGAAATATCGATCTGCCCGTTGAGGACGGCGGCAATGCCGACGGCGGCGCCCGGCTCTATGGCGGTCTTGTATTTCTCGAATGCGAATTTCATCGCACGCCGGACGTCGTCATCGCTGGCGACGAGACCGCCCGCCAGGAACTCGCGGTTGATCGCGAAGGTATGCTCGTTCGGCATCGGCGTCATGATCGCGTCGCAGATCGTGCGATGGCCTTTGGGATTGCTGACCCGTTCCCCAGCTTTGAGCGAGCGGCGGGTGTCGTCGAAAAGCTCAGGCTCGACCGCGTAGACGCGCGTTTCCGGGGACAACGCGTTCATCACGAACGCCGTTGCGGCGGTCAGCCCGCCACCGCCGCACGGTACCAGAACGGCATCGAGCGTTGCGCCGAGTTCGTTCGCCTGCTCAATAAGTTCGAGTGACGCCGTGGCGGCACCGGCGTGGATACGCACATCGCCGCTCGGCGGCACCGTGACGCGGCCGGTTTTTTTCCTTAACCGCGCAACGACCTCGTTGCTGTCCTCGCGGTCGCGGTTGAAGTACGTGACTGTCGCGCCGAGCGCTTCGGTCGCTTTTATCTTGGCGGGCGGTGTGTCGTCCGGCATGACGATCAGGGCCGTCGTCCCGCTCAGCCGCGCCGCCAGCGCCAACCCCTGCGCGTGATTGCCGGAGGAGTATGTGATCGCGCCGCGCCGTTTTTCGTCGTCGGTCATAAACCGAAGGCGGTTATAGGCGCCGCGAATCTTGAACGCGCCGGTCCGTTGCATGTGCTCGGCCTTGATGAGCAGCCTGCCGCCCAGTTCTGCGTTTATATCCGGATTTTCGAGAACGGGCGTGCGCTGGACGACACCTGCCATAGCTGCCGCGGCTTCGCGGACGGCATCAAGCGTAAGCGGACCTGTATCCAATTCCGATGTCATGCGGTTTGTGCCTCCTTGCTGCCCGGAGGATCGCACGCCAGCCGAAAATCACAAGATGAAGAAACTCGAGGCCAGCCGCGAAGGTGGCGCGACCTACCTTGTCAGAGGCTTGTACTTGATCCGGTGCGGTTCCAGCGCATCGTCGCCGAGGCGGCGCTTCTTGTCGGCCTCGTAATCCTCGTAGTTGCCTTCGAACCACTCCACGTGGCTGTCGCCCTCGAACGCCAGGATGTGTGTCGCCAGCCGGTCGAGGAACCAGCGGTCGTGCGACGTGATCAGGACGCAGCCGGCGAAGTCGGCGATGGCTTCTTCGAGCGCGCGCAGCGTGTCGACGTCCAGATCGTTGGTCGGCTCGTCGAGCAGCAACACGTTGGCGCCGGATTTCAGCATGTTGGCGAGGTGCACGCGGTTGCGCTCACCGCCCGAAAGCTGGCTGACCTTCTTCTGCTGGTCGCCGCCCTTGAAGTTGAACTGGGCGACATAGGCACGCGACTGCATCTTGCGCTTGCCGAGATCGATCTCGTCGAGGCCGCCGGAGATTTCCTCCCACACCGTCTTGTTGTCGTTCAGCGCGTCGCGCGACTGATCGACGTAGCCGAGCTTGACCGTCTCGCCGATGCGGATGTCGCCGCCGTCGGGTTTTTCCTGTTCGGTGATCAACTTGAACAGCGTCGTCTTGCCGGCGCCGTTCGGGCCGATGATGCCGACGATGGCGCCGGGCGGAATCTTGAACGTCAGATCGTCGATCAGCAGGTGGTTGCCGAAGCCCTTGCGCAGCTTTTCGGTTTCGATGACCAGATTGCCGAGGCGCGGCGCCGCCGGGATGACGATCTGCGCCGAGCCGGGCGCAATGTCCTGCGACTTGGCGAGCAGTTCCTCGTACGCCGTGATGCGCGCCTTGGACTTCGCCTGACGGGCGCGCGGGCTCTGGCGGATCCATTCCAGTTCTTCCGACAGGGTGCGCTGGCGGGCCGATTCCTCGCGTTCCTCCTGGGCCAGGCGTTTCTGCTTCTGTTCCAGCCACGACGAGTAGTTGCCCTCGTAGGGGATGCCGCGGCCGCGGTCCAGTTCGAGAATCCAGCCCGTCACGTTATCCAGGAAGTAACGGTCGTGGGTGACCATGACGACGGTGCCTTCGTAATCCTTGAGGAAGCGCTGCAGCCAGGCCACGGATTCCGCATCCAGGTGGTTGGTCGGCTCATCGAGCAAAAGCATTTCCGGTTTCTGCAGCAATAGCCGGCACAGCGCGACGCGGCGGCGTTCGCCGCCCGACAGCTTGTCGACGGGGCTATCGGCGGGCGGGCAGCGCAGCGCATCCATGGCGATTTCGACGGTGCGGTCGAGATCCCAGCCGTCGACGGCGTCGATCTGTTCCTGCAGTTCCGCCTGCTCGGCGATGACGGCGTTCATCTCGTCTTCGTCCATCGGTTCGGCGAATTTGGCGGAGACCTCGTTGAAGCGGTCGATCAGGTCCTTCACGCCGCCCAGCCCGTCGGTGACGTTTTCGCCGACGGTCTTTTTCGGATCGAGGTGCGGTTCCTGTTCCAGATAGCCGACGCGCACGCCCTTGGCGGCCCACGCCTCGCCCGAGATGTCGGTATCGATGCCGGCCATGATCTTCATCAGCGTCGACTTGCCGGCGCCGTTCGGGCCGAGCACGCCGATCTTGGCGTCGGGCAGGAACGACAGGGTGATGTTCTTGAGGATTTCCTTGCCGCCCGGGAACGTCTTCGAGACGCCCTGCATGACATATGAATACTGGTAACTGGCCATCGTCGTATCGCCCTTCAAAACATGGTCCGGATTGGCCGATGTGATATCGTTTTCGGGCGCCAAAGGCAATGTCTGCGCGGTCCGCAATCCCATGTCTGGACATTGCGGGCGGAACGCCTACCGTAACGAAACGGAAAAAGCTTCTAGAGCAAAAGGATAGGCATGAAACCGGGGGCGCAGATCATTCAGTTGTACCGGTATCTGTGGACCAGCTACTGGTGCATTCCGGTGGCGATCCTGCTGGCGGCGATGGCGCTCGCCGCGCTGACGACCGGGATCGACCACGCCTTCGCCGGGCGGATCCGGCCCGGGTACTTCTATCTGGAAGCACTGGAACCGGAAACGGCGCGTGTCGTGCTGTCGATGATCGCCGGGTCGATCCTCGGCGTCGCCGGGGTGGTGTTCTCCATCACCATGGTCGCGGTGTCGTTCGCCAGCGGCACCTTCGGCCCGCGCCTGATCGGCAACATGATGCGCGACCGCGGCAGCCAGGTCAGCCTCGGCTGCTTCATCGGCACCTTCGTCTATGCCCTGATCGTGCTGCGCTTCGTGCGCACCGGTGCCGGGGATGCTGCCGCGTTCATGCCCTACATCTCGGTCGGTACGGCGATGGCGCTGGCGATCTGCTGCATGGGCGTGCTGATCTATTTCATTCATCACGTGCCGGAAACCATCAATATCGAGCTGATCATCGCCAAGCTCGGCCGTGCCCTGAAGTCGGGCATCGAAACCCGGTTCGCCGACGCCGGGCAGGGGCCGGTGGTGCTGCGTGCCGAGTCCGACAACTGGTACGACAGCGCCGAGCGCGCGGCGGCGACGAAAGTCCTTTCCGCCGGCGACGGCTATATCCAGGCGCTCGATCTGGAGAAGCTGGACGACATTGCCTCGGATCAGGACCTGAAGATCGAAATCCTGTGCCGCCCGGGGGCATTCGTCACCACCGCATATCCGCTGATGGCGGTGTGGCATGACGGCTCGCTGGATGACGATGCCGTAGCCCGGCTGCAGACGTGCTTCGCGCTGGGCGCGTCGCCGACCGTCAATCAGAACATTGAATTCGTCGCCGATCAGCTGGTCGAGATCATCGCCCGCGCCCTGTCGCCGGGGATCAACGATCCGTTCACGGCGATCGCCTGCATCAACTGGCTGCAGGTCGGCATCCTGCACTTTGCGCGGCATGAAAGCCTCAACGATACCTTCAACCGCACGGATAGGGTTTATGCCAGCCCGTTCCTGTTCCGCGATTTCGTTTCGGATATTTTCGACAAGGCGCTGCCGTATATCGTCACCAACCGGCAGGTGACGCGCCACACCCTCGAACGCCTGGGCGATATGGCCGCAAGTCTGCCGCCCGGCGGCAACCGTGAAACCCTCGAACAGATCATCAAGGAATTGACCGAGATGCGCGACGGCGCAGCTTCGGCCTGAGCAGGAATAAAGCATGAGCAGGAGAGAAGCATGAGCGTTACCGAAATCCGTGCCGACGTTTTCACGACATTGCCCGACAGCTTGCGCATCGCCAGCCGCCCATCGGACTGGGTCAATGCCAACAAACCGGGCGCCGACGTACCGTCGTTCCTGGAAGGGCCGTCGTTCGACCGGGACGGTAACCTGTGGTGCGTCGACATCCCGTGGGGACGGATTTTCAGGATCACGCCGGGCGGCGCGTGGTCGGTCGGCGCCGATTACGGCGGCTGGCCGAACGGGCTTCGGGTGATGCCCGACGGCACCCTGCAGATCGCCGACTACAAGCGCGGCATCGTCGTGTTGGACCCGAAGACCGGCGCCGTGCACGACCGCTTCGGTTCGAACCGCAGCGAAGGCTTCAAGGGCTGCAACGATCTGTTCTTCGGCGCCGACGGCACGCTGTATTTCACCGATCAGGGCACCACCGGCCTGCACGACCCGACAGGGCGCGTCTATCGCGTGCGCGCCGACGGTAACGAAGTGCTGGAACGGCTGATCTCCAACGGGCCGAGCCCGAACGGCCTGGTCACCAGTCTCGAAGACAAGGTGCTGTACGTCGCCATGACCCGCGCCGCCGCGGTGTGGCGCGTGCCGCTGTACCCGGAAGGGCCGAACAAGGTCGGCCTGTTCGCCCGCCTGCCCGCCGGTGTCATCGGGCCTGACGGCATGGCGCTGGACGAGCAGGGGAATCTTTATGTCTGTCACGCCAGCCGGGGGCGAATCTATGCCTTCAACGAGCACGGCGAGGATGTGCTCACCGTCGACTGCACGCACATCGGCCGCACCACCACGAACCTGGCCTTCGGCGGGGCCAATAACGACGAGCTGTTCATCACGGTATCGGACGCAGGCGTGATCGCGCGCGCCAAGATGCCGGTGCCGGGGCGGCGGATGTACAGCCACACCGGTTAAGTCATGTAAATTTAAGAGATCAGGTGGCCGGTTTGGCCTGCGGTGCGGGCGCCGGTTTGGTGGCGGGGGCTTTCGCGTCCTTGCCGGATTTCTGCAGCGCGGCGACGATGTTGCCGGCCTTGAGCGTGCGCCACATCATCATGTCAGCCTGCCATGCCCAATGCGGCGCCCATTGCCGGGACACCATGCATGCCGCCGTCGGCGTGTTTGCCGTCGTGTTCGACGATGGCTTCGACGATCTCGCACTGACACTGCCCGCAGCACGGCTCGCAGTCGTAGAACGCGTGCACGTCGTCCCAGCGCTGAATGCCGGATTTGATCGCGGTTTGGACTTCTTTCTCGGTGATGCCGTTGCAGTTGCAGATATACATCGTCGTCCGTGAATGTGTCTGTTACAGCCGTTTATTCTGCGAATGATTATCATTTCTATTGCGAATGATTGTCAATAGCGAAATTATACAGGCATGCGGATGACAGCGTGAGGCTGTTGCGTTAAACAGAAACGAATTGCCGTACCGGCGGTTCAACACGGATTGGAGAAGAAAATGAAGGGCGAGGCCAAGGTTATCAAGCAGCTCAACATCATCCTGAAAAACGAGCTGACGGCGATCAACCAGTACTTTCTGCATGCCAGGATGCTCAAGGACTGGGGTTTTCTGCGCCTTGCCGACACGGTCTATCACGAATCCATCGGCGAGATGAAACACGCCGATCTGCTGATCGAGCGTATCCTGATGCTCGACGGCCTGCCCAACGTGCAGGATATCGGCAAGCTGAAGATCGGCGAGAACGTGCCGGAAATGCTGGCCAGCGATCTTTCAGTGGAGATGGCCAACCAGTCGTGCCTGAAGGCCGCGATCACGGTCTGCGAGGAGTTGAAGGATTACATTTCGCGCGAGATCCTCGAAAAGATCCTCGACGACACCGAGGAACACATCGACTGGATCGAAACCCAGCAGAACGTCATCGAAAACACCGGCCTTGCGAACTACCTGCAGGAACACATGTTCGAGGGTTCGGGGTCCTGATCGCTCAGTCCTTCGTGACGCGTCCCAAAACGGATTTGGGCCGCTCCTCAGGATGAGGACGGCCCGAGATTGCCTCATGCTGAGGAGGATGCGAAGCATCCGTCTCGAAGCATCCCATCAGGTTATGAGCGCCGTCATGTGATTGTCCCACTGGCGGAATGTATGCCGGGCCGCGCCCTGCGCGCGGTGCTGGGCGTCCAGGTTCTGCAGCGTCCCGTCACCGCTGGAGATCGCCACGCCGCCGCCGGTCGGCGCGAGGCCGCAGCCGTCGACAAGTTCGACGGCACCCTGCCACGCACCGTCCGCCAAGTGCCAGAACCCGACCAGCCCGCCCAGCGGTGACGACACCGCAAGGGTACGGCTGGCGGCATCGACGACCACCGAGCCGCAATAACCGTTGAAGCGTCCGAGCATCTCGGCCGGCATCGCCAGTGCGCGCAGCCGATCCTCTCCGCGCTTGTTGACATACACCAGCGGCGGGGTTTCGCCGTCCGCGATCTGGTCCTGACAGCCGACGCAGACGCTGCCGTCGCTGCCAGGTGCGATGTGGCGGATGCTGAGCTTCTGCAGCCGCGCACCGTCGAAAAAGACCTGCCTTGAGATCGTGCCGGTGGCGCTGTCGATATAGGCCAGCGACGGGCGCATGGTGTCGATGTTGAGCTTTTTGCGGCCGCTGTCGGGGTGCGTCAGGATGCCGCCGTTGGCGACGCAGAGCGTGCGCCCGCCTTCCAACGCCAGCAACTGGTGCGGGCCGATGCCGCCGCTTGGAAATTCGCCGATGCGGCTGTATCCGGCTTCGGCATCGTAAACGCCGATGACGCCGCGCCCGCCGATGAAATCGCTTTCCGTCATCCACAGGGTCTTGCCGTCTGCGCTGAAAACCCCGTGACCACAGAAATGCCGCCCCGGTGCGGGGGTCAGGGTGTGGCGAAGCTGTCCGTCGGCGAGGCCGAAGACGCAGGCGAAGCTGCCGGGCCGGCGCGCGGCGACGATCCCCTCGTCGCTGCCGGGACGCACGTCCGTGCCGTGCCCGCGTGCCGGCAGCTCAAGGTCCCAAAGAATTTCGAAATCCGGGTCGAGCCGGCTCACCGCATGACGTGCGCGCAGCTTGTCGTAGCCGGTGGTAAGAAATCCGGAAACGTTCTCGGCGCGGGCCGTTGTCGGCAGCAGGGCGCCGAGCCCGAGCGCCAGCAGCGTTGCGTTGAACGTGCGGCGGTCGACGTTTGCCGGCATCGGACGCTCAGTCCCCGTCCAGGCTGTTGAACCCCAGGTTGACCTGCAATGCCCCGGGCATGGTGTCGGCGATCAGGTCGCGCAGCGTTTCCATGGTTCCGGCAAGGGCGCGGAAGCGTACCGGCCCCAGTTCCTCGGTCAGCAGCACGGCGCCGTTCTCGCCCATGCCGCGCACACTGTCCTCGGCGGCGTCGAACTGATCGAGGATCAGCTTGTGCTCGGGATTGTCCTCGGAGATACCGGCTGCGAGCGCCTTGTACAGTTCGCGAAGCGCACGGATGTTGATCTCGACGTTGCGCAGGCTGCGCCCCGGCGGGCGGCGGCGTCGAGGACCTGCTGCCCGATGGCCCCCTGGCGGCGCCGAATTCCATCTTTTCCTGTCGGATGTTGCCGTCCTTGTCTTAGAAAACGGTCACGGCTTCATCAGGATAACGTTCATTATCACCACCCTTGCCGGACGGTGGTCCGTTTTTGTTCGCGTTCATGTCTATCGCTCCTGCGGACGGGCTGCATCGGCCTGTCCACGATCATTTTTCCCCGTGTGACGTTAACCATAACACGGCTTCCCTGAAAATGCACCCGGCGATACGGCCACTAAGGGCTGGCGGGGGATTTCGTGCTTTGCTAGATTCCGTCCATGACAATGGAAATCGTCAAATTGGGCGGGCCGATGCTGGCCGAAGTCCGGGGCATCGACATCAGCCGGCCGCTGGATGCGGAAACGCACGATGCGGTCAATCGGGCGTTTCTCGATCACTGCGCGCTGGTCTTCCGCGACCGGGAACTGACCCCGGAACAGATGGTCAATTTCGAAGCCGTTTTCGGCCGTCCGATGATCCACGTGACGAAAAGATACCGGCATCCTGAATTCGACGAACTGATCGTCATGACCAATCTCAATGCCGACGGTGAGGTCGATGAATTCGAATCCCGCCGAGGCCTTGGCTGGCATTCGGACATGTGCTATCTCGACACGCCAGCCAAGGCGACCATGCTGCATCCGCTGGAGATCCCCGAAAAGGGCGGCGACACCCTGTTCGCCAACATGTACATGGCGCTCGACGAAATGCCGGCGGACCTGAAGGGCCGGCTCAAGGGGCTGCAGGGCACGTTCCGCTTCGGTGGGCGCAGCAAGGACGTGCAGAACCGGCTCGACCCGGCCGACCGGGACAAGCCGCTGATCTCTCATCCGATCATCCGCCGCCATCCCGACACCGGCCGGGAATCCATCTTCGTAAACCCGATCCACACCGTCGGCATTCTCGGCATGCCCGACGATGAAGCGCTGGCGCTTCTGGAAGAGGTCTATGCGTGGTGCGGACAGGACAAATATCAAGCCCGCCACCAGTGGCGGATGGGCGATACCCTGATCTGGGACAACCGCTGCACCTGGCACAGCGCCACCGGCGACAACCCCTTGCGCCAGCGCCGGCGCTTCCTGCGCGGCAACGTCGCCGATACGGCTGCCGCCAGCGTGCACTGAATTCGCCGACGCCATCGCGGCGTGTATTCGTACATTCTTGTCAATCGTGTAAAAACACGTAAACTTTTTTCTCGTGCGCCCTTTAATCGCGCCTGGGATCACGCCGTGTGCAAAACCGGCCGATACAGGCGCTGAGAACATAAAGGGCGGCGGATGCGGATACCGGTGCATTGCCGGGGCCGTCATTATAAAAACAGAACCGTACAGGTTCGGCTTGGGGGCGACGAACGCTTGAACGAGGCGGCACAATGAGATGACCTGCGCCCGGACGTCTGGCATCGTTGATGGGGGCAAGAGCCGCAGCTTTTCATTCAAGCGGTCGGGCGGCGCGTTCAATCTTTTCAAAACCGGGAGACACCGTCATGGGTGACGGGGTAACGCTGCGGCTCAACGGCACTGTGCGCGAAGTGCGTGGCATCTCGCCCGCCACGACGCTGCTCGAATGGCTGCGCGAGGACATGCGCCTGACCGGTTCCAAGGAAGGCTGCGCCGAGGGCGACTGCGGTGCCTGCACCGTCGTCGTCGGCGATGTGCTGGACGGCCGGGTGCGCTACCGCGCCGTCAATGCTTGCATCCAGTTCATGGGCATGCTGGACGGCAAGTCCGTGACCACGGTGGAGGCTTTGAAGGGACCCGACGGCGAACTGCATCCGGTGCAGCAGGCGATGGTCGACAAGCACGGCTCGCAGTGCGGGTTCTGCACGCCTGGCTTCGTCATGTCGATGTATGCGGCGCGGGTTTCGGACGCCGAGATGTCGGAGCAGACCGCACCCGATATCCTGGCCGGCAATCTGTGCCGCTGTACCGGCTACGGCCCCATCGGCGCCGCGCTGGCGGCGTCGGGAAACATGCCGCAGCCGGACTGGGCGGCGGCGCGTCTGGCCGAGGACAAGGCCTGGCTGCTGGCCTATGAAAACAATGACAGCATCGATTTCACCGCCGACGGGCGGCGCTTCATCGCGCCTGCCGATCTCGACGGACTGGCGGCGGCCTATGCGGCGCACCCGGACGCGGTGATCCTGTCAGGTGCGACCGACGTCGGCCTGTGGGTCACCAAGCTGCACCGCAAGATGGAAGCGGTCATCTATCTGGGCCGGGTCGCGGCGCTGAAACGGATCACCGAGGCCGACGGCGTGCTCACGATCGGCGCCGGGGTCAGCTATACCGACGCCTTCGACACCATTGCCCGCCACTTCCCGGATTTCGCCGAGATGATGCGCCGCATCGGTGCCGTGCAGGTCCGCAACGCCGGGACCATCGGCGGCAACGTCGCCAACGGCTCGCCCATCGGCGATACGCCGCCGGCGCTGATCGTGCTGGGCGCGACGGTGGTGCTGCAGAAAGGCGGTGCCATCCGACGATTGCCGATCGAGGATTTCTTCATCGACTACGGCAAGCAGGACCGGGCGCCGGGCGAGTTCCTGCGCGAGATCGAAATCCCGCTGTCCGCGGCATCCTCCGCACTGGCCTGCTACAAGATTTCCAAGCGCTTCGATCAGGATATCTCCGCCGTCTGCGGCTGCTTCGCTGTTACGGTGACCGACGGCAAAGTCGCCACGGCGCGGATCGCCTACGGCGGCATGGCGGCGACACCGAAACGGGCAAAAGCGGTGGAAGCGGCGCTGACCGGCAAGCCCTGGACGATGGAAACCGTTCAGGCCGCCAAGGCGGCGTTCGCCGACGACTTTACACCGCTCAGCGACATGCGGGCGTCTGCCGGCTACCGGCTCGATGCGGCCAGCAATCTTCTGGAAAAATACTTTGCCGAGAGCGCCGGCGCGCTGGATGAAACCCGCATGGTCGGGCGCGGTGCCACCGTTGCCGGCACCCGGCACGACGGCTCGTTCCCGCTGGCCGATGCGCACGCAGGCAGCGTCGATGGCAGCGTGCATGCCGACCGCCGTCACGACAGCGGCCACAAGCATGTCTCCGGCGAAGCCACTTATATAGATGACATCCCGACACCGGCCGACGCGCTCGACGTCTACATCGCCATGGCGGCGCCTACGCATGCACGGATCAAACGGCTGGATCTTTCCGCCGTCGCCACGGCGCCGGGCGTGGTTGCGGTCATCGCGGCGGAGGACATCCCCGGCATCAACGACATCAGCCCGGCCATGGGCGACGATCCGCTGTTCGCCGACGGGCTTGTCGAATACGCCGGGCAGTCCCTGTTCGCGGTCGCCGCCGAAAGCCGCGAGGCGGCCCGCGCCGCCGCCGAGTTGGCGGTGATCGACTACGAGGAACTGCCGGCGATCCTCGATATCGACGCGGCGATGGAACAAGGCTCGCTGCTGGAAGCCCCCTACATCATGGCGCGCGGCGATGCCGATGCGGCCATCGACGCTGCCGCACATTCGCTTTCGGGGCGCATCTATGTCGGCGGGCAGGAGCATTTCTATCTGGAAGGCCAGGCCGCACTTGCCCAACCGGGCGAGGACGGCGACGTCACCGTGCACTGCTCGACACAGCATCCGAGCGAGATCCAGCACACGGTGGCCAAGGTGCTGGGCCTTGCCAACCATGACGTCACGGTCGAGGTGCGGCGCATGGGCGGCGCTTTCGGCGGCAAGGAAAGCTACGGCAACCTGCCGGCCGCCGCCGCGGCGATGATCGCCAAGCGCACCGGGCGCGCCGCCAAGGTGCGCTATGACCGCGACCAGGACATGATCATCACCGGCAAGCGTCACGACTTCCGCATCGATTACCGGGTCGGCTTCGATGCCGACGGGCGCATCGAGGGGATCGCCTTCGAACAGGCGGCACGCTGCGGCATGTCGTATGACCTGTCGGTGCCGATCTGCGACCGCGCCATGTTCCATGCCGACAATGCCTATTACCTTGCCAACGTGATGATCCGCTCGTACCGCTGCAAGACGCACACGGTGTCGAACACCGCGTTCCGCGGCTTCGGCGGGCCGCAGGGCATGGTCGGCATCGAACGGGTGATCGACGAAATCGCGCATGCGCTCGGCAAGGACCCGCTCGAGGTCCGCAAGGTCAATTTCTACGATCCGATGGGGTCCGTCGGCGCGCGTTCGGTGACGCCCTACGACATGACGGTCTCGGACTGCGTCATTCAGGACATCGTCGACGAAATCCGCAAAACCGCCGACTACGACAAGCGCCGCGCCGAGATCGACGCCTGGAACCGCGAACATCCGTATCTGAAACGGGGTCTCGCGCTGACGCCGGTGAAGTTCGGCATTTCCTTCACCCTGACCTTCCTCAACCAGGCCGGCGCGCTGGTACATATATATAATGACGGCTCGATACACCTGAACCACGGCGGCACGGAAATGGGCCAGGGTCTGTTCACCAAAGTCGCCCAGGTCGTCGCCGAGTCCTTCCAGGTGGATATCGGCCGCGTCAAGATCACCGCCACGCATACCGGCAAGGTACCCAACACCTCGGCGACGGCGGCATCCTCGGGGACCGACCTGAACGGCATGGCGGCGTCCGATGCGTGCGAAAAGATCAAGGCACGGCTGGTGGAATTCGTCGCCGAGCGCTGGCAGGCGACGCCGGGCGACATCGTCTTCCTGCCCAACCGCATCCGCGTCGGTGCCGAGGAAATCCCCTTCGACAAGGTGATCGGCGAAGCCTACCGCGCCCGCATCCCGCTGTCGGCGACCGGGTTCTATTCGACGCCGAAGATTCACTGGGACAAGGACAAGGCCAAGGGCCGGCCGTTCTATTATTTCGCCTATGGCGCCGCCGTCACCGAAGCGGTCATCGATACGCTGACGGGCGAGAACCGGCTTTTGCGCGTCGATATCCTGCACGACGCCGGGAAGTCGTTGAACCCGGCCATCGACCTCGGCCAGGTCGAAGGCGGATTCGTGCAGGGCGCCGGCTGGCTGACGACCGAGGAATTGTGGTGGGACGCCAAGGGCAACCTGAAAACCCACGCGCCGTCGACATACAAAATCCCGACCCTTGCCGACCGCGCGCCGGACATGCGCATCCAACTGTGGCAGGGCGGCGAGAACGCGGAAAAGACCATCTATCGTTCCAAGGCCGTCGGCGAGCCGCCGCTGATGCTCGGCATCTCGGCGCTGATGGCGCTGTCGGACGCCGTGCGCGCCGCCGGGGACGGCACCTATCCGTCGCTAGATGCGCCGGCAACGCCGGAACGTATCCTCGCCGCGGTCCGGCATGTGCGCCACGGCGACGGCAAGGGCGTGAGGAAGGCATCATGAACGGCACCTGGTTCAACGATCTGCTGGATGGTGTCGGCGCCGCTGGCGCAGCGGTCCGCGTCACCGTGATCAGTGCCGAAGGCTCGGCGCCGCGCGGCCCCGGGGCGGCGATGACGGTCTGGGCGGATCGCTTCGACGGCACCATCGGCGGCGGCGAGCTTGAGCATCAGGCATTGCAAACGGCCCGCGCACTATTAACGGACGAAAATGACGGCGCATGGCGGCGCGAGGTACGGCGCTATCCGCTGGGGCCGACGCTTGGTCAGTGCTGCGGTGGCCGCGTCGGCTTGTTGTACGAAGTCTTGCGGGCGGAAGAGGGCGTGGCACTGGTTCAGGATTCCTTTGATGAGGAAGCTCTGGCCGTCAGGCCGCTGGTGTCGGGGACGGCCTTGGATCTGGTGCAGGAGCGCAAGCAGGACCGGGACGGCTGGCCGTTGGGCGTGCGCCGCGCCGTCCGCGAAATGTGCGCCGGTATCCGGCACCGCGAAACCCTGGTCATCGACGGTTATCTGATCGAACCGCTGGCGCGCACACTGGCGCCGCTGTTCCTGTACGGTGCCGGGCACGTCGGCCGCGCCGCGGTCAAGGTGCTTTCCGATCTGCCGTTTCATATCTACTGGGTCGATACCGCGCGGGCGCGCTATCCCGACGACATGCCGCCCGGCGTCGAGCCGGTGATCGCCACCGACCCGGCGCGCATCGCCGCGCATGCGCCCGACGGCGCGTGGCATGTGGTGATGACGTTCTCGCACGCGCTCGATCTCGACATCTGCCGGCATGTTCTTTCCGCAACTGGGTTCGCCTATCTCGGCGTCATTGCGTCGAAGACCAAGCGCGCCCGCTTCGTCCGCCGCCTGCGCGACGAAGGCATCGCCGATAGCGCCCTGGCGCGGCTGCATGCGCCGATCGGGCTTCCCGGCATCACCGGCAAGGAACCGGCCAGTATCGCCGTGTCGCTTGCCGCCGACCTGCTGATCCGGCTCGAGGCGCAGCGCCGTGCCGCCAAGCCGGACAACGTATTCAGAACCGAGGAAAAGCAATGACCCAGACACCGCTTTTGCAACTGTCCGGCATCACCAAACGGTTTCCCGGTGTCATCGCCAACGACGGGGTGAGCTTCTCCATCGAACCTGGCGAGGTGCATGCCCTGCTGGGCGAGAACGGTGCCGGCAAGTCGACGCTGGTGAAGATGATCTACGGCGTGATGCGCCCCGACGAAGGCGATATGCATTTTTCCGGCGCGCCGTACATGCCGGCCAAGCCGTCCGAAGCGCGCGCGCACGGCGTTGGCATGGTGTTCCAGCACTTTTCCCTGTTCGACGCGCTGAGCGTCGCCGAGAACGTCGCGCTGGGCATGAACAAGGACGCGGTTGGGGCCAACCTGGATCAGCAGATCATCGAGGTGTCGGAGGCGTACGGCCTGCCGCTCGACCCGACGCGGCTGATCGGCTCGCTGTCCGTGGGTGAACGCCAGCGGGTCGAAATCGTCCGCTGCCTTTTGCAGAATCCGCGGCTTCTGATCATGGACGAACCGACGTCGGTGCTGACGCCGCAGGAAGTCGACATCCTGTTCGAGACGCTGCGCAAGCTGTCGTCGGAAGGCTGCTCGATCCTTTATATCTCGCACAAGCTCGAGGAAATCCGTGCGCTCTGCGATAAGGCGACGGTGCTGCGCGGCGGCAAGGTCGTCGGCAGCTGCGACCCGCGTCAGGAAACCGCGAAAAGCCTGGCCGAGATGATGATCGGCGCGTCGCTGGCGATGCCGGTGCCGACGGCCCGCACCGAAGGCGAAAAGCGGCTCATCGTCGAGGGGCTGAGCGCGATCAGCGAGGACCCGTTCGGCGTCGATATCGAGGACGTGTCGTTCACGGTCAGCGCCGGGGAAATCCTCGGTGTCGCCGGGGTCGCCGGCAACGGCCAGGTCGAACTGATGGAAGTGCTGACCGGCGAACGCGCAGCCGACAAGGGCGTGGTGCGTATCGACGGCGAGGACATCGGTCGCCTTGGGCCGATCGAACGGCGACGGCGCGGCATGTGTTCGGTCCCCGAAGAGCGGCTCGGGCACGGCGCGGTGCCGGACATGACGCTCTGGGAAAACACCCTGCTGTCGGCACGCACCCGCATGGGCATGGAAAGCAGCGGGTTTCTCGATCTGATGGCGGCGAGCAAGTTCGCCACCGAGGTCGTCGCCAAATTCAACGTCAAGACGGCCGGCATCGATCACGTCGCGCGCAGCCTGTCGGGCGGCAATCTGCAGAAATTCATCGTCGGCCGCGAGATCATGCAGACACCGACGGTGCTGGTCATCCTGCAGCCGACCTGGGGCGTCGACGCGGCGGCGGCGGCGGATATCCACCGCGCCCTGCAGACGCTGGCGGCGGGCGGTGCGGCGATCCTGGTGATCTCGCAGGACCTTGACGAACTGATGGCGATTTCCACCAGCTTCGCGGTGATCGCCGAGGGAAGACTTTCCGAGCCGGTGCAGACCGGTACCTTGTCCATCGAGGAAATCGGTCTGCTGATGGGCGGCGTCCACAATTCGACCGGTGAGGAGGCACGGCCATGATCCGTCTAGAACCGCGCAAGGAACCGTCGAAGGTCCTGCTCTACACGACACCGGTGCTTGCCGTTTGCGTGACCATTCTCGCCGGTATCGTGATGTTCGCGGTGCTCGGCAAGCCGCCGTTCCGCGCCATCGCGATCATCTTCGTCGATCCCTGGCTGGATTCCTTCACCGTCGCCGAGATGATGGTCAAGGCGACGCCGCTGATCCTGATCGCCATTGGGCTGTCGTTCGGCTTTCGCGCCGGGGTCTGGAACATCGGCGCCGAGGGGCAGTTCACCATCGGCGCGTTGACCGGCGGCATGGTCGGCCTTGCGTTCTACAACATGGAGGGGTTCTGGATTCTGCCGCTGATGTGCATCGCCGGTGCCGCCGGCGGCATGGCATGGGCGGCGATTCCGGCGTTCCTGAAAACCCGTTTCAATGCCAACGAAATTCTCGTCAGCCTGATGCTGACCTATGTCGCGGTGCTGTTGCTGAGCGTTCTTGTGCATGGCCCGCTGAAGGACCCGGAAGGGCTGAACTTCCCGGAAAGCCGGATGTTCAGCGCTTCGGCGACAATGCCGATCCTGCTCGAGGGGACGCGCACGCACATCGGCTTCCTGGCCGCGATTGTGGCGGCGGCCGTCGCCTGGGTGCTGCTCGACCGGCACGTCATCGGTTTCCAGATCAAGGTCGCCGGTCAGGCGCCGCGCGCCGCGCGTTACGGCGGCTTCGTGCAGAACCGCGTGGTCTGGATGTGCCTGATGATTTCCGGCGGGCTTGCCGGGCTGGCCGGCCTGTTCGAAGCGGCGGGACCGGTCGGCCAATTGGTGCCGGCACTGCCGGTCGGCTACGGCTTCACGGCGATCATCGTCGCCTTTCTGGGGCGGCTCAATCCCATCGGCATCGTGCTCGCGGGCTTCGTCATGGCGCTGACGTATATCGGCGGCGAGTCGGCGCAGATCGAAATGAACCTGCCCAGCGCCATCACCGGCGTGTTCCAGGGCATGTTCCTGTTTTTCCTGCTGGGCATCGACGTCCTGGCGAAGTTTCGGATCCGGATGGCCAAACTGGTCAAGGCGGGGGCATAAACGATGGATCTGGCAATACTCATCATTCAGGGGATCATCGTCGCGGCGACGCCGCTGGTCTTCGCGTCGGCGGGCGAACTGGTCGTCGAGCGTGCGGGTGTGCTCAATCTCGGTGTCGAGGGGATGATGATTCTGGGCGCCGTGGCCGGGTTCTCGGTGACGCTGGAGACCGGCAGTTATGTCTTCGGCGTCTTCGCGGCGGCGATTGCCGGCGCGATCGCGGGTTTGCTGTTCGGGTTCCTGACGCAGATGCTGATGTCGAACCAGGTGGCGACCGGCCTGGCGCTGACCATCTTCGGGCTCGGCCTGTCGGCACTGTGGGGGCAGGCTTATTCCGGCGATTCCACGGACCCGCTGGCGAAGCTGCACATCCCGCTGCTGTCCGACATTCCCATCATCGGGCCGCTGCTGTTCTCGCACGATCCGCTGGTCTATCTGTCGTTCGCGCTGGTCGCAGGGATCGCCTGGTTTCTGTTCAAGACCCGCGCCGGGCTGATCCTGCGCTCGGTCGGCGAGAACCATGACGCCGCGCATGCCATCGGCTACAGCGTCGTCGGCGTGCGCATGGCGGCAATCGCCTTCGGCGGCGCCTGCGCGGGGATCGGCGGGGCGTATCTGTCGATGGTGCAGACGCCGCTGTGGGTCGAGGACATGACCGCGGGGCGCGGCTGGATCGCGCTGGCGATCGTCGTCTTCGCGTCGTGGCGGCCGGGCCGGGCGCTGCTCGGTGCGTATCTGTTCGGGGGCGTGACGGTGGTGCAGTTGCACATCCAGGGGTTCGGTGTCGACATTGATGCTCAATATCTGTCGATGCTACCTTACCTGGTCACGATCCTGGTGCTGGTAGTGATTTCTTACGACAAGACGCGCGTCAATCTGAATGCGCCGGCGTGTCTTGGTAAGCCCTTCTTCGCGTCTTCTTAGGACGGAAGCGTGTTGGATTAGTTTTGACAAGAAACCTCAGGGAAAAGGATAGGAGAGAATGAAAAAGTGGATGCAAGGACTGCTCGGCTGCGTTGCCGCCCTCGGCCTCGTTGCCGGTGCAGGTGCGGCGGATGCGGCTGACAAGAAGGTCAAGGTCGGTTTCGTCTACGTCGGCCCGATCGGCGACCACGGCTGGAGCTATCAGCACGACCAGGGACGTCTTGCCGTGCAGCATGCGTTCGGTGACCAGGTCGAGACGACCTATGTCGAGAACGTGTCGGAAGGCCCCGATGCCGAGCGTGTGATCCAGCAGCTGGCGCGCGGCGGCAGCGACATCATCTTCACCACGTCGTTCGGTTTCATGAACCCGACCCTGAAGGTCGCCAAGCGCTTCCCGAAGGTGAAGTTCGAACACGCCACCGGCTTCAAGCGGGCGCCGAACCTCGCCACCTATTCGGCGCGGTTCTATGAAGGCCGTTATGTGATCGGCCTGATTGCCGGCAAGATGACCAAGACCAACGTGGTCGGCTACATCGCCTCGTTCCCGATTCCGGAAGTGGTGCGCGGCATCAATGCGGCCTATCACGCGGCGAAGAAGGTCAATCCGAACGTCAAGTTCAAGGTCGTGTGGGTGTCGTCGTGGTTCGACCCGGGCAAGGAAGCCGATGCGGCGAAGGCCCTGATCGACCAGGGTGCCGACATCCTGATGCAGCACACCGACTCGCCGGCGGCCATGCAGATCGCCGAAGAGAAAAAGATGTACGCCTTCGGCCAGGCTTCGGACATGCACAAGTTCGGCCCGAATGCACAACTCACGTCGATCATCGACTACTGGAACCCGTACTACATCTCGCGCGTCAAGGCGGTGATCGACGGGACCTGGAAAAGCGAAGACGTCTGGGGCGGGATCGGCACCGGCATGGTCACCTTCCCCGAGTTCTCGAAGGACATTCCGGAAGACGTTCGTGCCATGGCCGCCAAGGCCCGTGACGACATCGGGGCGGGCAAGCTGCACCCGTTCACCGGGCCGATCAACAAGCAGGACGGTTCGGTCTGGCTGAAGGCCGGTGAAACCGCGCCGGACGGCGACCTGCTCGGCATGAACTTCTACATCGAAGGTGTGGAAGGCTCGTTGCCGAAGTAACGCAAGCGGGGGAGGGCGCAGCCGCGCCCTCCCTGGTTGCGGTTTTCCATTCCGCGGTATCAAGGTTCTTGGGGGTAAGGGGTGAGTGACGATCTGATCCTCAAGGGACAAACGCTGGGCTTCACCGCCGACCCGTTCGCGGTGGCCCCCGAAGCGGCACTTGCCCATCATGCCGACGGCGCGGTGTGGATCTCGGACGGCGTTGTGCGCGCCGTCGCCCCCGCAACCGATATTCTTGCCAAGGCCGGTGCGGCATCCGTCATCGATTACGGCGACTGCCTGATCACCGCCGGATTTGTCGACTGCCACGCCCATTATCCGCAACTGCCGATCATCGCGTCCTATGGCGAACAGCTCCTGACGTGGCTGGAAACCTATACTTTCCCCATCGAAAGCACGTTCGCGGATCCGGCAATTGCCAGGACGGCGGCGGATTTCTTCCTCGACGAGGCGCTGCGCAACGGCACCACGACGGCAGCGGTCTACGCGACCGTGCATGCCGGGTCCGCCGATGCATTCTTCGACGCCGCCAGTGCGCGCGGCATGGCGATGGCCTGCGGCAAGGTGCTGATGGACAGGAATGCGCCGGACGCCCTGCTGGATACGCCCGAAAGCGGCTACGACGACTCCCGCGCGCTGATCGAACGCTGGCACGGCAAGGGCCGCAATACCTACGTCATCACGCCACGCTTCGCGCCGACCTCGACGGCGGCGCAGCTCGAGGCGGCGGGGGCGCTGTGGCGCGAATACCCCGATGTCCTGGTGCAGTCGCACCTGTCGGAGAATACCAACGAGATCAACTGGGTGGCGGAACTGTTCCCAGACTGCCCGGATTATTTCGGCGTATACGAAAAGTACGGGCTGGCCGGGCCGGGCGCGATCTTCGGCCACGCCATACATCTGAGCGAACGCGAGCGCGTGGCGATCCACGAGACCGGCTCGGCCATCGCCCATTGTCCGACGTCGAACACCTTCATCGGTTCCGGCCTGTTCGATATGGCCGGCATCCGGGGCGGTGGGGCGCCGATCACCGTCGGCCTGGCGACCGATGTCGCCGGCGGCTCGTCGATGTCGATGTTCGCGGTGATGCGCACGGCCTACGAGATCGCGCAACTGCGCGGCTGGAACGTGCATCCGGTGCGTCTGTGGTATCTGGCCAGCGTCGGCTCGGCGCAGGCGATGCGGATGGATGGCGTACTCGGCAATCTGGCACCCGGCATGGCCGCCGATATCGCCGTCATCGATCCCGCGTCGACACCGTTGCTGGCGCACCGGGTGGCGCGTGCCGAGAGCATTGCCGATGTACTGTTTGCGCAGATCATCCTCGCCGACGACCGGGCTGTTCGTGCAACCTATGTCGGCGGCAAACGGCTCTACGCGCGCGATTAAGCCATCAGCCGCTGCGTCAGCCGGCGGTGCTGTTCCAGAACCCGCGCCATCTCGATCCCGCACAACTGCCCGTCCCGCACCACGAAGCGGCCTTCGCAGACGGTGTGCGCGGCGTTGACGGGGCCACAGAAAATCAGCGCCGCGACCTTGTCCCAGGCCCCCGCCAGTTCGAGCGCGCGTGTATCAAAGGCGGCGAAGTCGCAGCGCTTCCCGGTCTCGAGCGAACCCAGATCATCGCGGCCCAGCACCCTGGCACCGCCAAGGGTTGCGACCTCAAGCGCCTCGCGGGCCGTCAGCGCGTAACCGCCTCGCGCGACACGCTGCAACAGCATCGCCTGGCGGGCTTCATTCAGCAGGTGCGCGGAATCATTCGACGCCGATCCGTCGACGCCGAGTCCGACCTTGACCCCGGCGTCGATCATGGCGCGCACCGGAGCGATGCCGCTGCCGAGCCGCATGTTCGAACACGGGCAGTGCGCGACACCAGTGCCGGACCGCGCGAACAGATCGATTTCCGGGCCGTCGAGCTTGACGCAGTGCGCATGCCAGACGTCGTCGCCGGTCCAGCCCAGGTCCTCGGCGTACTGGCCGGGGCGGCAGCCGAATTTTTCCAGCGAGTAGGCGATGTCGTCGTCGTTTTCCGCCAGGTGGGTGTGCATGGCGACACCCTGATCGCGGGCCAGCAGGCAGGCGTCGCGCATCAGCTCGCGGCTGACCGAAAACGGCGAACACGGCGCCACGGCGATGCGAATCATGGCGCCGGGTGCTGCATCGTGGTGCGCCTGAATGACGCGCAGGCAATCGTCGAGGATATCGCTCTCGCGTTCCACCAGATCGTCCGGCGGCAGACCGCCCTTGCTTTCACCGATGCTCATGGCGCCGCGCGTCGCATGCAGGCGGACACCGATTTCTTGCGCCGCATCGATTTCGTCTTCCAGGCGCACGCCGTTCGGAAAGATGTACAGGTGGTCCGACGAACAGGTGCAGCCGGTCAGCGCCATTTCCGCCAGCGCCAGCATCGCCGAGACGCGGACCTCGTCGGGGCCGATCCTTGACCAGATCGGATACAGGGTCTTGAGCCAGCCGAACAGGGTCGCATCCTGCGCCGCCGGCACGCAACGGGTCAGGTTCTGATAGAAATGGTGGTGCGTATTGACCAGCCCGGGCGTCACCACATGTCCGCTGGCGTCAAGGACCTCATCGGCGCTGTCGGGCAGATCGGTGCCCGCGCCCACGGCTTCGATGACACCGTCGCGCGCAAACAGGCCGCCGCCGGTGATCTCGCGTCGCGCGCTGTCCATGGTGACGAGGACGTCGGCGTTCTTGACGAGCAGGGTGGACATGTTCAGCGCCTGATCTCAGGGGCGAAAATCAGCGGCTCGCCGCGTCACGATACCACGAAACGATCAGGCGCCGTTCCGACGGTTCCATATACGAGACGTTGGCCGGCGGCATGGCATGGCTCAGCCCCGCCTGCAGGAAGATCTCGCGGGCGTGGCGGGCGATTTGCTCCTCGGTTTCAAGGATCACGTTTTTGGGGGCATGACGCATGCCGTCCCAGGCCGGCTCCGTGGCGTGGCACATGGAACACCGTGTCGCGACGACGTCGATAACATCGCCGAAGCTTTCGGCCTCGGCGAAGCGCATCTGCGTCGGGGTCATCTGAAAGGACTGCTCTTCCCGATCCCGGTCCATCATCGCCGGCAGCACCGACAGGATGATGACGGCAACGAACAGCACCGCCGTCGCCAGCCATGTCCAGCGCGGCTCGCCCTTGTGGGCGTGCACGGTGTTGAAGTAGTGGCGGATCGTCACGCCCATCAGGAACACCAGGCTGGCGATGATCCAGTTGAACTCGGTGGCGAACGCCAGCGGGTAATGGTTCGACAGCATCAGGAAAATCACCGGCAGCGTCAGATAGTTATTGTGGGTCGAACGCTGCTTGGCGATCTTGCCGTACTTCGGGTCCGGCGTGCGCCCGGCCTTGAGATCGGCGACGACGATCTTCTGGTTGGGAATGATGATCAGGAAAACGTTCGCCGACATGATAGTCGCGGTGAACGCACCCAGATGCAGGAACGTGGCGCGGCCGCTGAAGATCTGTGTGTAGCCGAAGGCCATCGCCACCAGCACCAGATACAGAAGGATCATCAGCCGCGTGTTGTCGTCGCCGAACCTGCTCTTGCAAAGAAAGTCGTAGATCACCCAGCCAACGCCGATGGAAGCGACGGAGATGGCAATCGCCGCGGTTTCGGAAATGTCCGCGACGGCGGGGTTGAGCAGATACAGATCGGCGCCGACGTAATAGACGAGGCACATCAGCGCGAAGCCGGACAACCACGTCGCATAGCTTTCCCACTTGAACCAGACCAGATGCTCCGGCATCTCGGCGGGTGCCACCAGATACTTCTGTATGTGATAGAAACCGCCGCCGTGGACCTGCCATTCCTCGCCATGGGCGCCTTCAGGCAGGCCTTCGCGCTGGCGCAGGCCGAGGTCGAGGGCAATGAAATAGAACGACGAGCCGATCCAGGCGATGCCCGTGATCACGTGCACCCAGCGCACCGCGAACGACGCCCATTCATGCAGCACAGCGAAATCAAGCATCGGCCTCTCCTGCTATCCTCAAATCAACTTCCCCAACTCAACTCCCCCAACTCAACTGCCCCAACTCAACTACCTCTGTAGGTCGAATACCCGAACGGCGAAATCAGCAACGGCACGTGATAGTGCGACCCGGGATCGTCGATCCCGAAACGGATCGGAATGACGTCGAGAAAACGGAAATCCGAAGGTGCCGTGCCCTGCGCGTCCAGATAGGCACCGGCATGGAACGTCAGTTCATAGACACCGGTGGCGAATTCATCCGCCGGCAGGATCGGGCCGTCGGTGCGGCCGTCATCATTGGTCGTCATGGTGCGGAGATGGGTGCGGCTTTCGCCGTCGATCCGGGCGAGATCGATCCGCATGCCCTTCGCGGGGACGCCAAGCGCCGTATCGAGGACATGAGTCGTCAGATATCCCTGGTTCGCTTCGTCAGTCGCCACCGCTGAGCCCCCTTCGGTCGTATGCCGTCTCCGCAGAGTATCAGGATTTTCGCCGCAAAAACGCCAAAACCACAATCTCTGCGATATTTTTTTGAGCATACGCGGTATCGTTTTGAAATAGGATGGGAAAAGAGGGAAGGAGGTCCTGTTTTGACGCGTTACCCGCGAGATCTGCACGGTTACGGGGCGACGCCGCCCGATGCACGCTGGCCCGGCGGTGCCCGGATCGCGTTGCAGTTCGTCATCAATTTCGAGGAAGGCGGCGAGAACTGCGTGCTGCATGGGGACCCGGCATCCGAGGCGTTTCTGTCCGAGATCGTCGGCGCCCAGGCGTGGCCGGGGCAGCGTCACTGGAACATGGAATCGATCTATGAATACGGTGCCCGGGCCGGGTTCTGGCGCCTGCACCGGCTGTTCACGGGCGAGGATGTGCCGGTCACCGTCTACGGCGTCGCGACCGCGCTGGCCCGTGCCCCGGCACAGGTCCGCGCCATGCTGGATGCGGAATGGGAAATCGCCAGCCACGGCCTGAAGTGGATCGAGTACAAGGACTTCACCCCCGACGACGAACGCGCGCACATGATGGAGGCGATCCGCCTGCACACCGAAGTGACGGGCACGCGGCCGCTCGGCTGGTACACCGGGCGTTGTTCGGTCAACACCATGGACCTTGTCGCCGGGGAAGGCGGCTTTGCGTATTGCGCGGATGCCTACGCCGACGATCTGCCGTATTGGCATGACGCGGGCGGCAACCCATTGCTGGTCGTCCCCTATACCCTCGATGCCAACGACATGCGTTTCGCGACGCCGCAGGGCTTCAATGCCGGCGATCAGTTTTTCAACTATCTGAAAGACAGCTTCGATGTGCTGTATGCCGAAGGCGAGGCAGGTCAGCCGAAAATGATGTCGATCGGCCTGCACTGTCGCCTGATCGGCCGCCCCGGCAGGGTGCAGGCGCTGGCGAAATTCATCGCCTATGCAAAATCCTTCGACAAGGTTTGGTTCGCGCGGCGCATCGACATCGCCCGGCACTGGCAGGCCGAACACCCTTGCGTTCCTGCTGAGGAAGCACCGTCGCGGATGGCGCGGGACGCCTTTGTTGCGCGCTTCGGCGGCATCTTCGAGCATTCGGCGTGGATCGCCGAACGCGCGTTCGATCTGGAACTGGGGCCGGCGCACGACACGGCGGCGGGTCTGCAAAGCGTGCTGGCGCGGGTGTTCCGCACCGCCGATGAGGACGAACGGCTGGGCGTGTTGAAGGCGCATCCGGACCTCGCCGGCAAGCTCGCCGCCGCCAAGCGGCTGACGGCGGAATCCACCACCGAGCAGGCCTCGGCCGGGCTGGATGCGCTGACCGATGCCGAGCGCGACCGCTTCACGGCGCTGAATACCCAGTACACCGAAAAGTTCGGGTTTCCGTTCATCATCGCCGTCAAGGGGCTGGGCAAGGATGATATCCTCGCCGCCTTCGAGATGCGGGTGAACAACGCCCGCGATGACGAGTTCGAGGAAGCCTGCCGCCAGGTCGAACGGATCGCGCTGTTGCGGCTGAAGGATATTCTGCCCGCCTGACGGAACGGCGGAGACATGTTGCTTGGAAGGTATCGGAGGAACACGGGTTTCATTTGCATCGCGCGGTGACGGAAAACGTCAAACGGCCCGCACCGCCGGAACATTTCGATACAGTGAGGGAAAGTCATGACCATGCATGCCGATATCGGGACTCCGGAACAGTGCCGTGACCCGAACTATATGCCGCCGATCGCGCAAGCCATTCCGCTCGGCATTCAACACGTGCTGGCGATGTTCGTTTCGAACGTCACGCCGGCCATCATCGTCGCCGGGGCCGCCGGCTTCGGCTTCGGTTCCAATTCGCCGGCCTTTCCGGAAATGATCTACATGATCCAGATGTCGATGCTGTTCGCCGGCGTCGCCACGCTGTTCCAGACCATCGGCTTCGGCCCGGTCGGCGCGCGCCTGCCGATCGTGCAGGGCACCAGCTTCGC
>JAYNVG010000017.1:0-72394 GCA_038100295.1 Thalassospiraceae bacterium
TTCATCAGAGAACAGACTAACTTTAAAACGCGGAGATTTCAGGGGTTCACGTCAGCATTTGAGAGGTTATGTTGGATGGCGTGCTAGTGACAGTGAACTAGTCCCGTTGAGTGGTTTTTGTGGCAGCACATACCCGGTGGTGAACTTTTTCTACATCCACCACCATGGTCGTAAGTCGGTTTTTCAAGACCTGCCATTGAAAAGCCAATTGCTAAACTTGTATCTGGACCTGACAAAAAAATGGCGCACGTTAAAGCAATGAGAACACGCATTATTATTTTCTCCAAATTTCAATTTTCTTGGGAACCAATATACCGCGTCGCAACATTGCCCACCATAAGCGCTTTGTTTTTATTTGTATTCGGATTTAATGCTGTCGTCGCCTTAGATCAGACGACTATATTAGATGGCCTAGTCACCAAAGTACGTGACGGCGACACCATTGAGGTAGGCGGCATTCCTATCCGTCTGAACGGCGTCTCAGCGCCAGAGATGAGCGAACCCCTTGGCCCACAGTCCAAGGCGTTCATGACCGACCTTGTCATAGGTAAGCAGCTACGCTGTGAACTGAACGGCGAAAAGACGCACGATAGGTTTGTTGGTATCTGCTATTTGGATGGGAAGGACATCGGTGCTACGGTCATCGCCAATGGGTTGGCGTTGGACTGCCCGCGATACAGTGGTGGTCGATACGCTGAATATGAAGTTAAGGGAGCGGCGGCGAAGATAACGCTGCCGCGATACTGTTTAATCCAATGATGGTGTCAGTAATTGGACTAATTTTGTGGATCGGCTTCTCGACCCTATGCGGTATCCTTGCTAGACAGCGCGGCCGCTCGGTCGCTGGTTGGGTAATCCTCTCTCTTTTGATATCTCCGCTTCTCTGTCTCATCGCACTTCTAATCCTCAAGGATTTGAGCAAACCAGAAACTGAAGTGACTGATGGCAAAAAGTGTCCGAAGTGTGCTGAGACAGTTAAGCAGGAAGCGGTTGTTTGCCGATTTTGTGGCCACCAGTTTCAGTCAAGGACGAGTGGCCCAAGTGACAACGCTGTAAAGGCCGCTTTGTCGCGCAAGAGTGGGGAACTCTATAGAGGCGGCACGATTAGCGAGCCTGGTACTAATGTCATTTGCAACTCCTGCAACAACGTGGCTGATGCATCTTTAAAGGTCTGCCCACATTGTGAGAGCCCACTTTATTATCGCGCTGTCGTCAGCGGCTAGTAATATGACCGCCACCCTCGCCAACCTCCTGTCCAACAATCACGGCCTCCGTGTCTTTTGTGACGCCTGTAAGCGCGTTGCTGAGGTCGATGTCGAGCAGGTAGCTAAACGGTGTGGAACAGCTATTACGCTGCCTGAAATTGGCCGCAGGGCTCGGTGTCGGGATTGCGGCGAGTTAGGCGGGTCGGTTCAGGTTGTCGCGGTGAGGTAGTCACGAGGGCCAAATATCGCTCTCATCTAATTTAGGCATTTCGTCACTTTTCAGTTTCTGACGATTAGGTCGAAACAGAAGGAATAATTTAATGACCCAAGATCAAGCTTCCACGGATGACCAAGGTTCAGTTCACTTGAGAATTGAGGACGGCGTCGCGAGAGTTCTTTTCGACCGACCGCACGCAAGAAATGCGATGACTTGGAAGATGTATGAAGAGATGGTCGCAGCTTGCGATCAAATCGTTAGCGACGCGTCTGTTAGGGCCGCTGTATTTCAGGGCGTTGGCGGCAAGGCATTTGTCGCGGGGACAGATATTAGCCAGTTTAGTGCATTTAAAAACGGCGACGACGGGGTCGCATATGAAGATAAAGTTGAGACGTTCATATCTCGGGTAGATAAGTTGCCGGTCCCGACCATTTGCGTCGTCGAAGGGTGGGCCGTTGGTGGGGGCATGGCGATTGCCAATGCTTGCGACTTTCGCATAGCAACAACCGGTTCGCGGTTTGGCGTACCCATTGCGCGTACTCTAGGGAATTGCTTATCAGCAGAGAACCTTCGCAGCTTAACGGCTACATTGGGTTTGCCCATGGTCAAACGTATGCTTCTTTTGGCTGAGATGCCGGAAGCCGAAGAATTACTCAGCCATGGATATTTGTTAGCTGTAGCCGAACCGGATGATCTGGATAATGTGGTTGCAGAAACCCTTGGCAAACTTCTCAGCCACGCCCCAGTTACCATGCGGGTAACAAAAGAGGCCCTGAGACGCCTCGGCAGGGACCTGACGCCCGACGACACAGACTTAATCCGTGATTGTTATGGTAGCGAGGACTTTGCTGAAGGTGTCCAGAGTTTCATGGCCAAAAAGCCAGCCACTTGGAATGGGAAGTAACCTGTTCCAAAAACCCCTCTGAAATCGGCAATTAAAAATGGCTAATTTCTGAGCCTAAAAGCATCGGGCTTAAATGTTCCAATTATATTTGTTTTTGTAACATTCTTTTGCTATCGTTGGCTCATGAGCAAACGTGTAGCCATATACCTCCGCGTCTCGACAGATGGCCAGACAACAGAGAACCAGCGCCTTGAGTTGGAGAGCGTTGCGAAGCATCGTCAGTGGCAAGTTGTCGCCCAATACGATGACAACGGGGTTAGTGGTGCTAAGGGTCGAGAGCATCGGAAACAATTTGATGCGATGATCAAAGCCGCCACCAGAGGTGAGTTTGATATGATTGCAGCATGGTCTGTCGATCGGTTGGGGCGCTCCCTTCAAGACTTGGTCGCTTTCCTGAACGAACTTCAGAGTGTTGGGTGTGATCTGTATCTCCATCAACAGTCTCTGGATACATCCACGCCCGCTGGACGGGCTATGTTTGGCATGTGCGGTGTATTCGCTGAGTTTGAGCGATCCATGATCCAAGAGCGAGTTAAAGCAGGACTTCAACGCGCCCGCGCCAAAGGAAAGACGCTCGGCAGGCCAAAGCTGACAGAGACGAAGAGAAAGAGATTGATTGAGGCATTTGCTGAAGTCGGGACCGTACGGGGTGCTGCGCGGAAGGCAGACGTATCCGTGGCCACGGCCTCTCGTGTCCTAAAGGAGGAGAGGGGAAGATGACAGGGAAGAAATATTGAAGAGATCGTTCACGCCGCGTTGCGGCTGGCCTATACACGGACCAAGGACAAACGCGACTGGACCAAGGTCGAGATCGCCCCGGGGTCTTCGAAGCTGAAGGCCGACAGGCGGCTGATCAAACAGATACTCGTCAATCTGCTGACCAACGCCATCAAGTTCACGCCCGATGACGGCGAGGTCTGTGTCTGCGTGTTGCTGGGTGATGACGGCGGTATCGTGATCCGTGTCGTCGATACCTGTATCGGTATTGCCGAGGATGATATCCCCCGTGCGCTGGAACCTTTCGGTCAGGTCCGCCATCGTCCGGAACTGACCCATGGCGGCACCGGTCTCGGTCTGCCGATTTCAAAAAAATTCACCGAGCTTCACGGCGGCACGCTGAAGATCGACAGTGCACCGGGGCGGGGTACATCGGTCATTCTGACGTTCCCGCCGGAACGGACGGTTCAGGCGTAATGCCGGATCGTTACGGCAGCGCCGGCCAGGCCGGCCGGTAATCGGCGACCATCTCCCGAAGGCTGTCCGGGGCCAGTACCTCGACCTTGTCGCCCCACATATACAGATGCCACGCCATTTCCAGGTCCGACGCGGCCATGAAGCGGACGATGAGCGAGCCGTCTTCCTGCTTCTCCAGGCTTTGTGTCGGATGAAATTCGAACTCGGCGGCCGTCGATGCGGCTTCGGGTGCGAACTTCCAGATCACCTCGTAGGGATCCTGCTGATACACGCCGAAGGACCGCGCCGCGAAATCGGCAAGCCGGAAATCGGCATCTCGCTGAAAATAATCATCGAGCACGTTCACGGCTTCGATATTCGAAAGACTGAACAGCGCCATGTCGTTGGCTTTGGGATGTTCGTGATAGGCGACCAGATAATTGCGGTGTCCGAACAGGAATCCGTAAGGGTGCACGAGACGGGTGTTCAGCTTGCCGTTGCGGCGGTTTCGGTAATCGATTTCCACCTTCAGGCATGCCTTCACGGCATCGCGCAGTTCGACCATGACGTTGCCCGGCACGCGCGGGCGCGGACCCGGCCGCATGGCGAAGCCTTCCGCTTCCAGAAGCGCATCGATATCCGGCTCGGTGCGCCTGGCGACATCGGGCGGGATCAGCGCGCGCACCTTGCCGCGCAGATTTTCGAGCCGCCCGGCGCGGTCCGGCTGGCCGTTGGCGCGGAGCAGGGAAATCGCACTTTCGATGTCCGCAAGCTCATCCGCCGAAAATGACACCAGGCGGTCGAGGACGCCCGGCGGAATCCGCCAGCGCTTCGTCTTGTCGCCGGTTTCCATCTCCACCGCCTGGGGGAAATTGCGCAGGATCGCGTCACGCATGCGCATCGCCGTTCGGCGCCCGACGTCGAAGCGTTCCTGTATGTCCTGCAACGACAGGCCATAGCGCGCCGCCTGCATCTCGAGCGCCAGTTGCAAAAGGTTGTCGGCTTTTTCGTATCTCAGGCTCATGCGGCCTTTATATCCCGAATATGTGACAAATATGGTCACCTATTATTGCATGACTTCCCGGACCGATGAATTATTCTGCTGCTAACCCGCCGCCAGACGACAAGGAGACACCGGCATGCGCCTGCAACTGATGACCTGGCCCGAGGTCGAAACCTTTCTCAAGCGTTCCACGGCGATCATCATGCCGATCGGTTCCGCCGAGCAGCATGGGCCGACAGGTTTCATCGGCACCGATGCGCTGTGCCCTGAAATCGTCGCCGAGAAGCTTGCCGAGGAAGTGGACGGAATCATCGCGCCGACCATCAGCGTCGGTATGGCGCAGCATCATCTGGGTTTCCCCGGGTCGATCACATTGCGCCCGACGACCCTGATCGCGGTCATCGGCGATATGGTCACCTCGCTGGCCCGGCACGGCTTCGACCGCTTCTATTTCGTCAACGGCCACGGCGGCAACATCGCCACCGTCAAGGCGGCCTTCGACGAGATTTACGCGGAAAGCAGCCTGGGTACGGCGCGCCACAATCGCGGCGGGGTGCGGTGCGTGCTCAGGAACTGGTTCGAATGTCCGTCGGTGCTGGAAATCGAGGCCAAGGCCTTCGGTGATGCCAACGGCAGCCACGCCACGGCGGGGGAAGTGTCGCTGACGTATTTCGGATACCCGGAAGACGGCGCGCGCATTTCGAGCGCCACGAAGCTGTCGCCGGAAATCGCACCGAAAGGCAGTTTCTATGACTGCGAGGATTACCGCCGCCGCTTCTCGGACGGGCGTATCGGTTCCGACCCAACGCTGGCGACAGCGGTCCTCGGCGAGCAGTTGCGAGCCGCCGCAGTCAAGGATCTTGCCGACGATTACCGGAAATTCCTGCAAGCCGACTGAGCATGAAACACGATTGTTTTATTCGCGGCATTCAGATATTTCACTTTCGAATAAACATAAAAATATTCTTCATGTTGCCGTGGTACTGGATCTCCTGACGGAATTTAGCGGATGTCGACCAAACCATTGTTTCCGCTGATCAGACATGTATCGGGGAAGCTTTCCCCGCTGATCATCCTTCTGCCTGTCAGTGCCAATCTCGTCACAACCGCTTCATTGGTGACCGGGCTTGTTGCCTGCTGGTATCTGACCGGTGGATCTTACTCCTCAACCCTGATCGGCGCCCTGCTGCTGTTTGTCTGCTACGTGCTGGACAACTCGGACGGTGAAGTGGCCCGGGCCAAGAACCAGAGTTCTTCCTTCGGTGACAAGTACGACACGTTCGCCGACTGGATCGTGCATACCGGATTTTTTGCCGCGTTGGGTTTTGGTGTCGCACGGGAGACCGGGGTGGATTACTGGTTATGGCTCGGTCTGTTCGGCTCGGCCGGGGGCACAATTAATTATGGACTCAAGCTGTATCTCGATTATCGCGATCAACAGCGCCTCGCCGGCGAAACCCGCATTGTTGCCGATGCAACTTCCTCGGCAGAGGAGCAGGCCCCGGCGGTACCACAAGGTGTTGTCGGTTGGGGGGCGTATTTACTGCGCGAACTGTCCCGTGCCGATTTCTGTTTCATTGTCATGGCGCTTGCCCTGTTCGACGTGACCTGGATTTTGCTGCCGACGGCGGCTGTCGGGGCACACGCCTACTGGATTGCCATTTTCGTCGAAGGGGCGCGTAAGCACCGCGTCTAGCTGCCCGGTTTCAGGCCGTTGAGCCGGCGAGCTTCATGAGTTCGTCGGCAAGTAATTCGGGCGCCGTCACGAACGGCGAGTGGCCGGTGTCAATCTCGATGACAGGTTGGCAACCGGCGCGTTCGGCCATCCAGCGTTGGTGCGCGCATGAAATCGCCCGGTCCTTCCTGCAGACGATGGCGGCTTTTTCGACGCGCCCGAAATTTTCATCGCTGAGCTTAATCGGCGCGCGGAAGGGCTCGGCTGCCTGAAGCTGAATGCGGTCCTGAACCCAGCCGACCTGCTTCGGGGTCGCGTCGTTGTAAAATGCATCGGCGAGCACGCCGGTTTTGAGGCTGATCGCGGTGACGCCGCTGACGTCGACCAGTCCCGCCGTGACATGCGTTTGCGGGTCGGTCCTGACCACGTCGGCGACGGATTCTCCGTCCGTCGGGATGTAGGCGGCGAGGAATATCACTTTTTCCAGCTTGTCCGGTCGATGCTCGGCCACCGCCGCGACGACCGCGCCGCTCATGGAATGGCCGACCAGTACCGGCGGGGTGTCCATGCCATCGATCATGTCGACGATCGCATTGATATAATTGGACATATCCTGCTGGCCGATCCAGCCGTCGGCGAACGCATGCCCGGGCAGGTCCGGCGCCACGGCATCGTGACCGTGCGCCTGCAGCCGTTCGATCAGCGGCTGCCAGCACCAGCCGCCATGGTAGGCGCCGTGAACCAGAATAAAAATGCTTGAACCATAGAGGATCGGCCCGAAAATGTCCCTGTAAACGGAAATTGAGAGGTTATGGGGAGAGCGTCATGCACACGCACTGGTATTTCGACGTCATATCGCCGTTCGCCTATTTGCAGTCGGTCCGCCTGGGCGAGGTCGCCGATCGTTGCGATCTGTCGCTCAAGCCGGTGCTGTTCGCGGGGCTTCTGAACGCCAACGGGCAGAAGGGGCCTGCGGAAATTCCGTCGAAACGGCTTTTCACCTACCGCATGGTGACGTGGCTTGCCGAAAAGCGCGGCATCCCCTTCAAGTGCCCGGACGCGCATCCGTTCAATCCGATCCGGGCACTGCGCCTGTGCGTGGCGCTCGGCTCGACGCCGGAAGCCGTCGCGGCGGTGTTTCATGCCATATGGGGCGAAGGGCACCTGCCCGACAACGATACCGGCTGGCGGGCGATCCAGGATATTGCCGGTGTCAGCGATGGCGATGCGCTGATCGCCGATCCCGCCGTCAAACAGGAGTTGATCGCCAACGGTGAAAAGGCGCTGGAAGAAAACGTTTTCGGCGTGCCGACCTTCACCGCCGGGGGCGAGCTTTTCTGGGGCGACGACGCGCTCGAATTCTTCTCCGAATGGCTCGAAAATCCGGGGATCCTCAAGACACCGGCAATGGCCAGACTCAACGATCTGCCGTCGAGCGCTACGCGACTTTAGCCGCAGCGCACGCCGGTGCCGCCAAGCCCGCAATAGCCGCGCGGGTTCTTGTGCAGGTACTGTTGATGGTAATCCTCGGCGTAATAGAACGCCGGTGCGTCGAGAATTTCCGTGGTGATCGTTGGATACTTGTAGGTCCTCAGCGCCTTCTGATAGGTCTTCTTGGTTTCCTCGGCGATGGCGCGCTGATCGTCATTGGTGACGTAAACACCGGACCGGTACTGGGTGCCGACGTCGTTGCCCTGGCGCATGCCCTGGGTCGGGTCGTGCGCCTCCCAGAAGGTTTCCATCAGTTTCCGGAAGGCGATCTTCTTCGGATCGAAGACCACCAGCACCACTTCGTTATGCCCGGTGCGGCCGGTGCAGACTTCCTGATAGGTCGGGTTCGGCGTCAGTCCGGCGGCATAGCCGACCGCCGTGACCCAGACGCCCGGTAGCTTCCAGAAAATCCGTTCCGCGCCCCAGAAGCAGCCGAGTCCGAACATCACGCTCTCCAGTCCCTCCGGAAACGGCGGTTTCAGGGGGTTGCCGTTGACGGCATGATGAGTCGCCGTCGGGATCGCCTCGGCACGGCCGGGCAGGGCCTCGGTCTGTTTCGGGATATCGGTCGGTTTCTGGAAAAGTCCGAACATCGCTAACACTCCTTGAAATCAATTATGGAGCATATGGTGATTCCTGCGCTGGGCGCCAGTCATCGTCCTTCACAAGTCAGTGTGCGCCCAGATGCACGCTGTTGCGCCGCACCACCTGGCGGAGCGCGAAGCTGGAGTGAATCCGCGCGACGCCGGGCAGGCGCGACAGGTATTCCTTGTGGATGCGTTCGTAGTCCGCCGCATCCCTGGCCTGCAGGCGCAGTACATAATCGGCGTCCCCGGCCATCAGAAAGCATTCCATGACATCGGGACAATCGGCGACGGCGCGCTCGAAGGCGCTCAGATAGTCCTCGCTTTGCCTTTCCAGGGTAATCGAAACGATGACGTGCGTGGTCCAGCCGAGAGAGGCGGCGTCGATCAGCGCTGCATACCCGGCGATGATGCCGCGCTCTTCGAGAATCTGTACCCGGCGCAGGCATGCCGACGCAGACAGACCGACCTTTTCCGCGAGTTGCACGTTGCTGATGCGGCCGTCCGACTGCAGGGTCGTGATGATGGAATGATCGATGAAATCAAGCATGATTCGAATATTATTCTGAAAATTTGTCAATATAAATAATAAATATCAATTTCCTGATCTCATATCCGCATCTTTGCAAGGACTCACCATAACCTTCGGCGTTAACATCCTATCCGTCATGTAACCGGCTTCATGCTTTGCATGGGGTCATTTTCGGAGGATACGGGCGTGCTCATCGGAGTCCCCAAGGAAATCAAGAACAACGAATTCCGTGTCGGCCTGACACCGACCAGCGTGCGCGAGGTCGTGGCGCACGGCCATCAGGTCATCGTCGAGAAAAACTGCGGTATCGGCATCGGCCGCAGCGATGACGATTACCGGGCGCAGGGTGCCGAGGTGCTCGACAGCGCCGACGAAATCTTCAAGCGCGCCGACATGATCGTGAAGGTCAAGGAGCCGCAGGCCGTCGAACGCAAGATGCTGCGCGAAGGGCAGATCCTGTTTACCTATCTGCATCTGGCGCCGGATCCCGAGCAGACCAGGGACCTGGTCGACAGCGGCGCCATCTGCATCGCCTATGAAACGGTGACCGACGCCAAGGGCCGCCTGCCGCTGCTGGCGCCGATGTCGCAGGTCGCCGGGCGCATGTCGGTGCAGGCCGGTGCGCACTGTCTCGAGCGCGCGCAGGGCGGCGAAGGCATCCTGATCGGCGGCGTGCCGGGTGTGGCTCCGGCCAAGGTCGTCGTCATCGGCGGCGGCGTGGTCGGCGAAAACGCGATCCAGATGGCCGTCGGCATCGGCGCCGACGTCACCGTGCTGGACCGCAATCTGGATGTTTTGAACCATCTGTCCGAACGCTTCGGCCCGGCGCTGACCACCATGTATTCGACCAAGGCGGCGCTGGAACAGACCGTGCTGGACGCCGACATGGTGATCGGCGGCGTATTGGTGAAAGGCGCCGCGGCGCCGAAGCTGGTGACGCGCCAGATGGTCGCCGACATGAAACCGGGTTCGGTGCTGGTCGACGTCGCCATCGACCAGGGCGGCTGTTTCGAAACCTCCAAGGCCACGACCCATGCCGAGCCGACCTTCGTCGTCGATGACGTGGTGCATTACTGTGTCGCCAACATGCCGGGCGCGGTGCCGCGCACATCGACGCACGCGCTCAACAACGCGACGCTGCCCTATACGCTGATGTTGGCAGACCGCGGCTACAAGGATGCGCTGCTGTCGAGCGAGCATTTCCTGAACGGGCTGAACGTGATTGCCGGCAAGGTGACCGAGGAAGCCGTGGCCCGCGATCTTGGATACAACTACGTGCCGGCGAGGGACGCGCTGGCGGCATAAACATTCTCAGACAAAAGAATCTTCCCTAAGTAAACTTCGGGCGGGATGTTCGCATCCCGCCCTTTTTCTTTGCGGAAGAAATCAGCCGCCTTCGATGGGCGGGAACACGACCACCTGATCGCCGTCGTTGAGGATCCTCGCGCCGCGGTTTTCCGGCGCCACCGGATCGCCGTTGACCAGCGTCATGTAGCCGAGTTCGGGCTTCATGCCGATCATGGTCATGGCCTCGGCCAGCGAGCCGCCGTCCTTCAGCGGGATCTCGCCGAGGCCATCGCGGCCCAGTCCCTTGTAATCGGCGGCGTCGATGGAAACGAGCTGGAAACCGACGTGGATCACGTCAGCCCAGCCCGAGCCGGCCCAGGGTCTGCGTCGTCGGTTCGCCGTCAGGCGTCCAGCCGCGCAGTTCATAGTATTCCGGCAGCATCTTGCCGATCTCGGCGACCTTGCCCTTGCCGGCACCCGACGGGGCGGGCTCTTCCATGACCCGTTTGGGCAGGGTGTCGTCGGCCATGGTGAAGCCGGCACGGAGGTTGAACAGCCGTTCCATGTTCCAGACCCGCTCGCCGGTATCGAAGAAACGATCCACCGACCAATCGCCCGGCAGCGCGCCGGCAAGCTGTGCCACCAGATCATCGACTTCCCAGGCGTTGCCGGCGAACAGGCAGACCCCGGTGGAGTCCCATGCAGCGTTGCGGTCCTGCGATTTCTTGACGATCTCGGCCTTGCCTTCGGTGCGCACGTGCGCAAAGTCGTCGACGAACGGGCTGGCGCGCAGATGGCATGCGCCACGGTTCGAGGTGGCGTAGGCCAGACCCATGCCCTGCATGGCGCGCGGATCGTAGCCTGGGAATTCCTGTCCCTTGACGGTCATCGACAGGTCGGGGTGGCCGTATTTTTCGCACAGGCGCTTGGCGCCGAGACCGATGTCCTTGCCGAAGCCCTGCATCGTGCCGACCATTTCCGCGGCCCAGCAGAGCGCTTCGGCGGAACCGAATTCGAGCGCCATGCCGCCGGTGTCTTCCAGCGTCACGGCGCCGATATCGAACAGTTCCATGGCGGCGGCGACACTGGCGCCGAACGAGATCGGATCCATGCCGTGTTCGTTGCAGAGCGCGCTGGCATAGGTCGCGGCATCGATGTCGTCGACACCGCACATCGGCCCGACGGCGTAGATGCTTTCGTATTCCAGCCCGCCCAGCGAGTGCTTGTAGCGCGGCTTGTCCTTCACCGAGAAATGCTCGGGATCGATGGTGGCGATGCGGCCGCAGCCGATGGAACACGCGAAGCAGGCCTTGTTGCCTTCGACGTTCTTGTGTCCGTCCGAGCGGCGCGGCGTGTGCGCCGCCTTGACGTTGATTTTCGACGTGCCCTCGAACTGCACGGCACGGCAGTTCAGCGTCGGCACCGAGCCGTAGGCGTTGGTGACGTCGAGCATGGAGTGCGTGCCGATGGTCGACAGCCGGGTCCGTGCGGCGTGCGGGTCGAGCTTGGCGCGCGCGGCGGCATTGGCTTCCCTGAATTTCTCCGGATTGGCGACGGTGGTGCCGACGCTGCCGTAGGCGGCGATGGCCTTGAGGTTCTTCGAGCCCATCACGGCGCCGACACCGGAGCGCCCGGCGGCGCGGTCGCGGTCGTTCATGACGCAGGCGAACCGGCACAGATTTTCCCCGGCGATGCCGATCGAGGCAATCTTCAGGTTCGGGTTCTGGTGTTTCGCGGTGATCTTGTCCTCGGTATCCCACACGGTTTCACCCCAGATGAAATCGGTGGCCGGCAGGATGCGCACGTCGTCGTTTTCGATGTACAGGTACACCGGTTCGGGGGATTTCCCCTCGAGGATCAGCATGTCCCACCCGGCAAGCTTGAGGTAAGCGCCGAATTGGCCGCCGGAGTTCGAACAGGCCACGGCGCCGGTCAGCGCGCCCTTGGTGATCACCGAATAGCGTCCGCCGGTCGAGGCCCCGGTCGCGGTCAGCGGACCGGTCGCGAAGATCAGCTTGTTCTCGGGCGCCAGCGGATCGACGGCCGGATCGACTTCCTCGAACAGATACTTGGTGCCGAGTCCGCGCTGGCCCATGAATTTTTCCGCCCATTCCATGTTGAGCGGTTCCGGCGTCACGGTGCCGGTGCTGAGATTGACCCTGAGAATTTTGCCTTGCCACCCCATGCGGCTTACTCCTGATTGTCTGAATGCTCTGGGCGCTATGTGCCCGTCGTTGATTGAACGCTACGCCATATCAGCGGCGAAGAAAAGTAGGGCACGGCGGTTACACGGGTATGTATTGCCGCTAAGAACCGCGCGCTATTGCTGTTTCGGCGGCTGATTGACCTCGACCGGGGCGTTCGCCACGCGGCGGCGCTGCATCAGCATCAGATCCATGGTCGAGATATGCTTGAAGATCGGCCTGGAGCCGTTGCGGAACAGACGGACCATGCCGTGATCCATGTCGGCGAAGGAACGGCGCAGGTCGTCGAAGTTACGGACCTCGAGGACGATGGCCTCGGTGTGGTCGGCATTGAAAGCCTGCCAGCGGAATGTGGTGTTCGGCAGTTTCGGTGCTTCCAGCATGTGCATCCAGACGATCTCGCGTTCCTGCGGCGGCCCGAAACGATGCTGCATGTATTTGACCACGTCTGCGAAGTCGCCGGACTTGAAGACCGCATACACGCGGCTGACGGTGCCGTTCTCATAGCGCACCACACCTTCGCCCGGCAGAACGAAGGCGGTGTCGGTGGCGAAGCTGTTGGCGATTTCGCTCGGCCAGTTGAGCTTCTTGAGGCAGAACACGCTGCCTTGCAGGGCGCGCTCGACGCAGGCTTCGGCGGCATAAGTGGCGGCGTCATAGCGTTCGCCGATCACGCTGTCGCGGCCCATGTAGAGATCGATGCTGTCCAGCGGCTGACCGCCGATGCGGGTCAGTTCCTGATCGGGCTGCGTGGCGTCGGGAGAGATATAGCCGAGATCGAGCTTTTCCTCGGGAACGATGCGGTCGGAAACCTTGTTGGCGAGGGTTTCCTCGGCCTCGATCTGGGCGTCGATGCCGAACAGACTTTCCAGAACCCGGTCGACGAGCGAATTGTCATCGGGGTCGGCGGTGACCGCCTTATGGTCGCGTCCGATCGACGCGTGATTGCGCTGCAACGGGCGATACGGCGCACGCTCGCGGATCACGGGCTTTTCAGGCACCGGTTCGGCGGCAGCCGTTTCGACCGGCGCCGGTTCCGGTGTCGGCGGGGTGATCACGGCCAGCAGCGGCTGGCCGTTGGGCGAGAACAGGCTGTCGGCGGGATTGAACGGATCGCTTTCCGGGCGCGGCACCCACGGCGCAATGGCCATCGGTTCCTGCACCGGGCTTTGCGGCTGTTCCGCAGGCACGGTGACGGCTTCGGCAGCAGCGGTCTGCTCGACCGGCGCTTCATGCGTCGACGTTTCTGCAATGCTGACGTCGGCGGATTCGGCAGGGGAATTTTTCGGCGTCAGCAGGTCGGCGATATCGCTGAACAGCGAAGCAATGGGATTGTCTGCCGGTGCTGCTTCATGGGCGGGATTCACAGGCAATGCCGCGGCGGCGGGTTCCGGCGCCTTGTCTGCAACACGTTCCACGGCAGCCGGTGCCGGCGCGACGACGGGAGCCTCAACCTGGTCCGTGGTCTGAACAGGAGCCGGTTCAACCGGCAATTCGGCACTCGCCGTTGTCGGCAAGGGCGCGGTCTGCGTATTCGGCACGAGCAGATTGGCAAGATCACGGAACAGCCAGGCAATCGGGTTCTTGGGCGGCGTGCCGGTGTCGGCGGCTGCCGGGGCTGTCGGCTCTGCGACGGCCACCGGTGCGGTTTGTTCTTCCGCCAAGGCGGGCGCGGCCGGTGCCGTCTTTGCCGTCTTGATGTCAGCGGTCGTCTGGTCGATTTCGAGGTCGGGCTGAAGCAGGCGGGCAAGATCACTGAACAGCCATTCCAGCGGATTACGAAATTTCTTTTCGGAAGCGGTTACGGGGGCTGGTGTTGGGCTGGCGGCAAGCGTCGGTTCCGGTGCAGGCTTGGCGGCCGGTTCGGCGGGCTGTGCCGTGGTTTTTTCTTCTTTGGGGGCATCGGCTGTTTTGTCCGCGCCCTGCAGTGTCGACGTTGCCGTGCTCAGCAGTTTGCCGATGTCGCTCAGCAGCCATTCGATCGGATTTCGCTTGGCCGGCGCATCGGCGGCGACATCCGCGCGCAGGGGCTGGGCACCCGTGACGCTCAACATGGCTGCTATGATGATAGCTGCGCTAAACCGCATTGTGTCCGCCAACCCCGACCCCTGTCGCCGCACGCTTTTTAATCGCGGTTCGGCATGCTGTCCGATGTGTTTTTGCACTGCATTTCAACAGCCGCGCAAATGTCGCACAGGAGACATATCCCGGCAACCGGCTAGGTTGAATAAAAATGCCCCGCATACTTCCCCGTCCCAACGCCATCGCCGCGTTGATAAATGTGCCCAGTCCCGCCGAATCGCTCCCGCGAATCCGACACATAACAATATATTTTGTCTGGTGCACATTAACCAAACACATTTTGTGGAAAAGTTAATGCGGCAGCGTTTTACGCGGTTTTGTTGTTTTGCGAGTCCAGCACGGCGACGGCACTCATGTTGTAGATGCCGCGCGACGTGACGGCGGGCGACAGGATATGCGCGGGTTGCGCGGCACCGACCAGGATCGGCCCGACAGACAGCCCGTCGCCGAGCATTTTCAGCAGGTTGAACGAGGTGTTCGCGGCGTCGATGTTGGGAAACACCAGCATGTTGGCAGCACCGCTGAGGCGTGCGTGCGGGAAAATCCGCTTTCTGAGTTCCTCATCCAGGGCGGTGTCGCCCTTCATTTCGCCCTCGACCTCGAAATCCAGATCCTTGGTCATCAGAATTTCCATGGCGGTACGCATTTTTTCCGACGACGGGCAGCGCCCGCTGCCGAAGTTCGAATGTGACAGCAGCGCGACCTTGGGCTTCACGCCGAACCGCTTGACGGTTTCCGCGCACAGTTCCGTCATTTCGACGATTTCCTCCGGCGTCGGATCCGGAGTGACATGGGTATCGCAGAGGAAAAACGTTCCCTTGCTCAGGATCAGGGCGCTGAGGGCGCTGACATCCTGAACGCCTTCGGCACGGCCGATAATGTCGAGCACGTATTTCAGATGCCACTCATACTGGCCATAGGTGCCGCAGATCATGGCGTCCGCCTCGCCCCGCTTCAGCGCCATCGCGGCGATTGCCGTGGTGTTGGTGCGGATGATGGTCTTGGCTTCGTCGATGGTGACGCCTTTGCGCTCGGTCAGTTCGTGATATTCGCTCCAGTATTCCTCGTAACGCGGATCATCGAGGGGGTTGGTGATGCCGAAATGGATGTCCGGCTGAATCCGCAGGCCAAGTCGTTCGATCCGCTTGGCAATCACGTCGGGCCGACCGACGAGGTGCGGGCGGGCCAGCCGGTCGTCGACCAGGGCCTGCACGGCGCGCAGCACGCGCTCGTCCTCGCCCTCGGCGAAGACGATGCGTTTCGGATTCAGCCGGGCGCGCTCCAGGATCGGCTTCATCAGGATGCCCGAACGGAACACGAACCCGGCCAACTTCTCGCGGTAGGCGTCGAAGTCGGCAATCGGCCGCGTCGCCACGCCGGTGTCCATCGCCGCCTTGGCGACGGCCGGGGCGATTTCCGAGATCAGGCGCGGATCGAACGGTTTCGGGATCAGGTATTCCGGCCCGAACACGAGCCGTTCGCCGGCATAGGCGTCGGCGACCCGCTCCGAGCTTTCCGCCATCGCCAGATCGGCGATCGCCTTGACCGCGGCCTGCTTCATTTCCTCGTTCACGTCGGTGGCGCCGCAGTCCAGCGCACCTCGGAAGATGAACGGGAAACACAGCACGTTGTTGACCTGGTTCGGATAATCCGACCGGCCGGTCGCCATGATGACGTCCGGGTTGGCCGCCTTGGCGACATCGGGATCGATTTCCGGATTGGGGTTGGCGAGGGCCAGAATGAACGGCTTGGGGTCCATCTTCTTGACCATTTCGGCTTTCAGGATGCCGGCCGCCGACAGCCCCAGGAACACATCGGCGTCGTCGATAACGTCGTCCAGGGTCCGCTTGTCGGATTTCTGCGCATATTGGGACTTGCGGTCGTTCATCTGTTCTTCGCGGCCCTCGTAAACCAGACCGACCTGATCGACGAGCCAGATGTTGGCCGGCTTGACGCCCATCGACACCAGCAGGTCCAGACATGCGATCCCCGCCGCACCGCCGCCGGTGGACACCAGCTTGATGTCCTCGAACTTCTTGTTTTGCAGGCGCAGCCCGTTGAGGATCGCGGCGGCACAGACGATGGCGGTGCCGTGCTGGTCGTCGTGAAACACCGGAATGTTCATGCGCTTGCGCAGTTCCTGTTCGACGATGAAGCATTCCGGTGCGCGGATGTCTTCCAGGTTGATGGCGCCGAAGGTCGGCTCCAGCGGCGCGATGACCTCGACCAACTTCATCGGATCGAGTTCGTTCACCTCGATGTCGAAGCAGTCGATGTTGGCGAATTTCTTGAACAGGACGGCCTTGCCTTCCATCACCGGCTTGGAAGCTTCGGCGCCGATCGGCCCAAGGCCGAGCACGGCGGTGCCGTTGGTGATCACCGCGACGAGATTGGCGCGATTGGTCAGGGCATATGATTCCATCGGGTCGTCGACGATGGCGTTGCACGCAGCGGCAACACCCGGCGAATACGCCAGCGCCAGATCGCGCTGTGTCGCCAGCGGCTTGGTCGGCTGTATCTGCAGCTTTCCGGCCGGCGCCTGGCGATGATATTCCAGTGCGCGTTCGTCGAGTGTTTTATCGGACATCTGCCTTGCCCCCGGCGTTTCTGAATTCCAAACGTTGTCCATAGGTTGATCTGTTGATGGCGCCGGGGCAACCTGAATTAGAGGAATCTTGCAACTTCAAGCGATTACGCGGCAAAGTGGCGTCCATCATGACAGACGCATCATACACTGTTCCCTTTGTCATCGGCCACCGGGGTGCCGCCGGGCTGGCGCCCGAAAACACGCTGATCAGCCTGCGCCGGGCCGGCCTGGAAGGGGCACGCTGGGTCGAATTCGATGTCATGCTGTCCGCGGACGGCGTGGCGATACTGTTCCATGACGACAATCTGGACCGCACCACCAGCGGCAAGGGGCCGGTCAACGGCCGCGACTTCGACAGCATCCGCAAACTGGAAGCCGGTGCCTGGTTCGGTGCCTCGTACGCCGGCACACGGGTGCCGACGTTTGCAGAAGCGATCCAGACCCTGGCCGAGGAAGGGCTTGGCGCGAATGTCGAAATCAAGCCCTATCCCGGCGTCGCACGCCGCACCGCGACGGTGGCCTGCAATCTGATCGCCGACGCCTGGCCCGCCGACATGCCTGCGCCGGTGATCTCCAGTTTCGATGCAGAAGCGATGGCGGTGGCGCGCGACAAACTGGCGCATATCGAACGCGCCATGCTGTTCGGCAAGCTGCCGAAAAACTGGAAACAGATTGTCGCCGAGCTGGACTGCCGCGCCGTGCACGCCTCGAATCGCCACGTCGACAAGCGCGTTGTCGAGGAGGTCCGGGCCGAAGGACTGCCGCTCAGGATATATACGGTGAACGATCCCGAGCGTGCCGAGACACTCCGGGAATGGGGCGTTTCCTCGGTGTTTACCGATCGTCCGGACCTGATCAAGGACTAGCGCGCTTTCCGCCGTTGCACCGTCAGATACTTTCCGTAACCATGAAACCGGGAGCGGGGCGCCGTCGCTGAGCGGCGTTTCGGAGGCGGACAGCGGAACACATCCTTGAACGGCATTTTCTTTGCGATCGTTGCCATAGCCTTCGCCGTCGCGGCGTACCGTCAGGTGACGTTCACGGCGCCGGACGGCGCACCGGTGGATGCCCCGATGGAAGCATTGGGTAAGGCGATGATCGGCACCGCCGGCGATGCGGTGACGCTGGCCATCGGTCTGGTCGGCGTCATGGCGTTGTTTCTCGGCCTGATGAAGGTCGCCGAGCGGGCCGGGCTTCTGCTGGTCGTCGCCCGTACCCTGCAGCCGCTGATGACGCGCCTGTTTCCCGGCGTGCCCGCCGATCACCCGGCGATGGGTGCGATGATCATGAATCTGTCGGCGAACGTGCTCGGTCTCGGCAACGCGGCGACACCGTTCGGCATTCGTGCGATGGAACATCTGGACACCCTCAACGGCGACAAGGGCAAGGCGACGGATGCCATGATCCTGTTCCTCGCCATCAACACCTCGAGCGTCACTTTGCTGCCGACCGGCGTCATCGCCCTCCGCGCCGCCGCAGGCTCGGCCGACCCGGCGGGGATCGTGCCGACGACGCTGTTCGCGACACTGGTTTCGACCACGGTCGCCATCGTCAGCGCCAAGCTGTGCGCCAGGTTTTTCGCGGCCAGTGCGCCGCCGCAGGCCGAGCCAGGGGCGCAGCAGGCCACCGATGACACCGACGAGGACGCGTTGCCCGCGCCGCCGGCGCAAGGATATCCGCTCTGGGTGTCGGCGCTGGCGCTGGGTAGCGTTTTGGCGCTGGTACCGTTGACGATTTTTTACGGCCGTGCCTTTGCGCCGTGGATTATTCCCGGACTGATGATCGGTTTCCTGGCGCTCGGTGTCTGGCGCAAGGTTGCGGTTTACGAATGTTTCGTCGATGGCGCCAAGGACGGTTTCAACGTTGCGCTCAGAATCATTCCCTATCTGGTGGCGATCCTGGTCGCGGTGTCGATGTTCAGGAATTCCGGCGCGCTGGAACTGTTGATCACGCCGCTGGGCGCGGTCACGGAACTGATCGGCCTGCCCGCCGATGCGCTGCCGATGGCATTGCTCAGACCGCTGTCCGGATCCGGTGCTTACGGCATTCTGGCCTCGATCATCAACGACCCGGCGGTCGGGCCCGACAGCTATACGGGATATCTGGTGTCGACGTTCCAGGGTTCGACGGAAACCACGTTTTATGTGATCGCGGTGTATTTCGGCGCGGTGCAGATCCGGCGCCTGCGTTATGCGCTGATCCCCGCGCTCAGCGCTGATTTTGCCGGGATCGCGGCGGCCGTCTTCATTGTTGCCGTGCTGTACGGCTGATGAAGAACCCGCTCGAGCATCCGGCAAACCCGACCCCGATTCTGCCGCCGACCAGTCCCGGCGCGCGCGATACCGACTCACCGGGCAAGGCCATCCTATGCGCGCTGGCCGGCGGTGCCGTGCTGACGCTCAACGACGGCCTGGTGAAGACGCTGGCCGCGGAATTCCCGGTCGGGCAGGTCCTGGCGCTGCGCGGCGTGTTTATATACATCATGATCGCCGTCTTTGCCCTGCGCATGGGCGGGCTGCATACGGCGTGGCAGATCAAAAGCTGGAAGGGGCAGGGGCTGCGCGGCTTCTGCGTCGTCGGCAGTTCGTTCACCTTCGTCACCGGGCTGTATTACATGCCCTTGGCTGATGCCATCGCCATCGCCTTTGCCGGCCCGCTGTTCGTGACCCTGCTGGCGCCGCTGATGCTGGGCGAGCACGTCGGCTGGCGGCGCTGGGCGGCGGTGCTGGTCGGTTTCGCCGGCGTTCTGGTGATCGTCCGGCCCGGCACCGCGGCGTTCCAGTGGTTCGTGGTGTTTCCGCTGATGGCGTCGTTCCTGGGCGGCATGCGCGATTTGATCACGCGCAAGATGGCGGCCAGCGAAACCACCGTTGCGGTGCTGTTCGTGACGACAACGGCGGTCGTCGTCGCCGGGTTCCTCTCGTTCTTCTTTACCGACTGGCAGCCGATCGAGGCCAGGCACCTGAAATACTTCATCGGCAGCGGGCTGCTGATCGGCATTGCGCATTACCTGATCATCGAATCCTTCCGTCTCGGCGAGGCGGCGCTGGTGTCGCCGTTCAAGTACGGCAACGTGCTGTGGGCGGTGCTGTTCGGCTACCTGCTGTTCGGCGACCTGCCGGACGGGGCGACGCTGCTTGGTGCGCTGATCGTCAGCATGAGCGGGCTGTACATCCTGCAGCGTGAGCGTATCCGCGCCCGCGCTGCCCGCATGAACAAAGCCTGACGTCGTTTATTTGATCGAGATGTCGAGCGGGTTGCAGAACGTGTCGCCGAAGCTGCCGCGCAGCTCGATACAGGCGTCTTCCGCCGCTTCGCGGCTGGGGAACGGCTGCGCATAAAGATCGACGAACGCGGCGCGGCTGTCCTTTGCCGGGGTTTCCTGGAACACTGCATCGACATCCTTGAAGGTGTTCGGCAGGGCGGCGGTGATCTCGGCCGTCAGGTAGTTGTTCGTCGTGCCCTTGCGGATGGTGATCGATGACGGCAGCGAGACGATCACATACGCCTTCGGCTCGCCGACGATCTGGAAGCGGGCGCGGCGCACCGTGCCGCCAAAATTGGTGATCGCGCCGGACCACGAAACCGCATCCGCGCTGGCGTTGAGGACCACCGTGCCGCCGCCGTCGATGGAGGCGGCGAAGGTGCCGAATTTCATGTCGCGCTTGGGCACAAGGGTCAGTGCCACCTGCGTTGTGGCAATGCCGGGCGTGAAGACGCAAAGTGCAATCGTGAGGCAAATCACGCGCAACCAGAGGCGTTTCATTCCGATAAAGCTGGCCAGCATCCGTAGGCATTTCCCGTCAGCAACAAACGATGCGGGTTTCTAGCACCTATGCATGACATAAGCCTGACGAAACCGGCCGCAAGCCAGAGCGAAAAGAAAAAGAATGTGAAGGAAACCCTAGAAACCTTCGGCGATCTGGCTCAGGCCGTCCTCGTCGAAAATCTCGATCTTGCGGTCGCGGTCGCCGCCGATCAGGCCGTTCTTGCGCAGTCGGGAAAAGGTTCTGCTGACGGTTTCCGTTGTCAGGCCGAGAAAATCGCCGATGTCGTCGCGGCTCATCGGCACGTCGACGGGGTTCGTCGGCGCGCCGCGTTCACCGGCCCGGCGCGACAGCAAAAGAATGAAGGTCGCGACCCGCTCGTGTGCTGTCTTTCGTCCGAGCAGGAGAAGCTGCCCCTGAACTTCGGCCAGCGCTTCCGAGGCCATTTCGTGCAGGCGCCTTTCGAGGTTGGGGATCGAGCTTGCGAGATTTTCCATGTCGCGTCGTTCCATCCTGCACAGCGTCGCCTGGGTGACGGCTTCGACACTGCTCGGATTGGCGGCCGAGCGGGCCAGGCCGAGGAAATCGCCGGGGAACAGAAAGCCGACGATCTGCCGCCGGCCGTCGGGTAAAAGCTTGAAACACTTGAGACAGCCCGAAGTCACGGAAAACACGTGTTTTTCGGGCTCGCCTTCGTCCACCAGATGATCGCCGGGTTGCAGGTCGACATGCTTCATGGCGTTGCCGAAGCGTTCCAGTTCGGCGGGCATCAACGCCCCGCAGACGGCATGTTCGCGCACCTGACAGGCGGCGCACGGGTTCTCCGCGGCGTTGTCCTTTGGTAATGCCGTCTTCAGCGCAGGACTTTTTTGTGGCGTCCCGGACATCGTCGAACCCGTTCCCCTTCGGTTTCCGATGTCTCGTCATAGATAAATTTCCCGGGGGTTTCCAGCAAAGGCTCCGGGGGGGCGGATTGCTTTCTCAGTGCGAGACCAGGAGCGGGACATCGGCATTCGACATGACCGAGCGCGTCACCCCGCCGAACATGAATTCGGTGACCGCGCTGGTGCCGTAGGCACCCATCACCAGCAGCGCGTGGCCGTTCAGCCGCGCCGCTTCCAGCAAGGCTTCGGCGACTTTGCCGGCTTTGGCTTCGATGACCCGGCTTTCGGACTTGATGTCGTGAAGCTGCAGGTATTTGACGATGTCGTTGGGGTCGATCTTGGACGCGCCGTGTCCGCCGGTCACGTGGACGACTTCGACCTTGTTGGCGTTGAGCATCAGCGGCAGGGCGTTGCGGATGCTTTGCGCGGCTTCCCTGGAGCCGTCCCAGGCGATGGTCACGTGTCCGCCGATGACCGGGCGCGGATAGCGGCAGGTGATCAGTACCGGTCTTGCCGTATCGAGCAGCGCGGCTTCAAGAGCGGCGCTGTCGACACCGCCGCTGTCGGCGCCGGGGACGCCGATCACGATCAGATCGAACAGGCGCCCGCGTTCGGCAATCTCACGGTTTTCGTGGCCGATGACAGTTTCCCGGGTGACCGCGAAGTGGGCCGTCCTGGACACGTCGTCCGGGGCGATAACCGGCATTCCTGCCGAGACGACGGCCTTCTGATAAAGGGTGTCGAAATTCTTCTGTCTGTCGGTGATGGCGCGCTCCATATCGCCGATCATTTCACCGACCGCACCGGACACCGAGGCTTCCAGAACCGGATAGATGCTAAAGGCCGCAGGCGGGTTGATCTGCACCAGCGCCGTCACGGCATCGAACCGCTTGCCGAGTTCAATGGCCGTGGTGAGCACGGTCGAGCTTTCAGCCCCACCGTCGACGATCGCCATGATCGATCTGAAATCCATGCACGCCTCCCGTGGCGGCCCCCCTGACCGCCATGACCGCCACCGGTTACGGGCTGCCATTCCGGCATTGCCGCAACATGCCGACAATTTTGGCGGCACGGCGGGCAGGCGCATTGATTTACATCAAGTGGAGGCGATCAGAACTGGAAGCGGACCCCAGCGTGAAGCTCGTGCGAAAAAAGATCGTCGTACTTGGTCGCGGTGGCGGTGCTGCCGTTGGAGAAGCTGCCGTCCTGTTCGAACTGGCCAAGATTGATGAAACGGTATCCGAAATCGAGGGTGATCAGATCCGACAGCTTGGTTGCCAGCCCGGCCATGGCGGCATAGGTCAGATTATATTCTGCACGCCGCGTTCGGCATTGCCGCCGGCGGTCGACAGGCTGTCCGTGTCGAGCATGGAGATACCGACCCCGGCGCCGACGTAGGGCGTGAAGGTGTCGCTGTCGAGCCAGGTGTGTGCCTGCTTGATGTCGTAATACAGGTTGAACATGGCGCTGATGCTTTCGACTTCCCCGGAAATCGTGTTGCCGGCGCCGTCGGTACCGTCGATGGACATCGGCGAGCGGTAGCTCAGCATGCCTTCGGCGCGGACCTGTTCGTCAACCAGCGCGCCCATACCGATACCGAGTAAGCCGGTGTTCTGTACTTCGCTGGTCCGGTGCGGTCCGTTGCGGCCAGTGCCGTCGGGATCGCCGGTCATGGCGTAGCCGCCGTCTATGCGCAGATAGGGACGGAACAGCAGGTCGCTGTCGTCTGCCATTTCCCGGGGCATGGATTCCGCCGGTTTTTCGGGCATCTGTTCCGGCGTGGTCTGCTGAGCCGCACTGGCGGGGGCATCTTCCTTGGCTTCCGCGGCTGCCGGCTGGCTCTTCATTTCAGGTTGGGGAACGGGTTGCGGTTCGGCCTTCTTGATTTCCAGCGGTTCCGGTTTTTTCAGGGGATCGCGGGACGCGGCGCTCGGCTGCGCCGGCACCATGTTGGTGCCGCCGTCGCGCAGTTCCTTCTCGGTGGCGACGTTGCTTTCATCGGCGCCGGCGACCTCGATGTGGTAAGTGAAGGAGAAGCGGTCCTTGGCACGTTCCCCGGCGGCAGCGTTGCCGGCCGCCGTGAGAGCCGCCGTGCCCAGTGCAATTGCCGCCATTGATCCAGAAATTTTCATCATCAACCCCGTTGTCCCAGTCTCGGGGACCCCGCGAATCGGCGGGCAGCCCATGTACTGACAATCGCGCACAGACGTAAAAACGTGGTTAACGCAGCGCTATGAAGGGGCGTTTTTTGTAAATGGAATCAACGGGATTCCGATTGCGGCAGGGTAAACGTACTTAATGCGTGGCGGGCTGGGTCTGGCTGAACATTTCCGGCATCGCCTTCTTGAAGGCGTCGCGCGCCTTGATGGCTTTCGGATATCCCTGTTCGGCGGCGCGGTTGATCCAGTCGAAGGCGGTCTTCAGATCCTGCTCGACGCCCTTGCCCTCGTAATACAGGAAGCCGAGGTTGTACTGCGCCTGGGTATGGCCAGCGGCGGCGGCCTTTTCGAACCATTTCGCCGCGTTGGCAAAATCCTGGCCGCCGGTCTGCCCGGTGTGGTTCATGATGCCCAGGTTATACTGTGCACCGACGTGGCCGGCATCGGCAGCCTTGAGGAAGAACTGCGCCGCCTTGCCGAAATTCTGTTCGACCCCGTCGCCGTTGTAATATTTCAGACCATGCTGGTAATCGGCTTCGCCGGGGCGCTGTTCCTCGGCGGCCGGTGGCGGTGGCGGGGCGTCGGCCTGGGGTGTACCGGCCTGGGGTGCACCGGTTTGGGCCGCGTCGCTATGGGCGGCTTCCGGCAGGGCGGCCTGCTCGGTCCCGGTGGCGGCGGCTGCGGTATGAGCCGCATCCGTGCCGCTGCTGGGCAGCGTCTGTTCGCTGACGCCGGTAACCGGTGCGGCGGCAGGTGCGCCTTCCATGGCCGGGGTGCCATGGCCCAGCGCGGACGGCATCGGTGCCGGCGCGGCCGGCGGTTCCGTTGCGTGGGCGGCTGTCGGCATGGTGCTGTCGGCAGGGGCCGGTGCGGGCGCGCTTTCGGCCGCCTCCGAGAGGGGTTTCTCCGGCATAGCTTCGGCGGTTGTGCCGGTCGCATGTTCGGGCATCGGCGCCGGCGTGTTCCCGGTGCTTGCCGTTTCGCCGGTTGCGCCCGGTGTACGCACGATATCCTCGGGTGGCGGCGGGATGCGCATCACGACGCGCGGCGTCCGGTTGGTCGGCGAAAAATTCATGATGTCGTGGATTTTGGTGCGGAACCAGTAGACGAAGGTATCGCTCTTGCCGGACACCGTGTCGATTGTGCCGTGCTTGATACCCAGCAGGGTTTCCGCAACGCCGCCTGGCGCACTTTCGATCAACTCGTCATCAAGTACCAGCACGGCGACAAAGGTCAGAGCCGCAAGACCCAGCAATCCCAGGATCAGGTACTTGGCGATTTTCTCGATCACGTTGTTTCCGTTCGAAAAAGTGCGAATCCTCGGATAAGCGTAGCCGCCTTTTCAGACAGTTTCCATAGCCTCGGTGAACAGCCGTGGCGGCGAACCTTGTAACGGGTCCGCAGATGCGCTACGCAGCCTCCGGAAAAACCAGATCAGCCGCAAGTCCCTGATGACGTTCCTTAATCAGGCCAACTCAAGGAGAGTACGATGTCAGATCAGATCCGCGCCTCGCATATTCTCGTGTCGACCGACACCCGTTCCAAGGAAGACGCCAAGGCGGAAACCGAAGCGCTGCACAAGAAAATCACCGACGGCGCCGATTTCGCCGACGTTGCCCGCGAAGCCTCCGACTGTCCGTCGGGCAGAAGCGGCGGTGACCTGGGTCACTTCGGGCGTGGCGTCATGGTCCCGGAATTCGAGGAAGCGGCTTTCGATCTCGAAGTGGACAAGCTGAGCGGCGTCGTCGAAACCGACTTCGGCTACCACCTGATTCTGCGCACCGAATAAGATCGTTCAGGTAATGACCGGGGCGTCAGGCTGATAGCGCCCGTCCCGGTCCTCGATCTCGATGATCCAGATATCCGGGTCGCTCTTGATCCGGCGTTCGAAATACTTTTCCACATCCGCATCGGGCATCGGCTCAGCGTCGTTCGAGCCCATCCAGACCTGCCGGCCCTGAGCATCACGGGACTGCGACAGTACAACGGACTGCCCATTCAGCCGGTCGAGGCGAATCAGGATACTGCCGGCATCCGGGTCGCCGCGTCGGCGGACCACGGCCGGCAGGGCCTGCAGGCCGCAGGTGCGAATCTGCGCCGAAACCCAGAGTGACGCCTTAACCCTTGGTTCTTCCACGAAAAATCCTCATGCCGGTATGATTTCGGCAAATAGCCGGATGCCTCAGTGTGACTTGTGCACTGGAATTCACTATAATGCGGGACATCAGACGGCTCAATCAGCGCCTGTAGAGGGTGCCCATGGAGTTGAGACGCATTGGCTCTCGAAGACGATAAGCAGCCCCGGAAGCTCCGCAGCGAAGCGGAAGACGTCATGCGCTTTCGCGATTACGCGGATGCCGACGCCGACTGGTTCTGGGAGATAGATCCCAACTACCGGTTTGCCATCGTTTCCATGCGCCGCGAAGGCCGCTCCGCGGTCCGCGAGTTCGATCTGCTCGGCAAGACGCCATGGGAATTCGCCGATGCGGATCCCGACCGCGATCACGAATGGGCGGCCTTCCTCGACAACCTGCAACGACGCCAGCCGTTCCGGAATTTCCGGATATCACTGCGCCAGGACAGCGGCGGTCATGTCTATTGGCGGCTCAGCGGCAAGCCAGTGCTCGGCGCCGACGGCATGTTCTTCGGTTATCGCGGCATCGCCACCGACGAAACCGTGGAGGCTATTCGCCGTTCGCACCTGGAAACCATCTCCGCCGATTATCAGGTGGTGCTGGAATCGCTCAGCGAAGGCGCCGCTTATTTCGACGACCGTCAGCGCCTCAGCTTCACCAATCCGGCGTTCCGCGCCCTGGTGCCGTTGCCGGCGGAGATGTTCCAGGTCGGCACCAGTTACGCGAACTTCATGGCGGCCCTGACGCCGCTGCTTTCCGAGGATCGCCGCAAGGTTTCGCAACGTCCGGGCGGGCTCGGACGCGGCGTGATCGACTGGAAATTCAAGGACGGCGGGAAACTCGAAGGGGAAATGCGGACCCTGCCGTCGGGGCGGCAAATCATCGTCGTGCACGAGGCAATGCCTCATCGGGAAGCCGGCACGCTTTCCAAGGGCGGGCTGTACTACGATGCGCTCGCCGGGTCGAAACAGGCTTTCATCACGCACGTCAACGGCCGTCTCGTGTTCGCCAACCAGGCGGCGGCGCATACTTTCGGCTGCAGTATCGACGATCTGCTCGGCCGCGAGCTGTGGGATTATATCCATCCCGACGACCTTGATCGGCTGCGCAGTTACGATGCGGACAGACGCGACGGTCTGGACGTCCCGGAATCCTAAATCACCCAGGGTCTGCGCGCCGACGGTGCGCGGCTGGATCTGGAGTTCTTCGTGCATGTCGGCGAATGGCAGGGACAACGTGCGGTGCAGGTGTTCCTGAGTGACCGCACGGCCGAGGTCCAGGCCAAGCAGGCGCTGATCGAAAGCGAACAGAAATACCGCAACCTCTCGGAGGGCTCCATTCAGGGGCTGTTCGTGCACCGCGACTGGATCATTCTCTATGCCAACGACACCGCGGCACAGATGTTCGGCTATGACGTCGAGGCGTTCATCGGCTGCAGCGTCATCGATCTGGTGTCACCGGATGAACGGAGCGTCATCGCCGATATCCGCCGCCGGCGTCTGGCCGGCGACACGGACGTGCCGAGCCGTTACGAATTTTCCGGCGTGCGCGCTGACGGCTCGACCGTGGCCATCGAGGTCTTCTCGCGTATCGTCGAGAGGGAAGGGGGGGCGGCGATCCAGGCGACGCTGATGGACATCACCCGGCGCAAGGAAGTCGAACGGCATCTTGTCGAGGCCAAGGAAGCGGCCGAGAAAGCGGACCGCACGAAGACCGAATTCCTTGGCAACATGTCGCACGAGCTGCGCACGCCGCTGAACGCGATCATCGGTTTTTCGCAGTTGATCCGCGACAAGATCATGGGGGACCTGAATCCCCATTACGTCGATTATGCCGGGTCGATCCATGCCTCGGGGATGCATCTTCTGGAAGTCGTCAACGATCTGCTCGACGTCGCCTCCATCGAAAGCGGCGCCATGGTGCTGAACGAGGACGATGTCGAAATGGCTGTCGTCATCCGCTCGTGCGAACGGATGCTGCGCGCCCGGGCGCAGAAGGCCGAGTTGCTGATCTCGGTGGATATGGCGGAACGCGGATTGATGGTGCGGGCGGATTCCCGGCGGCTGAAGCAGATTCTCATCAACCTCGTCAACAATTCGATCAAGTTCACCCGGCCGGGCGGCCATATCATCGTGCGTTCTTACCGGAATGACGATGGCGATCCGGTGCTGGAAGTCGAGGATACCGGCATCGGCATTTCCGCCGACGATCAGAAGGTCATCTTCGATGCCTTCATCCGCGTCGATTCCGCTTTCGTCAGCGAACGCGAAGGCACCGGCCTCGGCCTGCCGCTGGTGCATGCGTTGACGGAGCTGCATGGTGGGCGCATCGACCTCGAAAGTGCGATCGGCAAAGGTACGAAGATCGCCGTGATCCTGCCCAAAGACCGTCTGATCCGCGCCTGAGTGAAAAAGTTTCGTTCTAAAGCGCTGAATCTGAACAATTTTCATAAAATTAACCATGCTTGTGACAACGGTCACTGCGCTTGCCGTCCCACAGCCCTATGTTGACGATGATATTCACCAATTCTCCTTCACCGGGCCGACGGGTCCGGTGTTTTTTTGCCTGTTTTTCCGATAAACGGTCGCCTTCCCTCGCGGCAGTGCCTACGTGTCTGGATAATGCTTTTCCGGGCGTGATAGGATCGTTCTGGACTTGGGGGAGACCACCATCACGTGACCGGTATTCTTGGCAGATTTTCAGATCACACGCGGCGCATTTTCGCCCGCCACCGCGGCCGCGCGTTTCTCGAAGGTGCGATGGCGGCTTCGGCGCTGGTGGCTCTGGCCGACGGCGACGCATCCCTCGAGGAAGGCGCCGAGGTCGGACGGCTGATGCGGGTGCTTGATATCCTGCGCGATCATCAGCCCGAGGTCGGCGCCGAGAGCTACCTGCGCTATGTCGACATGCTGCGGAAGAACCCGGCGTCTGCCGAGGAGGTCCGCGTGAAGGTGAAGGCGGCGGCGACCGGCGATGACGAGGCGGCGGCGCTGCTGATCGTCATCTGCCACGCTGTCAGCGAAGCCGACGGCGTTGTCCGCGCCAGCGAGGCCGAGGAAATCGGCCGTCTTTCCGAAATGCTCGACGTCGACGCCGCGCGCGCGATCGAGTTGATCGCACCACAACAAACAAACGCATAATTAACCGGGAGAGAAATGACCATGAGCGACTACCAGGGACCGCTATCGCGTTTTACCGTGCTGGACCTGACCCGTGTCCGTTCCGGGCCGACGGCGGTGCGCCAGTTCGCCGACTGGGGCGCCAATGTGATCAAGATCGAAGCACCGGAAGCTGTCGACACGGCCAAGGGCATGGGGGGCGCCAGGTCGGGCCCGGATTTCCAGAGCATTCACCGCAACAAGCGGTCGCTGACGCTCAACCTGAAGGAACCGGAAGCGCTCGAAATCTTTCTGAAGATGGTGGAGACCGCCGACGTCGTGGTCGAGAACTTCCGTCCCGATGTGAAGGAACGGCTGGGCGTTGCGTATGAAGATATGAAAAAGGTCAACAAGGGGATCGTTTTGCTGTCGATTTCCGGGTTCGGCCAGGACGGCCCCTATGCCAAGCGGCCGGGTTTCGACCAGATCGCGCAGGGCATGGGCGGGCTGATGTCGATCACCGGACTGCCGGGTCAGGGGCCGGTCCGTGCAGGTATCCCGATCGCCGATCTGACGGCCGGCATGTATGGCGCCATGGGCGTCATGATCGCGCTGCTGGAACGCGAGGTTTCTGGCGAGGGGCAGTGGGTGCAGACGTCCCTGCTGCAGGCGATGGTGGCGATGCTCGACTTCCAGGCGGCGCGGTATCTGATCAAGGGCGAGGTCGCGGGCCAGGCCGGCAACAACCACCCGACGTCGATACCGACCGGTGTCTTCAAGACGTCCGACGGGTATATCAACATCGCCGCCGCCGGGGATCAGATGTGGGACCGCATCTGCGCACTTTTCGGCGACGACGAGATCACCAACAACCCCGACTTCGCGACTGGCGAGTTGCGTTCCAAGAACCGCGACGCCGTAAACGCGGCGCTGGAAAAGCACACCCAGACCTACACCTCGGACGGCCTGATCGAAGCACTGGTCGGTGCCAGCGTGCCGTGCGGGCCGATCAACACCATCGACAAGATTTTCGCCGATCCGCAGGTCAATCATCTGAACCTGCGCCACCCGGTCGAAAGCAAGTCGCTCGGCAAGATGGACCTGCTGGCACAGGCCGTGATGCTGTCGCGCTTCGAGCCCAAGTACGGCATGGCGACGCCGGATCGGGGCGAACACACCGACGATATCCTGAAGGAATACGGCTACACCGACGAACAGATCGCGGCGTACCGCGAAAAAATCGTGGTGTAACGTCATGGGCGAACATGGTTTCGACCTGACCCGGCGCGACACGTTCCGCGATTTCACGCCGGTCACCATCCGCTTTTCCGATCAGGACAGCATGGGGCACGTCAACAATGTCTCGTTCGGGGCCTACATCGAGGCGGCGAGAACCATGCTCATTCAAGGTCTGCTCGACCAGTTCGATCATCCGGGGCTGGATTTCATCCTGGCCAGGGTCGTCATCGATTACAGACGCGAGCTGCATTATCCCGGCACCGTCGAGGTGGGCGGGCGGCTGATCCGGCTCGGCTCGAAATCCCTGACCTCGGGCTTCGGCGTATTCCGAGACGACGAATGCGTCGCAACGGCGGAAAGCGTGAACGTGTTTTTCGACATGAACACACACAGCTCCGTGGTGCCGCCGCAGGATGTCCAGCAGGCGATCCGCGCAAAAATGGCCGAATAGGGGAAATTCCCGCTCCCGATCATGCATAGCATCCACGACGGTCCGGCAACGAAACTTTGCCGGGGCGATCATCGCGGGTATTCTCTGAGGGGTTGAACCCTTATAGGTGGACGGATGTCGACGGCGCTGGAGAACCTTAATCTGGAAGAGGCCAAGAGCGAGGTGCTGCGCGCGACGCTTGCGGGCGTGTGCGAATCCACGGCCGTTGACGGCGGTCCGCGCTATTCGGAAAAGGTCTGCCGCGAACTGGCGCGCATTATCGTCTGCCGCAGTTACGCCAAGCCGCTGCTGGAGCTATCGCATCTGCTGGTGGCGGCATCCGCCGGCGGCGGCCGGTACGAGGATGTTTTCTGGGGGATGCCGCGGGCCAGCGCCGGCGACTTTCGCCGGGCGTTCAGTGCGCTTGACGGGACGCACCCGAACATCCGCGTCGCCCGGAACGGCATCAGCCACGATGACGGCGCCGAGGGGTTTCAGATCACCTATACGCGGATGCCGCTGCTGGCGGCGCTTCTGGAATTCATGGTGATGAGCGTCGGTTACGCGGAGGTCGATGACATGACCGGGATATTGCGCCGTGCCGATGCCGGCAGCGACAGCGTGATCGCGGCGGCGCGCGCCCTGTAGCGCAGTCTGTATGCTTATCTCAGGGAGCATCTGCCGCCGGCGCAGCGTCAGCGCCGGGAACGGCATTTCCTGGTGTTCGTCGACAAGCATGCCGGGAACCGCACCGGCGCTGATGCCATCAGCGACGATAGTCTACTCGAGTACTGGCGGCGCTATGCCGGCGCCGAGGAGATCGAGGCCAGAACCTTTCGCGGTGTATACGACACGGCGCGTAGGTTGATTGCCGCCCTCGACGCCGCCGCCGAGCGCCATGCCGGCCGGCATGCGAAATCCATCGGCACCGACGTCGAAGCCGGGGAAGTCGACCCTGCCGACCTGGACGCCGTGATCTCGGCGCTCGATGCGGACGAAGGACCGCTGAGCCGGCTGCTCGACACCTGCGGTGAGCAGGTCAAGATCATCAATCTGAGCGAGGCGGAAACGCTTGGCGAACTGCCGCTCGGCGACGGTACGGCAAGGCGCATTCCGGTGTCGGTGCTGAGAAACGCCGTCTTCGGTGCGGTGCAGTTGCGGCTCAGCACCGCGCTCCGCCGGGGCGACGCGCCGTCCCTGGCGTTCCCGTCCGCCGCTGACGGATTTTACCGGCAAAAGCTGCAGGACTATGCCGACATCGTTGCCGGCACCGAGAAGATTGCGCTGGCGGCCCTGTGGGGGCTGCATCAGGCGGGCCGGGCCGAGGCCGTCGAACTGGCGCTGGCCCTGGCCCCGGACATCGACTGGGACCAGTTGTCGGTCCCCGAGGATGACGGTGATGACGGGCGCGTGGTGTCGTTGCAGGGAGCCCGCGCGCTGTCCCAGTTTCTGGCGACGGAACCGGACCCGCGTGGTGATGAACCGGCGGCATTGCTGGCCGAGGCCAAGCGCGCCTGGCGCGGCGTCAACCGCACCGGATTTAGGGGCGACGCGGATGCCGAAAGCATCGATGCGATGGCCCGGGCCGTACCCGATGTACTGCGGCTGATCGGGGCGGTGCGCCGCACACTGGACCGCGATCTTGGGCCGCTTGACTGGCCGTCCTTTGAAACCGCAGATGCCGCGGTCTTTACGGCTATGTTCGCAACCCTGTATGACCTTGAAGAGGAGGCGGATAACCATGCCGGCTGACGACCCGGTCAGGGAACTGGCGCTTGCGGCGCTCGATGCCGATGCCCAGGCGCGCCGCCTGCTCGAGCCGGGCGCGGCGTCGCGGATCGCGTTTTCGGTGCTGTACCGCTATGCCGTGGATCCCGGTTTCGAGCTTGGCCGGGCAGACGCACGGAAACTGGCCGCCGATCCGGCCGCGCAGGCCGATCTCGACCGGCTGCTTCGGGACAATGCCTTCGCCTACATGCCGCGCCAGGCGGCCGCGGCCAGCGGCAGTGTCGAGCGCCGCGAGACAGACGTCGCGATCCTGACCCTGACGCCGTCGAAAGCCGATCCCGGACAGATTTATCTGGGTGTGGAACTGCTGGATTCCGGAGCCATCCCGCCGCGACAGCTTTTCGCCCGCACCGACGGCGGGCCTTGGCTGCGCGTTGTGCTGCCCGCCTTCAGCGGGACGCGCGCGCAACTGCTGTTGGCGGCGGACAGCGATATCGCCACCGCGCTCGCCGACCCGAAGACGGAGGTCTGTCTTCGGTGAGCGGCATGACCGTTCACATTCTGACGACCGAAGGACCCGTTGCCATCCAGCGGATCACCGAGGAAGACAATGCCGTCCAATCCGTGATCTGCCTTGACGGGTTGACGCAGATTTTGCCGATCAGCCCGCACTACGAAGCCTTCGTCCGCCGCCCTGCCGGCGTGATCGAGCGTATGACCGGGCATGGGGCCTACCGGATGGATGTCTCGGCCCGGATCGACGAGGGACGTTCCTGGCAGTTGGCGGCGTTTCTGGCGCACGCGGCACGTCAGCAGGGTGGAGGGCAGGACGTCACCGTGTTCGCCACCGGCGAGGTCGACCGCGATCTCGCCGTGCGCAGGGTCGAACATGTCGAACAGAAACTGCAGGCGCTGACGCGCCATCTTGCCGAGTTCGGCGTGGCGCCGGAACGCGCGGTGATCATGGTCCCGGAAGGCAGCGGCACGGTGCCGGAGCAAATCGCCGGCATCCCGGTGTGCGCCGTCGCCGACATCGGGGCGGCGCTAGCGCTGGCGGAACTTGCCCCGCTCGCGTCTGCGCCCGCCAAGGACCCACGCGAAGAAAAGATCGATGCTCCCCGCCGCCGGAATGTGCCGTTTACGCTGCTCATCGGCGCGGCGCTGATCGCGGCAGCGCTGTTCTGGGTCAGCGGCGATTTTGCCCGCTGGTCGGCGCTGATGCAGCAAGGCCGTCTGCTGGAACTCGAACAGGATCTGGCCCGGGCCGAGACGGACGGTTTCGGACAGTTGCGTGCCGGCGCTTATCTCAAGTGGCTCGGGTTGTCGGCGTCCGATGCTCCGGCGCCGGCATTGCAGGGGGCGCTGTACACGGCCGCCGACGCGGCGCAATGCACGGAACCGTCGGCGCAGGTGAAACGCCCGCTGCACCCGGTGTACAAGGATGCGGACAGCATATGCCGTGTCGAAGTCCGCGCCATCGGTGATGCGGCCACTGTCCATATCGGCCGGCTCGCCTATTGGCCCACGGGGCTCGGCAACGCGGACCGGCCGTCCCGCGTCATGCGTGGCAGCCAGGAAACGTCGGGGCGGACCTGGGTCCTGGCTTTCGATGAAAAGCCGCAGCCCGGTGCGGCGCTCAGGCTTGTCGTCATCAGCGGTGCGGTCGACATCAACGGGCCGCAGCCATGGTATCAGGACCTGTTGTCGGCACCGCTCTCCGGTCCCGCCTTCGATGCGGCAAAGGCACGCCTGCAACGCTTCGGCTTTACGGTGACGGCACTGGACTGGCGCCGCGAGTAATCGCTTGCCGAACGTGCCGGACGGCAAGAAGACGGCCGGATATTTTTCGGTAAAATTGCCAGACCTATCAGGGTGTAGAGGGCGACCTGTTGGGACAGATCGCTGGACGTAGTTGGCTTTTTTTTGCGACCATAGAGGCTTCTGAATTGGGAACCCTTTATGGCGATTCGCGGTTAGGGATGCAGGCTGAAATCAGGTACAAGGCCTTAGAAATCATAAGTAAATTCTGCTGCATGGTTATGCTGGGGCTGACCCCCGCGATTGCCGGCTGTGCGGACACGCAGCAAGTCTTTGCGCGCGCTCCTATCGCCGACCGTGTATCGGTCGGTCAGCAGTTATACCTGCAATACGGTGCGCTGGCGTTACGCAAACGTGCCGAGGGCAATCCGGACGCCGCCGGGCGTTTCAGCTTCAAGGCGGAACAAGCCGGACAGGGTGCAAACGTTCCCCCGGAACCGGCAACCGGCCCGGCTTTGAACGAGGCTCGGCAGCGACTGACGGCCACGCTTGCGGACCCGGCGGCGTCCGCAGAGCCGGCCGTGACGGCGCGGGCCCAGGTCATGTACGACTGCTGGCTTGATGAATATCGCGAAGGCGTTGACGCTGGCGATATCAAAGCCTGCAGGCAGGAATTCGAACGGGCGCTGCAGATCATGTCCCAGGCCCGTGCATCGGGCGGGCGCGTGCTGCAATGACCCTGAGAATGATCATTGCCGACAGTAATCCGGCGGACCGCGTCATCATGCGCCGCTCGTTGAATTCCAGCGATCTTGATGTCGAGCTGGTCGAGGTCACCAGTGCCGCGGATTTAACGGCTCTGCCGATGGCGGATTTCGACTGCGTGCTGATCGATTTCCGGCTGACGGATCGCGACGGCATCGATGCCCTGGCAGAGGCCTGTGAGGACAAATCCTATCCGCCCTGTCCGGTGATCATCATGTCGTGTCATGGCGACGAGCACACCGCCGCCCGCGCTTTCAAAGCCGGCGCCAACGATTATCTGGTCAAGGATTCGATGACGCCCAACACCCTCAGGCACACGGTGGTCAATGCCATCGACAAGTGGCACGCCGAGGATGCGATGCGTAATGACTGGGAGATGCAGCGGCATATGCTGCGCAATGCCGAGCGCGCCAATATCGCCAAGACCCGGTTCATCTCCAACCTGTCGCACCAGCTCCGCATTCCGCTGACGGCAATCATGGGTTTCTCGGAGCTGATTGAATCGGGAGAGCTGGGCAACGATCCCGCCGCATGGGAAAAGTACAGAAACTATGACGCCGACATCAACCGCAGTGCCCGTGACGTCCTGGAACTGATGAGCGGCATCATCGATCTGGCCCGCATTGAAAACGGCGATCTGCCGATCACCATCGAGAGTTTCGATCCGCGCAAGGCGCTCCGCGATGTGGTTGAGACGTTCGGCGAGCACGCCAGTAACGCGCATGTGGACCTGCGCGTTGATGACATGAAGGCCCCGCAACGGATGATGTCCGATGGCCGCGCCGTGATGGTGATCATGACAAATCTTATTTCGAATGCCATCAAGTACACACCGGCCGGCCGGCATGTGCAGGTGAAGCTGTGCGAACCCGAAAGCGGCAAGTGCCAGTTTGTCGTGGCCGATTCAGGGGGCGGCATGAACCCCGATGAAGTGCATCTGCTGACGCGCCCGTTCGAACGTCATCACACGCAGATTGCGTCATCCGAGGATAATATCGGTATAGGTCTGCCGCTCGTGGATTCGCTGGTCCGCACCCTCGGCGGCAATCTGAAATTCGATACCGCGATCGGCGCCGGCACCACGGCCACCGTGGTGCTGCCGTTAACGGCACCGGATCCCCGTCAGCAATAAACTCAGCTGTTCGTGAAGCGGGCAGGGGAATAGGCGGAAATATCGACGTTCGGCAATTCGTTGACGGTCAGCGATGCGGCGATCCTGCCGGTCATCGGTGCCGCGGTCAGGCCGGTATGGCCATGCCCGAAGGCGGCGATGACGTCGGGCATCCCCGGGACTTCACCGATAGCGGGCAGGGAGTCCGGGAATGACGGGCGCTGACCCATCCAGACTTCCCTGGCCTCGGTGTTCAAATTCGGCAACAGACGCTTCGCGGGGCCAGCAAGTATATGCGCACGGCGGTAATCCGGCGGATGGTCTAGGCCGGCGAACTCGGCGGTGCCGGCGCAGCGGATGCCCATCGCCATGCTCGACGCGACGAACTTGGAATCCGTGACCATGATCGAATTGTTCAGGGTTACGCCGGGATCGGTGAACACGATGTGGTAGCCGCGCTCGGCTTCAAGCGGCAGCTTGACGCCGTGTGCCTGCAGCAGTTTCGCCGACCATGGCCCGGCGCTGAGGATGACCTTCTCGGCGATCTTCGGGCCGCTATCGGTCTCGAGCGCAACCCCGCCGCCGTCGCGCGGCTTCAACGCCATGACTCGGGCTTGCAGCAGCGTCCCGCCGGCGCGCAGGAATTTTTCCGATAGCGCCTTGCCGATGGCGCCCGGGTCCATGGCCCGGCCCTGGCCCCGGATCAGGACCGCCGCCTGATAGTCATCGGCGATGTCCGGTTCCACGTCGCGGAGCGTTCCAGCGTCGATCCGTTCGATCGGCACACCCCGTTCACGGCGCATGCGCCATTCCAGGTTTTCCAGGTTGGCCTTGTCGGCATCGCGATAGACGAACACGTACATGGAATCGCGGACCAGATCCTCGTGCCCGGTACCGGCCAGATGATGGCGGTACAGGTCCACCGTCGGGCGGTGCAGCTGCAGCATGGCATCGGCTATCGCGGGAATGCGGTCCTCGCGTCCGGCGGCGAAAAAACGGATCATCCATGGCAGGAACTTCGGCAGATACGACCAGCGAAGCGCCACCGGGCCTTCCGGGTCGAGTAGCCATTTCGGTACGCTCTTCCACAGCCCCGGCATCGACTGCGGCACGCACGACCAGGTCGAAATGACGCCGGCGTTGCCGAACGAAGCGGCGTCGCACACCGGATTGGGATCGATCAGGGTGACGCGGAGACCGCGTTCCTGCAGCGACAGGGCCGTGCAGACGCCGACGATACCGGCGCCGACCACGGCATACCCAAGCTGCTCGGGCTCGGCCATCTGATGTTTCCTGTCTGTCTAGGTCGTTGCGCTGCTGGTTTCGGAATGCTGCAACGCCCGCCAGCCGAGGAACTGCTGCACGGCAACCGGCGTGAAGAACACCAGCGCCCAGAGATCGCTCTCGATACCCGGCGCGATCAGGAACAGCCCGGCCAGTGCCGACAGCACGCGGATCGGTCCCGGCATCGGCGCCATACAGTACGCCGATACGCACATCGCCATCAGCACCACACCGATCCCGCAGGTCAGCGTCGTCGAGAGGAAGGCGCTCAGGGTATAATACTCGGGCAGCACGATCAGCATCGCCGGCGAATACACGAACACCATCGGCACGATCAGCTTGCCGATCCCCAGCGTGAAAGCGGAAACCCCGGTCCGGAACGGGTTGGCGTTGGCGATGCCGGCGGCGGCGTAGGCCGATGCGCAGACCGGCGGCGTGATTTCCGATATCACACCGTAGTAAAGCACGAACAGGTGCGATGCCAGCGGCGGCACGCCGAGCTTGCCGAGCGCCGGCTGGGCGACGGTCGCCAGCATGATGTACAGCGCCGTGGTCGGCAGACCGGCCCCCATCAGGATGCAGGTGATGGCGATCATCACCAGCGACACGAACAGCGTGATGCCGGGCACCTGGAAGTCCGAGAACGGGATGAACGAGAGGATCGGGTACAGCCCTTCGGCGATGGTCTGCGCCGAGTTGGTGACCATGAAGCCGAGGCGGAAACCGAGACCGGTGGAATTTACGACACCGACGACGATGCCGATGGCGGCGCACACGGCGCCGACGGCCAGGGCGTATTTGACGCCGAGCACGCAGCCTTCCATGACGTCACGGATGGTGATCCGGTGCATCGGGTTGATGAAGCCGATGACCAGCGCCGAGGTGATGCCCCAGAACGCCGCCATGTTTGGCGAGAAGCCGCTGAACAGCACATAGATCAGCACGACGAGCGGCGCGGCGGTCGGCCAGCCTTGTTTCAGCACGGCCCACAGCTTGGGAATTTCTTCCGACGGCAGGCCCTTGAGGCCGAGACGTTTGGCCTGGAAATGCACGATGCACAGCACGCCGATATAGTGCATCGCCGCCGGTGCGATGGCGGCGACGACGATGGTGGTGTAAGGCACCTCGAGGAATTCCGCCATGACGAAGGCGGCGGCGCCCATGATCGGCGGAGTGATCTGCCCGCCGGCCGAAGCTGCCGCTTCGACGCCGCCGGCCAGGTGGCCGGGGTAGCCCATGCGTTTCATGTTGGGGATCGTCAGCGAACCGGTGGACACCGTGTTGGCGATGGACGATCCGGAAATGGTGCCGAAGAACGCCGACGAGACGACGCTGACCTTGGCCAGACCGCCGGTGTATCGCCCGGCGATGACGGTCGCAACGTCGACGAAGAACTGGCCCAGCCCCATGCGCTGTGCCAGCACGCCGAACAGGACGAAGTGGAAGACGACGGTGGAGACGATCCACAGCGTCACGCCGTAGATGCCTTCGGCGGGGAAGTACATGTTGTTGATGTACTGCGCCCAGCTGATGCCCGGGTGCTTGAGGATCTGGATCGGAATGTATTGTCCGAAGATTGCGTAGCCGGTGAAGATCAGAATGATGATCGGCACGATGATGCCGAGCGAGCGGCGCACCGCTTCCAGCAGCACGATGATCAGCAGCGTGCCGAAGACGATATCGATTTCCATCGGGTTGCCCTGGCGCAGCACCTGGTCGGGCATCTTCAGATGGTAACCGAAAATGTTCCAGTCGATGGCGAACCAGGTGACGCCGATATACAGCGAACACGCGATGCCGACGACGATGAACACCCAGTCCCAGATCGGGACGTTGGAAAACCTGTACCAGGTGTTCGGCTGCAGATTCAGCGTGTGGTCGTTCTTGATCGCCGGAAAGCCGATGAACACCAGCAGGATGACGCCGGACATGTGAAAACCCATGTGCCAGTAATCGATCGGCGTGCCGAACCCGGCGGTGAGATAATGATAAATCGCGAATAAAATTGAAAAAGCGAATGAGAACTTGAGCAGTACGGGGCCGAGGGCGCGGGTATTCAGGCCGGAATCGTATTTCCTTTCCAGTTCCTCGGCTTTTTTGATGTCGAACTCGGCCATGGTCAAACCGCCAATTTTAAATGGATAAAGCGACGGAAACGTTGTCCGTCATGAAGCCTCAAAGAAAATCGGCGGGACGTGCCCTCGGGCGCGCCCCGCCAATTCATGCGGATGATTACTTAATCATCCCGATTTCTTTGTAGTACTTCTCTGCACCCGGGTGGATCGGGATCAGCACGCCCTTGAGGGCGGTTTCAACCGTGATCTGCTTGCCCTTGGAGTGACCCTTGTCGAGCAGCTTGCGGGTGTTCTTGTTCCACAACGCCTTGGTGATGTCGTAGATCAGGTCGTCCGGCTGGTTGGCGCCGGTGATGAGCTGACCGTTCACAGCGACGGTCGGGACATCGTAGTTGATGTTTTCATAAGTCCCGGCCGGGATCAGCGATTCAACGTAATACGGAATGATCTTGTTGATCCGCTTCTGGTCGTCGGCGGTGAACTTGTACAGTTCGAAGCCCTTGGTCGATCCCAGCTGGATCAGCGCCGCGAACGGCGTGCCGCCGGCATAGAAGAACGCATCGAGCTGACCGTCCGCCAGGCGCTGCGTGCTCTGGCCGAGACCGAGTTCATGCTCTTCCGCCGTAATGCCGTATTCCTTGAGGGTCATGCGGACAGAAACCTGGGTACCGGAACCGGCTGCGGCGACGCCGACTTTCTTGCCGTTCAGGTCCGTCAGGCCGGACAGCGTCATGCCTTTCGGGGTCACCAGGTGCATGTCTTCAGGATACAGGTTGGCGATGATACGAATGTTCTTCTTGGGATTGCCTTCGAACTTGCCTTCGCCGTTGTAGCCCTGGGTCACGCTCTGCGCGCCGGCAAGACCGGCATCGAGCTGACCGGCGTCGATGGCGTTGACGTTGGCGACCGAGGCGTTGGTCGAGACCGCGATGGCGACCAGACCCGGTACGCCGCAGCTGCCGCCCTTGTCGCACGGACGCGAACCCGGCGGGTTGGAGATGGCGTTGGCGATCAGACCACCGATCGGGTAGTAGGTGCCGCCGGCGCCACCGGTGCCGATCCGCCAGAATTTCATTTCCTGCGCTTCGGCAACGCTGCCGAGAGCAATGGTTGCGACCGCGGCTGCGGCCAGAATCTTATAGTGTTTCATGTGCGTCATTCTCCCTGTGAGTTCATCCGCATGATTTCTTGACACCGCCCTACAGTTGTTAAGTCAGGTGCGGTCGACACCGGCACATAGCCAGAAAACGTGTAAGCTATTGATTTCTCACCCCCTGTGCCGTTTTTCGACACCCACACGCTGGCCAAAGCCGTAGACGCGCAGTGCCTGTCATCGACTCTCAAAGGCTAAGGCTATGTTGTCAAATTCAATTTGCCATGAAGGTTATTCAGTTATGTTATAGGGTTGCCGTATGCAGACCGGCGCCCCTGTGGTTGCGAGGGGTGTCGAAACATACGGGTGAAGCTGCTCATAACCGGAGAACGCGACGATGGCGCTGAACCTGAAACAGATCGAAGCATTCCGCGCCGTCATGCTGACCGGAACCATGGTCCGGGCGGCGGAAGCACTGTACGTCTCACAACCCGCTGTCAGCCGGCTGATCGCCGATCTCGAGCGCGATCTCGGCTATATGCTGTTCAACCGCACACGTGGCCGCCTGCAGCCGACCGAGGAAGGCAACGCGCTGTATGCCGAGGTGCAGCGTTCGTTCGTCGGCCTGACCCAGGTCGAAACCGCGGCGCGGGCCCTGGGCCGGGATTCATCGGGGGTGCTTCGCGTCGTCGCCATGCCGTCGCTGACCGGCGAGCCGCTGACCCGCGCCATTGCGCTTTATGCGCGCGACAACCCGGATGTGTCGTTCGAGATCGAGGTGCGGCCGCGCCGCCAGGTGATCGAATGCATCGCCGCCCAGCAATACGACATCGGCGTTACCACCCTGCCGGTCGAGATGCCGAGCATCGACGTCCGACAGTTGAGCGAGGCCAACTCCGTCTGCGTCGTGCCGGCGGCGCACCCGCTGGCGGCGAAAGAGGTCATCCATGCCCGCGATCTGGAGGATGAGGTATTCGTGTCGTTTTCGACCGATACCCTGTTCCGGATACGGGTCGACCGGGTGTTCGACGACCTGGGTATATCGCGGCGGCTGCGTTTCGAAACCCGCACCGCCGAGGTCGCCTGCAACCTTGTCGCCGAAGGCGCCGGGGTCGCCATTGTCGGCACATGGGATGTGCCGGCATCGAACCGGCCGGAACTTGTCATGCGGGCGTTCGAGCCGGCCTTGCCGCTCAGGATCGGTGCCCTGGTGCCGGCGCACCGGCCATCGTCCAGGCGCGTCGAGATGTTCATCGACAGTCTTGCGGTGTCCTATTGCGAAGACGCCGGGATACGGGCGTGACGTTTTGCTGAAAGCGCGGTGCGGACCTAACTATAATATTTATGCATAGAGTGCGCTTGTTTTCTGATTTGACTTATGCACCCCACGGACGGTTTCCTGTACCCCGTAATGGGGAGGATAGCGAAGATGCCGCAATCAACGGCACCGGCCCGCTCCAAGGAAACGTTCGACGTCGCCGTCATCGGCGGCGGCATGATCGGCCCCGCGGTATCGCTGGGACTCCTTGAACGCGGTTTGAAGGTCTGCATCCTGGATGAAGGGGATGACGTGCTGCGCGTGGCGCGCGGCAACTTCGGCCTGGTGTGGTTCCAGGGCAAGGGCTTCAACATGCCCCGTTACGTGGACTGGACGCGCCGCTCGGCGACGCTGTATCCGGATTTCGCCCGTGAATTGAAGGAACACACCGGTGTCGATATCGGCCATGCCAATCCGGGCGGGCTTGAATTGCTGCTGGGAGACGAGGAAGAAGCGCATCGCCGCCATTTCATAGGACAGATCTACCAGCAGGGCGGGGGCAAGGAATACGAGGTCGAGTTTCTCGACCGCAAGCTGGTCGAAGACATGCTGCCCGGCGTCAAGCTCGGCGACGACGTGACGGGCGCGTCCTACAGCCCCGTTGACGGTCATGTGAACCCGCTGTTTCTGCTGCGTGCCATGCATGCCCGCTTTCAGCAGGCCGGCGGCAGTTACCTGCCGCATCACCGGGTCTCGGCGGTGAACAGGAACGGCGACGCCTACGATGTGCTGATCGAAGCCGGTACGGTTAGCGCCGCCAAGGTGGTGATCGCCGCAGGTCACGGCCTGAAGCAACTGGGGCCGCCGCTGGGTCTGGACATTCCGATCCGCCCGCAGCGAGGTCACATTCTAGTCACCGAACGCACGCAGCCGATCCTGCCGATGCCGATGAGCGCCTTTCGCCAGACCGCCGAAGGCTCGATCATGCTCGGCGTTTCGGCGGAGGAAGCCGGTTATGACGACGGCATCGACACGCAGACGGTGGCGACCATCGCCAGGCGGGCGGCCCGGACTATCCCGGCGCTGCGAAATCTGAATATCGTCCGCAGTTGGGCCGCGCTTCGCGTGCTGACGCCTGACAAGTGCCCGGTGTATGCACAATCGCGGAGCCATCCGGGAGTCTATGCGATCGCATCGCACAGCGGCGTGACGCTGGCGGCGGTGAATGCCAAAGTGGCGTCGAACTGGATTGCCGGGGATCCGGCACCGGAAGAATTCGACGCCTTCGGGGTGGAGAGGTTCGATGCTCAAAAGACGGCATAGCGACGCTGCGGTCGTGCTTATACTGATCGACGGCGTAACGGTCGAGGCCCGCGCCGGTGAAAGCGCCGCCGCCGCGGTGCTGGCACACGATGGCGGGGCGACAAGGACCACCCCGGTCAGCGGCGCGCCGCGCGCGCCTTACTGCATGATGGGGGTGTGCTTTGAATGCCTGATGGAAATCGACGGCGTCGCCAATCGCCAGGGCTGCATGGTCCGCGTTGCCGAGGGGATGTCGATCCGTCGCCAGCAGGGCGCGCGTGCTCTGGAGCGTGAGACATGAGCGCACGCCAGTACGATCTCGCCATCATCGGCGCCGGCCCGGCCGGCATGGCGGCGGCACACGAGGCCAGAAACCTCGGCCTCAAGGTCTGCGTCATCGACGAGCAGGACGGGCCCGGGGGGCAGATATACCGCGACGTCGAACACGTCGCCATGAAGCGGGCGCACGATCTGGACGTGCTGGGACCGGATTACAAATACGGTTTCGGTCTGGTCGACGGCCTGCGCGCCGCCGGCGTCACGCATCTCAAGGGGCATACCGTCTGGCAGATCGAAGCCGCGGGCACAGTCTGGTGTTCGGACGGTGAAAAGGCCAAACGGATCGATGCCCGGCGCATTCTGTTGGCGACCGGGGCCATGGAACGTCCGGTGCCGGTGCCGGGCTGGACGTTGCCCGGCGTGATGACGGCGGGTGCGGCACAGATCCTCATGAAAAGCGCCGGCATGGTGCCGTCCGGGCCGATCGCCATCTGCGGCAGTGGTCCGCTTTTGCTACTGATCGCCGATCAGCTTGTCCGCGCTGGGGCCAACATCGCCGTCATCTGCGAAACCACGACGTTCGGCGATTACCTGCGCGCGGCGCCGAAACTGCCCGAAGCGATGCGCGGGTTCGAATACCTGCAGAAGGGCCTCGCCATGCGTCGCCGCATCAAGGCCGCCGGGGTCAGGATCGTCGGGGGCATTTCGGCTCTCAGGATCGACGGGTCGGACCGGGCCGAAGGCGTCAGCTTCAAAAGCGGCGGGCGGGAACACAGCGTTGCCGCCTCGACGGTGCTGCTGCATCAGGGCGTGGTGCCGAACACGCAGGCGTCGCGGCAACTCAGGCTCGATCATCTGTGGCACGACACCCAGCACTACTGGTATCCGAAGACCGGTGCCCATGGCGCGACGACACTGGAAAACATCTTCATCGCCGGCGACGGCGCCGGGGTTTTTGGTGCCCGCGCCGCCGAAGCGTCGGGACGGCTCTCAGCACTGCAGATCGCGCTTTCCCTGGGCCGGATCAAGGAAGCGGATTTCGATCTCAAGGCACCGCCATGGCAGACGGAACTGAAACACCACCGTGCCGTGCGGCCGCTTCTGGATGCGCTGTTCCCGCCGCCCGCGGAAATCCTCAACCCGCCCGGGGACGAGACCATCGTCTGCCGCTGCGAGGAAATCACCGCGGGGGATATCCGCAAAGCCGCCGGACTGGGGGCGCCCGGCCCGAACCAGTTGAAGGCGTTTCTGCGCGCCGGGATGGGGCCGTGCCAGGGCCGCATGTGCGGACTGACGGTGACGGAAATCCTCGCCGCTGCACACGGAAAACCGCCCGCCGCGATCGGCGCCTACAGGATCAGGCCGCCGATGAAACCCCTGTCGCTGGCCGAACTGGCCGACATGGACGTGACGGAAAGCGAAGTCGGCTAACCTACTTCATGGTGCCGGTCATGCGGTCCTTGAGCTTGTACCAGTTCATCATGATCGGCAGGAACCACGGATCGCCGTTGTAGAACGGGATGGCGCGGAACGGCACCTTGTCGAAGGCCGAAGCGCCTTCTTCCTTACCCATCACCACCATCGCCGCCTTCTGGCCCATCCATCTTGCCCACACCACGCCCGAGCCGCAGAACCCGGTCGCGTAGATCACGCCGTCGTGGATCGTCAGCTTCGGCAGCTCGTCCATGGGGAAGGCGACGAAGCCGAACCAGTGATGCGACAGTCTGGTTTCCGACAGTTCCGGAAAGATCTCCAGCAAACCGCCGCGCAGGCGTTCGCGTGCCTTCGCCGCATCGTCGTCGTACCGCCGTCCGCCGAGCAGGATGCGCGTACCGTCCGGTGACGGACGGTAATAGTGGCCGAGCTGGCGCGTCTCGCCGTGCATCTGCTGTTTCGGCATCAGCGTCTTCATCAGGTTCTGGCCCAACGGCTCGGTGGCGATCATTTCCGAGATCACCGGCACCAGGCGGCGGCGCAGCCACGGCAGGCCCTTGTCGGTATAGCCGTTGGTGGCGACGATGACGTGGTTCGCCTTGATCTTGCCCTTCGGCGTCGTCACCTCGAAGGTGCCGCCGACGCGCTCGATCCCGGTGACGCCGGTGCCGCTGAAGACCTTCGCGCCAGAAGCTTTGGCGACGCGGCGCAGTTCGCGGTGCAGCTTGGCCGGGTGCAGCCCGCCCATGTCCGAACGCACCATGCCGCCGTGATACAGATCGGAGCCGATCTCGTCATGCTGGTCGGCGCGTTCGATGATCTTCGCCTCGATGCCGACATGGCGGTTCAGCAGTTCGGCCTCGCGTTTCATGCTTTCCAGAATTTCCGGGCGCATGGCGCCGGTGAAGCGGCCGGTCAGCTTGAAGTCGCAGTCGAGCTTTTCGGCTTCGATGAATTCGAACAGGTCCTTGCGGGCGGCGACACCCTCGGCATAGAACGCCTTGGCCCTCTCCATGCCGAACTTGGCGGCGAGTTTCGAAAACGAATGGCGGATGTTGCCGCTGGTCAGGCCGCCGTTGCGGCTCGATGCGCCGTCGCCCGGACGGTCGCGTTCCAGCATGATCACCTCGCGCCCGGCGCGGGCCAGCGGGATCGCCGCACCCATGCCGGCATAGCCTGCGCCGACGATGACGATGTCCGCGGACTCCGGTGGTGCCCCCTCGTCAGCAGGCTGCGGTTCGGCTTCTTCCCACCAGTAGGGACGGTCTTTGACGGTGCTCATGGGTCATTCTCGCTGAAAATTTTGAAAACAGGTTGATGCAAACTTAGTCCCGCGATTGCGGGCTTGCCAATGCCGGGTTTGCTGGGGATGCGAAAAAGACACAAAAAAAGGCGCGCCGAAGCGCGCCTTTTCGTTCGGTGGCCGCCGCTAGGCAGCCGCCTGAAATCAGTCCTGAACCTGAAGGTTCTCGGCGGACGATTTGCCGTTCTTGCCCGGCTGCAGTTCGTAATTGACCTTTTGGCCTTCACGAAGCGTGCTCAGACCGGCGCGCTCAACAGCGGAGATGTGCACGAATGCATCATTGCCGCCATCGGACGGTTCGATGAAGCCGAAACCCTTGGTCGGGTTGAACCATTTAACAGTACCAGTAGCCATCGTTTTTTTCCTCTAACAGTTGGCATGGACGTCGCCACCGCACTGTGCGGGGACGGGTCCGATAACGCTCACATTGTCAGTGGATCACGTAGCTCACCGGCGTGCCGGGTCTCATAGGACTCATAACAAATGTAATACGCTTGCGGACTATGCCGGTAAAAATCACCGAAAGTCAATTGTTTAGATGTATCAGGCTGTAACGGTTAAGCACTCAGCCGGGCCGTCAGCGCCGCCATATCGGTGACGTTTTCGAGGTCCATCAGGCCCTCGAACGCGGCGTCGGCGTCCGCTGTATCGAGCACCCGGGACGCGCAGTCGGCGAACTTCTCGTAAAGCTCGTCCCGGCTCATGGCATTGTCGCCGCTGCGCCCGACCATGTTGTCGATGCGCCGCGACACGGTGCGCCCGTCCTTCAGGCTCACATGCACCTCGGCGTCCCAGGTGCCGCCATCCGGCATGCCGGCGGCGCCGAATGCATGGGCGCGGGTGATCTTCAGAAGATCGGTGACGGCGGGTTCCAGGAACGCCGTGCCCCCGAAATCCTTGAGCCGCACGGCGCCGTCCAGCAGCCCCCTGGCGACCGCGTACTGCTGCGAAAACTTCGCGCCCAGAACACTGTCCGGGAATGCATTGTTAGTGTGGCGCAGGCGCCTCGGGTGCACATGGATATCGATGCCGGTGACGTCGCCGGCGCCGATGCCGTCGTCCTTCACCAGGCTCAGCATCGCCGCGATGGCGTGGTGCGTCGAGCCGCAGCACGGGAACTGCTTGATGCCGATGCTCGGCAGCTCGACGGTCAGCGGCGTCGTCCACGCCGATGTCAGCGGCGCCGGGTCGAACGTGCCTTCGCCGTTGAACACGTTGAAGAACCCCTGATGGTGTTCCATCGCCAGCGGGTTGGCTTCGAAGCCGCGCTGCGCGATCAGCACCGCCATCAGGCCGGCGCGGCCGGAATGGCCGACGTGCAGCGGCTTGGTCATGGTACCGAAATTGGCCTTGATACCGCTGGCCAGCGAGGCGGCGATGGCCAGCGCGCGGGTCGTCTGGTCGCTGTCGAGCCTGAGCGCATGTGCCGCAGCGGCCACGGTGCCGAAGATGCCGAGCGTCGCCGTCGGATGCCAGCCCTTGTCGTAATGGTGCGGATGCAGCGCCATGGCGAAGCGGTGTTCGACCTCGAAGCCGACCACGTAGGCGTCGATCAACTGCTGCCCGCTCAGTCCATGTTCCTCGGCCAGCGCGAACAGCACCGGGACCAGCGGTACCGACTGATGCCCGCCCAGCACGTCGGAAAAATCGTCGAAGTCCAGCGCGTGCGAGGCGATGCCGTTGACCAGCGTCGCGTCAAGCGCGCTGGTGCGCCGCTTCGTGCCCAGGATCAGGCACGGGCCGGGGGCGTCGGCGATGCCGGGGGTGTCGAGCAAAATCTGCGTGCACGGTTCGGGCAGCCCGGCCAGCGTGACGCCGATGGTGTCGGCAATCCCGGCCTTGGCGGTATAAAGCGCACCCGGCGTGATCCCAGCCGCATCGAAGCCGGTGATGCGTTCCGCCAGCGATGCCAGTACGGCGGTGGTCTCCGAGGTGCTCAGTCCGTCCATGTCCGTTCCCTTTATGCCACGGCCTTGATGCGCCCGGCATGGGCCGCCGCGCTTTCACCCGCCAGCTTGCCGAACACGGCGCCCGCCATCAAGCCGCTGCCGCCGGGATAGTTTTCGTAAAACAGCCCGCCGACAAGTTCGCCCGCCGCATACAACCCGGGGATCGAGCGGTCGGTGGTGTCCTGCACCTCTGCGTCGTCGTTGATCCTGAGACCGCCGAAGGTGAAGGTGACCCCGGTCGTCGTCACGAATGCCTCGAACGGCGGCTCGTTGATCGGCAGGGCCCAGTTGGTCTTGTTGACGGCAAGCCCTTTTGTCGTCACGCCGTCCAGCACCGCCGGGTTGAAGTCGCCGGGCTGGCAGGCGGCGTTGAAGGCATCGACCGTGCTGGTGAGCGCGTCCGGATCGATTTCCAGATGCGCCGCCAGTTCCGCCATGCTGTCGGCGGTGTACTTCGTCACCTGCTTGATGCGGTATTCGTCGCGCAGCAGGGGAATGGTCTTCTGGTCGAAAATCTGGATCGCGGTGCGGAACGGCTGCTTCATGATCTCGCGGCCGAACTTAACATACGTGTGGTTGCGCAGGTCCTCGCCTTCATCGACGAAACGCTCGCCCTTCAGGTTGACCATGATGCCCCACGGGTAGGAATGCTTCTGGAAGTTATCCAGCACCTCGTAATCGCCGTAGGGCGGCGCCGAGATGTCCCAGCCCACCGAATGGCAGCCCGACCAGTTGCCGAACGGGCGCGCGCCGATATCGATGGCCATGCGGATGCCGTCGCCCATGTTGTGGCGCGTGCCGCGCACCCGGGCCAGGTCCCAGCCGGCGCCCAGATACTGGGCGCGCATCGCCGGGTTGGATTCGAAGCCACCGCAGGCCAGCACCACGCTGTCGCACGAAATATCCTCGTAGCCGTCCGGCCCGCGCACCTGCAGCCCGGTAATGCGGCGGTTCTTGTCCTGATGCAGTTTCGTCGCGCCGCATGAATAGCGGATTTCGGAGCCCATCTTCAGTGCGTGCGCCAGTTCCATTTCGACCAGGCCGGCGCCGCCGCCGACGGCCTCGATATTGACGCCGCCATAGAAGTGATGCTTGCCGTCGACCTTGAACGACTGACGGCCGAACATCGGGATGAAGCGCACGCCGTGCTCGCGCAGCCAGACCATGGTCGGTCGCGATCCGTCGATCAGGATACGTGCCATGTCCTCGTCGGCCTGGTGGTGGGTGACCTTCATCAGCGCGTCGTAAAAGACCTTTTTGTCATGCACCGGCAGCACGATCTGTTCGCGCTCGGCTTCCGACAGATCGGTCAGCACGTCCGTCGCCGCGTCCTCGATGCCGGTATGGCAGAAGCGGAAGCCGCCGGCGGTGAAATACGAATTGCCGCCTTTTTCCTCTTCTGCGGCTTTTTCGAGGATCAGCACGCTGGCGCCGTTTTCCCGTGCCGCCATGGCGGCGCATAGTGCGGCGTTCCCGGCGCCGACAACGACGACATCGTATTTCTTGGACATGTGTGTTTCCCCTTGGATACCGGGCCGTTCAGGCATTGGCAGGGAGTTTGGCGAGTCTTGATTATGAAGTAAAATTAAATTAGAAATAATATTAATAAAAATAGGTAATGAATGAATATTCCCTACGGTATCCGCGACGTCGAGGTTTTCGTCGGTATCATCGACGCCGGCAGCTTCAAGGATGCGGCAACGCTGCTGAATGTGACGCAGTCGGCGCTGACGCAACGTCTGCAGAAGCTCGAGGAAGCGCTGGGCGCGCGCCTGATCGACCGGACCACGCGCAGCATTTCCCTGACCGCGGTCGGACAGGCGTTCCTGCCCAATGCCCGGCGTCTGCTGGGGCAGTTCGAACAGACCTTCGCAGACATCCGTGACGTCATCGACGTCGCGGGCGGGCGGGTGACGATCGCCAGTCTGATTTCCGTCGCCACCTACGTCATGCCGGCGGTCGTTTCACGTTTTGCCGAGCAACATCCGAATGTGGGTGTGCGCATCATCGATGTCGCCGAGCGCGAGATCATGCCGTACGTACGCCGTGGCGAAGCCGAATTCGCCATCGACATGAAGACGGATGACATCGAGGACGATCTGATCGCGACGCCGATGATGCGCGACCGTTTCGTGCTGGCGTGCCGCGACGATCACCCGCTGGCCGAAGGCGGTCCCGTGGACGCCGCCGATCTGGCGGGACTGCCGCTGATGATGCTGGGCTACAGAAGCGGCACGACCCGCGTGCTGCAGGCGCATCTGGCGGAACGTCTGAAAAGCGCCAAGTGGCTGCACGAGGTCCAGCACCTGTCGACCATGGTCGGGTTCCTGGAAGCCGGCATGGGGGCCGGGATCGTACCCCGCATGGTGATGCGTGGACTGGCATCGCGGCGGCTGGTGTCGCGCCCGCTTGCCGGTCCCGGCCTGTCGCGGGAACTGGTGCTGATTGAACGCCGCGGCACGACCCTGTCCCCGGCGGCGGACCGCCTGAAGCAGATGCTGCTTAAAGAAATGCGGGAACCCGGCGGGACTTCCTAGAGATAACGCGACCCTGCCGGGACGCAGGGCTTCGGCACGGTGACCTCGAACTCGCCCAGCAGCATGAACGACAGGGTCTTGCCGTGCAGGTCCTGGCTGAGCGAGCTGTTGACGCCGCCTTCGAGCGCGTTGTCGATGACGAAGTTCATCGCCGTCAGGTTCGGCAAGTCATAGCGCTTGGCATCCGTGGCGCCCTTGTGGCGGAACAGTTCCAGCACGCGTTCGGCCGTCACCTGTTCCAGAAGATACGGATATGTTTCCGGCAGATAGGGCACCAGCGAGATATTGGAGCGGTTGCCCTTGTCGCCGGTGCGGCCGTGCGCGACTGCGTGCAGCGGCAGGGTGATCATGTCGCTCATGGCTGGACCTCCTGGGCGCGGGCCTGGGCTTCGACCGGGCCGCGCGGTACCAGCACCGAAGCGGTGTTGACCTGACCGGTGATGTTGCAGCGATAGCCGCCGCCGCCGGACGGGCCGGAGCAGAACAGGCTCAATACCTCGTCGTTGACGTACTGTGCGGTTTCCTTGTCGAGGGTACGGATCGCCGCGCGCAGCCGGTATTCGCCGTCCATCGGCATGTTCCGCGCACGCTCGCGGTCCGACGCGTCGTTGTCGTAGACGGCGCCGGTGCCGACGATCTCGATCCTGACCGGTTCGGTGACGCCGTGCTTGGTGACACGGGAGCGTACCACGTCGGCGGCAAGGCGGGCACGGGCCAGGGCGTTCGGCCCGGCGTAGATCATTTCCGATTCCGCGAGCCAGCCGCCGTCCGCCGAGACCGTGACCTTGAGGGTTTCCGGCGGCGGGTTGCCCCTGGCGCCGGTGACGCGGACCCGGTCCTTGCCGTCGTCGGCAAGGCTCACGTTTGTGATGTCCAGCGACACGTCCGGCGTCAGGTAGGCTGACGGATCGTGCACTTCGTACAGCATCTGCTCGGTGACGGTGGCTTTGTTCACCAGCCCGCCGGTGTTGGCGGCCTTGGTGATGACGATCGTGCCATCCTTTTCGATCTCGCCGATGGGAAAGCCCAGGTCGTCCATGCCGGGCACGTCCTTGAAACCGGGATCGCAGAAATATCCGCCGGTGATCTGACCGCCGCACTCCAGAAGGTGACCTGCCAGCGTGCCGGCGGCGAGCAGATCGTAATCCTGTTCGCCCCAGCCGTATTCGTGGATCAGCGGGCCGAGCACCAGCGCCGCGTCCGTGGTCCGCCCGACCAGCACCACGTCGACGCCGAGCTTCAGCGCCTCGGCGACCGGGCGCGCACCGAGATAGGCATTGGCGGCGACGATTTCCTTGCCGTCAATGCTGACGCCTTCGATGGACGGCAGGCTGGCAACTTCGTCCGCGCCCATGAAGGCGAGCAGATCGTCGCCGAGGACGACGGCAACGCGCAGGTCCTCGACGCCGAGTTCCCTGGCCAGTTCGTGCGTGCGTTTGGCGCCGCCCAGCGGGTTGGCGTTGCCGAGGTTGGCGACGATGGTGACGCCCGCCTCCTTGGCGGCCTTCAGGACGTTCCGCAAATAGGGTTCCAGATACGGCGAATAGCCGAGTTCCGGGTTCCGCATCTTGATCCGCTGGGCGATGGCCAGCGTGCGCTCGCCCATCACCTCGAAGATCAGATAGCGCGGGCCGTCCTTGGTCTTCAGGGTTTCGACGACGGGAATACCGGCATCGAGACGGTCGCCGGCAAAGCCGGCGCCGCTGCCGATATAGACGGTCATCTCAATCCTCCCGGATGTCGTTGGCGACGGCGCGCGCGCCATCGAGCATGAAGCCGTGCTCCGAGCCGATGAAGAACATGGTCACGCCGATTTCCTTCAGGTCAGGCACCCAGGACGTGTTCGGCGCGAACGTCACCAGACACTTGCCGTGTTTCTTCGCGGCCTCGCCGACGCGGCGGATGGCGAGGCGCACCTCGGGCGCGGCGGCGTCGGTCAGCCCGTAGCAGACCGCCAGGTCGGCGGGGCCGAGGAACAGCGCGTCTATACCGTCGACGGCGGCGATCTCGTCGATGTCGTCGACCGCTTCCGGTTCCTCGATCTGCGCCAGCACGACGGTTTCGGTTTCGCTCTGTTTCAGCACCTCGGGCATCTTGCGGGTGGCGTAGCCGGCCCAGCGGGTCGAGCCGGCGAAGCCGCGTCCGCCGTGGCCGAAGCGTGCCGCCTTGGCGATGTCGCGGGCTTTCTCGGCAGTGTTAACGTGCGGCACGATCAGCCCCGTGGCGCCGGAATCCAGCATCGTCAGTATCTGCGCCGGGGAGCCGTCGGGGATGCGCACCAGAGCCGGGAAGTTCAAGGCCCGCGCGATACCCAGGCAGGCATCGACGCTGCCGCGGTCGAACGGCGAATGCTCGGCATCCAGCGCGACGAAATCCATGCCCGACATGGCGAGGATCTCAACGAGTTGAAACGCCGGGGTCTTTAGGAACGTGCCGGACAGGATATCGCCCGCCAGCATGCGGGATTTGAGGGTCGGTTCTGCCATGGTTTCCTCCTCGGGCCTTGTTCTTATTTATGAGTCGCCGTCGCGGTCATCGCCGCCCGGTCGAGGCCGAGACCGGCACCGGCGTCGAGAATACTGTTCCACGCGCCGGCCGCGATGTCGAAGCCGTTGGCGCCGCGCTCTGCACGGGCCTTGCGTTCCGGGTCGCCCGGGATCATCACCGGTTGCGCCGGATCGCGGGGCCGGGCCGAACGGACGTAATCGATGTAGTTCGCCACCGAGGCCGCGAAGCCGTGGCCGTCATCAAGCAGTTCCGGCTTCAGATAGACCGAGAACATGCCGTTGTGGGTCTTGGTGCCGGGGCCGGTGGCGCCGGATCCGGTGAGTGCGCCGGCCAGCAGTTCGCAGGCCAGCGCCAGACCCGAGCCCTTGTGCTCGCCGAACGTCAGCAGCGCGCCCGACCCGGCCCGCGGGTCGGCCACCTGGCCGGGTTTGAGATCGCCGTACATGGCGTGCGGGTCGGTCGTCGGCTTGCCGTCGCCATCGATCAGCGCGCCTTCCGGGACCGGCTTGCCGCCCCTGAGTGCGACCATGACCTTGCCTTCGGCGACCTTCGAGGTGGCGAAATCGAGAATGAAGTCGTCGCCGCCCGGGTTGACGACGCCGATGGTGACGGGGGCCGTCGAAATGCGCCGCTCGGCGGCACCGAACGGCGCCACCAGCATGCTCTGCGAGACATTGACGAAATGGATCGATACCAGTCCGGCGTCGCAGGCGCGTTCTGCCCAGAAGCCGATGCGTCCCAGATGCCCGGCACGGCGCAGCGCGACGATGGCGATACCGTTCTCAAGCGCCTTGTCGATGCCGATGTCCACCGCCTGGCGGCCGACGACCTGGCCGAAGCCCTTGTTGCCGTCGATCAGTGCGAAGTTGCCGCCGTCGGCGATGACCTCGGCGCTTTGGCCGAATTTCAGGTTGTCGGTGCGTTCCCACATCAGATAGCGCGGCACGCGCATGATGCCGTGGCTGTCGTGACCGGACAGGTTGGAATTCACCAGGTTGGCGCTGATCGCCTCGGCTTCGTCGGCGTCGGCACCGGCCTTGCGAAAAATCTCGGCGCCGAGCCGGGTCATGCCCTCGGCGGTAACGCGGGTGGGTTGTTCATCGCTCATGATCGGGACAGGCCTTGCAGATTGAAGATCATCTCATCCTTCAGATTGCCGTCGAAACAATCAAGAATGTTCTCCGCCGCCATGCGCGCCATGGCGATGGAGGACGAGACCGAGGCCGCGCCGTTGTGCGGCGTGACGATGACGTCGTCGCGGGCGAGAAGCGGGTGGTCGGGTTCCGGCGGCTCGCGGTCGAGCACATCGATCCCGGCGGCGAACACCTTGCCGCTGTCCAGCGCCGCCAGCAGTGCGTCGTCGTCGACGATGCCGCCGCGCGCGCAGTTGATCAGAATCACGCCGTCCTTCATCGCCGCGAACGCGGCGCCGCCGACCAGATGGCGCGTCGTCGTGTCCAGCGGCACATGCAGGGTGACGAAATCCGCCTTGCCGAGGGCGTCGCGGAAATCCGTGATCAGGGGGATGCCCAATGCGTCGGCATGGGCATGATCGGGGGCGATGTCGGCGGCGATGACGTTCATCCCGAATGCCTTGCAGAGCGGCGCGACGAGCTTGCCGATACGTCCGTAGCCGACGACCAGGATCGTCGACCCCATCAGGTCGCGGAGCCGGAAGTCGTTGCGGTTCTTCCAGTTGCCTGCCTTCGCCATGCGATCCTGGGCCGGCAGTTCGCGGGCCGCCGACAGCATCAGCGCCATGACGTGTTCGGCGACGGAGCGGGAATTGGCGCCGTTCGCGATGGCGACGGGAATGCCGCGGCCGCTCAGATAATCGACATCGATCAGATCGCAGCCGACGCCGTGGCGGGACACGATCTCGAGATCGTTCGCGTGCCGCAGCACGTCCGCCGTCAGATGCGCCGAACGGACGGCGATGGCATGCACCCCCGGCATGTTGGCGATCAGCGTTTCCGGACGGATGTCGCCCTTCAGGTTGACGATTTCGATATCGTTCCGTGCACCCAGTATCTCAAAGGCGCACGCGTGCATGTTCTCTGTGACCAGAACCCGTTTCATGTGTTCGTCCCGTAGTTGATTATTCGGCGGCAGGCTTGGCGCCGAAGTACTTGTTCTTGACCAGTGTCTGGCTTTCGTAGATCGAGCCCTTGCGGAGCGGCTCGGGGTAGGGGAGGCGGATCGGCGTCGGCACGACGCGCGGTTCGTTGGTCGGCTCGCCGGCGATCATGGTCGCCTTGTACTGATCCCACGACTTGATGCGGTCCAGCCCGCGGATGTCCCAGGCATCGGCGGCGGCGACCTGCAGCAAAAGCAGGCGGCGGTCGCGGCCGGAGGTGTTCATCGCCGAGCCGTGCATCATGCGCACGTGATGGAAGCTGCACGAGCCTGCCGTGCCCTTGATCTTCTCCGCCTTCGAGAAATCGAGACCCGACGTGTCCGGATCTATGGCGCCGACGAAATGGCCGTCCTGATGGTGGTCATAGGTCGGTCCCTTGTGGGTGCCGGGGATGCACAGCAGCGGACCGTTGTCGTCGGTCATGTCGTCGAGCATGACGCCGACCGCCAGCACGTCGTCGTTGGTGTGCGGATAGAACGCCCAGTCCTGATGCCATTCGACCGGCGAGCCGTATTCGGCGGACTTCAGATTGATCTTCGAGCCGTGCATGCGGAGGTTGGGGCCGAGCAGCGCCGTCAGCGCGGCGATCAGTTTCGGCTTCTTGGCCATTTCGTGGAACACCGGATGGTTCAGGAACGGCTCCTTGATCCGCCGCACGCGCGGCTTGTCCGGGGTGTGACTTGGTTCCAGGTCGATGACATCGGTATGCGCCGCAAGCCCGCGTGCGCTGTCGACCAGTTCCTGCAGGGCGTCGTTCATCTTTTTCAGGTCATCGGTGGAAAAGATGTCGGCGACGACGACAAAACCCTTTTCGTTGTATTCACGGACCTGGGTTTCGGAGATGACGGAGGCGGGATTGAGTGTGTCCATGGCGGGCATGTCCTGGGTCATAGCGTTGGCATATATATAATGGATAACCGTTTTCAGCCGGTTTGTCCGAAATATTCAGGGAAGTGGGCGCGCATATCGCCGGTCGCCGATACAGTCCCCTTGAGGTGTTCACGTACCGACGCCTCCGCCTGACCCGCATTGCGGCTGGCGAGTGCGTCGAGAATGGCCAGATGATCGCTGATGATCTGCTCGGCCTTGCCTTTCGTCGGCAGGTGCAGGCGCCGCAATCGGTCCAGATGCGCACGGCGGGCATCGATCAACCCCCACAGACCGCCGACACCGGCGATCTCGTATATGCGTTCGTGAAACCGGTTATCGAGCTGCGTGAAGCTGTAATAATCGCTGACCTTATGCGCGGCCTCCTGCAGGGCGATGATGCCGCGCAATTCCTTGATCTGGTCATCGTTGATGACCGCCGCCAGGATGTGGGCGATCTCGACTTCGACGCTGCGGCGCAGGAAATGCGCTTCCTTGGCGCTTTGCACGTCGATGTAGGAGACCTCGGTTCGGGACTGCGGGAAGATGTCCACAAGGCCTTCTTCCTCGAGCAGGATGAGGGCTTCGCGAACCGGTGTCTGGCTGACTCCAAAGCGGTCGGCAATATCGTTCTTGGAAAGAACCGTGCCGGGCGGCAGCGTCAGATCGACGATCTGCCGGCGCAGATCATCATAAATGAGTTGTACGGTGGATATTCGGTTGCCGCGGCTGGATGCGCTTTGCAAGGCCAGGTTATCGGAGATTTCTTCGGTCATGGACTGGCAACGTTGTCTTTCAAGACTGTGATGGGTGTGCCGGGAATACCCTTGACTCTGCAACTGATATATTAGTATTTCAATTCGTGACGAGTCAATTCTTGTCCAATTAATTTTCTGAAGTGGGAGATTCCAATATGTTGAAGAAGTCCTTGTTGGCCCTGTCTTTCGGGGCCCTCGTGCTGGCAGCGGGCGCAGACGGCGCCGCAGCCAAAACCCTTAAACTGCAGACCAGTCAGAACTCCGGCGACTTTACGTTCAAATATCTGAGCGAAGTCTGGGCCCCCAAGGTCAAGGAAATGTCCGGTGACTCGATCGCGCTTGAACTGCTGCCGACCAAGGCCGTTGTGCCGCACCGTGAAACCATCGACGCGGTTGCCAACGGCATCCTCGACGGTGATCTGAATGCCGTTGCTTACTTCGCCGGCCGGGACCCGGTATTCGCCATGATGGGCGATCTGATTGCCGGTTACGACAACCCCGACCAGGTGCAGATGTTCTGCGAAAACGGCGGCGGCAAGGAAGTACTGCAGGCAGCCTACGACAAGATTCTGAAGGGCAACGTGCATGTCGTCGGTTGCGGCCCGTACACCCGTGAAGCGCTGGTTTCGACGAAACCGATCCGCACGGTAGCCGACTTCAAGGGCGTGAAGATCCGCTCCCCTGAAGGTCTCGCCGCCGAAGTGTTCAAACGCGCCGGTGCCAGCCCGGTCGCGATTCCGTTCTCGGAAGTCTACACCTCGCTTGAAAAAGGCATCGTCGACGCCGCTGACGCCAGCGCCTACGTCAACAACGACGCCACCGGCCTGCACAAGATCGGCAAGTACCCGCTCTATCCGGGTATCCACAGCCAGGCGGTTCTGCAGTTCATCGTCAACAAGGGCGTTTGGGACAAGCTGAGCAAGGGTGAGCAGGAACTGCTGCACACCTGGTATCTGGCGGCCTATTCCGACCTTCGCCGTCATGCCGACATGGAAGACCGCGTCATGGTCGCGCGCGACAAGGCCGGCAAGGGTCCGATCACCGAAGTCATCGACTGGGCACAGGTGGAACGCGACAAGTTCCGCGAAATCGCCCGCGATGCCTGGGAAGATTTCGCCAAGAAATCCGAACTCGCACAGATGGCCTATGACGCGCATGTCAAATTCATGCGTGCCTATGGTCTGCTGAAGTAAGATACACCGTGCCGGCGGCATCGGGTTTTCCGGTGCCGCCGGTTCGTTTTTTTCGTACATTTCTTTAGACGATTTAATTCAGGCAGCCCGGTGGAACCGTTCCGTATACAGGACGGCAGCCGGCAACGAGCCTGATACCAAAGGGAGAACGTGATGCAGCCGAGCCAGACGCCGGGGATTATCCCCCAACAGGTCGATGAGTTGCCGGATGACCCGTCGCACCCGGCGCCTTCGCTGGCCAGCTACAACATCATCGATCACCTGAGCCATTTCTCCGGCCTCGCCGTCGCCCAGTTCTATATTCTCTGTGCCGCCGTCACGCTTTACGAGGTGATCTCCCGCTACGTCTTCAATGCGCCGACGCAATGGGCGTTCGAAGTGGCGATGACGCTGTGCGCCTGCGCGTGGATGCTGTCGGCCGGTTTCGTGACGCTGAAGAACCGCCACATCGGCATCACCGTTTTCTATATTATGGCGAAAAAGCCGGTGCAGTGGTGGCTGGATTTCATCGCCATGTCGGTCGGGGTGCTGGCGCTGTTCATGCTCGTCGCCGACGGCCTGCACCACTCGTTGCAGTCCATCGACGGTGTCGAACGCGCGGGCAGTGCCTTCAACTCGCCGCAGCCGCTGATTCTCAAGACCGTGCTGGTCGTCGGCGCAGCACTGTATCTGCTGCAGCTTCTGCTCAACCTGTACCGGCATTTCGACAGCAAGCTCGGCAAGGTCGCGGTCATCGCGGTTTCCGCGTACATCGCCAGCCGTCTGATCGCGACCATCGTCGTCAACTACGCCGGCGGCGACGGGCTTTGGGGCATGGTCGACACGCAGTTGGTGTCGATGGCCGACGCGCTCGATCCCCGGGAATTCGTCGATGCCCGGAGCTGGGGGATCGGGACCTTCAGCATGATCGTCGTCGCCTGCCTTTTGGTGCTGATGATGACGGGCATGCCGCTCGGTGTCGTCACGTTGATCGTCTCCGTGGTCTGTGCCGTGCTGTTCTTCGGTCCCAAGGGCCTGTACCTGGTGTCGACCAACGCCTTCGGTCTTCTCGAGAAATATCCGCTGGTCGCGGTGCCGCTGTTCGTGCTGATGGCGTCGATCCTGGAGCGCGCCGGCATCGCCGAGGATCTGTTCGACGCGATGTCGATCTTCGCCGGCAACCTGCGCGGCGGTGTCGCCGTGCAGACCGTCGCCGTCGCCGTGATCCTGGCCGCCATGTCCGGCGTCATGGGCGGCGAGATCGTCATGCTTGGTCTGGTCGCGCTGCCGCAGATGCTGCGTCTCGGTTACGACCGCAAAATGACCATCGGCGTGATCTGTGCCTCGGGTGCGCTGGCGACGCTGATTCCGCCGTCGATCATCATGATCGTCTACGGCCTGTCGGCAGACGTCGGGATCGGCGATCTGTTCCTGGCCGGCGCCGCGCCGGGTCTGATGCTGGCGGTCTTCTATGCCGTCTACGTGCTGATTCGCTGCCATTTCGACCACAAGCTGGCACCGACCGCCGCCGAGGTCGCGGAGATGACCGGCGGCGAGGTCAGTTTGTCGCCGCACCGCAAGATGGCGGTCGTGCTTTGCGTCGGTCTGGTGGCCAGCGTCATGGGGTCGATTTATGCCGGGATCGCATCGGTCACCGAAGCCGCCGGCGTCGGCGTGTTCGGCGCCATCGTCGTCGCCGCGGTGCGCAACCGCTTTAGCTGGCAGCTCATGCAACTGGCGCTGGCCGGCACCATGTCGACGGTCGGCACCATCATCTGGCTGATCCTGGGCGCCGTCAGCTTCGTCGGCATCTATAACCTGATCGGCGGCGCCGACTTCATGCGCAGCCTGTTCACCGGTCTGGGGCTGCCGGCGCTCGGCGTGATTTTCGTGATGATGGGTATTCTCGTCATCCTCGGCACCTTCATGGAGTGGATAGCCATCGTCTTCATCACGGTGCCGGTGTTCGCGCCGGTGGTCGTCCAGATGGCGCCGGAACTGGGCCTCGATCCGTCATGGGCGGCGGTCTGGTTCGGCATCCTGTTCGTGATGAACATCCAGATCTATTTCCTCTCGCCGCCGTTCGGCCCGGCCTGTTTCTGGCTCAAGTCGGTGGCGCCGAAGGACATCACCCTGCAGGAAATCTTCGCTTCCGTGCTGCCGTTCATCGGCCTGCAGATCGTCGGCCTGCTGATCGTGATGTTCTTTCCGCAGGTGGCGCTGTTCCTGCCGCAGTTGCTTAGTTGAGTTAGGGAGTACGTAACATGATGGACGTGAACGATCGTGACGCCGACCTCGCCTATGGGCCCTGGGCATGGATCGCCGGGTTTATCGCCGGCGGACTGTTGCTGTGGCTGATGTTTCATCTGGCCGACGGCTTCCATTGATCAATAGGCGGCCTTACCCGAGCCTGGACATCGAACATGACTGAACAGAAAAAGAAAAAGTACGAAGACCTGCGTTCTGCCCGCTGGTATGCGCCGGACGACCTGCGTTCCTTCGGGCACCGTTCGCGGACCCTGCAGATGGGCTATGACCCGAGCGACTGGGTCGGCAAGCCGACCATCGCCATCATTAACACATGGTCGGACATCAATCCGTGCCATGCGCACTTCAAGCAGCGCGTCGACGATGTGAAGCGCGGCGTCCTGCAAGCCGGCGGCTTCCCAATCGAGCTGCCGGCGCTGTCGCTGTCGGAAAACTACGTCAAGCCGACGACGATGCTGTACCGGAACATGCTGGCGATGGAGGTCGAGGAGCTTCTGCGCTGCCATCCCGTCGACGGCGCGGTGCTGATGGGCGGCTGCGACAAGACCACGCCGGGTCTGGTCATGGGTGCGGTCAGCGCCGGTCTGCCGATGCTGTTCCTGCCCGCCGGGCCGATGCTGCGCGGCAATTACAAGGGGCAGCCGCTGGGCAGCGGATCGGACGGCTGGAAATACTGGGACGAACGCCGCGCCGGCAATCTCTCGGCCGAGGAATGGGGCGAGGTCGAAGCCGGCATCGCGCGTTCCTACGGGCACTGTATGACCATGGGCACGGCGTCGACGATGACGGCGATCGCCGAAGCCATGGGTCTGACCCTGCCCGGCGCCAGCTCGATCCTGGCCGCCGACGCCAACCATATCCGCATGGCCGCCGCCTGCGGGCGGCGCGCGGTCGAAATGGTGTGGGAAGACCTGACCCCCGACAAGATCATCGACCGCCGCGCCATGGACAACGCGGTTACCGTGGCGATGTCGATGGGTTGCTCGACCAACGCCGTCATACATCTGATCGCCATGGCGCGCCGCGCCGGTGTCGATCTTTCGCTCGACGATCTCGACGCGACGTCCAGGCATGTGCCGGTGATCGCCAACGTGCGGCCCAGTGGGTCGACGTACCTGATGGAGGATTTCTATTACGCCGGCGGGCTGCGCGGGCTGATGTCCAGACTGACGGAAAAACTCGAACTGGACGCGATGACGGTGACCGGTCGGACCCTCGGCGAAACCCTTGAAGGGGCCGAGGTCTATAACGACGACGTCATCCGCCCGATGGACAATCCGATCTATGCGCACGGATCGCTGGCGCTGCTGCGCGGCAACCTGGCGCCGGACGGCTGCGTCATCAAGCCGAGCGCATGCGATCCCCGCTTCGATCATCACGAAGGGCCGGCGCTGGTCTTCGACAGCTATCCGGAAATGAAAGCCGCCATCGACGACGAGAACCTCGACGTCACCGCCGATCACGTACTGGTGCTCAGGGGTGCCGGGCCGCAGGGCGGGCCGGGGATGCCGGAATGGGGCATGCTGCCGATCCCGAAGAAGCTTCTGAGGCAGGGCGTGCGCGACATGCTCAGGATGTCCGATGCGCGGATGAGCGGCACCAGCTACGGTGCCTGTATTCTGCACGTGTCGCCTGAAAGCCATGTCGGCGGGCCTTTGGCGCTGCTGAAAACCGGCGACATCGTGAAGATCGACATTCCGGGTCGGACCATCGACATGTTGGTCAGCGACGAGGAACTGGCCCGGCGTCGTGCCGCCTGGGTGCAGCCGAAACCGAAATTCGAACGCGGCTACGGCTGGATGTTCGCCAAGCACATCAAGCAGGCCGACGAGGGCTGCGATTTCGATTATCTGGAAACCACTTTCGGCGGCCCGACGCCGGAACCGGACATCTTCTAACCCGCAACGATTGGAGCAAGTCATGGGCACGAATGCGCTCAGCCCCGCAACACGCGACAAACTGATGCACGTATCAACGGCGACGTTGTGCACGGCGTTGTTCAAGGTCGGCCTCAAGAACCAGTTCATCCAGGACGTGCATCCGCTGTCCCAGAAGGGCCGGAACATGGTCGGCCAGGCCTATACCATGCGCTACATCCCGGCGCGCGAGGACCTCAACCCGATCTCGGTGTTCCAGGATCCGAAGCACCCGCAGCGCGTCGGTGTCGAGGAATGCCCGGAAGGTTTCGTGATGGTCATCGACAGCCGCAAGGACCCGCGCGCGGCGTCCGCCGGCTCGATCCTGGTGACGCGGATGATGAAGCGCGGCTGCGCCGGCATCGTCACCGACGGCGGCTTTCGCGACGCGCCCGAGATCGCCACGCTGGACATGCCCGCTTATCACAACCGGCCGTCGGCGCCGACCAACCTGACGCGCCACCAGGCGATCGAACTCAACGGCCCGATCGGCTGCGGCGATGTCGCGGTGTTTCCGGGCGACGTAGTCGTCGGCGACGGCGAGGGGGTCGTCGTGATCCCGCTGCACATGGCCGACGATATCGCCACTGAGGCCACCGAGATGACGGCGTTCGAGGATTTCGTCACCGAACGGGTCAAGGAAGGGGCGAGCATCGTCGGTCTCTATCCGCCGACCAAGGACGAGAACAAGCAGGCTTTCGAGGCCTGGCGCAAGAAACACAACCGCTGACATTCCGGGGAAACCAATGAGCGACATCACCGAAGAAGACCTGAAGATCCTGACCCAGTGGGATACGCCGACGATATGCAATGCGCTCGAGGACATCGTGCCCGAGCGCCGCGGATACGGTTACACGACGGAACAACTGGTGCCGCTCGATCCCGATCTGCTGCCGATCTGCGGTTTTGCGCGGACCGCGATGATCCGCGCCGCCGAGCCGTCGTCGGACACCATCGAACAGGCCGCTGCCAAGCGTCTGCCGTACTATGAATACGTCTCGCAGAAGCCTGGGCCGACCATTGTCGTCGTTCAGGACGTCGATCCGCGTCCGGGTCACGGCGCGTTCTGGGGTGAAGTGCACACCCACGTGCACAAGGGGCTGGGCGCGCTGGGCGCGGTCACCAACGGCTCGATCCGCGACATTCCCGACAGCGTGCGCGGCTTCAACCTGCTGGGCGGCAAGGTCGGGCCGAGCCATGCCTTCGTGCATGTCGTCGATTTCGATTGCCAGGTAACGGTCTACGGGCTGACGGTGTCGACCAACGACATCGTTCACGCCGACCGCCACGGTGCGGTGATGATCCCGGCCGACGCGGTCAGGAAAATCCCCGACGTGGTGGCCCTGCATCAGCGAAAGGAAAAGAAGATCCTCGACGCGGCGAAAAGCCCGGACTTCAATTTCGAAAAGCTGAAAGCCGCCATCGGCGCCTCCAAGGAAGTGCACTAGGACGGGTTTGTTTTCGACGGCAAGATAATATTCCCTGCTTGTTTATGGACATGCAGGCTGTAAACAATATACTCGGATTCAGCGCGACCGAACTCCGGGCGTCATGTTGACCAAATGAGGAACAAAATGATTTACAGATTTATTATCGCGGCGGCATTCCTGCTGTCGTTTGCCGCAACCGCACATGCACATCTTTTACCCGCCGAACATGGATCGTTCTCGGCCGGCTTTACGCATCCGATATTCGGTCTCGACCATATTCTGGTGATGGTTGCCGTCGGTTTGTGGGCGTTCCGTGCCGGTGGGCGCGCAACGTGGTTCGTGCCGGGGGCCTTCGTAACGATGATGGGAGCCGGTTATCTGTTCGCACTTTCGGGCGGGTCCTTGCCATTCGTCGAGCCGGTCATTCTGGCATCCGTGGTGGCCCTTGGATTGTTGATCGCCTTTGCCGTCAGGCTTCCGGTTTATCTTTCCGCCATCGTCGTTGGCGGTTTTGCGGTTTTTCATGGTCATGCCCATGGCGCGGAAATCGGTGAAGCCGGCATGCTGGCGTATGGAGCAGGGTTCGCCGTTGCCACGGCTTTGTTGCATGTGCTGGGAATCGGGCTTGGTTTATCGATGAACAGGCTCCAAGCCGTCGGTGACTGGATGACCCGCTCGATGGGCGCTGCGACGGCCATGGCCGGAGCTATACTCTTACTGGGTTGACGTTCAGGGACTGGCCGCTGGCAGTCTGAGGATGAAGGCGGCACCGTTTCCGGGTTCGGATTGAACGTCGATGGTGCCGCCGAAAGCCGTGACGATGCTGCGACATTCCGAAAGTCCGAGACCGTAACCGGGGATCGTGCCTATGTTGTCGGCGCGCTGGAACTGCCTGAAAATTTTATTCTGACTGTTTGCCGAGATGCCTCGGCCGTTGTCCTGGACGATGACTTCGACCCAATCGCCGCTTTGGCGGGATGATATGCGGATGTTCAGCGGGCGGTCCGGATCGCGGTACTTCATCGCGTTATCCAGAAGATTCTGGAACACCCGTGTCATCTGGAACGGATTGGCCAGGGTGCGGTGTGCCACGTCCTGCTGGATATCGGCCTGGACGCCGTCGAACTTCGCACGCAGGGCCTCCAGTGCCTCATCGATACAGTGATTGATGTCGACGGCGACGGGTTCCGCATCGCCGGACAAGGTGCGCGACTGTTCCAGCAACATGTGAATGAATTTGCTCATCCGCATTGCCGCCTGGCGGGCGCTTTCGATGAACTCGGCTTTACGGTGCTGGGCGGATTGCGGCAGCGTCTCGATCGCATCCAGATAACCGATAACGGCGTTGAGCGGCGTGTTCAGATCGTGCGCGACGGCACCGGAAAACCGGTTGAGCTTGTCGTTGGCGGCACGCAGCCGGTATTCGGCGACACTGTAGGACGTCCACAGAAAGCCGAGGCTCCAGCCGATCGAGACGGCGATGGCGATCAGCGTGAATATCAGATCGAACGAAACGGCCTGCATGTTCGTCGGCGTCGGAATGTCATAGGCGATGCGGATGACCGCGCGGAGCAGGCTGAGGGCGGCGAAGGCGCTGAAAATGCTGGCAAGTACGCGGCAGCCCGGTATGAGTTCGCCACGTTGTTCCCTGAAAAGATGCACGGCGGTGACGGTGCAGATCACCGCATAAGCCAGGGAATTGGTCACCAGTGCGCCGCTGATTTCCTGCGTGGCGAGGATGAAATAGGCATCGCCGACGGCGCATGTGACGATAATCGCGGCTTCCAGGGGATAAAGCGGCTGCAGCCCCTGCAGGCGCCGCATCGAGCGAGTCACCGCGACGACGCCGATGACGAAGCCCTGCATGCCGATAAAGCCCAGATAGAAATTTGCCGTGGCGGCGCCGACCCCGGTGAGAACGGCGCCAAGGCTGCTGACGGTCATCGCCAGCGTCATTTCCGGCAGGCCGCGTGCGCCCAGCCGTGTCCGCCAGAACGTGAACAGGACGGCAGCCATGACGGCCTGGACGACCGCAAGCGATAAAAGAACCGAACCGATGTAAAACATGCGGGATACTACCTGACGCGGGTGCGGCTTGAAACTGCATAGTTCGTGCCGGCGGGCCTTCACGCACCGGGTCTGGCGGGTCGATCAGGAAAATTCCAGGCTGTAGAATCCGCTGCGGTCCGGGCGCGGTTTGAAGGCATTCAGCTCAACCGAGCCGTCCCTGGTGACGCCGCAGATCAGCCAGATGAAATCGGTCTCGTAGGTCATTGAAAGATCGGTGCCGGACGGTTCCGCCGGATGGTCCGGATGAGAATGGTAGTGTCCGACGATCTCGGCGCCGTCGTCACGTGCCTCGAGCGCGCGCATCAGATCGAAGCGGAGTTTGGGGTCGACTTCGAATCCGGTGCGGCGGTCGCGTTCCGTGACGTTGGCGCTTTCGTGCACGCCGCTGAGCGTCACCGTGCCATCGGTGTGCCGGGTGCCGCTGAGCAGACCGCAGGCCTCGAACGGGTAGCTTTGTTCCGCGTGGCGTCGGATGCGGTCGGCAAGGTCGTCTGCGAGCGTGACCTTCATCGCCGCCCCGTCACGGATCGATGCGGCCAAGGACGCGGCCGTCATCAGTGTCGATGACGACGATGCCGTCACAGACCGACGCCGGTCCCAGCAACAGATAGGCGCGGCGGCCGTCCGGGCGGACGTCCTCGATCTTGCAGTCGCCGGCGAGGCCGAGGCTGAGGTTGCCGAAGGCATTTGGCGCGGCGACCGGGGTTTCGGCAGCGGTATCCGTGCGCGTGCCGAACAGCTTCCAGCCGGGGTCGACGGATTTCTTGTACAACCCGAAGCCGATCAGCGCGACCGCGAGGACGATCAGCGCGCCCATGCCGATGACGATGGCCTTCAGTGCCTTCATGACGATTATCCGTTGTCTGTTCAGCGGTCTTCATCGTCGGCGCGGCTAAACTTGTCAAGAGATTGGGCTTTCCGGCGCCGATAGGGCATAAAGACGAACATGAACGCGCCCCGCGACATCACGCTCAGCGTCGACCCCGCCGATGCCGGTGCCCGGCTCGACAAGTGGCTGGCCGAGCATGCCGGCAACCTGTCTCGGACCCGAGTCCAGGCGCTGATCGGCGAGGGCATGGTCAATGGACCGGATGGGCCGGCCACGGACATCTCGCGCAAGGTCCGGGCCGGTGAGACCTATACCCTGCACGTGCCGCCGCCGGCACCAGCCCGTCCCGAAGCCGAGGACATCCCCCTGGACGTGCTGTACGAGGACGCGCATCTGATCATCCTGGTCAAACCTGTCGGACTTGTCGTGCATCCCGCCGCCGGGCATGCCACGGGCACACTGGTGAACGCGCTGCTGCATCATTGCCGAGGCAGCTTGTCGGGTATTGGCGGCGTGACCCGGCCGGGAATCGTACACCGGCTCGACAAGGATACGTCCGGCGTCATGGTCTGCGCCAAGAGCGACATCGCGCACCGCGGCCTGGTCGAACAGTTCCAGGTGCACAGCATCGACCGCGCCTATATGGCCGTGGTCTGGGGCATGCCCAATCCGCGCAGCGGGCGGATCGAAAACCGCATCGGCCGGGACCCGAAGAATCGCAAGCGGATGGCCGTGGTGCCTACCGGAGGTAAACAGGCGGTCACGGATTACCGTGTTATCAGGCCCATTGGTTCCGTCGCGGCATTAATGGATTGCCATTTATTCACAGGACGGACCCATCAAATCCGTGTTCAAATGTCATCAATGGGTCATCCGCTGGTGGGCGATCCGCTGTATCATTCAAGAGGGAGCGGGCGCAAAGATCGGGAAATCGTGATCCAGGGGCGACCCGGCGCGTATAAGAACCAGGCGCTGCATGCCTACAAACTCGGGTTCGAGCATCCGGTCAGCCATGAGAAGCTCGAATACGAAATAGAACTATCTAAAGAAATCAATGAACTAATAGATAGTTTAGAAAAATTATAAAATAACTATACCTGAGTAAAAAACTCAGATAAAATGACGGAAACATCGTCAAATTCATCGGCGCCGCGCCGAGTACCGGCCACCCGCGGCCAACGTCCGGCGGAAGCGGAAGCTGATGCAACTTAGGGAAGACAGGGACCATGGGCACGCTTGCCAAAAACTTCAACCCGACACCGGAAGAGAACCTGTCGCGGTATTTGCAGGTGATCCGGCGATATCCGATGCTGACCCACGAAGAGGAAATCGCCCTCGCCGAACGCTGGCGCGACCACAAGGACGACGACGCGGCGCATCAGCTCGTCAACAGCCACCTGCGTCTGGTGGCCAAGATCGCCATGGGCTATCGCGGTTACGGCTTGCCGGTCGGCGAACTGATTTCCGAAGGCAATGTCGGCATGATGCAGGCCGTCAAACGCTTCGACCCGGACAAGGGTTTCCGCCTCGCGACCTATGCGATGTGGTGGATCCGCGCCTCGATGCAGGAATACATCCTGCATTCCTGGTCGCTGGTGAAAATGGGCACCACGGCGGCACAGAAAAAACTGTTCTTCAACCTGCGCCGCATCAAGAGCGAGCTGCAGGCGATTCACGACGGCGACCTGACGCCGGAACAAACGGAACTGGTGGCGACCCGGCTCAAGGTGTCCGAGCAGGAAGTGACCAACATGAACCGTCGGCTTGCCGGACCGGATCATTCCCTGAACGCGCCGCTGCGCGATGACAGCGAGGGCGAGTGGATTGACTGGCTGGAGGATGACGGCGACAACCAGGAAACCCTGGTCGCCGAGCGTCAGGAAAGCCGCAACCGCCACAAGATGCTGCAGGGCGCGATGATGTGCCTGACCGAACGCGAGCGGCATATCCTGACCGAGCGCCGGTTGAAGGACGAGCCGATGACCCTTCAGGATCTCAGCGACGTCTACGGCATCAGCCGTGAACGGGTGCGCCAGATCGAGGTGCGGGCCTTCGAAAAGGTCCGCAAGTCGGTACGCAACGCGGCGATCAAGGAACACATGGTCAACTAGGTCCCTGTCCGCCGTGGCCGGTCGCGCCGGATATTAACTGGTGTCGAAATCGCCTTCGACCGGTGGACGGGCGAAATACAGTTTCCTGAAACGCCGGAGCGCCTTGCCCCCGAGGCAGCCGGTCGTGCGTTTGAAAAGATCTTACGCCAGCCCGGGGTTCTCGCTTTTCAGAACCTGAAAGAAATCACGAACATCGCTGTAACCCTGCTTGCCGCCATCGGTGACGGTGTTGGCGACGATGTGCTGAAGGCGCGGAATATGCCCGCCGGTGGCCAATGCTTCGGCCAGGCGACGGTTCGATTGAAACGTCTCGGCGCTGATCACCGGCAGCAATGCGCGCCGGAGCGGGGAGTCCAGACCTTCCGCTCTTGCCTCGTCCTCGAGCTTGGCCCTGGCCCGCTGCATGCCGCCGTCGATGACGGATCTGGCGCCTTTCGGGGCCGTGCTGTCCAGAACGGCGCGGTGCGACAGCGTTAGGCGGCCTTTGGCAAGGGCGCGGCGCACGGCGCGTTCCGTGTCGTCACCGGGCGACATGCAGGCCGCTTCGTCATGGCCGGCTTCCGGCAGTGTCAGGGTTTTGCGGGCGTGGCGGATGGCGCGGAAGATGGTCTCGTGGGTGAGCGCCGGATTGGCGGTCTCGTCGAGCAGCCCGGCGCTGGCCAGGGTGCGCGTGATGATATGCAGGTCCTCGGGCGTGTTCGCGGCGTCCGGACCGATGTCCCGGCGCAGTACCGAACGCAGCGGTCTATCGTCGCGCTTGGGTATGGCATAGGCGTCAAAATTTCCCATAAGTGATCTCCTTCCCAGGCGGAGTCTTCAAAAAGCAGGTGCCAGTAATGGACACTTTATGGAAGCGTCCTTGTGGATAAATCTACTTTATAGGGAAAAATATTAAAAGTCGTAACTTATGTACCATGCACTTTAAGGGTTATCAGATGTCGTACCCGCTGCGCCGGATATAGGCGCCGAAGCTCTGCCGTTCCGTGTTCGACGTCTGGCGCGCCTTGTCGTCCGACCAGCCGTAATCATCCTTGGTGCCGAAGCGGTCCGGTTCGCGCTGATTGCGGTACTTGTTGGTCATGGCGCGGCGGCGGTCGTAACTCTCGACCTCGGCTTCGAGCGCGCCGTCGTCATAGGTGTCCGTATGCACGGTCAGGCGCATCGGCAGGCGCACGCTGATTGCCGGTTCGTCGTCCGGATGGCCGACGCAGAGACCGGCAAACGGGAACACGCCGTCCGGCAGTCCGGCCAGTTCGACGATCTCGTCCGTAACCTCGCGCGCGGCGCTGATCGGGCAGCAGCCCAGGCCTTCGGCCTCGGCGGCGACGATGAAGTTCTGCATGACGATGGCGGCATCGGCGGCGGCGTTGAGGAACGCATCCAGCGGCTCGTGCGCGAAGGCGGTGCCGCGCAGCTCGCAGACCCGGCGGATGCGCCGTCCGTCTCCACAGAACAGCAGAAACACCGGCGCCTGCTTGATCCACGGCATCGACGGAAACAGATCGGTGACGTGTTCGCGTCTTTCAGCGTCGGCGAACTGGATAATCGCGACCTGCTGCAGGTCCGACTTCGCCGGGGCCGACAGTGCGCAGGCGAACAGCAGATCCAGCACTTCCTGCGATACCGGGGTGTCCTTGTAGCGGCGCCTGGAACGATGCCGCAGCAACTGTGCCTGGGTGCCTTCGGCGGCACGGTCGCGGCCGATCGTCGTCGGCTCGGCGAAGCGGGCGGCGATCAGGTCTGCAAGGGTCTCGGTCATGGCTGGCTCCTATGAGGTTGTTTCCAGATGCGAACGCCGCGCGTTAAAGGCGGCGGCGAGGGTCATGACGATCATGACGATGGGAAAGGCGATGCCGGGGATGTCGGGGAACGCGGCAACGACGGCACTGGCACCGGCGCCGGCCGACATCTGCAGGGCACCGAGCAGCGCCGTCGCGGTGCCGGAGCGGGCCTTGAACGGGCTCAGCGCGCCGGCCACGCCGAGCGGCAGAATGGCGCCGAGCGAATAGCCGAAGATCACCATGAAGAACATGATAGTTGCGACGCTGGCATAACCGCTGAGGCTGAGCGTCAGCATGCAGACGGCGGACGTCGTCATCACCAGGGCGCTGAAGATGATCGCCTTCGACGGCTCGGCCAGGCGCTTGCTGAACCGCGACACGGTCAGCGCGCCCAGCATGTAGGCACCGGAATGCAGGAACGCCAGAAATCCGAACGACGACGGGGCCAGACCGAGCTGGCGGATCATCAGCTCCGGGCCGCCGGAATGAAACGCATACAGCGATCCCAGCGCCAGTGCGTTGGTGACGGCGAACCGGCGGAAGGTGCGGTCCTTTATGATCGATACATAGGTCAGGACCACCTTTGGTGCCGATATGTCCTCGCTCGAGGGCGTGCCGGTTTCCGGCATGGCGAAGAAACACAGCACCAGCATCACCGCGCCCATCGCGGTGGTAATCGCCATGTTGGTTTCCCAGCCGGCGTATTCCTGCACGAAACCGCCGAGGATCGGCGCGATGCCCGGCACGATGCCCATGGTCAGGGTCAACAGGCCGAAGATACGGACCAGTTCCGTGCCCTGAAAGGAATCCCGGGCAATGGCGCGCGCGACCACAAAGCCAGCCGCCGCGCCCAGCCCCTGGAACAGCCTTGCTGCCAGCAGCAGTTCGATGGTCGCCGACATCGCCGCCGCCGCGCCGAGCACGGTGTACAGCAGCAATCCCGGGATCAGGAAACGGCGGCGTCCGAAGCGGTCGGACAAGGGGCCGACCAGCAACTGCCCGCCGGCGAATCCGATCAGGAACACCGACAGCACCAGCCGTTCGCCGCCCGGCACCACGTGCAACTCGGTGCCGATCGCCGGCAGCGACGGCAGAACGATGTTGAGCGCCAGCTGGCCCAGCGTTCCCAGCGCCATCAGCAGCACCACGGCAAGCCGGTTGAGCGGAACGGCGGCGGTGGGCTGGCCATCGGCGGGCGGGGGCGGGGATGCGGTCAAACGGGTTCTCCAACGCGGCGCACGGGGGCGGATCGGGGACCATATGATGTCGCCCATACAGGGGGGCGGCAAGGCCGCAGTCGGCAGAATTTCATGAAGGCTCAGGGTGGTTCAGCGCGGTTGACGCTGGGCGGTCAAGCCCGTACATTCCCGCCGTATTTTCCGGCATCTTCAGGGGCACCCCCGAAGTGCGCGGAACCGCGTGGAGGGGTGGCCGAGTGGCTGAAGGCGCTGGTTTGCTAAACCAGTATACGGGAAACTGTATCGAGGGTTCGAATCCCTTCCCCTCCGCCATTACGATAGGAAATCCGGGGCTTTCAGCGCTTTGAATTTCATTACCCACTAATTTACCTACGTTAAGGGCGGCGCTAGGGGCTGTTTTCTGTAACAATTTATTTTCGTCGGATCGGGCCAAGGTGTGAGGCGCTGGCCTTTTTATAGTGGGGGAAAAGCTCTTTTACCGAGTCAGAAAACCCATCTCCTGTTTTCACCTGTTTTTTACAGGTCACTCATGCCCCAATGGATGACGTGGTCTTTATCGGGATCGATGCCTACCGCCCTTAATGCGTTATCTTCGGATTGTCCGGGCTTAACGTAGACGCGCCAGGTATCGGGGCCGCTCCCCCATAAGGCGCTTGTCTGCTTTTGATCTGGTGCGGGTGTATGGGCTTTCTCGGGGGCGTCGACAAACCAAACGCCGTGTATTCTTGCCTCACCTATTCCGGCGCTGGCCTCTAAGCGGTTAAGTCTTCGTTTTAGATTCATGCGGATCAATCCATATCCAGCGTTCTGCGGAAA
>JAYNVG010000051.1:0-19689 GCA_038100295.1 Thalassospiraceae bacterium
GGGCAAGGTCGGCTCGTCGACCATGCCGCACAAGCGCAACCCGGCGATCTGCGAAGGCATCGTCGCCCTGGCCCGGACCGTGCGCGCCGGCGTGCCGCAGGCCTTCGAAACCCTGATCGGCGAGCATGAGCGCGACAAGATTTCCCTGCAGACCGAGCGTGAGTTCATCGCCCGCACCATGTGCCAGACCGACGCTGCGCTGTACAAGACCATCGTCGTCTGCGAGGGGCTCGACGTGCGCGCCGCCAACATGCGCCGAAATCTGGACATCACCAGGGGCCTGACGCTGAGCGAGGCGGTTATGATGTCTCTCGGCGAGAAGCTCGGCCGCCAGACCGCGCACGACCTGCTACACGCGGCGTGCATGACGGCATTCAAGGAAGACACCCACATGAAGGATGCGCTGATGCGCATGCCCGAGGTCACGGACGCCTTTAGCGAAAGCGAGATCGACGCCCTACTTGATCCGGAAGCCTATATCGGCCTCGCCGCGCGGATGGCACGGGACGTCGCCGAGGGCTGAGCTAGTTCAGGTAGTCCTCGACGAACGCCTCGATCATCGTTTCAAGGTCGCTGTCGACGGGACAGCCGAGCGCCAGCGCCCGTGACGCATCCATCGACACCGGCCAGCTGCCGACGATGGTGCGGATGGTCTGATTCGGGACGTCCCTGACCTCACCCAGCGAAATGCCGTGCCGCGACGCGACCTTTTCCGTGGCGGCGATCATGCCGTTCACCGATACCGTGATGTTGGGCAGGTTGAGCACCCGGTCATCGCCGAACGCTTCCGCCGGGGCATCGAGCAGGGCCATCAGCCCGTCGGCAACGGTCCGGTAGCCACCGACGCAAAGTTCCAGGTCCCGCACCACCGGCAGTTCACAGACCTCGCCGGTCAGCGGTTCGCGGATCACCCCGCTGGCAAAGCTCGACGCCGCCGTGTTCGGTTTGCCGGGGCGCACGATCACCGTCGGCAACCGTCCCGCGCGGCCGTCTATATAGCCCTTGCGGCTCATGTCGTTGATCAGCAGTTCCATCACCGCCTTGGTCATCCCGTAGGTGTTCTGCGGCACCGGGCGGGTCATACCGTCAACCTTTGATGGCGTCGCCTGTCCGCCGAACACGGCCAGACTGGACGTGAACAGCACCTTCGTCTGCGGCCCGTTGGCCCGCGCCGCTTCCAGAACCACCCGCCCGCCGTCCAGATTGACTCGCATGGCGGCATCGAAATCCGCTTCCGAACCGGCACTGACCATCGACGCCAGGTGTATGACGGCATCCGAACCGGCGACGAGCCGGTTGACGGTATCGCTGTCACCTATATCTCCCGTGACCACCTCGACCCGGCCTTCGAGCGCACCAAGACCGCCCGGCGGCATGGCGATGTCGAACAGCGTGACCTGATCAGAGCGCGCCACCGCCCGCTCGGCGAGCAAGCGGCCGAGAAATCCCGTGCCTCCCGTGATGACGATTTTCATGTGCTTATTCCGCTGCCGTTTGTGCGCGTGCCCGGTCCACCAGTTCCTGCAGACAGTCGTCCGCCAGCGGTTTGATCGGCGTGAAGTCGCGATGCGCGATCCAAGGCTTGCGCGTGTACTTGGTGATGTGGTTGGAAACCGCGCACAGGCTGAGATACACGATCACCCTGTCCCACGGGCTGATGTTCGGCGGGCTGGCGTGCACCAGATTGCCGTGAAACAGCAATACAGAGCCCGGCGCGCCGGTCGGGGCGACGACGCCACCCTCGTCGGCCAGTTCCAGAACGGTCTTGCGGTCCAGTGTCCACAGCGGATAGCTGGTGGTCTCCAGATCGTGACCGGCTTCGACGACTCCCTTCTTGTGGCTGCCCGGAATGAACAGCAGCGGGCCGTTGGCCGCCGTGACCTCGTCCAGAAACACGGAAATGTTCATGGCGCGCGGCTCCGGCATGCCGTCGTCGCGATGCCAGGTGCCGAAATCCTGATGCCATTGCCAGATATCGCCGTCGAACGCCGCCTTGGCGTTGATCTTGTACTGATGCATGTAGACCTCTTCGTCGAGGATCTGCATGATCGGCTCGATCAGGCGCGGATGGGCGCCGAGGCGGCCGTGCGCATCGTCGTATTCATGCGCGGCGAAGGCGATGCGCGGGACGCCCGATTTTTCGCGCCACACTTCCTCGCGGTCGGAGGCATAAATCTGCTTCGCCGCCTCCTTCAGAACCTGCGCCTCGTCGCGGGAAAACAGCCCCGGCAGAAACAGATAGCCACGCTCATGGAATTCGGCGAGTTGTTCATCTGTCAGTTTCATCGCGATCCTCCCTTTTCAGGAAATAGCGTCTTGAGGCCGGATTTCGACGCTTCGCAGACACCGCGCTCGGTAATCAGCCCGGTGACGAGCCGCGTGGGCGTCACGTCGAAGGCAGGGTTCCCGCCCTTGGCGCCGTCCGGCACGATTTCCACCGTAACCACCTCGCCCGCCGCCGTCTTCCCTTGAATTTTCGTCACTTCATCGGCGGAGCGTTCCTCGATCGGAATGTCCATACCGTCATCCAGCGTCCAGTCGATGGTCGGCGACGGCAGCGCGACATAAAACGGGACGCCGTTGTCGTCGGCGGCGAGCGCCTTCAGATAAGTGCCTATCTTGTTGCAGACGTCGCCCGACGCTGTGGTGCGGTCGGTACCGACGATGCACATGTCGACGCGCCCTTCCTGCATCAGGTGCCCGCCGGCATTGTCGGCGATGATCGTCAGCGGCACGCCGTGCCGGCCCAGTTCCCACGCCGTCAGGCTGGCGCCCTGATTGCGGGGCCGGGTTTCATCGACCCAGACATGAACCGGGATTCCGGCGTCGAATGCCTTGTAGACCGGCGCCAGCGCCGTCCCCCAATCCACCGTCGCCAGCCAGCCGGCATTGCAGTGTGTCAGGATATTCACCGTCTCGCCCGGCTTGGCGGCGGCGATATCGCGGATGATGGCGTGGCCGTTGTCACCGATGGCGGAACAGATTTCCACGTCTTCGTCGCAGATTTCCGCAGCGCGCCTGTAGGCCGCCTGCGCCCGATCGTTTTCCGACAGCGGGCCCAGCAGGGCGCGCATGTCGTCCAACGCCCAGCGCAGGTTGACCGCCGTCGGCCGCGTCGCCAGCAGCTTGTCATAAGCCGCGTCCAGTCCGCCATCCGATGCGTCGGCCTGCATAGCCAACGCCATGCCGTAGGCCGCCGTGGCACCGATCAACGGCGCACCCCGGACCAGCATGTCCTTGATCGCGACGGCGGCGTCATCGACATTTTCCAGACGCACGGTGACGAAATCGAACGGCAGCCGGGTCTGGTCGATGATTTCCACCGCCCAGCCGTCGTCGGCCAGCCAGATGGTACGGTAGGGAACCCCGTCGACTTTCATGTTCTCTCCTTAAAGTACGCGGCCGGCGACCGCGTCGAGCATCGCGACGAGGCCGGGGTCACGCTTCTCCGGATGGGTGATGATGGCATTGTCGAGTGCCGTGTGGCAGCCCTGATGGCACAGTTCCGTACGGCCCTTGAGGCGCGGCACCACTTCCTTGACGAGCGACCGCCCGTTGTCGGCGTTGCCCACCAGCACGGCGATGATCGCCTCGACCGTGACGTGGTCGTGATCCGGATGCCAGCAATCGTAATCCGTGACCATGGCGACGGAGGCGTAACACATCTCGGCTTCGCGGGCGAGCTTGGCTTCGGGCATATTGGTCATGCCGATGACGTCGCAGCCCCACTGGCGGTAGAGATTGGACTCGGCGATGGTCGAGAATTGCGGTCCTTCCATGACGATGTAGGTGCCGCCTCGCGCATGTGGGATATCCAGTGCCGCAAGGCTTTCGGTCAGGGCATCGCCAAGACGCGAACAGACCGGATGGCCGAAGCCTACATGTGCCACCAGCCCTTCGGAAAAGAAGCTCTTGGTGCGCGCGAAGGTGCGGTCGATGAACTGGTCGACGACGACGAAGGTCCCCGGCGGGTATTCGTCCCTGAGCGAGCCGCACGCCGACAGCGACAGGATTTCCGTGCAGCCGAGCCGCTTCATGGCGTCGATATTGGCGCGGAAGTTAAGATCCGACGGCGGAATGCGGTGGCCGCGTGCATGGCGTGGCAGAAACGCCATTTCGACCCTATCTAGGGTGCCGCGCAGAATTTCATCGGACGGATCGCCGAACGGTGTCTTCACGGCTTCCCAGCGGGCGTCTTCCAGACCGTCGATCTCGTACAGACCGCTGCCGCCGATTACCCCGATCATCGGCGTCTGGACGTCTCCGCTCATATGCTCTCTCCCCGGCGCAGCACCGCTTCGAACAACTGTGTGGTGCGCATGCCGGCGATGGCGGCAGCGCGCGGATCGTAGCTGCCACGCATATCGCAGTGGAAACCGTGCCCGGCCTGATAGACATGAATACCGACGCCTGGATGTGCCGCCCGGACGGCGTCGACGTCGCTCATCGGGATCGATGCGTCGTTATCGCCGAAGTGCAGAATGGTCGGGCATTTCGGCGCTTCGCCGATGACCTCGGTGATGCCGCCGCCGTAATAGCCGCTGGCGGCCTGGATATCGAGACGGCATGCCGCCAGATACGTCACGAAGCCGCCCCAGCAATAGCCGACGGCGCCGATCCGCCCGGCGTCGGCGATCGCCGCGCGGGCCGCGTCAACATCGGCCATGACACTGTCCAGATGCTCGTTGGCGGTGGCCTTGTGCGCCCGGCCCCTCTCTATATCGGCCGGCTCGTATCCGGTTTCGAAGTCCGGCTCCCAGCGGTCGTACAGCGCCGGCGCGATGGCCGTGTAACCGACAGCCGCCCAGCGTTCGACCAGATCGCGGATGTGCACGTTCACACCGAATACTTCCTGGATGACGATGACGCCGCCAAGGGGCTTGCCCTCGGGGTCGGCGCGGTAGGCATCGAACGTATGCCCGTCGGTGGCGGTCAGTTTTACGGTTTCGGGCATTTTTTCTCGCTCCTCCCTGAAGTGGCCACAAAAAATAGCCTACGTCCTTGCATAGGGCAAATGCTGACCATCGGGGTCTCTACATATCGACAGGACATGAATTGTCGGCATAGTATATCGTAATATGTGTATTTATTATTTGAATATTTATCTGGGATTGCAGGGCAATGAGGGATATTTCCAAAAGAATGTTTGTTCTGAGTGCCGTATTGGCCTTCGGGTTTCTCGTGATCGGCTGCCAAACCACGGGAACCGGTAGTCCGAATGCCCCGGGCAGCAATTTCCGTGTCGCAAAAGACAACTATACGCTGTTCTTCGACCAGAAGGACCATCTGAAGGAATTGACGGCCGCCGGCAATTTTCATGACGCCTCGATCCTCTACGAGGAACAGCGCGACTACTTCGATGCGAAGATCGCCGAAGACCCGGAAACCGCCGCTCAGATATCACTGGTCGTCGAAAATGTCAGCACCCCGTTTGAGAGTGACATTTCCAGGACCCTCGCCGATCTCAAGCCGGTCGAATGGCCGACCGGCGCCGCCAACTGGGATTCCGTCAGTATCAAGCTGCAAACCGCGGAGCGCATTCACGCGATCATCCCCAAGGATGGCGTGTTCGTGAACCCGGCCTATCGCCCGGAAGGGTTGACGGCCTTGAAAACGGAAATCGATACCCTGCGCAGCAAAGTCGATGCCACCGCCGCCGCAGACTTCGCCGCGTACGATCATTTCTCGGGGGAGCCTTTTTTCTCCGTCCATCCCAGGTCGTTCAGCGCGCGTGAATTCTTCGCAGACAACCCATCGGCGCTGCAGGGCGTATTGCAGGGCAGGAGCGGTACAGATATCGCGCATTTTGCCGGGAGCCTTAAACAGTTCGATGTCGCGCCCGACGACTGGCAGACCGTCAGCCGTGCCTATGTGAAGCCCGTCTCGAGGAACTGCCGAAGAAAAACCGCAAGTTGTCCGATGTCCTTGCCGTGATTTCCGAGGCGAAGTCGGCCGGATTCGACGTCCAGCAGCTCGACAGCGTCAAAGTCGGCTTCGTCGAGGTGACGAGCCGCACGCTTCTCAATCAGGGTCAGATAGAATTTCCAGCGTCGATCGAAGTCGATCTGCCGTTCGATATCGAAAAAAGCGAATTGGACAAGGCGTTTGAAAGTGCCGCCGCGAACAATGCCGATTATCTGGTCGTATTCGATGTCGCACTGGCCAAAGCGCGGCGGAAAATCGGCCGCATGAGCGGCAGGACCTCGCAGCAGATCGTCGGCTACAAGCAGGAATCCAATCCGAAATACACTCAATTACAGAACCAGGTCACGGCGACCCAGATGCGGGTGCAATCCGAAGCAATGAACGTCAACATGGCGCAGTCACAGTACTGCTACGGCCTTGGCTGCATGGGCAAGATCATCGCCATTGCCGCCGCCGATGCGAAACGCCAGGAAGCACAGGACGAACTGCAAAACGTCATGAGCGAGTTGAGCTCGACACCGACGATGATCGAGGTGCCGATCAAGGCCACATACCAGTACCGTGTCGGCACAGTCGACGCATCGAAGACGATGACCGTGCATTACTATGTGATCGACAAGACCAATAAGAACTATTTCAAATCAACCTTCGACATTACGGAAAACGAGCGTTTCGAAGTCGCGTACGGCATCAGCGGGAAAGACCCGGATGCCGACAATCTTGCCGGCAAGCACGACGGGGAGGCCGATGTCGCGGCATGGGAGAAGGCCCCCTCCAGCGTCAAGCTGAGTCAGCTCATCGAGCATTATCTGGCCAATCAATCGAAATCCAGGCGAATGACGGACATAACCGCGCTCCGCAAGGAAATGCTGGAAGACCGAAACACCGCCATCGCCTCCTACAAGGAAAACACCTACGAGGAAAGCACCGCCAATGACCCGCGCTTCGACAGTGTGGTTGCCATTTACACGAAGGATGGCGGACTAGGCTCCGGTTTCTTTATCCGGCCGGATATCGTCATGACGAACTATCATGTCGTCGACGAGAACGAGTTCGTCGAGCTGAAAATGCATGACGAGCAGGAAACTTTCGGCAAGGTCATTGCCCGTGACGCCGTTCTCGATCTCGCCCTTATCAAAACACAAAGCCGCGGCAAACCGGCACGCTTCTATAACAAGAACAAGATCGAACTCGGCAGCACAGTGGAAGTGATCGGTCACCCAAAGGGCTTTGAATTTTCCATAACGCGCGGTGTCATCAGTGCGATCAGAAAAGGCAAAAGCATCAATCTGCATCAGGGAAGCGATGTGCTATTCGTGCAGATTGATGCGGCCACAAGCAACGGCAACTCGGGCGGCCCCGTATTCCTTGAAGACTATGTCATTTCAGTTATCTCATGGATCAGGGTCGATCAGGGCGCCCAGAATCTTAACTTTTCAATCCATCATTCCGAAGCGCAGCGCTTCCTCAATGAAAACCTCGGCGGGTCATAGGAGACAGCAATGACATATTCACGCACCCTAAATATGGCCCAGCCCCGTTTCCTGCTGACCTGCGTCATCTTACTCGCGCTGACGCTCGGCGGATGTGTCGGCGCCTCGACCACACGCATGGGCATGGTCAAGCAGGAGGACGGTTCCGGCCTGATGATCGGCTCGACGGTGGAGCGCAACATCGTCACCGACGCATCGTTCTACAAGAACAAGAAGGTCAAGGTCCGCATACGTAATACCTCCGGCGATACCGCCTTCGATCTCAACGGTTTTCGCTCCCAGATCGAAAGCGCATATGGAAACATCGGCTTTGAGCCGACATCCGAGGACGACTTCGGCATTCTCATCGACGTCAATGTCCGCTACAGCGGACAGATACAGACGAACATGTCCGCGGAGTACGGTTTCCTGGGCGGTGCCGCCGGCGGGCTGGCCGGGGCGAGCATCGGCACGACACGTACCGACGTCGGGATCGGGGCGGTGTCGGGCGCGACGCTGGGTTCCATCGTCGGCAGCTACGTCACCGACGATACCTATATCATCGTCACGAGCGTCACGGTCGCGACAGTGACCGACCGCTCTACCAGCAAACCGTCGAAAACCATCACTTTCAGCCGCAGCCGCCAGCCCGACGAGGAAGACGAAGAAGACAAGAACCGTTCCAAGCGCGGCCTGAAAAGATCCGTGCAGACCGGTGTCGCCGTCTATGCCGGCGGCAGCAACACATCGCAAAGCGAAATTGCCGGCATCGTGCGGGCGCGCATCGCCCGCATCGTCGGCAACATTATATAACGGCGATTATTCGGCTGCCGACTTCACGCTCGGGCGCATGATCGTGAACACCTCCTGCACGGACGTGTAGTCCATGTAGCCGAGCCGCGCGACCGGGCGGATTTTCTCGACGTCGACGATACCGTCCTTCAGGAACTCGTCCTTGATATGCACGCCGATCACTCGGCCGACACAAAGAGAATTGCCGCCGCCGTGCCGGTCCGGCGGCAGATCCATCTTGCCGATGTAGGTGCATTCAAGATGGATCGGTGCCGCTTTGACGCGCATCGGCTTGACCAGTTGCGACGGCTCCATCTCGACCCCAAGAACCGCGGCCTCATCGACCTCCGGACCATAGGCGGCGCTGGTTTCGTTCATCACGTCCCGCAGTTCGTACGACACCATGGAACAGACGAATTCGCCGCTCTGTTCGGCGTTGTAGATACTGTCCTTGGGGGCGTCCGCCGAGCGCGCACCGCTGGCGAACATGACCATCGGCGGATCGCCGGAAACAGCGTTAAAAAACGAATACGGCGCCAGGTTGGCGACCCCGTTGGGGCCGATCGTCGATATCCAGCCGATCGGGCGCGGGATCACGCAGCTTTTGAACGGATCGTGCGGCAGACCATGCGGTTCGTCGGTTTTCCAGAACATGTTGATTCCTCAGTTTTCATCGACAGGCGCGTCGCCCGTGTAGGGTACCGTATCTTCGACGACATCCCAAATATGTCGTGCCGTCGGCTCGGATTGTTCCTCGCGGATATGCGCCACCAGCCCGGCGGATCGGCTGATTACGGAAAAGCCGCGCATGATTTCCGGTTCGATATCGATTTCCAGCAGAACGGCGGCGACCGCCCCCGTCGCGTTGATCGTCAAATGCCGACCAAGTTCTTCATCGATGATCGCCGACAAGCGCTTCATGGCATCGATATAGATGCCGTCGATCCCTTCCTGTGCCAGGGCGATCTCGAACAGACGTGCGGTTCTGGGATCGTCCGGCTTGTGCAGGTGATGACCGAACCCGGGCAGCGGTTTCCTGGCGGCACGGAGCGCGCGGATTTCCCGACGCGCGGCGACCTCGAAGCCGTCCTCGTCTTGCAGTAGCTGCATCAAAAGCTTGGCCGCATTCTCCATGGTGCCGACGAACTGCGATCCGACGTTGAGCAGCCCGGCCGCCACGGCGGCCTGCAATGCTTCCGGGGCGGAATGATAGGTCAGTCGCGTGGCGATGGCGCTTGGTGTCAGGCCGTGCTCCATCAGCGTCACCAGAACCGCATCCAGGATGACGATTTCACCGGCACTGGCCCTGCGCCCCATGATGTGCATGAACATCATTTCCGTGAACGTGACGTTGCCCATCAGATCGCCGACAAGGCCATCATCACGGTAATACAGTTCCTCGTTGGTATGCGTTGCCAGCCTGGTGGTCGGCCTGTCGGTTCCGCTCATGCTGCACCTGCATCTTCTTTTGGGGTGAATTGTGCCTTGGCTTCGCGCCTCAGCACCTTGCCGACGGGCGAGCGCGGCAGTTCATCGACGATATGCACGACTTTCGGCGTTTTCACGGAATCCAGCCGTTCCTTTACGAACGCCGCGATCTCGTCGCCGCTGACGGTGCTGCCCGGCCGCACTTCGACCGCCGCCGTCAGCGCTTCGCCCCACTTGCGGTCCGGCACCCCGAAGACGACGCATTCGCTGACCATCGGGTGCAGGCCGAGCACCGCCTCGACATCGCTGGGATAAACGTTGAAGCCGCCGGTAATCACCACATCGCGGATGCGGTCCTTGATATAGACAAAGCCGCGCTCGTCTATAATCCCGACATCACCGGTGTGCAGCCAGCCGTCGATGATCGTCTCGGCCGTCTTTTCGGGCATGTCCAGATAGCCCTTCATCACCAGATCGCCCTTAAGCACGATCTCACCGGTTTCCCCGGGAGGGAGGATCTTGCCGTCGGTGTCCATCACCTCGACGCGGGTCAGCACCGTGGCGCGCCCGGTCGATGCCCAGTTTTCCGGCTTGGCCCAATCCGACGCCCGCATGCAGATCGCGATCTGCGGTGCCTCTGTCTGTCCGAAACAGGTTTCGAGGGCGTTGTTGAACAACTTCATGGCGCGCGGCACCTCGTCCTTGCGGATCGCGGCGCCGCCGACGATGAGGTGCTTCAACGATGAAAAGTCCGCCTTCTGGGCGGCCGCCTCGTCCATCATCATGTAGATCACGGTCGGCGGCAGGAACATCGTTGTCGCGCCGTCGCGCTCGATCGCTTCGATGATAGCCAGCGGTTTCGGCGGCCCCATGAAAACCTGCATGCCGCCCGCGGCAAAGGTCGGCATGATCAGCGTGTTGGTACCGTGCGTCATCGGCGCGGCGAGAAGGTTCCTGTCATCCTTGTCGAAACCGAACTCGACCAGCATCGAGGCAATACAGGTGTTCCAGACACGGTAGGTCTGCATGCATCCCTTCGGCTGGCCGCTCGAGCCGCCGGTGAACTTGATCGCCTGCAGATCGTCCAAATTCAGATCGGGGCGCACCGGCATCTTGCCGTCGAATTCGGCGACGAGCGCCTCTATCGCGGTGCTCACTGCGCCCGCGCCCGGCTTTCCGGTCAGCCGCGTCGCCCTGGGGCTATCGACCTTGTCCTGGCAATCCGCGTCGACAATGACGATCCCCGGGTTCGTCACCTCGCAGATGCGGTTCAACTCGGACTTGCCGTTTCTGGGATTGAGCGGCACCCACGTCTTGCCGGCGGCGAACACGGCGAGCCATGCCAGCAGATGCTCGAACGTGTTGTAGCCGCAGATCCCGACGCGGGTCTGCGGCGCGGGCTCGATCGACTGAAGAGCCGCCGCCAGTGCATTTACCTGGCGTGCCAGATCGGCATAGGTGACGTCCATGGCGCCGTCACGCACCGCAATCCTGTCGGGATAGCGCGCCGCCGCGCGGAAAAAATGATCGACCGGCAGCATCTCAGGCGCCGTCTTCGATCATGTCGACCTTGAAGCGCTTCCAGCGCTCGACGTAATGCTCGGCAATCCGCGTCAGATCGGCGACGGCTTCAGCCTTCAGTTCGCGGATGACCCGCCCCGGCGCGCCGACGACAAGGGAATTGTCGGGAATTTCGGTGTTCTCGGTGATCAACGCCTTGGCGCCGATGATGCAGTTCTTGCCGATTTTGGCGCCGTTCAGAACCACGGCCCCGATCCCGATCAGCGAATTGTCGCCGACCGTGCAGCCATGCAGCATCGCCATGTGCCCGACCGTGACCCCCTTACCGAGCCGCAGCGTGTATCCGGGATCGGTGTGCAGCACGCTGTTTTCCTGAATGTTGGAACCTTCCCCGACGATGATCGGATCGTTGTCTCCGCGAAGCACGGCGCCGAACCAGACACTGGCTCCCGCTTCCAGGGTTACCTTACCGATCACTGATGCGTTAGGGGCGATCCAGTAGTCGTCACCGCGGGTGGTGACCCGGTCTTCGCCGAGAGCGTATTTCATGATTATCCTCCGTCAAGCCGGGGAATTTTGACATCCTGGGCGGGGGCTTGAAACGTCTAAATTTACCAGATTTTACCTGAATTGATCAGCGCCAGGGCATCATCCGCCGATTGCGGCTTGGCGAACAGATATCCCTGACCGTAATGACAGCCGAGTTCCTTCAGTTTCATCTGCTGGGCTTCGGTCTCGATACCTTCGGCGACGATATTCATGTCCAGTGCCAGTGCAAGGCCGACGATACTATGCACGATGCGGCGGCTGTTTTCGGTCTGGTCCATGCTGTTGACGAAGGCACGGTCGATTTTCAGGGTGTCGAGCGGGAACATGTGCAGATAGCTGAGGCTGGAATACCCGGTGCCGAAATCGTCGATGGCCAGCGAGATGCCGAGCGCCTTGAGCTTTTTCAGCGCATTGGCGGCGTGATCCGGGTTCTCCACCATCAGGGTTTCGGTGATTTCCAGTTTCACCTGTTCGAGATCAACACCGCTGGCGTGGATGATACCCCCGATCCGGTCGATCTCATCCAGATCGGAAAGCTGCAAACCGGACACGTTGGTACTCATGAACGGCAGCGATTCGCCCGGGTTGTTCCTGGTAAAGGCTTCCGCGAACAGGTTTTGGTCACGCAGGCTCGTTTCCATGGCAAACCGGCCCAGTTCGACGATCAGCCCGGTATTCTCGGCCAGCGGGATGAAGCGGCCCGGCGAGACGAACGAACCGTCATCCTTTTGCCAGCGCATCAGCGCTTCGAAGCCGGCGATCTTGCCGCTTTCGAGCGACACCAGCGGCTGATAGTGCATCCGGAATTCCTGCGCTTCGAGCGCACGCAGAAGATCGCGCTCGTCGTGGATGCGCTGGAACGCCATCTGGCGGATTTCCTCGATGGAGCCGTTCTTTGTGTCGCTGTCGATGTTCAGCCCTGAATAGCGGTTCTGCGCATTCCTGAACCGGGTCAGCACCACCCGCAGGATCAGGTTCATCATCGGGTCGGCCGATGTCAGCGGCTTGATGAAGCGCGAGCGCTGGATCACGATCAGTTCGGTGTCTTCGGTAGCGATGACATCCGCGGAACGCGGCGCATCGTCGATCATCGACATTTCGCCGATAATTTCTCCTGGGCCGAGCTGCGCAATGACGAAATCCGCGCCGTCCTTGTCGATGATAACGTCGACCGCGCCGCGCTCGATGAAATAGGCATGATCCCCCGGTTCGCCCCGGCGAAAGATGACGTCGCCCTTCTCGTACAAGCGTGAAAAAATGTTTTCCGGCAAACTCAGGTCCCCTTTCTGGGTATTATCAAGCAGTTAGGGTAAGCATGTTCGGTGATTTCGGCAATAGAGACCCTAAATCTCATAATATCCCGCCGGGGACGCCCAAAGCATGTTGCGTCAGTTCTGCCGTGAGATAGTCGAACGCCGCATCGATATCGTCCGTTGCCAGAAACAGATCCAGATCTTCCGGTGTGATCGTGCCGGCGCGGACAAGAGCATCCAGATTGACCGCCTCATCCCAGAACGATTTTCCGAACAGGACGATCGGCACCCGCTTTTTCAGCTTGTTGGTCTGCAACAGTGTCAGGGTCTCGAAAAACTCGTCCATGGTGCCAAACCCGCCCGGGAACACCAGCATCGCCTTGGCCAGATAGATGAACCAGAACTTGCGCATGAAGAAGTAATGAAACTCGAAACCGAGTTCTCGCGTCACATACGGGTTTTCATGCTGCTCGTGCGGCAGAGAGATATTCAGCCCGATATTGATCCCCGCCGCTTCCGAGGCGCCGCGGTTGGCCGCCTCCATGATGCCGGGCCCGCCGCCGGTGCAGACGACGAAGCGGCGGCGCGAGCCTTCGAGGGTTTTCGACCATGTGGTCAGGCGTTGCGCCAGCGTCCGGGCCGCCTCGTAATACTGCGACATGTGCAGTGCCCGCTCGGCCTCGACCAGATCACCGCCATGCCGTTTCGCGGCGTCCAGATGTTTCTCTGCCTCTTCCCGGCTCTTGACCCTGGCCGAGCCGAAGAAAACGATGGTATCCGCGATATTGTATTCGGCGAAGCGGGCTTCCGGTTCCAGGTACTCGGACAGAATTCTCAGCGTCCGGCCATCGCGGCCGCGCAGGAATTCAAGGTTATCATAGGCCTTGATCGGTGTCCTCCCGTCCGGATCGTCCGGGCCGCCACCGCTGCCTTGTCCACCCTTGGCCACCGGTTTACGCCCCGCTGCCTTTGGCTGCCCAGCGCGCCGTCGCAGCGTCGTCACTGGCGCGGGCATCGACCCATTTCGGCCCCTCGGGCGTTTCCTCAAGCTTCCAGAAAGGCGCCCGGGTTTTCAGAAAATCGATCAGGTAATGACAGGCTTCGAATGCTGCCTCGCGGTGCGCCGAGGCAGCGGCGACGAGCACGATCTGATCGCCCGGTTCAAGCCGTCCGTAACGGTGAATGATCAGCGTCGCTTCGAGCGGCCAGCGGGCGTGCGCCTCGGCTTCGATTTCTTCCAGCGCGCGTTCGGTCATCCCCGGATAATGTTCCAGCGTCATCGCGCCGATATCGGTATCGCCCGCCATGTCACGGACCAGCCCGACGAACGAACACAGACCACCGATACCGGTCTTGCCGGCACTCATGGCCTTCAGTTCGGCTCCCAGATCGAAATCCTGCTCCTGAACGCGGATCATCTCAGCCCCCGGTGACAGGCGGGAAAAACGCGACCTCGTCATCATCTGTGACGGGGTGCGAAACATCAACATGCTCGTGGTTGACCGCTGCGCGGACCAGGGCCTTGCTTTCGAAGGCTTCCGCATAGCCGCCGCCGCGCGCCGCCAGCCAGCCGATCAGATCATCGACCGTCGCCACAGCCGCCGGGCAGTCGATTTCTTCCGCCGCTGTGCCGACCCGTTCGCGCACCCATGCAAAGTACAAAAGTTTCAATATCTTAACCCGATAACAATCCGTTGAAGGGAATGTAGGTAACAGTGGCTCCGGGCTCCAGCTTTTCGACATCCTCGGTAAGTTCGACCAGACCATCCGCCGCCGCCATGGACGTCAGAATACCGGCACCGCTTGAATGATGTTTGAAGACAACCGGCCCGTCGCTGCCGTCATCGCCGAGACCGACCCGGACCCATTCGCGGCGGCCGCTTTTCTTTTTATAGGCAAAATCCGTCACCACCTTGAGGCGCACCGGTTTGTAGCCTTCCTCGCCCGAAAGCCGGCGCAGCATCGGCTGTGCCACCATCAGAAACGTCACCATCGCCGCAACCGGATTGCCGGGCAGGCCGACGAAAGCGGCATCGCCGACCTGGCCAAGGGCGATGGGGCGTCCCGGCTTGATCGCCAGACGCCAGAAATGAATGCTGCCGAGGCTTTCCACCGCCGCCTTGACGTGGTCCTCCTCGCCCGCCGAAACGCCGCCCGACGTCATCAGCACATCATGACCGGCGGCAGCGGCCGACAGGGCATCCGCAATCACGGCCTGGTCGTCCGGCAGGATCCCCAGATCCGTCACCGACGCGCCCAGACCCTGCAGCATGGCCATGACGGCGAAGCGATTTGCATCGTAGATGCAGCCGGGCGGTGCATCCCCGCTCGGGTCACGGACCTCGTCACCGGTCGAAAAAACCGCAACGCGCAGCGGCTTGAAAACTTCCAGCGTAGGACGCCCGACCGACGCCGCCAGACCGATGTCCTGCGGACGCAGCCGGCACCCCTTGCGGACGATCACATCGCCGGTTTTTACGTCCTCGCCGGCAAAGCGGCGGTTCGATCCGGGCTTCAGGCCTTTCGGCAGCACGACATCGTTCCCGTCTCGTACGCAGTCTTCCTCCATGAAGACCGTATCCATGCCATCGGGCATGGGCGCGCCGGTAAATATCTGCACGGATTCACCCGGTTTCGCCGCGCGGCCCAGCGGATGCCCGGCGGCGACCCGGCCGGTCACCGGCAATCTGGTTTCTCCATCCGGGTTAAGATCGCTGTAAAAGACGGCGTAGCCGTCGACGGCGCTGTTATCGTGCGGCGGGACGTTCCGCTCGGAAAGGATATCCGCCGCCAATATGCGGCCCAGAGCCGTCGTCAGCGGAACCGGTTCCGTTTCGACGACCGTATCCAGCCTGACCGCGAGGTCGGCCATCGCGTCGTCGTACGGCACCAGCGTATCGCCAAAGGCAAAACAGTCATCCTTAAGCTGCGCCATGCCGCCGCTCCGCCGGCAGATCGCAGAAATCAATCACGAAATCAGCAACCGCCCCGACATCATCAAGATCGATCCGCGGTATCCTCACATCCAGTTCGGCGGTCGTTGCCACCGCCACTATCGACGGGTCGTCGGCGCACAGCAACGGTTTGCCGATTTCCGGCCGGTATACTTCCATTTTCGGATGCGGATAGGATTTAAAGCCTTCGATCAGCACCAGATCGACCGGCGACATGCGGGTCAGCATGTCCTCGATCTTCGGTTCCGGCTCACCCCGGTTTTCATGCAGCAGCGCCCAGCGCTGCGCTCCCGTGATGACCACTTCGTAGGCGCCTGCCGTGCGGTGTTCGAAGGAATCCTTGCCGGGCCGGTCGATATCGAAATTATGGTGCGTGTGCTTGATGGTCGAGACCTTCAGACCACGCTCGATCAATGCCGGGATCACCGCCTTGACCAGCGTCGTTTTACCGCTGCCACTCCAGCCCGCGAATCCGAAAATCTTCATACCCAGATGCCCTCAACCGCCCAATCGGTCATTCGTTATATGTGGTGAATATCCCCTGTCGGCGCAACACGATCAACCGGCGGTACGGATATTTCCATCCTTATCGCCAACGCTGCTTGTTTCCAGTGTTTTGGCGGACTTGTCATCGACGGCGGCGATCTGGCGAATACCGACGATCAGATAATCGGCTCCGGTCACCAGCGTCAGCAATGCCGCCCCCCAAAGGCCGATGATACCGATTTCGGTGGTGCTGAAAGGTCCGAAATCAGGTCCCGCCGGGCCGACCAGCAGGAAACCGAGCGCCAGCATCTGGATGGCCGTCTTCCATTTCGCCAGCGCCGTCACCGGCATCGGCACGCGCAATTCGGCCAGGAATTCGCGAAGCCCGGAAACCAGTATCTCGCGGCAAAGAATAACCGCCGCAGGCAGCACAGTGACATCATTGATCCGGTCGACCCCTACCAGCACCAGAAGCACGGACGCGACCAGCAGCTTGTCTGCGATCGGGTCGAGAAACCGGCCGAAGGCCGATTGCTGGCTGAGCGCGCGGGCCAGATAGCCGTCGAAGAAATCCGTCACACAAGCCACGGTATAGAAGGAAAAAGCAATCCAGTTGGCGAGCGGCGCATCGAGAAAGATCAAGGCGCAGATCAGCAGCGGTATCGCGCCGATCCGTCCAATCGTCAGCATATTCGGAATCTTTGTCAGCATGCCTAGGCGCCCCGGGGTAAGATCGCGGATTGGTGCCCGCGCAGGGTCTTTTTGTATCAGCTTCTTTCCGTGGTTGAAACCTGCTCTGCGCCGGAAACGTGCTCCTGTGCGACCGAACTCGTCATAATGGGCACGATTTCGAACGAAACGATGTCGTCCCAGTTGGAAATCCACAGATCGATCAACGCGCGGTCCGGCGCCGACATGATCTGGAAACAACGGCGCATATCCTCGCTCACCCAACTGTCTACATAGGTCAATCCGTCGGGCAGCATGCGCCCTTTTTCACGAAATCGCGCATACACCGCGTCGGCACCTGCGTCGAAGGTTTCAATGACCATGTACAGCACGGCTCAGTCCTCCGGGTGGAACCAGTCATATATCTTTTTTGCCATGGCCCGGCTGACACCGTCGACGGTTTCCAGGTCCTTGATTCCGGCACTGGCCACGGACTGCGCGGCGCCGAAGTGGTGCAGCAGAGCCTTCTTTCTTTTCGCACCGATGCCCGGCACCTCGTCGAGAATGGATTTATGTATCTGCTTGCCGCGTTTGGCGCGATGCGTGCCGATGGCGAAGCGGTGCGCCTCGTCGCGGATGCGCTGCAGGAAATACAGCACCGGGTCCTTGTAGCCGAGCTGGATGGCTTCGCTTCGCTGCGGCAGAAAGATCTTTTCACGTCCGGCATTGCGGTCCGGCCCCTTGGCGATCGCGGCCAGCGGCACGTCTTCGATTCCGAGTTGCTGAAACACGTCCTCGGCGGCGGAAAGCTGCCCCTTGCCGCCGTCGACGAGGACCAGGTCCGGCCACTGTCCCTTGGTGCGATCCGGATCTTCCTTCAGGGCGCGTGAAAACCGCCTCTCCAGGACTTCGCGCATCATATCGTAATCGTCGCCCGCCGAGGCACCGCCGGCGCCGGCACGACGAATGTTGAACTTGCGATACGCGTTCTTCATGAACCCCTCGGCGCCGACAACGATCATGGCACCGATGGCGTTGGTACCGGAAACGTGCGAGTTGTCATAGACCTCGATCCGCTCGGGCGTCCCGTCGAGGGCAAGCGCCTCGGCAAGCCCCTCGAGCAGTTTCCGCTGCGAGGCGCTTTCCGACATGCGTCGCGCCAGGGCATCGCGGGCGTTCGTTACGGCATTGTCGACGACGCGCTTCTTTTCACCGCGGGTCGGCAGACGGATTTCCACCTTGCGGTCGGCACGCACCTTGAGTGCTTCCTCGACAAGCGTGCGGTTCGGCAGCTTGTGCGAAACGAGTACCAGCCGCGCCGGCTGGGTGCGGGCATAGAACTGGCCGATGAACGCTTCGATAACCTCTTCTGGCGAGTCCTCGCGGGCATGGCTCGGGAAATATGCCCGGTTGCCGTAGCTTCGCGACCCGCGATAGAAAAACACCTGCACGCAGGTCTGCCCGCCTTCCTGGTACAGGGCGATAACGTCGGCCTCGTCGAGACCGGCGCTGAACGCCTCGTGACGGGACTGGACACGGGTCAGGGCCTGAATACGGTCGCGATACTGCGCCGCCAGTTCGTATTCCAAATCGTCCGAAGCTGCCTGCATGTTTTCAGCCAGCTTGCGCTGGATGCGTTGGCTGTCGCCGGTCAGAAAATCCCGCGCCTCATCGACGAGGCCCTTGTAGTCCTGCTTTGATATCCGTTCGACACAGGGTCCGCTGCAGCGCTTGATCTGAAACAGCAGGCACGGTCGCGTCCGGTTGGCGAACACGTTGTCCGAACAGGTCCTGAGCAGGAAGGCGCGCTGCAGTAGCCCGAGTGTGTCATTCACCGCCCAGACCGAGGCAAACGGACCAAAATACTCGCCCGCACGATTGCGCGCGCCTCGATATTTGACGATCTGCGGATAGTCATGATCGCCGGTGATAAGGATCATCGGAAATGACTTATCATCACGCAGCAGAATGTTGTAACGCGGGGCGTAGCGCTTGATCAGGTCGGATTCCAGAAGCAGCGCCTCGGCTTCCGTCTCGGTTTTGACGATTTCCAGGCCCACCGTCTGCGCGATCATACGGCGGATTCGGATCGACTGACGGTTGGGATTGGCGTAACTGGTGACCCGCTTGCGGATATTCTTGGCTTTGCCTACGTACAGAACATCGCCGGTTTCATTGAGCATGCGATACACACCCGGAGAGGTCGGCAACCCGGCAAGGCGCGCACGGATGACTTCGGCGCCCTTTTCCATGCCGGCACCGTCTGCTTCGTCCTCGGCGCCGGTATCTGTGGTCTGATCTTGCATGAATTTATTTCAACGGTTTGCGTGCATCCGTCAACATAACGGCACACCGCACGGGCCTACATAAGATTAACCATTAACCTATCCACGATATCTGTGGATAACCATGTTGAAAAAAGCCCGAACCGGGAAAAATCGTTATGAATCAGTGGGGCTTAATTGAAGTGCCCATTAATTAGGCAACTATTTAAGTCGTTGATATAATTAGAATATTTTTAAAAACCCCTGCCAAGACAAATGTCTTTTAATATCCCTGCCACAGACCGGTAACAATCATTAAATGCTTGTGTCTCTCCACGTGGTGTACGAAGCGCCCATGGGGGCGTTGTGCATAGGG